>NZ_JBSXNB010000003.1:0-819992 GCF_054073275.1 Pannonibacter sp. Q-1
GTTGCCAATCTCGTCAGCGTCCTGCAAAACTGGTGGTTCAAGTAAAACTGAAAACGCTATCTATGTCAGCCCCTATTTCTTTTGGCACACCAATGCGCATCGTTTATTCCTCTCTGGTAAGGATTTATGCGATGACACTAGAGGAGATGTGATCGAATAGGCTTGCGTTCTTTGCAGCGTAAGCGGCATTTTTGCATTACAATGCGAATTTGGGCGGTATAATCCGCATATTCTGCGAGGCGCGATGAAATTAGACCGGATCGACAAGCGTATTCTCACCCTGCTCCAGCAGGACGGGAGGATGCCAAACGCCGATCTGGCACAAAAAATCGGCCTCTCACAATCTGCCTGCCTGCGCCGCGTGCGGGCGCTTGAGGATTGCGGCATCATCAGCCGCTATGCCGCCCTGCTTGATCAGCGCAAGCTTGGGCGGCGCATGGATGTTTTCGTCGAAATCTCCCTGACGGGCCAGTCCAACGAGGTCCTTCTCGCCTTCGAGCAGGCCGTGGGGCAGTCCCCCGAGATCATGGAATGCTACCTCATGGCCGGCGATGCGGACTATCTGCTCCGGCTTGCGGCGGAGGACCCCAACGACTTCGAGCGGCTGCACCGCGAAACCCTGGCACGGCTGCCCGGCGTTTCGCGGATGAAATCCTCCTTCGCCATCCGGCCCATCGTCCGCAAGACCGCCTTTCCACTGGACAGTACCCACCGAAGCACCGACTGACCACAGCAAGGTCGACGCCTGCAGCTCCTTCCGCCTATAGTGCGCGCAAACGACGCATCCACGGATCTGGAGCCTTTCTTGACTGCCGAAATCACCTGCCTGCTCGATGGCCGCTTCGCGCTGGCCGAATGTCCCACGTGGGATGAGCGCCGCCAGAAGCTTTTCTTCACCAATATCAAGGGCAAGGCCGTTCACGCTCTCGACTGGCAGAGCCGTGAGCTGGAAACCTGGACCTTCGCCAATGAAGTCGGCTCCTTCGCCCTGTGCGAGGATGGGCGGCTGATCGTGGCCGTCTGGGATCAGGTGATCCTGTTCGATCCGCAAACCGGCGCGCAGAAAACCATCGCCAGTATCGAGGCCGGCAATCCGCACACGCGCCTCAACGACGGCAAGGCCGGGCCGGACGGCGCCTTCTGGGTCGGCACCATGGATAACCGTTCGCCGCGCCAGCCGGTTGCGGGGCTCTACAGGGTGGCTCCCGATGGCAAGGTGACGCAGATCCTCGACGGTGTGCATGTCTCCAACGGACTCGCCTGGTCTCCGGACGGCACGGCCATGTATCACGCCGACAGTTCCCCCGGCTGGGTGGACCGCTGGCGCTTTGATCCGGCAACCGGCGCCGTGTCGGAGCGCACCCGCTTTGCCCAGCTCACCAACGAGACGGGCCGCCCGGATGGTGCCACGGTCGATTCTTCGGGGAATTACTGGAGTGCAGGCGTGTCGGCCGGGGTGCTGAACTGCTTCTCACCCGCAGGCGCGCTTCTGGCGAAATTCACCCTGCCCGTGCCGCGCCCGACCATGCCCTGCTTTTGCGGGCCGGAGCTGGCAGACCTCGTCATCACCAGCCTGCGCCCGGACGATGCCGCCAGCATCGAAGCCGCGCCCCAGTCCGGCAGCCTCTTCCACCTGCGCCCCGGCCTGACGGGCCTGCCCGCTTACAGGTTTGGGGCGAAGGGCTGAGGCCAAAATCTGGGACAAGTGAAGACGCCCCTTTGGGGCCGCAGCGCTCCCACGCCCTCTTGGGAGGGTGATTTATTCATGAGCGGCGGAATAACACCAATGCTCGATGAGCTTGACTCATCGAGCATTGGTTAAGCCCGTGCGGCGCTTGAGCATTTTCAAGGCGTGATGCGTCAGCATCTCAGCGCCTTGGTATAAGGGCTACATACCGGTAGGATGTTGTCTCGAGTCTGCGATGAGAAGTACAGGGTCGCCCCGGCCAAGCGCAGCGCGAGCCGGGGACTACTCATTTGCAGAGAAGTACCGTGACCTCAAGACGGGCGGCAGGCTCATACCAACTCTTGATGAGCTTGTTTCATCGAGAGTTGGTCAAGTCCGTGCGGCGCTTGAGCAATTTCAAGGCGTGATGCGTCAACACCGAAAGCCTTGATATCAGCTACGCTTCAAGCCTCAGCGCTGCCTACATGTCTCTGCGCTCTGGAAACGAGTGGTCCCCGGATCTGCGCTCCGCTTCGTCCGGGGCGACGCAGAGTGTGTGGCGCGGCTATGCCTCTGTCTCGGCCTTCGTCTCCACGTCCGGCTTGCGGACGAAGTCCTTGGCCTCCTCGGGGATGTTGCGGCCCCAGGTGGCCTTGAGGCTGTGGTCGACGGCGATGCGCTCGTCAAAGACGAAGCATTCGCCGGACCACAGGCTCTTCTCTTCCGGCATCTTTTCCAGATAGTTCAGGATGCCGCCATCGAGGTGGAAGACATCCTCGAAGCCCATGTCCAGCAGCAGCGAGGTGGCTTTTTCGCAGCGGATGCCGCCGGTGCAGAACATGGCGACCTTCGGCTTGCCCTCCAGCGCCTGCTGCGCCTTCAGCCACTGTGGAAACTCGCGGAAAGACCGGGTCTTGGGATTGAGCGCCCCCTCGAAGGTGCCGAAGGCGAACTCGTAGTCATTGCGGGTGTCGATCACGAGCACGTCCGGGCTGGAAATGAGGCCGTTCCAGTCCTCCGGCGCCACATAGGAGCCGACACGCTTGCGCGGGTCGACGGTCTCGACGCCCAGCGTAACGATCTCCTTCTTCAGCCGCACCTTCATGCGCTGGAAGGGTTTGCGTTCGGCCCAGGATTCCTTGTGAGTCAGATCGGCAAGGCGCGGATCCTGACGGATGACACCGAGCACATGGCGCAGGTTTTCCTCCGCCCCGGCAATGGTGCCGTTGATCCCTTCGGCCGCCAGCAGCAGGCTGCCGCAGATCTCATGTTTTTCGCACAGCTCCAGCAGCTGGCCGCGCAGATCGCGGAAATCTTCCAGAGGAACGAACTTGTAAAGGGCGGCGACGAGATACATGCGATTAACCTGAGTGATCCGGCGCGCATCTGCCGCCGTGCTGTCTTCTGATCCGCCTTATAAACCCGCCCGGCGCCAAAACGCAAAAGGGAGCGCAGCCCTTCCCGCAAGAGAAGGACAGCGCTCCAGTGATCCCGGCTCCTCAGGTCCGGGAAAGGGCTCAGCGGCCGCCGCTGAAAGCGTTCAGAACGGTCAGCAGGCTGGTCAGGTTGTCGGCAACGCCGGTCTGGGCCACCTTCTCGGTCGCACCGGCCGCTGCGGTCGTGTCCAGCGTGTAGATCTGCATGATGCCCTGGTTCGCGGCGGCCTGCGCCAGCGAGTTCTGCTGCTGCTGGGCGGCAACGGCGTTCTCGAACAGGATGCCGGTCGAATGCACCATCGACTGATAGAGGGTGCTGATGGCGACAGCCGGAGCTTCGCCGACAACCTTCACGTTCGACTGCGTGACGGCATCGGTGATCATCGGATTCACGGTGGTAGGATCAGCCATGTAATTCACTCCTTCAAGCAGGCCTTCGAAGCTTCAGGCCCGTTACACCCCTTAGGACGCCATCCCGCCGCCAGTGTGAGGTAGAGCGGGAATTTTTCAATCAATGGCTGCGTGCAGCCGGGGTGTAAAAACAAAGGCCGGATGGTGCCGGCCCCTGTCTTCGCTGACACACGGCATGATGCAGGTCAGCGGCCGGTCCCGCCCAGCGCGCCGAGAATGGTCAAGAGGCTGGTGAGATTGTCGGATACGCCCGTCTGCGCCACCTTTTCCGTCGCGCTTGCCGCAGCCGTGGAGTTGACGGAATAGATCTGCATGATGCCCTGGTTGGCTGCCGCCTGGGACAGGGTGTACTGCTGCTGCTGGGCGGCAACCGCATTCTCGAACAGGATGCCGAGCGAATGGGCCTGCGACTGGTACAGCGTGCTGAGCGCCACGGCAGGTGCATCGCCAACGACCTGCACGTTGGACTGGGTTACCGCATCGGTGATCATCGGGCTCACGGTGGTGGGATCGGCCATCTCTTTTTACTCCTTGAGGCGGGCCAGCACCGCATGCGGCCCTTCACATCTCATAGGACGTCAATCCCAGACGCCCGTGAGGGAGCGTGCCGGCATTTCGCAGGTCCGCACATGACAAAAGGGCCGGCATGAAGCCGGCCCCAATCTGGTCTGGTCTGTGCGTCCCTGCGGTCTGCGGTCAGCTGAAGGACTGCAGCACCGTCAGAAGGCTGGTCAGATTGTCGGACACGCCCGTCTGGGCCACCTTCTCGGAAGCACCGGCAGCCGCCGTCGTGTCGACGGAATAGATCTGCATGATGCCCTGGTTGGTCGCGGCCTGGGCCAGCGAGTTCTGCTGCTGCTGGGCGGCGACCGCATTCTGGAACATGATGCCGGTCGAGTGGGACATGGACTGATAGAGCGTGCTCAGCGCGATCGCCGGCGACTCGGCAACAACCTTGACGTTGGACTGGGTCACGGCATCAGTGATCATCGGGCTCACGGTAGTGGGTGCGGCCATATTCATCTCCTTGATCTGCGGCGTGGCCGGGATCAGCCAATCACCTGCACAAGAAAAGACGCCAACCACCACCCCGCGTGACAGATTTCATGAAATTAAAGAACATACGCGAAATATAAAGCGCAAAACCTCCGCGATTTCATCGCGAAGGCGCAAGTTCTTCATGATGTTCAGCTTCAATCAGCGCGATGAGCCGGTGAGATGCTGCTTCATCTGTTCGATCTGATACTGAAGCCCCTGCCGCACGGTCGGGTTCGACAGTCCGGCCTTCTGGGTCGCCAGATTGTGGCCGATCTGCTCCATGACGCTCAGGGCCTTCACCGCATCCTGCGGCAGCTTCACCAGTTCCTCGTTGTTGGCGAGCAGCTTGGCCAGCGTCTCCTGCTCACCCTGGATCGAACTGGAGAGGTTCTTCGCCGCGTCGCGGGCACTGCTCAGCACCTTGACGGCAACAGCAAGCCCCTCTTCATAGGCCTGATCTGCGGCTTTCTTGCGCTGCCCCGCCTCAATGCCGGCCGCCAGCACTTTCGGCAGGGCCTGGGTCACCTGGGCATAGCCCGACTGCAGGGCTGCGACCTTCAGATGCTCGATGAGCAGCTGGCGCAGCAGCTGCGCCCCTGTGGCGGCCCCTCCGGCGCCGGCGTCCTTGCCACCTCCACCGCTGCCGGCAAGATCGCGGACGAACTCGCCGGTGGCGGCAGCGGACGACTGATCCGCCGCACCGGCCTCATCCTCTCCGCGCCCCGCACCACGGCCTTCGCCCCGCCCGGCGTCACGCCCTTCCCCCCGAACACTCCCGGCGCTGGCAGCAGCGGCAGAAGAGGGTTGAGCCGCCGGTGCCGTCATCACCGGAACCGCGACTTCAGGCACAGGCACTTCGGGCACAGGCACCTTCGGCACATCAACCTGCGGCGCCGGAACAGCCGGAATCTCTCCAGCACTCTGCGCCGGGGGCTGGGCGGCGGCCTGCGCGGACGCCGTTTCAGCCTTGGGCTCAACTCCGGTACCGGTCTCTACGTCCGTCATTTTCGCTCTCCTTACGGGTCTTGGCCGAACGGCTGGTGCTGCGCATGGACTGGCTGATGAAGGCAAGCGCATCGCGCATCAGGCTGTCGGAACTGCTGTCCGGGACCGGAGGACAGCATGAAGCTGCCCCTGCCCCATCCGCTTCGAACACGGCCGCCATCTCGCAGGTGGTGACGGCTGTCACCTCTCCGGTGCTGGACAGCTGCAGCAACTCACCCGCCTGCCCCAGCGCGGTGCGCGCCCAGGACAGCTGCGTGATGACCTGAGGATAGACGTTGAAGAGCCTGCTCTCTCCCGGCGCGCCACAGGTCTGGCCGATTTCCTCGGCCCAGTTTTCAAGAAAGCACTGGATCAGTACATCCAGATCGCGGCACAAGCCATCCGTACTCAGTTCCATGACACACCTTCCCAACGGCCGGAGCTGATCCAGCCTCTGCGGCACGCTTGCCGTGCCTGTTCTTCAGGATTTCATCAGCCCGCGCCCCCTCAGGACACGGCCGTCTTCAGATCACCGATCACCGTGGAGGCCGAGGTTCCGGCGGTGGTGCTGACACTGCCATAGACAGCGACGGCGGCCTGCACCATGGCCTGGATTTCCGCCATCAGCGGCACGGCGATCAACTCGCCCGCAGGCCCTTGCGCCGCCTTCTTGATGGCCACCGCCTGCCCGGCCACTGCGATCTGCATGATGGCGTTCATGTAGCTCTCGGCATCCTGCACCGCGATGGCGGTCGTCTGGCCGACGCTCATCTCCGGCGGCGTGATGACCATGGCGGGCGCATTCGCCAGATTCTGATAGTTGGTGAAGTTCACCGCCTGCACGATCTGCTTGTTCAGCGCCGAAGTGTCAGGCGGTGTCGCGCCCACCGGGGCAGTCGGATCTCCAGGCATTCTCTTCTCCTTTGACAGGTCTTTCTCAAGCTGCGGGGCAAAGGCCGCCTCAAGGTTTACCGGCCTGCCGTTGACGGGGGGCCCGTTCACCGGACGCAAGGTCTGGGGCGAGGACTGAGGCAAGCCCCCTGCCCGCCCGGACGGGCTCGTGTTAACGTTAACGGAGCCCGGCGAACCTTCACCGGCATTTCCGGCCGCCCGGCCCCCTGCCGGAGCAGACCGTGAAACACCCGGAGCCCCCGGCTCAGGCGCCGGCTCAGACGTCCTTGCGGACAGGCGGGAAGCCGGTTTCGCCGTGGCCGGAGCTGTGGCTGGCGCATGTCCGGTCACCGAAGGCTTCGCCTCAATGGGCGCCGCTCTGCCTTGCAGGCTGACCTCCCGCGTATCCGGCTGCCCCTTCCCGCCTGCCACCGGCTTTCCGCCGTGGATCCAGTCGGACAGCCAGCCATCCCGCCAGGCTCTTTGCTTACCCGTCCCCTCCGCCCCGCTCACCGCAGCGGTGGCAGACTGGCGCAGGCGGTCCAGAAACGTTTTCGTGGCCATGGCACCACTCCCTCATCGCACTCCGGCCGGACCGGAGCGTCCCTGAGCACGTCAGGACGGAATGGAAAGAAAATCCGCCGCCCTGATGTTATTGGCCCACCTCCATGATCAGCTGCACCGCCTTGGAGACGACCGCCGTCATGACCTGGTTGAGCGCCTGCTGGCTGTGAACCGCATTCTGGATCGACAGGCCCGTCGCATGGCTGCTGACCTGATAAAGGCTCGCGATGGCCTGGGACGGCGCTTCGGCGACCACCTTCACATTGGTCTGGGTGACCGCATCGGTGATCTGGGAATTTACAAGCTGATCGGCCATTTCCTGTTCCTGTTCGGTTTGCGATGACCCGACATAAATCTGGACGCGTCAGGCTTTCGTCCGTGAGGGCCGCGAGGGGGCGGTTTTTGTGGCCCGCTCTTGCGGCTGGTTCCAGTGCTCCTGCCCGGTTTCGCCAAGGGCCGCCCTCAGCGTCTGGCGCAGGGTCTGCACGCGCTTGCGCGCCAGCGCCTCGGAAATGCCCAGCACATCGGCGATGTCCCGGTAGCTCTGCTCCTCGCAGAAGCGCAGCTCGAAGATCCGCCGGTGCTCTGCGGACAGGGAATTCATGACCGCCATCACCCGGCGCAGGATTTCCTGCTGCCAGAGCAGGTGCTCCTGCGAGGGGCGCACATCCGCAAAACCCGTGTCGTTGTCCTCATAGATGTCAGCCGAGAAATCCCGCACCTGACGTTCCGAGTTCTTGCGGCGCAACCTGCTGATGTACTCGTTCTTGAGCGCAAAGAGCAGGAAGGCACGCGGTTCACGGATATGCGTCTCTGCACGCTCCACGTGTGAAATCGCCTTGATCAGGGTGGAGGACAGCAGATCCTCCGCCTCCTCCCTGTCCCCTTTCGTCAGGCGCAAAGCCCGGCGCCGCAGAACAGGCGCGTCATCGATCCAGCTGGTCCACAATCCGTTTGCAGGCAAAACACTCGTCATTGCGCGATTCCCGGTTTCAACCATGAAAGTCTTCGACGCAGACCCTCTCACCCCATGGGCTTGTCTGGATAGACGCAGAAGAAATTCCTTCGTGACAACCTTAGCGGGATTTTTTATAGCCACAAATTAATAATTTAATACTTCATTAACCACGATATTTTTGCGTATTAAGGCTTTAATCTTGAATTCAGAAAAACGTCTTCGGGCAGGCCGGAAAACGGAATCAGTCTGAACGCCTTGCACGCATAAGATGAAGTGACAGAGCACACCGCGCATGCAACCTTGAATACGCAAAGCTGCGGAGGGCATGGGCACCCTCCGCATGCGCCAGATCTTTGCAACCAGATACAACCGAGGATTTAATTCACAGCTGCGGGCAAAAATTACGCCCGGACAGGCGGGCCTGACCGGGCGCAAGAAAAGTCATTGATCACACTGCGCAGGCTTACCAGCGGCTCTCGCAGACGCAGGAAGGCACGTCATCATGGCGCACGGTGATCTTCACGCCGTCCAGATGGGGCAGCACGGCCTCAAGGGTCACCGGCCCCAGCGTGGCCAGAGGCGCAAAATCCAGCGTCGAAATCCCCTTCGCCGAGCTGACATTCACATGCATCAGACCGGCGGGATGGGGAACGGATGCAATGATGGAGGCCAATGCCTTGCGGCTGTCCTGATCCACCAGCTGATCCGGCAGCCCCTCAGCCTGTCTGGTCAGCATCTGCTTTGCGGCCTCCACCGCGCTTTCGGGCGTATCGCCGTAGGCGGGATAAAGGAATGCGATCCAGACCGCCGACATGGATTCAAAGAAGCCGCCGTTCTCGATCTTGAAGTCCAGCTCATGCAGCCGGATCTGCGCCACCTTGTCCATCTGCGCCGGCTCGGCCAGCAGCGCCGGCTCGGCCAGCAGCGCCGGAAGATCAAACGCCTCAAGCCGCGCCGCCGTTCGCATCCGGGTGCCGCCGCCCATGTCGATTTCCAGCCGGTTCAGCGCCAGCTGCTTGCGCTCCGGGTCCAGCTCGTAGTCGAGATGAACGCTGCCGGGGTTCCTCTCCCCAATCAGCCGCATCTGATAGATCGACTCCTGCATGCCCTCGAACATCGGGATGTTGCGCGCGCCGGTCATCTTCAGCACGAGCTTCTGCGGCGCGCTCTCCCGGCCGCCCTCGCCCCATTGCGCGGTCCAGGCCACCTCGTCCGCCTCGATCGTGTAGCTGACCATCCCTTCGGTCAAAGGCAGGGAAACATCCCGCAGAATGCAGCGGCCATTCTCCTCCACCGGCGTCATCGCCGAAAGCGCCGCACCGGCGCGCTCAGTCGCGGCCTTTTCGAGAACGGAAGCGGCATAGGCCACATCGGCAGCGCAGTCAGTTTCCGCAGCCTGCGCACTGCCGGCAGCAGAAACGCAGCCCGCAAGGATCAGGGCGCCAGTGGCGAACAGCGATTTCATGGGAGCTCCACATGCGTGTCATCAGAACCAGAATGCCGGAAAGCTCCGGCCTGTCCTGACAATGCACATCCCCGCCCTGCAGATCCGTGATCTGCATCGCATTTTTACGGATGGCGAGGACGAAGACCGGCGACTGGTCAGGGAAGAACGGGTTCATGCCTTGCGGAGATCGTGATGCCCGCGCGCTGCAATCTCTCCACCAAGGGCTCCTCCCCGCCCTCCTCAAGAGCTTCGATGTCGCTGAGGAAGAGACCAGTTTCGGAGTTTATTTTAAAATGCATGATGCCATGAGGGTGCGGTAGCATTTTGACCATGGCCAGAAGCGCTGAACGACTATGCTGATCCACCAGCCCTTCGGGCAATTGCCTTACCCCATCAGATAGCAATAGTTTGACAAAAAAATCGGAGCTTTTCTCCGGCCATTGCAATTTTTGCTGCATGCGCTTGAATGTAGAAAGGGCCGTTATTTCTAGATATCCCTCATCCTGCACCTTAAGCTCCAAACTCTTGATGCCAAGATCTTTCTCTTGATGGGCCTGATTTGGCTCCAGGGGCAGCGTATCTTCGACGAGCTGAAGCCGTCCGGATATCTGGACGGCATCACCGGTTGGACCAGTGAAGCCGAAACGGTTCAGCTCCAGCCAGTCCCAATCCGGCCCTATCGCATAGTCAAAATGAAGGCTCCAGGAACTGGACTCCAAACTCTCGATCAACTCCACAATTTCAGCATCCAGGCCCGCCACAAGCGGTGTGCGCTGGCTGTTCTTGATGTCCAGCACAAGCTTCTGTGGTATCGATACGCGCCCGGGCTCGCCCCACGTCACGGTCCATACCACCTCATCCATTTCGATCTGATAAGGCAGCCCCTTTCCGAAAAAGGAAAAGCCCCCCTTGCGCAGCACGCAACGCCCGTTTTCCTCGACTGGAACCATGTCGGGGCGCGGCTCAATCCTGCGCCAGATCTGCAGTTCGTCGAGCATTTTCACGGCATAGGCGAGATCGGCCGCACAATCCGGCTTTTCGGCCAGCGTGTCAGCGGCAGCAGGAAGGCTGCCCAGAACGATCAGAGCAACGGCTGCAAGAGAGGATTTCATTGGGACTCCGCGCGAAACCATGGCCGGAACGAGCGCGATAGTTACAAGCAGGAAGATGCAAGCACACGCTCCGGCGATCCATTCAAGGCTGCATCAAAGAGGCCATACAACCCTTAAGTCATGGCCTGATAAGTGCCGACGCTTGCGCGGAGCTTACTTCAAATTTTCAAGGGAAGGAGATGGTGGGTGCACAAGGATTCGAACCTTGGACCGTCTGATTAAGAGTCAGATGCTCTACCAACTGAGCTATACACCCATCTCGTCGCGGCGGCGTCAGCGCCTATCCGCTTCGGATGAGCGGCTTATACCCAGCACCTCCCGGACATGCAAGAGGGTTCGATGAAGTTTTTGTGGCGCCTGTGTAAAACTTTTCAGAGGCCGTGAAAATCCGCAGAAATCAGCCACTCCGGGAAGCCGTCCGACCCCTTCCGCAACTTTCGGCAACGCAAACGGGCTTTTGCGAAATAATCAGAATTTCCGCTTGACCAACCCTCGGCACCAATACTAGTGTGCAGCGCAACTGCAGCAGCTGCCGAAGGT
Organism: Pannonibacter sp. Q-1; assembly: GCF_054073275.1. NCBI lineage: Bacteria > Pseudomonadati > Pseudomonadota > Alphaproteobacteria > Hyphomicrobiales > Stappiaceae > Pannonibacter > Pannonibacter sp. Q-1. Next base: position 11,048 of record NZ_JBSXNB010000003.1, read on the forward strand.
GGCCTGCGGGATTTGAACTTGTCATGACCGGCCTTTACAGCAAGACCGGCAGTCAGGAAGCGGGACGCCCGATGGCGAAGCAGATTTTCGCAGCTTCTCAGCTGCTTCTGGTAGTAGGAACGCGCGCGGCCTGAACGGTAGACCCGTTCGGAACAGGCTGGCGCGCAGCAAGGGCTCCTCGGGAGCCCTTTTTCGTTCCAGCCCTCTGGACACACTTCAAACACGGCAAGATCAAGAGATTTCGGATCAAGAAGCCAAGGCAAGGAAGCAGACGATGACACGGGAGATGACCGGAGCCGGCATGGTGCTCCAGGCGCTTAAAGACCAGGGTGTGAAACATATCTTCGGCTATCCCGGCGGCGCGGTACTGCCGATCTATGACGAGATCATCCAGCAGGACGACATCGAGCACATCCTCGTGCGCCACGAGCAGGGCGCGGGCCATGCGGCGGAAGGCTATGCCCGTTCCACCGGCCGTCCCGGCGTCGTTCTGGTAACCTCCGGCCCCGGCGCGACCAACATGGTCACGGCGCTGACGGATGCGATGCTCGATTCCATTCCGCTGGTCTGCATCACCGGCCAGGTTCCGACCCATCTCATCGGCACGGACGCCTTCCAGGAATGCGACACGGTCGGCATCACCCGCAACTGCACCAAGCACAACTGGCTGGTCCGCGATGTCAACGACCTGCCGCGCATCATCCATGAGGCCTTCTATGTTGCCACCTCCGGCCGCCCCGGCCCGGTCGTGATCGACATTCCCAAGGACGTCCAGTTCGCCACCGGCACCTATCAGGGCCCGACGGCCAACCCGGCAGCCGCCCACAAGAGCTACCGCCCGCAGATCAAGGGCGACCTCAATGCCGTGCGCCAGGCCATCGAGCTGATGGCCAGCGCGAAGAAGCCCGTCTTCTACACCGGCGGCGGCGTCATCAACTCCGGCCCGCACGCAAGCCAGTTGCTGCGCGAGCTGGTCCAGCTCACCGGCTTCCCGGTCACCTCCACGCTCATGGGCCTTGGCGCCTATCCGGCGTCCGGCGCGAACTGGCTCGGCATGCTGGGCATGCACGGCACCTACGAAGCCAACATGACGATGCATGACTGCGACGTCATGATCTGCATCGGCGCGCGCTTCGATGACCGCATCACCGGCCGCATCGATGCCTTCGCCCCCAACGCCCGCAAGATCCACATCGACATTGACCCCTCCTCGATCAACAAGGTGGTCAAGGTGGATGTTCCGGTCATCGGCGATGTCGGCCACGTGCTGGAAGACATGGTCCGCCTGTGGCGTTCGTCCGGGGCCAAGGCCGATCCGGCAGCGCTCAAGGGCTGGTGGGCCCAGATCAACCAGTGGCGCGCGCGCAACTGCCTTGCCTACACGCCGAACAACGACATCATCATGCCGCAATATGCGCTGCAGCGCCTTGCCGAGCTGACCAAGGGCCGCGAGACCTATGTCTCCACCGAAGTTGGCCAGCACCAGATGTGGGCGGCGCAGTATATCGGCTTTGAATCGCCCAACCACTGGCTCACCTCCGGCGGCCTCGGCACCATGGGCTATGGCCTGCCGGCCTGTATCGGCGCGCAGGTTGCCCACCGCGATGCACTCAGCATCTGCGTGGCGGGCGATGCCTCCGTGCTGATGAACATGCAGGAAATGTCCACGGCGGTGCAGTTCAACCTGCCGGTCAAGATCTTCATCCTCAACAACCAGTACATGGGCATGGTGCGCCAGTGGCAGCAGCTGCTGCACGGCAACCGCATGTCCCATTCCTACATGGAAAGCCTGCCGGACTTCGTGAAGCTGGCCGAGGCCTATGGCGGCGTTGGCTTCCGCGTCGAGAAGCCGGGCGAGCTGGATGATGCCATCCGCGAGATGATCGCCGTCGACAGGCCGGTGCTTTTCGACTGCCGCGTGGCCAACCTTGCCAACTGCTTCCCGATGATTCCCTCGGGCAAGGCCCACAACGAAATGCTGCTTCCCGATGAAGCCAATGACGAGGCGGTGGCCAATGCCATCGGTTCGGCAGGCAAGGCACTGGTCTGAGGCAAGGAACCGTCATGAACGCACAGAACGTCAACGCCCCTTCCGCCTATTTCATGGCCGAAGTCAGCGACAAGATCGAATCCCACACCCTATCGATCCTGGTGGACAATGAGCCGGGTGTGCTGGCCCGCGTCATCGGCCTGTTCTCGGGCCGTGGCTACAACATCGACAGCCTCACCGTTTCGGAAACCGAGCATGAGGCGCATCTGTCGCGCATCACCATCGTCACCACCGGCACGCCGATGGTGATCGAGCAGATCCGCCACCAGCTGGACCGGCTGGTACCAGTGCACCGGGTCACCGACCTCACCGTGCAGGCGCGCCTTGGCAGCAATGACAAGCCGCTGGAGCGGGAACTGGCGCTGGTGAAGGTGGCTGGCCATGGCGAGAAGCGTCTGGAGGCCCTGCGCCTTGCCGATGCCTTCCGCGCCACGGTGATCGACGCTACGACGGATCATTTCGTCTTCGAGATCACGGGCCGCACCTCCAAGATCGAGCAGTTCATCCAGATCATGAAGCCGCTCGGCCTCGTCGAAGTCTCCCGCACCGGCGTCGCCGCCGTCCAGCGCGGCGCCGAAGGGCTGTAACCTTTCCTCGAAAGGCCCTGTCAAACCCTGCAAGGCCATAGACGCACGCGCCGCAACGCAATATACGGTCACCGGCTCCGGCCGGTGACCGTATTCCGTTCCGGCCCGCCCCTCTCGGATTGCTGACCGCAAGGTCCCACAAGGAAGGCTTAGAAGCCCATGAGCAACGGTTTGTCCCGGCCGAAGAATCAGATCCGCTGGCTGCTGCTGGAGGGCATTTCCCCCACGGCGAAGGCCGTGCTGGACGCCAGCGGCTATCACAATGTCGAAATGCTGCCGAAGGCGCTCGACAAGGAGGCGCTGATCGAGGCGCTCAAGGGTGTGCATGTGGTGGGCATCCGCTCGCGCACGCAGCTGACCCGTGAGGTGATCGAGGCGGCTGGAACGCTGGTCGCCATCGGCTGCTTCTCGGTGGGCACCAACCAGGTGGATCTGGCCGCCGCCCGCGAGCGCGGCATCCCGGTGTTCAACGCCCCCTTCTCCAACACCCGCTCCGTCGCCGAGCTGACCATTGCCGAAATCGTCATGCTGATGCGCGGCGTCTTCGAGAAGTCCACCGCAGCCCACGCCGGGCGCTGGATGAAGACGGCCACCGGCTCGCGCGAAGTGCGCGGCAAGACGCTGGGCATCGTCGGCTACGGCAACATCGGCACCCAGCTGGCCACACTGGCCGAGGCCATGGGCCTCACCGTCATCTATTATGACAAGGTGGACAAGCTGCGCCACGGCAACGTGATGCCGGTGGACACGCTGGACGAGCTGCTGTCGCGCTCCGACATCGTGTCGCTGCATGTGCCGGACACGGCCGAGACGCGGAACATGATCCGCGCCGAAGAGCTGGCGAAGATGAAGCCCGGCAGCTTCCTCATCAACAATGCCCGCGGCAAGGTGGTGGATATCGACGCCCTCGCCGCCGCGCTGAAGAGCGGCCACATCGCCGGTGCGGCCATCGACGTGTTCCCCTCCGAGCCCAAGTCGAACAACGACGAGTTCCTCAGCCCGCTGCGCGGCTTCACCAACGTGATCATGACGCCGCATGTGGGCGGCTCGACGGAAGAGGCGCAGGAGCGCATCGGCGAGGAAGTCTCCCGCCGCCTCGTCGAATATTCGGACGTGGGCTCCACCGTGGGTGCGGTCAACTTCCCGCAGGTGCAGCTGCCGCGCGGCACGGATGCCACCCGCTTCATCCAGGTGCACCGCAACGTGCCGGGCGCCATGCGCACGCTGAACGACCTGTTCGCCCGCAACAATCTCAACATCCACGCCCAGTTCATGCAGACGGTGGAAGAAACCGGCTATGTGGTGCTGGATGTGGACGGCAAGGTGGAGAACGCGGTCGACATCCTCGAGGAAATCCGCGCCCTCCCCGGCACCATCCGCGCCCGCCTGCTGAACCGGGTGTGATGGCTCAGATCTGATGAGACACGAACGGCGCGGGACACGGCCTCGCGCCGTTTGTTTTTTTTGGGGGGGGGCGCGCTCCGGTCCCTCCGTTGTCATCCCCACGCAGGTGGGGATCCAGTATCCCCAGCCATTGTCTAATTTTCCATATTTTTCAAGCACTTGAACAACCGGCGCAGACCGCTACCGGAACAGTTTTCCGGACCACTTTTCCGGATCAGCCCCCCTTCAGGGCAAGCGGCAGCCACGCTCTGCATCACCCCTTCCCCGTTACAGATTCCATCAAGTCCCGATCGGGATGATTTGGGCTTGCCGTCGAAAGCTCAAGCGCCAATCATCCCGATCGGTTCTTTTTCGTGCAATGACGCGGCAGATGTGTTCCAATCGTCCCGAAAGGGATGATTCACATGACAACGGTGTCCGACAGCGTAGCGCTTGGCCAGTTGATCCGGACTGAGCGGAAGCGTCAGCAGCTTACGCAGGAACAGCTTGCAGGCATCGCAGGCGTGGGCGTGCGGTTTGTGCGCGAACTGGAGAGTGGCAAAGAGAGCTGCCGGATCGGTCTGGCCTTGACTGTCCTGCAGACGCTTGGCTTGAGCGTCTGCATCACCTCCCGCGGTGCGTCCTCATGACCCGCGTGCTTGACGTCTATCTCAAGGACCGGAAGGCAGGCGAGCTCAAGCAGAGCGAGGACGCCGCGCTGACCTTCACCTATGACAGCGGCTACCTCGCCACGGATCCTGTTGCTCTGTCTGTCTCATTGCCGCTTCGGGACAAGCCCTTCACCGACCGTGCCGCCCGCCCCTATTTCTCGGGGCTCCTGCCAGATGAAGGCGCCAGACGCCGGCTGGCCGCAGCGCTCGGCATATCTCTAGGCAACGCCTTCGGGCTGCTCGAAATCACCGGCGGGGAATGTGCAGGTGCCCTGTCACTGCTTCCGGCGGGGCAGCTCCCACCGGACCCGGCCTCGGACGATTCTGCGGCGCTTGATGAACCGCATCTTGAAGAGATCCTCTCCCAGCTCCGGCAGCGCCCCCTGCTGGGCGGAGAAGCCGGAGTGCGCCTCTCGCTTGCAGGTGCTCAGGACAAGCTGGCCGTGGCTGTCATCGGCGGGCAGATCGTGCTGCCCAGAGGCGGCGGGCCGACGACGCATATCCTCAAACCCTTCATCGAGGGCTCGATGGCACGGTGGAGAACGAAGTCTTCTGCATGCGCCTCGCGCGCCGTCTTGGCCTCGACGCCCCTGCTGTTTCGAAGGGAGCGGCTGGCAAAATCGATTACTTCCTGGTCGAGCGATACGACCGCGTGATGCTTGATAACGGCCGGATCGAACGTCTGCATCAGGAAGACTTCTGCCAGGCGCTGAGCGTGCCCCCAGAGCTCAAGTATGAGGAAGAAGGTGGCCCGGGCATCAGTCAATGCTTCCAGCTGATCCGGCAGACCACGGCCAAGCCCGCGGCCGGGACATTGCGCTTCCAGCGAATGCTGATGTTCCACTACCTCATCGGCAATGCCAACGCCCATGCCAAGAATTATGCCCTGCTCTATCGCGGGAAAGCGCCGGACCTGGCACCAATGTATGATGCCATCTGCACGGCTGCCTATCCACGCCTGTCAAAGAAAATGGCAATGGCTCTCGGTAGCAGGTCACTGCCAGACACGGTCCAGATGGAGCACTGGGCCTCGCTCGTGCCGTCCAACAAGGCCGCGACGCGCATGCTCGCCGGCGAGTTGATGCGGATGGCAGACGCGATCGGGCCAGAAGCCAGCGCATTGCTGGAGGAAATGTCAGAGGATGGCATCGGCCATCCGATTCTGAAGGCCGTCCGAAAAATCATCGATACCAGATGCGGCCTGGTTCGACGGGCTCTGGAGAAGCAGATCCAGTAAGCTCCCGAGGCGTCTCGCAGGCCAGACAAGCGGCCGTTCAACGCCAGTCTTTTTTCAAGGTATCTTCTGCAGCTCTCTCGTCAACCTCGGATCACCTCAACGCTTCCAACCGCGCCCCTTGGCGCTCATACTCTCTGGCTCTCTGGGCCGTTGGCGTGCAGGGGCTTGCAACTTGACCTGGCCAGACGGATGCGCTTCCCATGGTAGTCACTCGTCGCTCATACCCGCGCAGTTAACCGAATACCGGCACCATCGCCGCGTCCACGCAGCTCTTTCCATCGTGTTTCTCGACTTGGAACCCGGCACCGAAACGGGGAATGGCAGCGTTCCTAGGGACCGATCGCCGACCCAAGAATCTGGCTCTCACCCGCGATACCTTTTTCTGCGCGGATGACAAGGATCCGCCAACGCATTGCGAAGACTCGCCGGATAGGACCTGTTGCCGTATGATCGACTGACCGAGGCTGGGTGCTCCCCGGTTTCGGGAGCAACGGAGAGACCGGGTTCTCCAAGTCAACTTGAGGCACCGTCGAAGAGGGGATCAACAGTGATCGAGAACGACGCCCGCAATGGAGCTGGCAAGCAGAACCCGCTGCCCGCAGTCTCAGGGACTGGCCAGCCTGGCCGCATGACTTCCCTTGCCCGTCCCATTGCCGAGGACGTGAATGCTGCCTCGTTCGCCAAAGAACTGCTCGTGAGTGACAAGTTCATCCTGGACTACCTGAGGCGATCTGAGGCCGGCGAGTGCACTTGACAATACCTCATCTGCAATAGGCACATCGGTGCTGTCGCAACTTCAGACCAAATTCTTGTCTGGGGGCGGTTTCCGGGCCCGGGAGCCCTTTGATCGGAAAAACCCGTGGCTAGCGCTTAAGCGTGGCGGCCTGAATTTCCTGCCTGAAGCCTCTTATACGGTCCTGTTCAACAGCGTCCTCAATAGGCGCCGTGCAAATCTATCCGGAGGCTGGACATCAGCAGGCGCCGCGCGTCTGACAAAACTCACCCATGCTTCCTCGCCGGCGCTCCTCTCCTGCGGCCCGAGCATGCGCTCCATGAGTGCAATGGCTTCCGCACTGTAGAACTGTGCGAGCGCCACCCGAAACAGGGCTCTTGCGTCACAGCCGAAGATAGCCGCAACAGCCGTTACCTTCTCGAGCGGCAGCTTGGCAGTGCCGTCCAGAACGAGGCGCACCAGGCGTTCAGATGAACCGGGTGGGCCGTCCAGATCATCCGTGTTGAGGCCGGCGGCCATCACCAGCTCGGTAAGGTAGTCGCGGATCGTCAAGCTGCTCATGTCATGCGCTCATCTGTTGATGCTGATGAGTTACTTATAGCGAAGGGCCGCGCGGAAACGTCTCGGGGGCTGGCGCGGACGGAAAGAACCCCTGCGCCGGATAGCAGGGGCTCTAGATGAAGCCTCTGGCGAAAACTCCTGTAACGCGCCATGTCGAGCGGATGCACACCAAAATGCGCCGGTCGGGAATGCAGGAGCGGATAGAACAGCAAGTTCGAACTGCTGGTGGCGCGGTCAGTCAGTCTTCTTCTTTCTTTTCTTGCCCTTTTTAGTCTTTTTCTGCACCTCGCGCGGCTCCTGCCCCTCCGGCTTCGCCTCTGCTCGCAGCTTTGCCTCTTCCAATGATGAGAACATTCGCCATAGGAACTCGCTTACGTAAGGAAGGTCATAGGTCTGCTGCATACCTTCAAGCGCGACGCAGAACAGCCAATTCTCGTCCAGATCCAGCGCCTGCGCCACGGGCTTCACGAATCGAGGTTTCAGACGAGCTCTCCCCGATAGAAGGAAGGTTAGATATGTGCCTCTCATCCCGGCTTTGCTTAGCGCGTGCCAAGCGTCATATCCCTTTTCATCGAGGCGCTCATTCAGAATTCCTGCGAGATAGTCCCAGTTTTCGTAGTTACCGACCATCGTCTTCTACGCTCCCCTTGTCCGGTTGCGCTTCTTGGGACTTGGTTTCCTTTCGCCGCCGCCAGCTATCTATCATGGCGTTTACGCGCGGCTGCACGCGCCGGCGCGCTTCTTCTCGGTCTATCCCTGTCAGCAGGAGAGTGTCGTAGTCGGTGTGATGGTGGCGCAGGTGCGTTTGCATCGTTATGCCAACAGCCTTGCCTAATGTGGCACCTGTCCAGTTCTTGCTGGCAATCTCAGCAGCGAACCAGGCAACGGCAAAGTCTGGGCAGCCTGGGTGCTTCTTCCGGATGTGCTTTGCTACAGCATCAATCCTGTATCTCGTCATCGTGCGCTCCAATTCAACACATGGAGCCCCTTAATAATCACAACGGGTGCCAGATAAACAAACGCTTATCACTGTGGACTACGGGGGTAAGCTAGGGCACCTTGGAAGCGCATTTAGTAACGTGTCCTTGCCGCAACACAAAGGGCATCCTTTCTCCTGAAATCGAAGTCCTAGGGTTTCCGTGGAACGTCGATCGGGATGCGTTTAGGCGCCACAAACGTTTTTGGCACCAAACCTCCCATAAAAAGATATGCAACCTACGAGGGTGACGCAAAGTTGTCATCCACGTTGTCACCGACAATCTCCCCCCGCTCCTGCTGCGCTAAATGTCAACCTTTCACGGCGACAAGTTGACCACTGGAGAGCTGGATGGCTATCAAACGCAACATAATGTTGACGAAGCTTTCCATTATGTTGTCGCTTTCGGGACAAAAGTTGGAACTTTCTCACTGCGTCAACTTCTGGCCCGGCATTGCCAACCAACAAAGCTGGTGCGGCGGGTGCTGGCGCTGGCTCGATTTAAGAACAACCCAAAGTGGTTACGAGCGGCGGCGCATTGGTGTCAACGCTTAAGGTCCCAAGCCTTGCCGGCCAAGGACGGAAACATATTTCTCGGGACGTCGGGTGAGCTGAATGAGTGACTTACATTCAGCTCGTTTCTCATTCGGGTGCCACGCTTATCGATGCTCGCAGCATGTCGTGGAGGTTCAATCGAAATGGACACCAACAATGACAGAGGAACATCGGCACAGCGCTTCCAGCCTGTGGCTTCAACCAGAGCGGCGCCAAACCTACCAGTTTGACAGTTTTTGGCTGTAGGGGCGCAATGAATGTCTCGCCGCACCTAGAGCGGATCTACTTTGATCCGGCAGCGGCAAAGTAGTTGGCCACTCTTCGGGTCCGACCTGGGCAACGAAGTCTCTAACGAAATTCCACAGAGCACCTAACGTTCGCTCAGCCTTGGCACGCAACAGCGTCTTGAGCCTGGAGAGGCCATCTCAATCGAGTTGAAATCTAAACTGCAGGGCGGCAGACAGCGCAGGTCTGCACCAGCGCTTTCAATGGCCCCGCGGGCACCAGCTTCTTTGTGGACCGTCAGGTTGTTCATCACGACGATGTCGTCGGTGGATCAGAGTGTGTATGAGGAGCTGCCCATAACATCGTAGAGCATCATCTGCGCCATCATGTAGGTCAGGCGCAAGGTTCGAATGCGTGTGCGTTTTTTGCATGTAAACCCGCGCAGGCAAAACCATTTGCTCAAACTGCTCCGCCCGTTCTTCATTTCCCGCCCTTGAGCAGCCTGACAACAATCTCATAAAGCGTAATGTTCTTCTTCTCCACGACCAGAGCGAGAATGAACTCTTCGTGCCGATCCAGAGGGGACGTTGGTTTACGGCCTGTTTCGAGAGGGCACATCTCGCCATCTCCGGCGGGCGCAATCCAGCGGATCGCACCGGAGGATCTCATTCCAAGTTGTGCAGCGGCCTGCGCACGGAACTGCCTTCTTGCCAGGCTTTCACAACCTGCTCCCGAAGATCAATGCACAATCCCCGGCACTTCAGCCCCAATTTTCCATGAACGGAATGCCAGGACTAGATAGCAAAATATATAATAACAAGTTCAATCAAAAATAATTATAAACCCTTTATCGAGACAAAATCTAATCACTTCCCTCATTTGCATTTTCAATTTTCCGGAAAATACAGAATCAACCAAAGAATAATTTACTATTATCATTTGCATTTTTGGGAAAAAATCTAATATTTACTTAAGTTTTCGATCCAGATTGAGCACCTTCTTGCCCAAACCGACGTGCAGGAAATAGCATCACCCTGCAAGCTGCGGCTCCACCCTTTCCCACCCCAGCAAATGCTCGTTGTTGTCGAGCCAGGCCTTACGCTCCTGCCAGTCTGGCAGCACGCGTCCCACGAGGTCCCAGAACTCTGACCCATGGTTGCGGTGCTTAAGATGGCACATCTCGTGAACAACAGCGTATTCGAGCACGGGCTTCGGGGCGAAGATCAGGTGCCAGTTGAGGTTGATCTGCTGATCCTGGCCGCAGCTGCCCCACATGTGCTTCTGGTCTTTGATCTGAACGCCGCGCGGCTTCAACTCGTGGCGCTCGCCATGCTTGCGGACAAAGTCACGGGCGTCATCACGCACGCGGCGTTTTAGCCAAAGCCGGAGAGCGCTCTCGATGAGAGCGTCAGAGGACGCCGCCGAGAGGTCGGCGGGCTTGCGGATCTGAAAACCGTTGCGGAAGCTGACCTCGACCAGGGAGCCGTCGAAGGGCTCGATGGTTAGCCGGGCCATCCGCCCACGATAAGGGATCTTGGCGCCGGTCACGAACTGGTAGACTCGCGTCTGCGCTCTGGCGCGCTCGGCCATGTGCTGCACGGTCTCTATGATCCAGGCCCGCCGGCGGTCCAGCACGGCGCTGATCTGTTCGTCAGTTGCGCTTTCCGGCACGAGGAGCTCGAAGGATTTCGGCGTCACGCTGAGGCTTGCTTTGCGGGCCTTGGGCGATCGTCGCAGGGTGTATTCGATCTCTTGTGCGCCGATGCGATAGACGGCCATGTCACTGCCCCGCAAAATGCTTGAGCGCGTAGGCCTCGACCTCCTCTGGGATCTCTTTCAGCTGCGTCAGACCCGCCAGATGCGCCATGGAGCGCACCTGCTGGCGCAGGCTCTTGCGCAGGCCATCCTTCTCCCACCAGCCAGATGGGGCGGTTACTGGATCGGTGTAAAGTCCTTCCAGCCGGATGGCCAGAGCCTCGCCCTCAGCTCCCGAGGTAAAGCCGTTGAGGATCTGCAGGATGCCATAGGCGCCGGGAGAAAGACCCGCTTCGACATGGGCGGCATCCTCAGCCGTTATGTCCTTCGCCAACTCTTCGGCTGCCTTCAGCTTCTCGCCCCAAGAGAGCTGCGCACTTTCGAGTTTTTCCAAGAGCTGGCGCAGTCGCTCGGAAAACTTGCCATACTGATGCGGGCTGTCGTCAATCCGCTCGGTGACGGTCTTGCGCAGCTCCGTCGTCTTGCGGATCGCCGCCGTCATCAGGTCTTCCTCGGTCTTGGCCGTAGGATCGAAATCTTCCCAAAACTCCGGATCGGTAATGTGGCGCAGCTTGACGGTAACGCTGAGACCCGTCGCTTCCAGATGCTTCTCCAGCATCTCGCGGATCTTCTCGCTGTAATTCATCTGGTCGAAGGCCTGACGCTTCTCGAAATGCTGGGTGCCGTAGAGCAGGAAGTTCGCGACCCATTTCAGGTCAGCGGTGAACTCCAGAACGCTCGGGTCCGGGCTCAGCGTTTCATAGAGCGCGATGAAGCTGCGCGCCTTGGCCTTGAAGTCGAACCACTTGTCCTCGGTGCCGAGCAGCTTCACGAAGGCATCATATTCCGCCTTCAGCGCGTCCTTGTCGCTCGCTTTGCGTTTCACCGGCTTCATCAACGCGGCGACGGCGGAGTGGGCTGCCCGCAGCTGGTTGCGCAGATCGTCCAGGTCGCGCATGGCGTTCTTCACGTCATCGGCGCGGTAGGAAGAAAGCGCTTCCTCCAGATGGCCGGAGACACCGATGTAATCGACGATCAGCCCGTTGCGCTTCCGGGCGTCAGATACGCGGTTGGTGCGGGCGATCGCCTGCAGCAGGCCGTGCTCCTTCAGCGGCTTGTCGAGATACATGACGCTTTCGATCGGGCAATCGAAGCCGGTCAAGAGCTTGTCGCAGACGATCAGGAACTGCGGGTCGTCGCCCTTGCGACCGAATGCCTTCTTCGCCAGTTTCTCGGCTTCGGCATCCAGATAATGCGCCTTCAGCTCAGTGCGGATCGCCTGCTTGTGCGCATCCTCGCTCGGCTTGCAGTCTTCCTGGTTGATCGAATAGACGCAGGCCGACATGGCATCGGCGCGGGCGAGCGCCTCGGCAGGCTCCATGCCCTCGGCCTTCAGGTCTTCGGCAATGACCTTGGTCAGCGCCTGCTTGTAGAGGATCACCGCCTCGCGATCGATGGCGACGATCTGCGCTTTGAAACCATCTGGCTGGGCATATTGCTTAAAATGCGTCCAGATGTCGTAAGCGATCAGTTCGATGCGGCGCGGATGCTTGACCAGATCCTCGATCTGCACCCCGCGCTTCTTGATCTCGTTGAGCTTGTCATCGTCCAGCTCGGCAAACCAGGTGTCGAACAGGATATCGATCTTCGCCTCGTCGATGTGCCAGTCGGTCTTGCGACCGGTGTAATAGATCGGCACCGTCGCGCCATCGGCCACGGCGTCGTCGATGCCGTATTTGTCGAGATAGCCTTCTCCCGGCACACCAAAATTCTCGTAGGTGTTCTTGTCGTCCTTCTTCACCGGCGTGCCAGTAAAGCCGAAGAAGCGGGCGTTGGGCAGCGTCGCGCGCAAATAGGCGCCAAGATCTTTCTCCTGGGTGCGGTGGGCTTCGTCCACCATCACGATCCAGTTTTCCGAATTGGCAATCGCCTGCTTCGAGCCCTGGAACTTGAAGATGGTGGACAGCGCCGTGTGCCCGTCCTTGCCGCTGCGGATCAGCGCGTGCAGATCCCGAATGCTTTCGATCGCCGTAGGGTTCGGCAGGCCGCAGGCGACAAAGGTGCCGCTGATCTGGGAATGCAGATCCACCCGGTCGGTCAGCACGAGAATGTTCGGATTGGTGAGCCGCTCGGATTGAATCGTCCGGTGCGTCTTCAGCTTCAGCGCGGCAAACACCATGGTCAGCGATTTCCCGCTGCCCTGGGTGTGCCAGATCAACCCCTGCCGGTGCTTGCCCTCGATCACGCGCTCGACGATGCGATTGACGGCGCGGAATTGCTGATAACGGCACATCTTCTTGATCGTGCCGGTCTCGGTCTTTTCGAAGACCACGTAATGCGCGATCAGGTCGAGCAGCCGGCCCGGCTCCAGCAGGCACCAGAGGCCCTTGGCGAGCGTATCGGGGAAATCACTCTCCACATTCGGCCAGGGGTCACGCCATTCGGCGAAATATTTCGAGCCGGAGCCGGTGGCGCCATAGAGCACCAGCGCGCCGTCGGTCACGATGTTGAAGACATTGGAGAAGAACAGGCGCGGAATGTCCTGCTCATATTGCCTGATCTGCTCGAAGGCCTCGCCGGTCTTGTCCTTCCCATTCAGCGGGCTTTTCGCCTCGATCACGACCAACGGAATGCCGTTCACATAAACAACGACATCCGGCTTTCGCGTGTTCTCCGCCTTCACCCTGAGCTGATGCGTCACGGAAAACTGGTTGTTGCCGGGATTAAGAAAGTCGATCACCCGCAGCGTCTGCCGCGTCTCCTGACCCGTCACCTTGCGGGCATAGTCCCCGCGCAGCACTTTCAGCCAAGTCTCGTTGTCGCTGATTGCTGCAAGCTCGCCATAGGCGGCCTCGGCAGAGGCGCGGTCGATCCCGTTGATGCGCATCAGCGCGTCGATCAGATGCGGACGAAACAGAACCTGGTTCTCGCCCTCGCGCAACCCGGCATGCTCTGCCGGTCTCACGAAGCCATAGCCCATGGCCTTGAGATGCTCGATCGTCGGGCGCTCGGCGAAATGCCATTCGGGGCCGTGGCTCATGGGCGCTTACTCCGCCGCCATGGGCAGGGCGTCGGTGACGCGCTTGCGGCCGGTGAGCAGGTCGGACATCAGGGCGGATTTGCAAGCCTCTAAGCGGGATAAGCTCTCCTCGTTGCTGTATAGGGCCTCATCCAGCGACCTGAGGGTGGAAGTCAAGCGCGACTGAACATCTATGGGAGCAACAGGAATAGGCAGCTCACGAACATCTCCGACTCGCAGATGGCCGACTGTAGAACCGCCAGCCCGCCGGAACATCTCCTTCTTTACCGGCCCAGACTGCAGCGCATACAATAGGAACTGGGAGCTGACGCGAGATGTGTCCGGGCGCAGGAACATCATCCGTTGCCCAAGACAAAACGCCATTGCAGGGGCCATGCAGACCTCGCCATATGGGGCCTCTCGGGTGAAAAGAATATCGCCTGCTCTAGGCATTCCCTTCGCCGTCCATTCTTGAAAGCTCTGCTTGTCAGTGAACTGAAGTCCCTCATAACGAAAGCGACCGTTACGAACGTTTGGCGTTCGGACAACTGCAAAACCATCGTCGGTCACTGGAGGAGTGCGATTTTTGCAGTCTATGATGCTCTCGCATATACTCGAAGCAGGTTCTATCGACCATCCTTTGAAGGAGTGATCCGCAGTTGACCGCCCAACAGCAAGATTTTCGGGGAAGGAGACGGTAAGGATCTCTGAACGGACCTTTCTGGTCTGTTTGATCACCGCCCGTGTTGCCGCAATGGCCTCATCGACGCTGGACAGGATTTCCGCGATGCGGCGTTGTTCGTGGAGAGGGGGAATCAAGATGGGCAAACAGCAAAAGGAATTCCAATCGGTTTTCTTTCTCTTGCCGTCTTGGTTGCCTCCCGTGGTAACCTTGTTAACCTCGACTAAGAAGTCACTTGTTTTGACGTAAAGGTCAAAAAAACCTCTGTCGATGGCTCCCTTGAGCCGAAATGTTATGTAAGCTGGGCTCACAATGCCGGCGTCGCAGACACTCAGCCTGCCGATGGCGCCATAATATAGTGACATCGGGTCGTAGGAGTATTCGCCGCTCCGAATGACTTTGTAGTTGCGTGAAGACGCGTTGGCGATGCGCTTATTAAACTTCTCTGACTGGAGCACAATGCCGCTGCTTTTCGTAACGCTGAGCGGCGGTAAGTCGCCAGCACTGTCAAGCACCTTAAACTCTTCTACGAATGAGCCGAGTTTCACAAGTTGCCACCCCTCGGGCACTTCACGCGACATAGCCGAGCTCCTGCAAAAAGCCCATCATCCGCGCCTCCGCCGCATCCCGCTCTGCCTGCAGCTCAACCAGCTTTTCCACTTCTGCTGAAACGTCGACATCTTCAGCTTCTCCGCCCAAATGCACATAGCGGCTGATATTGAGGTTGAAGTCATTCGCCTCAATCTCGCTTACCGGCACCACCCGCGCAAGCCGCTCGGCGTCGGTGAAGTCGCCATAGGCCTTCGCAAGCGTAGCAAGATTTGCTTCCGACAGGTGGTTCTGGTTCTTGCCATCCACCTTCTCTTCGGCGCCATTGACGATCAGGATCTGGCCCTTGCGCGCCGCCGGCTTCTGTTTGCGCAGGATGAGGATGCAGGCCGGAATGCCCGCGCCGTAAAACAGGTTGGGCGCAAGGCCGATCACGGCCTCAATCAGATCGTCCTTGATCAACCCCTCGCGGATCTTGCCCTCGGCCCCACCACGAAACAGCACGCCATGCGGAAGCACCACGCCGCAGACGCCGTTTTCCTTCAGGCTCGCCACCATATGCTGCACGAAGGCGAGGTCGCCATAGGATTTCGGCGGGCAGCCATAGCGGTCGCGACCATAGGCGTCGCCCTTCGACCAGACATCATGGCCCCAGCTTTTCAGCGAAAACGGCGGGTTGGCCAGCACCCGGTCAAAGGTGCGGATGGCCTTCACGCTGTCGCCGGTCAGATGTTTCGGCTCAAGCAGCGTATCGCCGCGCGCCACCTGCGCATCGTCGATATCATGCAGGAACAGGTTCATCTGGCAGATGGCCCAGGTGTTGAGGTTACGCTCCTGGCCGAACAGCGACAGGCTCTTCGGGTTCTTGCCCTGTCGCTCTAGATGATGCACCGCCTCCAAGAGCATGCCGCCCGAGCCGCAGGTCGGGTCATAGATCGACATCCCTTCTTCCGGCTTCAGGCATTCGACGATCAACCGCACGACCATCTTCGGCGTGTAGAACTCGCCACCCTTCTTGCCGGCATCATCGGCAAACTGGGCGATCAGATATTCATAGGCCTGACCAAGCACATCCGGCTCGACATCGGAATTGCGCAGGCGATAGGTCTCGAAATGCTGGAGCAGCTTTTCCAGCATGGCATCCGGAAAGCGCTCCTTGTTGTTGAAATCGACGTCCTGAAAAACGCCGCGCAGCTTCATGTTCGCGTCTTCAATGGCGCGGAAGGCGGCGTTCAGATGGGTGCCGATATCGGTGGTGTGCTTGCGCACATCCTTCCAGAAATGGCCCTTGGGAATATCGAAGCGATGCTCGTCCGGATCAGCGGCGATATTGGCATCATGATAGCGCGCCAGACGCTCCTCATACTCCTCCACCCAGACATCCGAGAGGCGCTTGAAGAACAGAAGACCAAATATGTAGTGCTTGTAATCGCCGGAATCGATCGACCCCCGCAGGATATCCGCTGCCCGCCAGAGATGAGTTTCCAGCTGTGCCAGGCTCAACGTCGTCATCTATGCTCTTCCCTCACATCAGCCGCAGGCCAATCCAGCCAAATAGCCGCGCACCGGCAAATTATCTCGACATGTGCGACAAAGCGAACAGAAATTCGAGCACAATCTGGGGTCATGCCCAACGTGGTTCTTGAGCAATGTTGAACTGTCTGACCTGGGAATTTCTCAACTGACTGGGCTGCCAGGCATCGTCATGTAGGTGGCGAAGCCCCCGCAGGTGCTGTTAGCAGCCAATCTTGGGGCGTGGCCTGGGGTCTGCCTTTTCGCGGCAGAACAACCGGCCAGTGCGAAGCACGGCTGCTGCGGCATCATGGACCGCCGAAGGATACCGGCGATCGATCAGCAGTGCCGGACAACCTCCTCCGCCGCCTGTTCGTGGCCTCGGCTCCGAACAAGAAGTAGGCGGCCGACTTCACCAATCCACCGGAGCAAACCATGAGGCGGAGCCGGAGGGGATCGTTTGATCGATCAGTGGTTCTTGGCTGATATCTGGCGAAAGAGCGCACATATCTGAAATCGCTGTGCATGCCCAAAATTTATCATGGAAACTTATGCGTCTTCTGGCTGATAAACTAACAAACACAATCTCATCGATTGGTTTCGCCCCAAGCCCATGGAATCCGAATGCAGAAAGAAAGCTCACCCCTTCTGAGTGTTCTCGCAAATGCAAGGCGCAAACTCCTCGAGACCGGGACACGTAATCGCCTTGTCCATGTGAACCGCGCGAATGCACGCTCCAACAGCCTGAACATCGTCAACGAGCAGTCGGACGAAGTCTATCGCATCCTCAAGACCGGCGGGCGGCGCATGCGCTTCAAGGCTATGGGCAAGGACAAGGTGTCAACCGCCGAGAATGACGGGTTGCAGCTTGCCGATTATGAGCCTGAGGATTCCGTGAATGATGATCGCCTCCGCGACGATGTTCTGGAAACCCCTCTTGGACCAGAGGGACTGGCACGAAGGCTGCTCCGTATGGCTAAGGATGCCAAGACAGTTGAGGATGAGCAGGGGCTTAACGTTCTGTTCCTGGCGCTTGGGTTTCTGCGATGGAAAGAAAGTCCGTCTTCCGAGATCTGCCGAGAAGCGCCGCTGATTTTGCTCCCTGTCGATTTTGTGCGAAATGAACGCACCTCATCCTATGACCTTAGGGTGCGCGACGATGACATCTCGACGAACCTGCCGCTGAAGGAACGGCTGCGGCAAGACTTCGGAATTCTTCTTCCCGAGATCGAGGAAACCGAGGAATGGCTGCCTTCAGGCTATTTTGACAGAGTCCATGAGGCTGTTTCAGGGCAGCGCGGATGGTCGATCGATCAGAATGGAATACAGCTTGGATTCTTCTCGTTCGCCAAGTTGCTGATGCATCATGACCTTGATCTCGACAACTGGCCAGATCATGCACTTGAAAACCACAGTCTGCTGAACGGGCTTCTTCTTCACGGTTTCGAGCATGAAGACCCAATGTTCCCAGATGGCACCAAGCTTGATCAATTGCTTGATCCGGCAGAGATCATCCAGGTCGTCGACGCCGATGCATCGCAGACCAAGGTGATTGAAGAAGTAAGACGCGGTGCCGATCTGGTTGTTCAGGGCCCTCCGGGCACCGGAAAATCGCAGACCATCACCAACATCCTCGCTGCAGCTGCGCACGACGGCAAGACAGTGCTGTTTGTGGCTGAAAAGATGGCTGCTTTGTCTGTCGTGCACGACCGTCTCGTGAAGTGTGGCTTGCGCGATATATGCTTGGAGCTTCATTCGCGAACAGCTAACAAAAAGGCCGTCGTGCAGGAGCTGGGGCGCACATTGACGGCGGCAGGAAGAGCTGCCCCCGGTATCACATCTCCCCAGCGCCTCCGCCAGGTTCGAGATGAACTGAACGATCTCGCGGATCTTCTACACGCGCCAATCAACACGGCAGGTGACACCGCGTTTGGCGCGCTCGCAGAGATCATTTTCTTCATGAATGCGGGCGCCCGTCCTCCATCCATACCCTTGCAGGGATTGGAAAAATTCGGACCTCAAGAGCGTGAGCGGGGTCGAAACGCGCTGACGAGACTGGTCGAAGCTTATCGGGAGGCCGGACCTCCTGATCGGCACCCATTCAGAGGCGTGGGAGCCCTCAACCTTCAGCCGACTGACTTAGCCCGTCTGGAAACAGAGATACAGACGATCGCCGGAGTCATAGAGACCTTATTGTCCGAGAGCCGCAAGATTGCAGAAGCGGTCGGAACGGCTTCCCCTACATCACTAACTGGCATTGAGAAGCTGGCCGCTGGTTTGGCCGCTCTGGCTGATGTTCCGAGAAATATACCCAGTGACATCCAGGTGCTCTTCGACCTAGCAGACGAGCCGCGATTGCAAGAGGCCCTGAAAACCGGCTCTTCCTGGCAGTCTGCCTATGAATCGGCGGCTACCATTTTTTCGCCAGCCGCATGGGCGCTCGATTGTTCATCTATTCGCCGGTCACTTGTTGCCGGAAAGGCATCGATCTTTCAACGATGGTTCGGATCTTACAAGCGCGCGTCTGCAGAGCTTGGTAGCGTTCTGAGTGGACTAATGCCGCGGCAGCCGGACGAACGCATCAGGCTCGTAGATACCCTGATTGATATCCAGCAGAAGCGAGGTCTGCTTGCTTCGGAAGAAGCATGGCTAGAAGCTAATCTCAAGGAACATTGGCGAGGTGAAAAGACTGCGTTTCAGGAGATCTCAGGCCTGTGCGAATGGCTAGCAGCCATTCGGAAGGCCGGAACATTCCAGCGAGCCTCACAGATCACGCGCGCCCTTAGCGCACTTGGTGATCCCGTTGATACAGCAGAGAGAATTCGTTCGGCAGCGAGCAATCTGCGCCAATCACTAACAGCAATCTGCGGACGGCTTCAACTTGACCTGCGTTCCATAGGTTTTGAAGGAGATGCAGAAGCCTTACCCATCTCTGATTTCAGGCTGCACCTTTTAAAAATGGCTAATGATCCGACAGCTTACTCAAGTTGGGTCAGCCTTCTTCGAGCGATCGAAAGTGCCGGTTCGGCAGGTGCAAAGGCTGTTGTGGACAACCTACTGAAGGGGCAGTTAACCCCGGCCCAGGCCGCAGATGAATACCTATTCGCCTGCGCAGAGGCGCGATGGACTGAAGCACGCCGGAAGCACCCCAAAATCGAGCGCCTGCGCGATCTTGATCGGCATGCCCTAGTTGAAGAATTCGCGAAATTGGAAAGGGACCGGATTCTGGATTGCCGAACATTAGTCCGGCTTGAGCACAGCAATAAAGTTCCGCGTGGAACCGTCGGAGAGATGGGTATCATCCGAGGGGAAATCGGCCGAAAAAAGGGACACAAGCCAATTCGGTGGCTAATGCGGAATGCCGGATCGATGATCCAACGGATCAAGCCTGTCCTCTTGATGAGCCCAATTTCGGTTGCGCAGTATCTTCCGGCCGGAGCGGTGGAATTCGATCTTCTGGTCATCGACGAGGCTTCCCAGGTGCGTCCGGAAGACGCGTTGGGCTGTATCGCCCGCGCAAAGCAAGTTGTTGTCGTCGGGGATCAGAAGCAGCTCCCCCCAACATCATTCTTTGATCGGGTTGTCGATGACACTAACGACGACGATGATGAGGAAGAAGGCGCACCCGCCTATGCTGCCGAGATGGAGAGCATTCTGACGCTTTGCGAAGCCCGAGGAATTAACCAACGGATGCTGTCCTGGCACTATCGCTCTCGGGATCCGTCTCTTATCCGCGTCTCAAACGCAGAATTCTACGACGACAAATTGGTTCTCCCCCCCTCGCCCTTGCAATTGGACGACAACTACGGACTGAAACTCAAGCGTGTAGCGGGCGTATATGCCCCGAAGAATAGCGGCCTTGGGCGGGCTGGAACCAACCGGATCGAGGCTGAAGAGATCGCAAAGGCTGTGGCCCAGCATGCGAGCTTGTCTCCGGATTTATCGCTTGGTGTAGTCGCCTTCTCCAAGGCTCAGTCCGACATGATCACGGAGGTTCTCGAAAATAAGCGGCGCACGAACGCAACCCTTGACCGCTTTTTACAAACAGGTCGAGCTGAAGACTTTTTTGTGAAAAACATCGAAAACGTTCAGGGTGACGAACGCGATGTAATCATGATTTCCGTGGGATACGGTCCTCAGGTCGCCGGCGGCAGGCTCACCAGCATGACCTTCGGGCCA
This sequence comes from Pannonibacter sp. Q-1, assembly GCF_054073275.1. Classification (NCBI taxonomy): domain Bacteria; kingdom Pseudomonadati; phylum Pseudomonadota; class Alphaproteobacteria; order Hyphomicrobiales; family Stappiaceae; genus Pannonibacter; species Pannonibacter sp. Q-1. The sequence goes on from NZ_JBSXNB010000003.1 coordinate 31,722, forward strand.
ATTAACGGTGAAGGCGGCGGGCGGCGCTTGAACGTCCTATTCAGCCGCGCACGAACACGGTGCGAGGTGTTCACCTCGTTCGATCCAGGCGATCTTGACCCCAGTCGCTCCAGCCGTGACGGCTTACGCATCCTGAAACGTTTTCTTGAATTCGCCAAGACCGGCATCGTAGAAGAGAAATACGTGACCGGCCTTGGTGCGGATAGTCCGTTCGAGGAAGATGTCGCGTCGGTCATTCGGTCTCTGGGTTTTGGGGCCGACCCGCAGATGGGATCCTCGGGGTTCCGAATTGACATTGGCGTGCGTCATCCTGACCGTCCGTCGCAATACATCCTAGCCGTCGAATGCGACGGTGCAGCCTATCACTCGGCTCTGTGGGCGCGCGAACGAGACCGGCTGCGTCAGGAGGTTCTCGAGGGATTGGGATGGACGTTCCATCGCATATGGAGCACCGACTGGTTCCACAGACGCGAGCGCGAAATTCAGAGGCTTCGAACAGCACTCGAAAGTGCACACAAAGCGCAAGTGCTTTCAATCGATCGTGCGCCACTCACTGACGAAGTCGGGGCCCCAGAAGAGGCTGTGACTGAATGCGACATCTTTGAGCAAACCGAAATCTCGCTCGATCATCTGAACTTGAGTGGGTCCCCATATGTGAAAGCAGAGCTGATTGCCTCTTACAACGGTGAGCCGCATGAGGCTCCTGTCAGTTATCTTGCGAAATTGGTCAGGCAAGTTGTTGAGGTGGAAGGCCCTATTCATAGGGAAGAAGTGGCTCGGAGGATAGCTTCAGCGTTCGGCAAGAGCCGAACCGGTAGACGGATCCAAGACGCGGCTGACCAAGCTATAAGCTATGCGTTGCGGCAGGACTCTGAATTACGGCGGCAGGAGCATTTTCTCTTCACCCAACAGCAGCATGACGACACTCCGCTCAGGGACCGGTCGCGTGTCGATGGATCACTGCTCAAGGCTGAATACTTGCCACCGATGGAAATTGTGAAGGCTGCCGAATTAGTCGTCAAAGAGAGTGGGGAGATGGCGCGCGAGGATCTCATCCGCGCTGTAGCCAATCTATTTGGCTACCAGAGGTTAGGCCCGGACCTCGCACGTGTCATCAGTAAGACCTTGGATGACTCAGGCTTCCACCTTGATTAGTGAGTGGTTATGGCGGATAGCGCCGGATACTATCGCGATTCGGATGAAGAGGAGTTTGAACTCCTCCAGGAAGCTTGGCATTGCTTGCTCAAACTCTCTGCTTCAGTTCCAGTGGCGAAGGTGTCCAAAATCTATGGGTTAATTCTCACGCCAATCGAACGCAGAAAACTGGCTGATAGTCCTGCTGCCGTTTCCGTGGACACGAAGGCAAAATCGTGACTACGGAAACGGGGATCGGACATGGCGAGACAAAAAGTTCACGAAGGAGTTCAAACTTGAGGCTGTGAATCTGGTCACAGAGCGAGACGATGCGGTGGCGCAGGCTGCCAGTGAACTGGATCTGGCCTCAGCTTGAGGATAGGTCTCGCGGGCTGCTCTTGGGCGGTGTTGAAGCCAGCCCCTTCCCCTAGCCCAAGGCGCGTCCTTGAGCGTCTGCACCGGCCGGGAACTCAGGCTCCGCTCCGGGCGTAGCAACGCTTCGATCAATTCCCATTTATCTTCTTTCAGATCAGCACGAGCCAAATCTGCTTCCTAAAAGGCAGTCTCGAAACAAGCATCGGCCGGCTTGCAAGTCCACTTTGTCAGCAAGACTTGGCCCCAAGATCGTCAGCTTTCACCAGATGCATTTAGGAAGTAAGCATTCAAGAAGATGCTAGTTAAAACAAAGGCGCACATCGGGCTTCGCCGCACCAGCACAATATCTAAAAGAAGCCCGTAGATAAGCGTTATTCCCTGTCTGAACCGAGCGAACCCAAACTTACGCAATGCAGCTCCACGAGCATGCTTGAGTCGAAGAAGGACCAGTAGATAGCTGTGGGCAGCGGAGAGGCACACTGTGATCAATCGGATCTAGGCATTATGGCTTGCAGGTCCTTCGGGATGGAGAATGTAGTCGGATGCGAGTGATCAGTAATGAGTATCAGAACGCCTGTGCTGTCGATCCCATTGCGAAGCATCAAGACGACAGCTGTCGTTGGCTTTCTTTGTTACCGCCGGGTCGACCTAGGAATGAGCCAGAAGCGATTGCGCAATCGCTACACCTTGGTCCCCGAAGTGGATTTACGTTCATTCGAGACCAGGGCAGTCATTGACTGGTTGTCGGTTGAGGTAAAACTCAAGAGGTTGAGTCAGTTTCAGTGGCTGCAAAAGGAGATCGAGGACCTCTTCGATCGGAGGCTTTATATCGAGAACGACCGTCCGCTACGGAATGACGCGGCTACGACGTTCACGATAAAGTTCCAGGAGCCGGCAGTGCTCAAGGTAAGGCGAGCCCTAGCTCGCCTTGAGGCGAAGTTTGGCTTTACAGAACCTCCGAAGCTCTTCGGGATCGAGATCAGCGTCGACTTCACCCCCAGCAAGCCGGATGATCTTGCAAGGGCGAAGATGATGCGTGTTCTCTATAACCATTTGGTAGTGGAGCGGGATTACCTGCAAGCTGGGCTCAGTCGACCAAGAACGGTCTGGGGCGGCCGCGGCAAGGTCTTACAGCTTGTAGATGGGAGCGGCGCCGCTCGACAAGATCCATTCACTGACGGAACGGTTGAGATAGGTGCTGAAACGGCTGACGTTCGTTGGCGGATCATGGATAAGACCGTAGACCGGCAGAACAGGGCCGCTGGAACCTATGTGGACCTACCTGAGAACGTCAGGCGCGCTCGCATTGAGGTGACGCTGAACTCCTGGGAGATCCAGCAGATCGGCGCGTCAGATTTCAATGAGCTAGCGAGAGTGAGCTTCACAACATTCCAGGGCCGATACTTCCGGTTCATGCTTCCTACGTTTCCTATCCAGTCGAACTCAGAAGGTCGAACTTCGGCGGCAATCCATTCTTGGAGAGCACAGCAACGTCTGACACATTTCCGTCAAGCCGGGAACCTCAGCATTTCAGCTCTGGACAAGCAGTCCATAGCCCACCGCTTGAACCTTCGGAAATCCGAGCGGCGGACAATGATGCGGTTGGGACTGCGCATTCCGAAAGACCTAAAGGAGGCACCAGGACGTGATGGCACTTTCATAGCTTACGAAGACCTGAATGAGCGCGTTCGCGAAGCATTGCGACGTCTCGGAAACCGCGTCGCTGCGGACTTCTTCACTGGGCTTTGACTTCCGACCCTGTAAGTGCGCTGGCTTCCTTTTCTCCATCTGCTTCTGAGGATACTTGGGTATAGGGAAAGGAGGGCAGTTATTAGGTCAGCTCTCTCCCGGCCTGGTCAGAAGTCTTGTATTTCAGTGACTGGAGCATGCGCAGGCGACGCTCGTGCCCTATGCGAGAGACAGAAAGAGTTCAGAATTAGGGTCCCCTCACCTCGCCCAGCCCGGGCGAGCTGTCACCTGACACGCAGGTGCTCCAAGTCCAGCCCCGGGTATGCGATCGCGTTGACGAGCTCGGCGCGCTGATCAAGCATTCCTTGCGTCAAGACCCCGTAACCCTGTGTCACACGATTACCGGTGCTGACATGTCCGAAGATGAAATTGAACTGCTCATCAAGGTAGCCGGCGCGTCTCATGGCGTCGAAGGCACCGTGACGGAAGGAATAGAGCGACAGGCCGCGGCCATCCTTCAGGCCAGCCTTCTCCAGATACCGGCCAAAGTCCCGGCTGAAATCGGATAACATCTGCCCGCGCTCGTTACGAACTGCGAGGGGGAACACCCGTGTATGGCCGGCGTCCCGGATTGCAGCCAGGTAGTCAAGGAACCCCAGGCCGATCAGTTCCTGGTGAACCGGAACCACGCGCCGGGAGCCGTCGGTCTTCAGCCTTTTGACTTCGCCGCCGCCAGCATCTGCGGTTTCAGTGATATCGAAGATCCAGGTCTGCTGTTCCTCCCGGACGTCCGACAGACCAAGCTGCGCAATCTCTCCAGGCCGGGCGCCTGAGTAGAGCATGATCAATGGTATCCAGTATCGATGATCACGGATCCTGACTTCACCCGGCTTGTTCCAGAACCGGGGTGCCTCATCACTTGCACACCCGGTAAACAAGGGTAACCGGAAAAGGGTGTTCATCTGGTCGACGGTAAATGGATAGACTTTCTTCCGCTTGTCCTTGGCCAGGAACATCCCTTCGGTCGGATTGTAGTCGATGTATCCGTGCCCTACGAGCCAGCTGCAAAAGGCAGCAAGGTTGGAGAGATACCGGTTCACGGTATTCACACTCAGCACCGGCTTACGGACCGTCTCGTTGTGCGCGACGATCTGGGCAATCTTCATGCCTTTGAATTCTTTTATTTCAGCCGCCTTGACAGGATAGAGCATGAGAAGCGCCTTCCATTCGCGAACAGCCTTCTTGTCGATCTTTGACACGGGAAAGGTCGTGCCGGTATGGTCGACAAAGAGACCGATATCGCGGCGAGCCTGGGCCAACGTGTCGGGCGTGACGCTTCGAGGATTTTCGCGGGCGTAGATTTCGAACAGCTCCATGATTGACTGGCCCGGGGCCGCAACCTCACGGGGTTTGGCGTAGGCAGGCTTAATGATGGGGTCCTTTGGTCTCCCCGAGTAGTCGCCAGAATCCCGCTCGATCGTGCGCTCGAGCGCCTCGATGTCGGCGCGCATCATCAGGGCACCGAGTTCGCGAAACTGCCCGGATCCATCCTCGACCAGCAACTTGTGCCGCTCAATGAAATGACGAACGTCCTGCTCGACGAGGCCATACCTGCCGGCTGCCAGGTCCCGCTTCAGCGCGCTCAAGCGGCGAGAACGAAGGTTTGCGTCGTCCTGCCGGGCGCGCTTGAGGAGCTCAAGGTCCGCATAACCATTGATCATACTTACCACGTCATCTGACCGGATCTCGCCCCGATCAATACGCTGCCAGACCTGAGCAGCTTCCTTTTCAAGGTCCGCATCAGCCGGCATAGAACGCCGCCTCTGTGCGTCCTCGTTCAGCCTTGCCTCGTAGTGCTCCCAGACGGCCACTGCCTTGTCTTGGTCGCTTAAATGGCGGCGTGCGCGCATGTCAGCGAAGATGACGTCCCACTTGTTGACTTCGGCATTGAGGCGAACCTTGGCAGCCGCCTCGTCCTTGGTCCGCAATGAGATCTTCCTGTCCTCACTCGGGAAGTGATCCCGCAAGTCCGCGGGGATGTAGATCCGGGCATAGTAGGTGCCGCCTTCGCGGCGAATGAGGTTTGAACGACGTGTCATCAGAGGCTCCCGGAACAGCTTACCGGAACAGTAAACCGGAACACCTCTAGACCAGAAAGTCGTTTCCTGGCAATATGTTGAAATAAATCAAAGCCATGAGAAAAGTTGGATTATCGTCCAGTATCCCCGGCACCGGCTATCTCCTGAACCGGGGGTACTAGATCCCGGTCTTGCCGCTTTGCGCCAAACCGGGATGACAGTGGAGAGGCTTTGCCCCCTCAACAGCCCCAATAAATTCTTGTCACCGCAGCAATATCCGGTTTGACAGAACCGCCGTTTCGGCCAATTTTCTTCGTCCTGCGGCACGAGCCGCATCATTCCATTGCCGGACGCCCGCCATGACTGCCTCCCGCCTTTCCGTGAATGTCAACGCCATCGCCATGCTGCGCAACCGGCGTGATCTGCCCTGGCCGAGCGTCACCGGCATGGCGGCGATCGCGATGGAGGCGGGCGCCAAGGGCATCACCGTGCATCCGCGCCCGGACGAGCGGCACATCCGCAAGAGCGACGTCTTCGATCTGGCGGAGCTGATCGAGGACCGGTTCCCCAACAAGGAACTGTGCCTTGAGGGCTATCCCACGCCGGAGTTTCTGGACCTGGTGGAAAAGGCGCGGCCCGATCAGGTGCTGTTCGTGCCCGACGCGCCGGAACAGACCACCTCGGACCACGGCTGGCAGTTCGGCGCGGACAAGGCGCTGCTGAAGGAAGCCATTACGGCGGCGCGCGAATGGGCGGTCACCGTGTCCCTGTTCCTTGATCCGGACCCGGCGCTGGCGCCTGAGGCTGCCGCCATCGGGGCGGAGCGGATCGAGATCTACACCGGCCCCTATGGCGCCTGCTACGACAGTCCGGAGCGGGCGAAACTGGAGCTGGACAAGGTGGCAGCCACCGCAGAAGCGGCCCGCGCGGCTGGCCTCGGCGTCAATGCGGGGCATGACCTGACGGTGGAGAACATCCCGGCGCTGATTAGCCGCGCCCCCTTCATCCGCGAAATGTCCATCGGCCACGGCTTCACCGCCGACGCCCTGATCCACGGCTTCGCCGGCAGCGTTCAGCGCTTCCGCAAGGCGATGGGGGAAACATAGGTCTGCTTGGCCTTATGCATAGATGCAGCCATAGCTTGTGACAAAGTCTGAAACGCCCTAGCTTTAATCAGGATAATTCTGGGCGATTCTGACCATGACCACCCCATACACAAACCTGCCGCAGTCCAGTTTCTGGAAGACAGGTATCACGGAGCATGAAAGTTCAGTGGTCTACAATGACCTCTGGCAGCCCCGGTTTCCCATTGCACAAGACGCGCGCATTCTCACCGCAGGCTCCTGCTTCGCGCAGCACATCAGCCGCTGGCTGACCGCAAATGGCTATAGCTGGATCGATACGGAGCCTGCGGATGACAGCCTGACGGAGGACATGCGCCGCGACCGACAGTATGGCGTCTTCTCGTTCAGAACCGGCAACATCTACACTGCCGCTCTGCTGCGTCAGTGGCTGGAAGTTGCGCTGGATATGCGTCCGCCCATCCTCGACATTGCAGAAGACGGCGGCCGCCATTTCGACCTTCTGCGGCCGGTAGTGCCAGTCAGCGGATACGACAGTGAGGAAGCTGTCCGTCAGGCACTTATCAAGACGCATGGCGCCATCCGTACGGGATTGGAGGAGGCTGACCTTTTTATCTTCACTTTGGGCCTTACGGAATCATGGGTACACCGCGACGGCCATGTCTACCCCATGTGCCCAGGCACGCTGCGCGGGACGTTTGATCCCGGGACGGTTCGTTTCGTCAATCAGACTTATGAAGATGTGCGCCGGGACATGGCCGAAGCCATCCGTCTGGCCCGCACGGTGAACCCGGATCTGAAGTTCCTGCTCACGGTTTCGCCCGTCCCGCTGACAGCAACCGCCAACGGAGATCATGTGCTCAGCGCCACGATCTATTCGAAATCAGTGCTGCGTGCTGTGGCCGGTGATCTGTGCCGTGATTTGGCTGGCGTCGACTACTTCCCTTCCTATGAACTGATATCAGCCTTCCCGGCACGCGGGCGTTTTTATGAAACGAACCTGCGGAATGTAACGGCAGAAGGTGTTGCCCATGTCATGTCGCATTTCAGTGAGGGCATCCAGAAATCCGGTGCAAGCTTGCAATTGGCCGCAGCAAGAGCCAATTGCGTCCGCGATGCAACCGCGGACAGCACGAAGGACGCCGACGAAATCCTTTGCGAAGAAATCGCTCTGGAGTCCTGGGCTCCAGCCGCCTCCGGCGCCGGGAATGCCTCCTTGTGCCTGATAGGTGACAGCCATATGGGTAATCTGTCAGCCGCCTTCCAGCGACTCGGCCTGCCGCACGCAGGCGGGATGATCATGAATGGCAAGGCATGGACTTCTAACGAGCTAGCACTCGACGACGAAGAGCTCTGGGTGCCGCTTGAAAATGCCCTTGCCCGCCGGCGCTGGCAAGAAACTCTTCCTTTCATGAAGTCCGCCGCCAGCGGCCCTGCCGGACAGAAGATCATACTAACCAACATTGGGCAGCAGACGCATCGCAGTGTTGCATTTCTTTCGGCTTGGCTTCAGTCCGAACACAACAACAAGCTAACTAATGATCTGTTCTTTGAATATTTCATGCAGGAGAATCGCGACAAGATGATTCTTCTCAAGAAAATTATAAACCTTGATTTCAAAGTAATAATTGTCAGTGATCCACCAAGCCAGCATCTCGAAGGATATAAAAACACACAACTCTGGACTATTTATGAAAATCTCTCCGAAAAAGTTTATTTGGAGTTGGGGTGCAAATTCTTCAACGCACGAAATTACATAAACACCATTGGATTCGAAGACAGATTCATCTCGGAAAAATTCAAGCAAGGTGTGAAACATGACTGGCTGCATGGCAGCGCAGCCTACTATGAAGAAATCGGCGAGGAATTGATCCGGCGTTTCAACTTGCGAAAGTAACCCCCCTTCGCGTTCTTACCCCCCCCCGCCTGAACCGGCCTCAGACAGCCGGTCCAGGCGCGGATCACCGGATCACTTTTCCAGAATGAACCTGCGGCCGATCGGCTGCAGCGGGCGGGCGTTGGCGGCGTAGATGGCTTCGAATTCCTTGATCGAGGCCTCGGACACCTTGATCGGCTCCTTCATCACCGTCCAGACCACGGTTTCCGAACAGGGCGGCGTCGTGAGGGAGCCTTCGTAGCGGAAGAAGTGCCGTGTGTCGGGCAGCATCTTTGCCGCATCCGCCGCGCCAACCTTCACCTCTTCCCCGGCTTTGGCAGGCGCCTTGTCCATCACGGCCTTGAACAGGTCATTCTCCCCGCCCGGCTCGATCATCGCGCCGACGACCGCCAGCGTGCCGTCTTCGGCCTGATGCACAAAGTGGGCTTCCATCGGCGCCTTCTTGCCATCGATGGCGTGTTCGGACGGCGTGTGGAAGTGGAACTGGCGCAGCACGTAGGACTTGCCATCCAGATCAATGGTGCCGCCATCATCGGTGTTGGCCTGAATGGTGTGGCCATTGTTGACCACGGTCCAATGGGCATCCTTGTTCCAGTGGAACATGATATCCGCAGGCTCGGCCTTGACCGCATGGGTCAGATCGACGGGGGACTGCTCGTGCCCCGCCTCGCAGACCTCGAAATTCTTCGCAAGATCCGCCCAGTGGGCAGGCCCTTCGGCGCCCTCGTAGGTCCAGTGCGGCGAGCTGGCAGCAAATGCCGATGTTGAAATGAGGGCTGCAGCAGCAACTGCAATCAGAAAACGGCTTTTCATCCTGGTCTCCTTGACCACCTCTCAGTCAGCGCTGAGGTGACACTGGAGTAACCCCGAAGAGGAGCCGCGCAAAGTTACGGATAGGTCATGACAAAGATGTAATCCGCCGCCAATCAGAGCGCGCAGAGAGAGGCAAATGCGCCGCATGGGGCTTGCCGAACACCCGATGAAGCAAGCCCATCGGGTGCTAGTTTCACTCCACCTTTGGCAGGGATTTGTCCTTGTCGCATTGCGCCAGTTTGAGCTGGCGGAAGGAATAGACGGCCGTGATGAACTGCGTTCCGTCTTCCTTTTCGGTTTCCACCTTCATGCAGCCGCAGGCATAGCCATAGTTGCCGTTCACAGCGCGGTAATCGCCGGCAGAGATATCGCCGATATTCTCCATGCCCAGCGCTTCCCGGTCCGAGCCCTGCGTGGCCAGAATCCAGTCTCCGTCCCGATCGGTCAGCCACCAGTTGCCCGGTGTCGGATTGACGATCCAGCCACAGCGGTTCTCAGGCGCGGCAGAGGCGGGAGCCGCAAGCAGAGAGGCTGCAACAGCGCAAACAAGTGCATGCAAGGGAGCGATGCGCATTTCCTGTCTCCTGATACCAAGGCTTTCGATGCTGACGCATCACGCCTTGAAAATGCTCAAGCGCCGCAGGGGCTTAACCAATGCTCGATGAGAAAAGCTCATCCAGCATTGGTATAAACCGGGGATCAGTTGTTGATCGAGACAATCGCCCAGTAGCTCTTCGCGCAGGCATTGTCCTCGCACACCGGGCTGAGCCAGACGGCCCCATCGCCGATGGCGACGCCCTCATCGGTCACCAGAAGATCCTCATAGGCCGCTTCCGCAACGACGGCCTTTGTCTCGTCGCTCACCAGCCGGGGGTAGGCAGCGATGAATTCCTCTGCCGTTTCAACCGAGTGGAACGTGCCATTGTTGTTGACCGGCAGGGGGAAGGCCGCAAGTGCGGCCACATCTTCTCCCGTGCCCGTCACCAGCGCACGGCGCACGTCTTCCAGAAACGGATCGAGCCCCTTGGCATCGCCGAGGATGGTCTCGACCCGTTCATAGACATCTTCCGCGCTCGCCGCCGCCGCGGGCATGGCGGTCAGAAGGGCAAGACACAAGGTAAGACACGGGGCAAGAACAGGCGTCTTCATCGGCAACTCCAGGGAACAACCGGGCTGAAGAATACCCGTTTCCGCATCTGTGCGCCTGACAAACTTTGGGCTAAATAATGGCCCTGACCGGAACCGGAAGCGCTTTCCCGCGTTTCCTGTTCCGCAAAGTCCGCTCTGCCGCTCATCCTGACGGCACGACACCAGCCGGTGGCGGACAAAACAGCAGGGGTAGTGTCAGCAATGACCCCAAGCGACGGCCCTTTAGAGGGCGAGGCAAGTCTTCCTCAACATCATCTCCCCAAATCCGGCCACGGCATGCTCATGCTGGGCGCGGCAGGGGTGGTCTATGGCGACATCGGCACCAGCCCGATCTATGCCCTGCGCGAGACGCTGCGGGCCGCGACGAATGGCGGAATCGTGCCCCCCACAAGCACCGAGATCATCGGCTCCCTGTCGATCATCGTCTGGGCGCTGACGGTGATCGTCACCCTCAAATATGCGCTCATCGTGCTGCGTGCGGGCAACAAGGGCGAAGGCGGCACCCTGTCACTCGCCATTCTCGCCCAGTCCGCCGCCGGGCGGATGCGCCTTGCCGTCGTCTCCCTCGGCGTCATCGGCGCGGCGCTGTTCTTCGGTGATGCGGTGATCACGCCCGCCATCTCGGTTCTGTCCGCCGTCGAAGGTTTTGAACTCACCGTGCCTGCGGTCGAGGACTACATCATTCCGATCACCGCCGGCATTCTCATCGCGCTCTTCGCGGTCCAGCGTTACGGCACGGGGCGGGTGTCGGCCGTCTTTGGTCCGGTCATGCTGATCTGGTTCGCCTGCCTCGCCGCCGCTGGCGCGGGGCATGTCATGGATGATCCGGCCATCCTGCGCGCCCTCAATCCGCTGGAGGCCGTCGCCTTCGCGCAGGCTCATACCGGCGTTGCCCTGGCGGTGGCCGGTGCTGCCTTTCTGGCCGTGACGGGCGCCGAAGCGCTCTATGTCGATCTCGGCCACTTTGGCCGCAAGCCGATCATCCACACCTGGTTCGTGCTGGTGTTCCCCGCCCTTGTGATCAACTATCTGGGTCAGGGCGCCTATCTGCTCAAGACAGGCGGCTCCATCAGCCAGCCGCTGTTCGAGATGATGCCCTCCTGGGGCCAGACGCCGCTTGTGGTGCTGGCGACCGTGGCGACGGTAATCGCCAGCCAGGCGGTGATCTCGGGCGCCTTCTCCATGGCGCGGCAGGCCGCGCAACTGCATCTGCTGCCGCGCCTGACGGTGATCCACACGTCCGAAACCCAATCGGGCCAGATCTACCTGCCGCAGGTCAACTGGCTGCTGCTGGCCGGCGTGCTGGCGCTGGTGCTGGGCTTTGGCTCGTCGGACGCCATCGCGGCGGCCTATGGCATTGCCATCTCAGGCCAGATGCTGGTGACGACGCTGCTGCTGGCGCTGGTGATGCGCGGTGTCTGGGGCTGGCCGCTGCCGACGGTGCTGCTGGTGACACTGATCTTTGCCGCTATCGACGCCACGTTCCTCACCGCCAACATGCTGAAGTTCATGGATGGCGGCTGGGTATCGATCTTCATGGCGGCGGTGCTTCTGGCCGTGATGACCATCTGGACGCGTGGCAGCCGGAAGCTCTTCGAAAAGACGCGCCGGATGGAAATCCCGCTGGCAGACCTTGCCGCCTCGCTGGAGAAAAGCCCGCCGCACCGGGTGCCGGGCACCGCCATCTTCATGACGGGGGACCAGGAAAGCGCGCCAACCTCGCTGCTGCACAGCCTCAAGCACTACAAGGTGCTGCATCAGCAGAACCTGATCATGACCGTGAAGACGCAGCCGGTGCCGCATGTGGAGGAAGACGACCGGGTGGAGATCACACCGCTGAATGATGACTTCAAGCTGCTCACGGTCAACTTCGGCTACATGGAAGACCCCAACATTCCCAGGGCCCTCAAGGCCTGCCGGAAGCAGGGCATCAAGTTCGACATCATGTCGACCTCCTTCTTCCTGTCGCGGCGCACGCTCATTCCCGCCGCCGCCCCGCCCCTCACCAGCCTGACAAAGCGGGTCTTCATCCAGCTGGCCCGCAACGCTGCCGACACCACCAGCTTCTTCCGCCTGCCCACAGGCCGCGTCGTGGAAATCGGCACGCAGGTGGTGATCTGACCCTGGAGACGGGGCCGGCCGGAAAGGGCCCGCCCCGGTTTCCGCTCCCCTCCCCGTCTTCCCCTCTTGACGGCGCATTCCCGCTCGCCTAGAACCATGAACCGTACGGTACGGTACAGAAATTCCGGAGTGGTTCCTTGGCCAGTGCAGACCTTCACGACAGCTTGCCGGATGAGGCAGCCGCCTTTTCCCCGCGCCAGCAGGCCGTGCTGGAATGCGCGCTGAAGCTGCTGGTCGACGGCGGAGAGAAGGCCCTGACGACCGCCGGCCTTGCCCGCAGCGCCAATTGCTCCAAGGAAAGCCTCTACAAGTGGTTCGGCGACCGGGATGGCCTGCTGGCCGCTGTCGTCGCCTATCAGGCCAGCAAAGTTCACTTTGCTTCCGAAGCTGCCGCCACCGACGCCACGACCTTCAAGGCCCATCTCACCGGTTTCGTGCGCGAGCTGCTGGAGGTTCTCTCCGGCGAGACCTCGCTGGCGCTGAACCGGCTGGCCATCGGCCAGTCCAACCGGGATGATTCCCGGCTCGGGCGCCTGTTGCTGCTCAAGGGCAAGTATACCATTTCCGCCCGGGCCCGCAGCCTGCTGGAAGCAGGCCGGTTCCGCGGCTTCGTCAAGTTCGATGATGCCGAGGAGGCCTATCAGGTGCTCTACGGCCTTGCGCTGCGCGACCAGCATATCCGCCAGATGCTGGGTGATACGCTGCGCCCGCGCGAGAAGGACATCGAGGCACAGGCCGCTCTGGCCGTGGACAGGTTCTACCGGCTGTTCGGCGCCTGACGCTGACGGACGGAGAAAGCAAAACGCCGCAGCGGCTTACCGCCTGCGGCAGGGATAAACGGGAGAAAGGAAGACCCATGCGTGTTTATTACGATCGCGATGCCGATCTGAACCTCATCAAGTCCAAGAAGGTCGCCATCATCGGTTACGGCTCGCAGGGCCGCGCCCATGCGCTGAACCTGAAGGACAGCGGCTGCAAGGACATCGTTGTCGCCCTGCGCCCCGGCTCCACCACCGCCAAGAAGGTCGAGGCCGACGGCCTCAAGGTCATGAGCGTGGCTGAAGCTGCCGCCTGGGCCGACCTGATGATGATGGCGACCCCGGACGAGCTGCAGGCCGACATCTACAAGGACCACATCGAAGCCAACATCCGTGACGGCGCCGCCATTGCCTTCGCTCATGGCCTCAACGTCCACTTCGGCCTGATCGAGCCGAAGTCCACCGTTGACGTGCTGATGGTCGCGCCGAAGGGCCCGGGCCACACCGTGCGCGGCGAATACGAGAAGGGCGGCGGCGTGCCGTGCCTCGTGGCCGTTCACCAGAACGCTTCGGGCAATGCCCTTGACCTCGGCCTGTCCTACGCCTGCGGCGTTGGCGGCGGCCGTTCGGGCATCATCGAAACCACCTTCAAGGAAGAGTGCGAGACCGACCTGTTCGGCGAGCAGGCCGTTCTGTGCGGCGGCCTCGTCGAGCTGATCCGCGCCGGTTTCGAGACCCTGGTGGAAGCCGGCTACGCTCCGGAAATGGCCTATTTCGAGTGCCTGCACGAAGTGAAGCTCATCGTCGACCTCATCTATGAGGGCGGCATTGCCAACATGAACTACTCCATCTCCAACACCGCCGAGTGGGGCGAATATGTCACCGGCCCGCGCATCGTGACCGCCGAGACCAAGGCCGAGATGAAGCGCGTCCTCACCGACATCCAGACCGGCAAGTTCACCTCCGACTGGATGCAGGAGTACCGTGCAGGCGCCGCCAAGTTCAAGGCAACCCGCCGTCTGAACGACGCCCACCAGATCGAGGAAGTCGGCACCAAGCTGCGCGGCATGATGCCGTGGATCAAGAAGGGCGCGCTGGTCGACAAGACCCGCAACTGATCCTGAAATCAGGACCTAACGAACAAAATGATGGGCCCGTCACTGACGGGCCCATTTGCTTTTGCGGACGATAGAGGCCGGCAACTGAGATCAGTTCATCAGGCTCGCAGTGCCAGAGGCGAAATACCGCTCGAACAGCGCGGCCACTTCCTGGTCACGGGCAGCTTCCGTTGCCCCGCCGATGACCACGACCATCAGCTGGCGGCCGTTGCGGCGGCCGGTGGCGACAAGATTGTAACCGGCCATGTCGATGTGGCCGGTCTTCAGGCCATCCACGCCCGGAACCTTGCCCAGCAGCTTGTTGGTTGCCTCGATGGTGCGGCCGCGGAACTGGAAGGACTGGGCGCTGAAATAATGCATGTGCTGCGGGAAACGGCGGCGCAGGGCCTGCCCCAGCGTTGCCATGTCGCGCGCCGTGGTCACCTGCCGGGTGTCGGGCAGACCGGAAGCATTGACGAAGCGGGTGCGGCTCATGCCGAGCTGCAAGGCCTTGCGGGTCATTTCGGCAGCAAAGGCGTCCTCGCTGCCCGCCAGTTGTTCGGCCACCGCCACGGCCATGTCATTGGCCGAGCGGATGGCCAGCGCCTGCACCGCCTCTTCCACCCTCAGCGAGCCGCCGGCACCGACGCCCAGCTTGGCAGGCGGGCGGGAGGCGGCACGGGCGGAGACCGGAAGCTGGCTGTCGAGGGAAATCTCTCCCCGGTCGATCGCATCAAACAGCAGATACAGCGTCATCATCTTCGTCAGCGAGGCCGGATAACGCGGTGCGTCGGCGTTGAAGCTGTCCAGCTCCTGCCCCGTTGCCATATCCACCACCAGAACCGACTTGCCGCGCACTTCGGCCTTGGCAGGCGCCAGTGACACCGCCAGCGGCGCCGGAGCTGCCGTGGCCTGCACTGCGGGCACGGCGGCAACAGCGGCCATGGCGGGCGGGCGCGAGGCCTGCTGCGCGCTCTGGCAGGCGGCCAATGCAAGGATGGCAAGACCGGCCAGCCCGGCGCGCAGAACACGCAGGGCGGCCGTCGAATGGGAAACGGATGCAGTCACGCCGGGCACTCTCTCACCTTGTCAGCCGGATCATGACTTGAGGCGATAGCCGGTCCTGAAGATCCACGCAATCACTCCAAGGCAGAGCACGAGGAACAAAAGCGTCATCGCCAGCGACAGTTCCACCCCAACGTCCGCTTGTCCGTAGAAGCTCCAGCGGAAGCCGGAGATGAGATAGACGACCGGATTGAACAGGGTCACCGTCTGCCAGAACTCCGGCAGCATGCGGATCGAATAGAAGCTGCCGCCGAGGAAGGCGAGCGGTGTGACGATCAGCAGTGGCACGAACTGCAACTGCTCGAAATTGCGCGCCCAGATGCCGATGATGAAGCCGAGCAGCGCGAAAGTGACGGATGTCAGCACGAAGAACAGCGCCATCCAGACCGGATGCTGGATGTGCAGATCGACGAAAAGACTGGCCGTGATGAGGATGATCGCCCCCACCAGCATGGCCTTGGTGGCCGCCGCTCCCACATAGCCGATGACGATTTCCAGATAGGAGACCGGTGCCGACAGCACTTCGAACACCGTGCCGGTGAAGCGCGGGAAGAAGATGCCGAAGGAGGCGTTGGAAATGCTCTGCGTCAGCAGCGACAGCATCGTCAGCCCCGGCACGATGAAGGCACCGTAGCTGATGCCGTCCACCTCCTGAATGCGCGAGCCGATCGCCGCACCAAAAACGATGAAATAGAGCGAGGTGGAAATCACCGGCGAGACGATGCTCTGGAAGAGTGTCCGCAGGGTGCGGGCCATCTCGAACATGTAGATGGCCTGAATTGCACGAAGGTTCATTGGGACTGCCTCACCAGATTGACGAAGATTTTTTCAAGCGAATCCTGCCGGGTCTGCAGGTCGCGGAAGGCGATGCCGGCCTCCCGCAGGTCATTCATCAGGCTGGTGATGCCGGTCCGCTCACCCTGGGTGTCATAGGTATAGACCAGCTCCCTGCCCTCATCCTCCAGCGCCAGATCATGGGCAGACAGGCTTTCCGGGACCGCTGCCAGCGGCTCGTTCAGCTGCAGGCTCAGCTGCTTCTTGCCGAGCTTGCTCATCAGGGCGTTCTTTTCTTCCACGAGAACGATCTCGCCCTTGTTGATCACGCCCACCCGGTCGGCCATTTCCTCGGCCTCCTCGATGTAGTGGGTGGTGAGGATGATGGTGACGCCGGACTCCTTCAGCCGCCGCACCACCTGCCACATGTCGCGGCGCAGCTCCACGTCGACGCCTGCCGTCGGCTCGTCGAGGAACAGCACCTGCGGCTCATGCGCCAGCGCCTTGGCAATCAGCACGCGCCGCTTCATGCCGCCCGACAGGGTCATGATGCGGGAATCCTTCTTGTCCCACAGGGACAGGTCTTTCAGGATCTTTTCGATATGGCCCGGGTTCTTCGGCAGGCCGAAAAGCCCCCGGCTGAAGCTGACCGTCGCCCAGACCGTTTCGAAGGATTCGGTCGTCAGTTCCTGCGGCACCAGCCCGACCAGACGGCGGGCGGCGCGGAAGTCGGTGACCGTGTCATGGCCGTTGACCAGAACACGGCCGGATGACGCGCGCACAAGGCCGCAGACGATGGAGATGAGCGTCGTCTTGCCAGCCCCGTTGGGCCCAAGCAGGGCAAAAAGCTCCCCCTTTCCGATGGACAGATCGACTGACTTCAGCGCCTGAAAGCCGCTGTCATAAATCTTGGAAAGGGCTTCGATGGAAATGGCCGGTTGCATGGCGGGGTCCGTGCAGGAGGGAATGGCTGTGGCAGGATGACGCAGGATATGTGCACTTTGCACTCCTGTTTAAACCCCTTTGCCGCAATTTGCAGCACTCCACCGTTCACCGCGCCGTTCACCCAGACTGAACACTGTGTATGGATACGCGCCCTTGGCCCCTGCCCCGGCGCGGCCTATCTTCAGGACAACTTCACAAGATATCCGGAGGCTGCCATGTCCATCCGTCCCGTCCGCCAGATCTCTGGCACCACCCCTGCGTTGGAAGGCGCAGGCGTCCATCTGCACCGCGTCTTCGGTTTTCAGAACCCGGAGCTGACCGATCCGTTCCTGATGATGGACGACTTCCGCAATGAAAACCCGCGCGATTATCTCGCCGGCTTCCCCTGGCATCCGCATCGCGGCATTGAAACCATCACCTATGTTCTGGCCGGAACCGTTGACCATGGCGACAGCCTCGGCAACACCGGCACGCTGGGGGCTGGCGATGTGCAGTGGATGACCGCCGGGCGCGGCATCATGCATCAGGAAATGCCGAAAGGTGACGCCAAGGGCCGCATGCACGGCTTCCAGCTCTGGGCCAACCTGCCTTCGAACCTGAAGATGACTGCGCCGCGCTATCAGGATGTGGAATCCAAGGACATTCCCGTCATTCAGGATGATGACGGCACCATCGTGCGCGTTGTCTGCGGCGAGTTCTGGGGCCGCCGCGGGCCGGTGGACGGCATTGCCGCCGATCCGCAGTATCTCGACATCACCATTCCGCCGGGCCGCGCCAAGCGCTTGCCGGTCGACACCCGCCGTCAGGCCTTCGCCTATATCTTCGAGGGCGCAGGCCGCTTCGCCGATGCTTCCAAGCCCTTCGGCGTGCTGACGGAGAAGGAACTCGACAACGAGGAAATCTACATCCGCGACGAAACCGGCAACCGCACGCTGGTGATCTTCGGGGCGGGTGACGAGGTGGTGGTGCAGGCTGGCGAGGAAGGCATGCGCTTTCTGCTCGTCTCGGGCGCTCCGATCCGCGAGCCGATCGCCTGGCACGGCCCCATCGTCATGAACACCCGTGAGGAGCTGATCCAGGCGGTGACGGAACTGCGCAACGGCACATTCATCAAGCCGTAAGAGCGGGCATCAAACCGTAAGAGCGGGCATCAAGCCGCAAAGGCAGGCCGCCACTGACGGAAGAAACAGATCCCGCCCTTGCGGGACACAAAAGGGCACGCTAGCCATAGTGTGCCCCTTTATTCTTTTCATCCGTGGATTTCTCCAGTGTTTCCAAGCCTCAGCCTGCGCCGCGCCCGTTTGTCCGATGCTCCGGAACTGACGCAGATCCTGCACCGGGCCAAAGCCTCCTGGGGCTATCCGGCGGCGGTGATGGATGCCTTCCGCGCCGAGCAGCGCATATCTCCGGCCACCATCACCTCGCAGCTTCTGATCGTTGCGGAGCGCGAGGGGCGCACGGCTGCCTTTGCGGGCGGAGAAATACGGCAGGACCACTTCTATCTCGGCTTCCTTTTCGTTGCGCCGGAGCATCAGGGCCAAGGCCTTGGCCGCCTGCTGCTGTCGGCCATCGAGGATCTGTCGCGCGATCAGGAAATCTACCGCATCCTGCTGGAGAGCGACCCGCATGCGGCGCCCTTCTACCATCATCTGGGCTACAGGACCTTGAGCGAGCGCCCCTCCACCATGGTTCCGGATCAGCCCATTCCGATGATGGAGCGCAGCTTCGAGCCGCAGTACCTGCCGTTAAGCGGCATTGCCATGCATCTGTCGCGCGCGCAGGGCTGGTCCTTCGAAGCGAACGAAGCCAAAGCCATCGCCGCCCACTGGCAGAGCCTCACCACCGCCAATCCGAACCTGTGGAACGGGCGCAAACTGCATACGCTGCAGGTGCAGCATGACAGGGGCACCCTCACCGCCCGCTGCGCGGAGGTGAATTACGCCTCCTTTCTGGCCTGGCGTGACTGGGGTGCTCCGGACCGGGAG
This sequence comes from Pannonibacter sp. Q-1, assembly GCF_054073275.1. Lineage (NCBI taxonomy): Bacteria > Pseudomonadati > Pseudomonadota > Alphaproteobacteria > Hyphomicrobiales > Stappiaceae > Pannonibacter > Pannonibacter sp. Q-1. The sequence continues at coordinate 50,684 of NZ_JBSXNB010000003.1, forward strand.
GCCTACAACCTGTTCGGTGCGGCCATCGTGCGCAGCAGCGACGGCGCGCTTCTTTATGGCGTCATGGGGCCGAAGACCGCCAATCACGGGTCCTGCTATCCGCCAGCCGGCAACCTCGATCTGAACGACTTAAGGCCTGACGGCAGCGTCGATGTGGAAGGCTCCATCGCCCGCGAACTGCTGGAGGAGACGGGCCTGGACATCAACTCGGCCCGGAAAGGCGCCCTCTTTGCCCTGTTCGACGGTCAGCGCATCTGCATCGGGCAGGAACTGACATTTGCTGCCACCGCGCAGGAACTGCGTGCACGGATGCTCGCCCATGCGGCCACAGACCCGGAGGAGGAGCTGGCCGATATCGTCATCCTGCGGAAGGCGGGGGATCTCAAGGGGCTGAAAGTGCCCGGCTATGCCCGCGTCATTGCACGCCGCCTGTTGCCCCAATCGTAAATTTTCCATTCACCAAAGATGAAAAAGCCGGGCTGGCGAAGCTGCGGAAACCGTGCAAAAGTCCGGCCTCATCTTGAACCGGCCTCTGCGCGCCGGGGGAACTTGCAGGAGACATTGCTGATGGGACGCCGTTACGCTGTGCTTGATGTGTTCACGAACAAGGCGCTGGCCGGAAATCCGCTGGCCGTGGTTCTGGACTCCGAAGGCCTCGAAACCGCGCAGATGCAGGTGATTGCCCGCGAGTTCAACCTGTCCGAAACCGTCTTCGTCTTCCCGCCGGAAAATCCCGGCCAGTCCGCCTCCATCCGCATCTTCACGCCCGAATCCGAGCTGCCCTTTGCCGGGCACCCGACTGTCGGCACGGCTGTCCTTCTCGCCATCGAGCGCTTCGGCGAGGTGAAGGGCGAGCAGGATGCCGTGGTGGTGCTGAAGGAAAAGATCGGACCTGTGCGCTGCGCCGTCATCCTGCGCGAAAACGCGGCCGCCTTTGCCGAATTCGACGTGCCGAAGCTGCCCGAGCCGGCCGGCCCCACCGTCAATCCGGAGCTGATCGCCGCCGCCCTGTCGCTGGATGTATCCGAGATCGGCTTCGAGAATCACACGCCCAGCCGCTTCAAGGTGGGCCCCGCCTTCACCTATGTGCCGGTGCGGGATCTGGAAGCGCTCGCCCGTTCCAAGCCGGACCAGAGCCGCTGGGCTGCCGCCTTCGGCCATGACGACCACAACAACGCCTATGTCTATTGCCGCGAGACCCGCTCGCAGGAAAGCGCCTTCCACGCCCGCATGTTTGCGCCGGGCATGGGCGTTCCGGAAGATCCGGCAACGGGCTCGGCAGCGGCTGCCTTTGCCGGTGTCGTGCAGTTCTACGACGCGCTTCCCAACGGCACCCACTTCATCCGCATCGAGCAGGGCTTCTTCATGGGCCGCCCGTCGCTGATCGATCTGGAGATCGACATTGCCGCGCGCAAGCTCCATGCCGTGCGCATCGGCGGGCAGGCCGTTCTGGTTGCAAGGGGCGAGCTTTTCGTTTGAGGGGAACTCCCCTCTTGCGTGAGGCGGCCCCATCCGCTACACAATTTCGCAATTAACGCATGTCCGGCGCCCTGCCGGCACGGGAAAGGCCCTGAATTTCATGATCGCCGCTTGCGACATGACTGGCTCCAAGACCACCGCGCTTCTGCGTGGCGGCCTTTCCGCGCGCGCCCTTCTGCTTGGCAAGCTGCTTCTGCTTAGATGCCCCTGAGCGTCGGCTGCCCCATGCGCGGGCGGGCTCTCAGGGGATAGCGAACTCACCCGATTACGTCTGATCGCTCCCGTCCGAGACCCCGCTACCAAGGGTATGACATCAGGGCTGGCGGGAGACACCAAGGGAAGGAACACCCATGACCACCACCGGCTCCAAGGACCAGGTCCTCATCTTCGATACCACCTTGCGCGATGGCGAACAGTCGCCGGGCGCGTCCATGACGCTGGAAGAAAAGCTCCAGGTGGCAGAGCTGCTCGACGACATGGGCGTCGACATCATCGAAGCCGGTTTCCCGATTGCCTCCAACGGTGACTTCGAGTCCGTGCGCGAGATTGCCAAGCGCTCCAAACGTTCGGTCATCGCCGGTCTTGCCCGCGCGATCCACGCCGACATCGACCGCTGCGGCGAGGCTGTGCGCTTTGCCGAGCGCGGCCGCATCCACACCTTCGTCTCCACCTCGCCGATCCATCTGAAATACCAGATGAACAAGACCGAGGACGAGGTGCTGGCCATCATCAGCGACACGGTGGCCCGCGCCCGCAACCTCATCGACGATGTGGAATGGTCGGCCATGGACGCCACCCGCACGCCGATCGAATATCTCTGCCGCACGGTGGAAGCCGCCATCAAGGCCGGCGCGACGACCATCAACCTGCCCGATACGGTCGGCTATTCGACTCCGGACGAGTACCGCGACATGTTCGTCCAGATCCGCAACCGCGTGCCGAATGCGGACAAGGCCATTTTCTCCGTCCACTGCCACAATGACCTTGGCCTCGCTGTTGCCAACTCGCTGGCCGGTGTGGCTGGCGGCGCGCGCCAGATCGAATGCACCATCAACGGCCTCGGCGAGCGTGCCGGCAATGCGGCGCTGGAAGAGATCGTCATGGCGGTCCGCACCCGTTCCGACATCTACCCCTATGGCTGCAACGTCGAACCGAAGTTCCTCACCCGCGCTTCCAAGCTGGTGTCGGCCGTGTCGAACTTCCCCGTGCAGTACAACAAGGCCATCGTCGGCAAGAATGCCTTTGCGCATGAGAGCGGCATCCACCAGGACGGCATGCTCAAGAATGCCGAGACCTACGAGATCATGCGCCCCGAGGACGTCGGCGTGAAGGCCACCTCGCTCGTCATGGGCAAGCATTCCGGCCGCCATGCCTTCAAGGACAAGCTGAAGGAACTCGGCTACGAGCTCGGCGACAACGCGCTGCAGGAGGCTTTCCGCCGCTTCAAGGACCTCGCCGACCGCAAGAAGAACGTCTATGACGAGGACATTGAGGCGCTGGTCGAGGATGAAATCTCCACCTCCGGCGAAGGCGCCAAGGTGATTGCGCTCACTGTGATTGCCGGCACCGGCGGTCCGCAGAAGGCCATCCTCACCATGGACATCAACGGCCGCCACGAGACGAAGGAAGCCACCGGCGACGGCCCGGTGGACGCGACCTTCAAGGCCATCCGCGCCATCTGCCCGCACAACGCCACCCTGTCGCTCTATCAGGTGCATGCGGTGACCGAGGGCACGGATGCACAGGCGGAAGTCTCCGTCCGCCTCGAAGCCAATGGCCGCATCGCCACCGGCAAGGGAGCCGACACCGACACGCTGGTGGCCTCTGCCCGCGCCTATGTGGCGGCGATGAACCGCCTCAACCTGCGCCAGCAGTCCAGCAACCCGGGCGCGCTCAAAGCCAGCTGATCTGTAGCCAAGCCTGATTTTCTGAAAGCCCGGCGCCGCATCTGCGGTGCCGGGTTTTCCGTTTCATGCTCTCCCACAGGGAAAAACTGCTGTGCCCGTTCCAGCCTTGATCCGGCTGCAAACCGTGCCATGCTCGCAAGCCAGAGCCAGCCGGGAGGAGCCAGCCATGATTGCCGTGATCTTTGAAGTCGAACCGCATGCGGATCATGTCTCCGCCTATTTCGATCTTGCGGGTGCACTGAAAAGCGAATTGTCAAAGATCGACGGCTTCATTTCGGTGGAGCGCTTTGAAAGCGTGACCACACCGGGCAAGTTCGTCTCCCTGTCCTTCTGGCGCGATGAGGAGGCCCTTGCCGAATGGCGCAACCTTGCCCGGCACCGGGCCGCGCAAACCGCCGGGCGGACCCGTATGTTCGCGGGCTACCGCCTGCGCGTTGCCGCCGTCATCCGCGACTATGGCCTCGAAGACCGCACGCAAGCCCCCGAGGACAGCCGCGCCCTGCACGGGTGATGTATCACCCGTTCGCCACCAGCCACCACAGCGAAGGATTGAGGATCTGATAGGCATACAGGGGTGGCCTGTGCAGAACACCAAGGCCTGAGATGCTGACATGTCTTGCCTTGAGAAGACCCAAGCATCGATACGTATACCCAAGCCCCGAAGAGACCAGTTCATCGAAACTTGGCATAACTCAATCTGCTCAAAGTTCGATTACAATGCCCAGCTCCCGGGCCAGCCGATAAGCTCGCCCGGTTACGGAGCCGGGATGCGAAGTTACTTGACGAATTTTCCAAGCATCGCAAATACCTTGTTTGCAGTGGTACGAGGTGAATGATCAAGAAGCTGGACCTCAACTTCTGTATCAAGACCCGGAACCCCAAGCGGCAAGTCAAACTTGAGCTCCGCGACACCTCCGCCGGAAATGGACTCAATCTTCGACCCGACCGCAACCTCAGTTACGATGAAGTAGGGCTTGTTCCGCTCGAGCACACCAGGACAGTTCTCATACACATTGTCGAGGATATATTGCTCGGCGGTCTCCGATCCGCCAGATGGCGCTCGCAAGACATCGTAGCCGGACACCCGTAACTTCTTGTATGGAAGCTCATAGGGCTTACCAAGAACTTTAACCTTGATCTTGAAGGCAGAGAGACTGTCCTCAATGATCTCGGGCACCCTTTCAGTCTGGACATCTCGCTTCATGTCAAGGAGCGCTGTCTGCGTATTGAAGTCATTCTCGCACAGTTTAACATAGCGCCCAGACTCTCTGACCGCATAAATCCCCGGCGTTGATATGCCTGAGCGAGTAAACGGATCAACAAAATAGGCCTCAGGACCGAGCGCCTTTTCTGCTACTGATACGTCGACCTTTTGCGTCAACCTCGAAGAAACATCACTAAGTGTTGGTTTGTCTGGGTCACAACCAGCAACTAAGAACAAAGCCATTAAGAAACAGGATTTTTTCAGCATATCGCCCCCCGGCTGCAGACACTGGAGAAGCAACCTAGCATTAGGGCGTCATATTTGTAAAACTTGAAATTTAATCCATAGGAATATGACCACACCGGGCAAGTTCGTCTCCCTGTCCTTCTGGCGCGATGAGGAGGCCCTTGCAGAATGGCGCAGCCTGGCCAGCCACCGGGCCGCGCAAACCGCCGGGCGGACCCGCATGTTCACGGGCTACCGCCTGCGCGTTGCCGCCGTCATCCGCGACTATGGCCTCGAAGACCGCACGCAAGCCCCCGAGGACAGCCGCGCCCTGCACGGGTGATGTCGCATACCAAGGCTTTCGATGCTGCCGCATCAGCCTTCAAATTGCTCAGGCGCCGCACGGGCTTGACCAACTCTCGATGAGGCGGGCTCATCGCGAGTGGGTATCATCCGTTCGCCACCAGCCGCCGCAGCGACGGGTTGAGGATCTGGTAGACGTCACAGGGCAGACCGCAGGACCAGCGGGTTTCCCGCCAGTTGAGCCCCGCCCGGTGCAGCACCTTGCGCGCCGCCGCATTGCCCCGGGCGACGAGACAGATCAGGTGGCTGTAATAGGTGTTGAGGAAGAACCAGTTCACCAGCGCCGGAGACAGCTCGCTGGCAAGGCCCTGCCCCCAGTGCGGACGGCCGATGACGATCTCCATGCTGATTTCGGAGGTCGGTTCATGCGGCTCGAAGCCGGCCCGCCCGATGAAGGTGCCGTCCTTGGCCAGAACCTTCCACATGCCGAAGCCCTGCAGCGCATGGCTGGTGACGTAATCAACCAGCCGGCTCGCCAGCCAGATATCGTCCGGCACACGCCGGGAAAAGCGGCGGCTGATGTCGAGATCAGCGTTCACTTCCGGATCTGCATGAAGCGTTTTCAGCTCATCCAGATCGTCCGGCGTGAAGGGTACGAGGCGTAAACGGCGTGTCGCCAGTACGGTATCCTGCATTGCGCATTCTCCCTTCGTCCTCATCGTTATTTTTGACGGGACGAGGAGATAGAGAGCGATTGTGCGCTTTAAAGGGCTGTTTGACGACAATCCGGCGACAGTTCCCTGACAGTTTGACAACCATCAGAAATCATTGAGGATTTCACGCGCCAGCAAAGCCAGGTCCTGCGCCTGCGGATCCTTGCGCGGCCAATCGGACAGTTGCCCGCGGAAAAAGGTCTCCTGCCGCTTGGCATACTGGCGCGTCGCCACCGTCAGGGCGAAATGCGCCTCTTCCCGGCTGCATTCCCCGCGCAGCAGCGCGCCGATTTCGGCAATGCCGATGGCCCGCATGGCCGGCAGCGTATCTGGCAGCCCCAGCGCCAGCAGCGCCTCCACCTCGGCAAGGCCTTCGGGGGCCAGCATCATCTCCGCCCGCAGCGCAATGCGCGCATGCAGCCAGGGGCGCGGCGGGGCGAGAATCACCTTCACCAACCCTTCCGGCCCCAGCAGCGGCGTCCCATGCGCCTCGGCCTGCCAGTCTGCCAGCGTCCGGCCGGTGCCCCGCACCACCTCCAGTGCCCTTGTCAGGCGCTGCAGGTCCATCAGCCGCTCCGCGGCTTCTGCATCCAGCGGGGCAAGCTCTGAGCGAACGGCTGAAATGCCGCCTTCAGCGGCAAGCCGCCGGCACTGCTCCCGAATGGCGGCAGGAATCGGCGGCACTTCGGCAAAGCCCTGGGTCAGCGCCCGGAAATAGAGCCCCGTGCCGCCCACCAGCACCGGCAGCTTGCCCGCCTCCCGCACAGCGTCAATCTCACCGCGCACCAGATCGAGATAGGCACCGGTCGAAAAGGCCTCGCTGGCAGGCAGGCACCCATAAAGCCGGTGCGGCACCAGTGCCTCGTCTTCGGCGGAGGGACGCGCCGTCACCAGCCGCAATTCACGGTAAAGCTGCATGGAATCGGCATTGATCACCACGCCATTGACGGCTTGCGCCAGTTCAATGGCCAATGCCGACTTGCCGCTGGCCGTCGGCCCGGCTATCAGGATCGCGGTTTTCGCTGTTCCGGCCATGTTGCTCCGGCCTTCTGCCCGTTCAAGAGGTTCCCCGATGCCGTCTCTGGTTGCCACGCTCGTTTCCAATCCGGCTTCACCGGCCCTTGATGACACATTTCTGGCCGAAGCAGCCCGCCTGCTGAACAGTGCAGCTGCCCCTGCCCTTCTCTCTCCCGGCGTTGCCGCCGATCTCTCCGTGGGGCTGGACCTGCCCGCCCGGGACGTGGAAGCCCGCCTGCGCGCACTGGCCGGTCCCCGCCCGGTTGACGTCTTTGTGCAGCCTGCGGAAGGCCGGCGCAAGCGGCTGCTGATCGCCGACATGGATTCCACCATGATCGGGCAGGAGTGCATCGACGAACTGGCGGCAGAACTCGGCCTGAAGGACCATATCGCCGCCATCACCGAGCGCGCCATGCGCGGCGAAATCGAATTCGAACCCGCCCTGCGCGAGCGTGTTGGCCTGCTCAAGGGCCTGCCGGTTGCCGCCGTCGCCGATGTTCTGGACAAGCGCATCACCCTGATGCCCGGTGCTGTTTCGCTGGTGCGTACGATGAAGGCCAATGGCGCCTATTGCGCACTGGTCTCAGGCGGCTTCACCCTGTTTACCGGCCCCGTGGCCGAGCGCATCGGCTTTGACGAGAACCGCGCCAACATTCTGGAGCACGCGGACGGCCAGCTGTCCGGCACGGTGCGCGAGCCTATTCTTGGCCGCGAAGCCAAGCGCGAGCGGCTTGAGCAGCTGGTGGCGGAGATGGGGCTTGCCTTCGGCGAGACCATGGCTGTGGGTGACGGTGCCAATGATCTGGCCATGATCGCCCGTGCCGGTGTGGGCGTTGCCTATCACGCCAAGCCGAAGGTGGCGGCGGAAGCGGACATGCGCGTCGATCACGGCGACCTGACGGCGCTGCTCTTCATTCAGGGATACCGCTTGCAGGACTTCGCCGCCTGAGGCGTATCTTGCTCAGGCGGGCCTTGTTCAGGCCGGGATACGCACCGGCATGCCGCTGGCCTGCTTTTGCGGCGTGTCACTCGCCTTGAGGAGTTGCAGGACATCAGCCGCAGGCATGGGGCGGCCAATGAAGAAGCCCTGTGCCTGCGAACAGCCTTCCCGGCGCAAGGCCTCCATCTGGGCTGCCGTCTCCACCCCTTCTGCAGTCGTTTCAATTCCGAGACTGGCGCAGAGACTGGTAACGGCCCGCACCACGGCCCGCTTGTCTTCCCCCTCATGAATGTCCTGAACAAAGGCCCGGTCGATCTTCACCTTGTCAAAGCGGAACTTCTGCAAATAGCTGAGGCTCGAGTAGCCGGTGCCGAAGTCATCCATGACGATACGCACGCCAAGGCTCCGCAACTCTTCAAGAGTCGTAAGCGTCGCTTCCGTATCCTGCAACAGCACACCTTCGGTGATTTCGATTTCCAGACGGCTCGCCGGAAGGCCCGATGCGCCAAGCGCCGCCAGAACATCGAGGACCAATGTGCGCGTGCGGAACTGGACCGGAGAAATATTGACGGCCACCCGCACGTCCGAGGGCCAGGAGGAAGCCTCACGGCAGGCCTGTTTCAGGACCCAGGAGCCAATAGCGCTGATCAGCCCGGTTTCCTCGGCGATGGGAATGAACTCACAGGGCGGAATGTTGCCGCGTTCAGGATGCGGCCAGCGGATCAAAGCTTCGAAACACGCAATCTGACCATGGTTGAGGCCATAAAGCGGCTGATAATGCAGCTGGAACTGGTCCTCCGCGAGGGCCGAGCGCAGGTCGAGCTCCAGTTCCCGGCGCTGCTGGATCTGGGCATCCATCGCCATCTCGAAGAAACGGTGGATGTTGCGCCCGTCCTGCTTGGCCCGGTACAGCGCCATATCCGCATGCATGAGAAGCGTGTCCGCGTCTTCCCCATCCTGCGGAGAGATGGCAATGCCGATGGAGACGCCGACAAAGATGCACTGTCCGCTGATATCGAAAGGCTGGCCGATGGCATCGATGATCCGGTCCGCCATGTCCGCTGCCTGCGCCGGACTGCGCCGTCCGTGCAGCACGATGGCGAATTCATCGCCGCCCAGCCGGGCAATCAGGTCCTCTTCGCCAATCGCCTGCCGCAGCCGCACGGCAACCTCGACCAGAAGCCGGTCGCCCACCGGATGCCCCAGTGTGTCGTTGACCGTCTTGAACTGGTCCAGATCGAGATAGAGCAGCGCCGTCGGCTGGCCGGTTGCAAGGCTGCTGGCAACATATTCCTCGGCCTTTTCCCGGAACAGGATGCGGTTGGCAAGGCCGGTCAAGGAGTCATGATGGGCAAGATGGGCAATGCGCTGCTCCTGCCGCTGGCGCTCCGTCACATCTTCGTAGACCGCGACTGACCCGCCTTCTTCCGTCCTGGCAATGGTGACCACGATGGTGCGTTCGTCCCGCACCTGAACGATACGCTTGCGTGTCACCTGCAGCCCGGCCGCCAGCCTTTGATCCTGCGGGCCTTCGTCGGCAATCACCTGCGCCCCCTGCCCGATGCAGGCTGAAACGACCCCGGCCCGGGTGGTGCCGGGCTGAACCGCCGCCTCGGACAGATCAAACAATGCACGGAAGTTGCCATTGGCAAGGATCACCCGGTCATCCGGCCCGCACATCAGGATCCCTTGCGGAATGCTCTCCACCGCCGAGGACAACCGGTCGAACTGCTGCTTCACCTCCTGACGGGACGAGGCCAGCAGATCCTGCCGCGCAGCCTCCAGTGACTGCATCAGGCTGTCAAACGCCGCCCCCAGTTCTCCGATCTCGTCCGGGCGCCTGATCAGATCCTCCGGCACCGGATGGATGGCATCACCCGCATCCCGCAAGGCTCTGGCATGGCGCGTAAGCCGTTCGACCGGCCGCGCCACGGCAGCACCAAAGGCAAGCACGGCTCCGATACAGGCGAGGCAGGCAAAGGCTGCCACCGCGAGAATCGTGAACATCCCGGCATCGATGCGCCGGGTGATCATCGCCGTGGTATCCTCATTCTGCTCACGCGCCCAGATGGCAAGTTTTTGCACCGCCTTCGTCAGCCGGTATTCAGAAAGCCGCAGCAGGCGCATCACATCCGTCCGGGCCCGGTCGATGGTAATTGCCTGTTGCAGAACGGCCTCCAGCGGACCGCCAGCATCCACCTCGCTGGATACGGCGCGGATTGCATCGCGCAGCGGCCGTGTCCGGGGAAAAGAAGACTGAGCCTCCAGCCAGGGCATCAGCTGGCGGGAAATCGCTCCAATGCCCTGTGCTGCGAGATTCTGGTTCTGGATCGCCTCGCCAAGATTGCGTGTGCCTGCCGCATACCAGTCTCCCAGAAGACTGGCATCGAACCGCTCCACTTCCTTGCGCAGGTCATAGGCAAGACGAATAACCGGCCAGTTCTCCACCATGGCTGAACCGAGCCGCGCCCTCTCAGCCTCAAGACCATCAGCTTTGCCGATCATCTCCCGCATGCTGCGCTCGTCAAGCGCGACTGCGCCATCCACCTGTTCCAGCAGCCTGTCCAGCGTCGCATTCATGCGCTTGAAGTTGAAGCGGATACGCTCCTCGACGCGCCTGCGCTCCTGAGAGTTCAGAATATGCTGGTCGCAGACGGCCAGAACCTCGCCCTGAATTCTCTTGAAATCATCCCGCGCACGGATCGCATCCTGGCCCAGCGTCTCGAGATTGCGTTGCCGGATCGACATATCAAGCGCATCAAGCTCGGAATAATCGACTGACCGCAGATTGAAGGCTGCAAGCGCCGGATCTCCGCCCGTGCGGAAGAAACACTCATCAATCAATGTCCGCGACAGGCCGGCAATCTGCTGGACGCTGGCCGTTGCGCGCAGCGCATCCACATAGAGCGGGCCTGTCGCCTGGCTCATCAGATGCATGCCGCCGGACACCGCCTGCATCTGCCGGATGCTGACAAGACCGAGGCTCAGGATAAGGAGAACAAGGACGCCGCCGAAACCGGCAACAGCAATGCGCAGGCGCTGAAATCGCAGGAGCACAGGCAATGAAAACCAAAAGCGCATCCAGAACCTACCCCATCTGGAGTTCCTGCCTCAGACAAACAACACTCAAAACACCACCTGCGCCGCCCCAATCCATGGCAGCGGATAAAGCGAGCCCCTGACCAGGATAACACTCGTATAAATTGCTATACGTTTCGTAAAAAACATACGTCAAACAAGAAAATAACGTAGCGTCATTAACAATGCCCTTCCGGGACAGGAGCACTCAAAGGTTGCATATCAAAAGCAAGGGGCGCGGAACATGTCCGCGCCCCGATCAGGTAAGATAAGACAAGAGCCTGATTTTACTTCTGTTCCTCAATCCGCACCGGAATGAAGCGCAACTCTCCGTTCGGATTGGCCAGCAGCAGCAACGCCGACTTCCGGCCGCCCTTTTTCAGCTTCTCGACCTGGGCAGCAGCTTCTTCGGGCGTCTTGACCGGCTCCTGGGCGACTTCCTTGATGGTGTCGCCTGCCTGAATCCGCTTCTCTTCTGCGGAACTGCCAGCGATCACCTCGGTCACGACAACGCCCTCAACCTCGGCATTGATCTGGAATTTTTCGCGCAAGGCATCGTCGAGAACCGCCAGCTTCATGCCCAGCACTTCGCTGGTCTTCTGCTCTTCCTCTGCCGGCTTTTTCTCTTCCTCAGCCGCACCGGCTGCATCTGCCTCTTCAAGGCGGCCAAGCGTCACCTTCAGCGTCACCCGCTCGCCCTTGCGCAGCACGACAACATCCACTTCCTTGCCGATGGCCGTGTCGGCCACCATGCGCGGCAGGTCGCGCATCGCCGGAACCGGCCTGCCGTCAAACTCGACGACCACATCGCCCGGCAGGATCTTGGCAGCTGCGGCCGGGCCGTCATCGGACACACCGGCAACCAGCGCACCCATGGCCTTGTCCATACCCAGGCTTTCCGCGATCTCGTCGGTCACTTCCTGAATGCGCACGCCCAGCCAGCCGCGGCGGGTCTCGCCGAACTCGCGCAGCTGCGCAATCACGGCGGTGGCCGTGTTCGAGGGAATGGCAAAGCCGATGCCGATCGAGCCGCCCGACGGGGAGATGATGGCCGTGTTGATGCCGATGACCTTGCCATTCATGTCGAACAGCGGGCCGCCCGAGTTACCCCGGTTGATGGCAGCGTCCGTCTGGATGAAGTTGTCATAGGGGCCGGCATTGATATCGCGCTTGCGGGCGGAAACGATGCCGACGGTGACCGTGCCGCCGAGGCCGAAGGGATTGCCGATGGCCATCACCCAGTCGCCGACGCGGATCACCTCGCTGTCGCCGAGTTCAACGGCTTTCAGCGGCTTTACCGGCGTCACCTTCAGCACGGCAATATCGGTTTTTTCGTCAACGCCGATGACTTCCGCCTTGAGCTTGGAGCCATCGTTGAAATTGGCGGTAATCTCGTCCGCATCCTCGATCACGTGATTGTTGGTGATGATGATGCCTTCGGTGCCGTCAATGACAAAGCCGGAGCCCAGCGACTGAACCCGGCGCGGAGATCTGCCCCCCTCACCGCCTTCATCGTTGTTCTGGCGGTTGAAGAATTCGTCGAAGAACTCCTGGAAGGGAGAGCCTTCCGGAAGCTTCGGCATGGGGATCGACCGGCGGGCCTGAACGGTCTGCTCGGTCGAGATGTTCACCACCGCATCGGCAAGGCCTTCCGCCAGATCGGCGACGGAAGCTGGCCCCTGCGCGAGCGCAACATGGGCCGGCGACACTGCAACAAAGGCCGCCAGCATCGCTGCGGCTGCCGTCCGGGCTCCGCGGGAGAAGGTTTGAGCTTTGAAAATACGGGCCATCGGCCGCTTTCCTCCATACCATCGGGCGGGCAGATGCCCGGGTCACGAAATCACTCTAACGATATATGCAAACATGGCGCCAGTTCGACAGCAATCGGACTGGCGCCATGACATTTCCGAGAGGCAAAAAATCCGTCAGCCGCGAACCAGCCAGATGACGAAGACACCGGCAGCCAATGCGGCAAGGCCAACGCCGCGCAACACGCTGTCATCCATATCAAGCACGCTGCGCAGCATCGCTTTCATGCGCCCTGGCGCCAGCGCATAGAGGGTTCCCTCCAGCGCCAGCGCCAGGGCTATGGCTGTTATCAGATCGCTCATTGCCCCGCAGGTGCAGCACCGGCGGCCGGTGCCTGGAGCGGCATCTGCACAGGCGCAGCCGTTGCTGCCGCAGCCCCGGCCGGATCATTGAAATACCGGAAGAAGCTGGAGTCGGGCGACAGCACGAAGCTCGTCTGACCGGTCTTCAGGCCTGCTTCATACGCCTGCATGGAGCGGTAGAAGGTGAAGAAGGACGGGTCCTCGCTGAAGGCCTCGGCAAAGATGCGTCCGCGCTCCGCGTCACCATCACCGCGCAGGATTTCTGCATCACGGCGGGCTTCGGCGATCAGAACCGTTGCATCGCGATCGGCACGCGAACGGATGCGGCGGCCCTGCTCTTCACCCTGGGCGCGGATTTCGGTCGCTTCACGCTCACGCTCGGTCTGCATGCGCGAGAACACGGCCTGGCTGTTGGCTTCCGGCAGATCAGCGCGGCGGATCTTCACATCCACCACCTCAAGGCCAAGATCAGCCGTTGCAGCCGACACGAGCGTGCGGATGCGGGTCATGATCTGGGAGCGGTTGTCACGCACCACGGCCGTGAAGGTCGAACGGCCGAGTTCGTCACGCAGCGCGCCCTGCAGCAGCGTCGAAAGGCGCTGGTTGGCGGCGTTGATGTTGTTGACGCGCTGATAGAACCGGACCGGATCGGAGATGCGGTAACGGGCAAACGCATCCACCACCAGACGCTTCTTGTCCGAGGCGATAGCTTCCAGCGGCGGCATGTTGAAGTCCAGGATGCGGCGGTCGATGTAGACCACGTTCTGGACCAGCGGGATCTTGAAATGCAGGCCCGGCTGCTGGGTGGCGGACACCACCTTGCCGAACTGAAGAACAAGCGCCTGCTGCGCCGGGTTGACGATGTAGATGGAGAGATAGAGGACGGTCAGCGCGAGTGCGATGATGACCCCGAGAAAACCGAGAACACCGTTCTTCATTACTGCTGTCCCCCGCCGTTACGCACTGCCGGCTGCTGCGGCTGGCTGGTTCCGCGGCCCAAGAGATCGTTGAGCGGCAGGTAAGGCACCATGCCCTCGCCCGCCTTCTGGTCGATGACGATCTTGGCATTGCTGCCAAGCACCCGCTCCATCGTTTCCAGATAGAGGCGTTCACGCGTCACATCCGGCGCCTTGCGGTACTCTTCATAGATCTTGGTGAAACGCTGGGCCTGACCGGTCGCCTCGGCGATGACCTGATCGCGGTAAGCGTTCGCCGCTTCAATGACACGGGCCGATTCACCGCGCGCTTCCGGCACGATGCGGTTGGCATAGGTCTGCGCTTCGTTCTGGATACGCTCCTGGTCGGCACGGGCGGCCTGAACGTCGCGGAAGGCATCAATGACCTGCTGCGGCGGGTCAACCTTCTGCATCTGCACGCTGACGATGTCGATACCCGCCTGATAGTCATCAAGCGTCGTCTGCATCAGGTTCTGAACGGCAACCTGGATCGGGGCGCGGTTTTCCGTGAGGATGGCGTCGATGTCCGAGCCGCCCACAACTTCACGCATCGCGCTTTCGGCAACCGCCTTCACGGTGCCTTCGGGATCCTGGATGTTGAACAGATAGTTGGCCACACCCTCGGTCGTCGTCTTGATGCGCCACTGCACCTTGAAGTCAGCGTCGACGATGTTTTCATCACCGGTCAGCATCAGGCTTTCTTCCGGCACGTCCACCGTGCGCACGGTGCCGCCGGAGACGCGTTCCTGCATGCCGATCGTCATTTCCTGCAGGCGCAGGACTTCCGGCTTGTAGACCTCACCGACCGGATAGGGCCAGTTGTAGTTGAGGCCCGGCTGGGTCTGGCCCGAGACCTTGCCCAGCACCAGTTCCACGCCCACCTGATCCGGTGCCACACTGTAGAAGCCCGTCAGCATCCAGCCGCCGACGAGCACGACGCCTGCCAGCAGGATGCCCTTGACGCCGAAGTTGCCGCCGCCGCCCGGCAGAACCGTCTTCATCCGGTCCTGCGTCCGGCGCAGCAGTTCTTCAAGATCGGGGGGATTGCCGCCACCACTGCGATTGGGGCCGGAACCCCACGGTCCGCCGTTATTGCCGCCACCGCCGCCGCCCCAGGGACCGCCGTTTCCGCCGCCCCCCTTCCAGCCGCCACCGCCACCGCTCTGGTTGCTCCAAGGCATCAAGACATCCTTCTTCGGGGGGCAGGTTTCCTGTCCCCTGGTTGAACTTGTTGTATCTGACCTGCTGGGGGTTATAGGAAGGTTAGCGGCCGCAGACAACGCGCAGCCTCCGGTGCCTCCCAAACTCAGCCGGATTCAGGTTTATCACCCGGGACATGGGTTCCATGACCCGGATTTTCAAGGCTTTGCGACGCCTAAGGTTACGCCGCGGGCGCGGCAGGGCGACGCATATCCACATGCGGAATTCCATCCTCCAGATAGATTTCGCCGGTGGGCTCAAACCCGTGGCTGCCATAGAAGCGCTGCAGATGCGCCTGGGCAGAAAGTTCCACGTCCGCCTGCGGATACAGATCCCAGGCCCAGGCAAGCCCAGCCCGCATCAGATGATCGCCCAGCCGCAGCCCCCTGGCATGCGGGGCCACGACGATCCGCCCCAGGCGCACGAAGGGCTCTTCCGCAGAAGGCACAAAGGCGCGCAGATAAGCAGCAAGACGCCCCTCAGCGTCCTTCAAAAGATAGTGAAGTGCCTCGGGGTCGCGGCCGTCGATCTCCGGATAGGGGCAGTTCTGCTCCACCACGAACACGTCAACGCGCAGCTTCAGCACCTCGTAGAGGGCCGCGAGCGGCAATTCGTCGAACGGAAACCAGCGGCAGGACCAGCCCGCCGGCACCTCCCGTGCCGCCGTCATGCTGCTGTCCTCCGGCGGTACGTCTGGAACGTCACATCCGCGCTGTCCTTGTCACTGCGCTCTGCGGCCCGCTCTGCCACCAGCTCCCACTGGCCGGTGCTGAATGCCGGGAACACCGTATCCCCCTCCGGCGTGGCGTGAACGCGGGTCAGCTCCAGCCGGTCCGCATGGGCCATGGCCTGCGCATAGATCTGGCCGCCGCCGATCACCATCACTTCTTCCGCCCCGCTCTCTGCCGCAAGCTTGCCGGCAAGTTCCAGCGCCGCTTCAAGGCTCTGCACCAGATGCACGCCTTCCGGCAGATCAATCGCCTGCCGCGAGATCACCACATGCGGGCGTCCCGGCAGCGGCTTGCCGAGGCTTTCAAAGGTCTTGCGGCCCATCACCACCGGCTTGCCAAGCGTCAGCGCCTTGAAGTGCTTCAGATCAGACGGCAGCCGCCAGGGCATGGCATTGTCGACACCGATCACCCCGTTCTCCGCCACCGCCGAGACAATCACCGTTTCCAGCATTTTTCCGCCTGCGCTGATCATGGCTTCACCGCCCCAATGCCTTCAGGCCGAGATCCGGCTGATCGGTGAAGAACCCATCCGCCCCGGCCTCCGTCACCGTCAGGCGCACCAACTCCCCAAAGCTCGACGCAAAGGGCGGCAATCGGTCGGCGCGCAGGGTATAGGGATGAACTGCAAGGCCAAAGGCCTTTGCATCGCGCACCAGCGGCGTCACCTCGGCCACGCCGTCCTTGTTTTCATCCGTCAGAACCTGCGTCAGCGACGGCCCGATCCCGTCCGCCACTTCGGCAATGGCTGCCAGCCCTTCCGGCGCCTTCAGCCAGTCGTAATCCGTGCCCGGCGCCATGTTCCAGCTGTTTTCCCCCAGCAGCTGCACCAGCTTGCCCTTGTAGCCAAGCTCCTGCCGAACGCGGCGGATCTCGTTGAAATCAAAGGACTGGAGATAGACCTTGGCATCGGCCCCGGCGAGGTCATGCGCCTCCAACACGGCAATCACCGCCCTGGCGAGATCCTGGCCTTCGTCCCGGTGGAAGGCAGGAGACTTCAGCTCCGGATAAATGCCGAACACCCAGCCGCTTGTCTGCGCAAGGCCCTTCAGGAAGATGATCTCTTCCTCCAGGGTTGGCACCGTCAGGCCCATTTTCACCCGGGGAAACCGGCCGGGAAAGGCAAGGCCGCCGGTGCGCCCGGCCCGCTCCAGCACCTGCAGCCGGCGGACTTCCTCAAGGGTGAAGTCGATGGCATAATGCAGGCCATCAGCCCGCGCCCGGCCCGCGAACACCTCGGCCACGTCCGTCGTCGCATCCAGCGTGATGTCATGCAGCACGATGGGCACGCCATCCTTCGTCAGCACCACATCCTGTTCGATGTAATCCGCCCCCATGCCCACGGCCAGCGCCTTGGCGGCCAGCGTGTGTTCCGGCAGATAGCCGGAGGCGCCGCGATGGGCGATGACGAGCGGTTCTGCCATGGCAGTGCCCGCCATCAGGACGAGGCCGAGCAGGGAGGCAGGCAGAAACTGGCAAGGACGGCGCATGGCGTCTCCTTTTGTGTGGCTGGCAGAACGCGGGCGAACCGCCGTCCGGTCAGACGGCAATCGGTGCCTTGATCGCGGGATGCGGATCATAGCCCGACAGCTGGAAATCCTCATAGCGGAAGGCGAAAAGATCGGTCACGTCCGGATTGAGTGTCA
This sequence comes from Pannonibacter sp. Q-1, assembly GCF_054073275.1. NCBI lineage: Bacteria > Pseudomonadati > Pseudomonadota > Alphaproteobacteria > Hyphomicrobiales > Stappiaceae > Pannonibacter > Pannonibacter sp. Q-1. The sequence continues at coordinate 68,191 of NZ_JBSXNB010000003.1, forward strand.
TCACCGGCAGAGGCCGCGGCTCGCGACTCAGCTGTTCGCGCGCCTGATCGAAGTGATTGGCGTAAAGATGCGCATCCCCCAGCGTGTGGACGAAATCGCCCGGCTTCAGCCCGCAGACCTGCGCCACCATCATGGTCAGCAGCGCATAGGAGGCGATGTTGAACGGCACCCCGAGGAACACATCCGCCGAGCGCTGGTACAGCTGGCAGGACAGGCGCCCACCGGCCACATAGAACTGGAACATGGTGTGGCACGGCGGCAGGGCCATCTCGTCCACCAGCGCCGGGTTCCAGGCGGAGACGATCAGGCGGCGCGATTCCGGGTTCTTGCGGATCATCGCCAGCACATTGGCAATCTGATCGATGGACCGGCCATCGGGCGCAGGCCAGGAGCGCCACTGCGCGCCATAGACAGGCCCCAGGTCGCCATTTTCATCGGCCCATTCATCCCAGATGCTGACGCCATTGGCCTTCAGGTAGCCGATGTTGGTGTCACCGGCGAGGAACCACAGAAGCTCATGGATGATCGACTTCAGATGCAGCTTCTTCGTCGTGACGACCGGGAAGCCCTCTTCCAGATTGAAGCGCATCTGGTGGCCGAAGACCGAGCGCGTTCCGGTGCCCGTCCGGTCGCCCCGGTCGATGCCCTCATCCAGAATGCGCCGCATCAGATCATGATATTGCTGCACGTGGTTGCCCGTCCGCTGTCCTGTTCCGGCTGTCTGCCTGTTCTGGCCCGCTGAGGGCCTGGGCGCAAGGATTCATTGCCGGTGCGCGGCTCCTGACAGCCACTCCATCCACAGGCGCCCTGCCCCCCTTTCAATCGGCAAGCGAAATGCCTATATTCCAACTGCCGGTTCACCGGCTACGGCGATAAATTGACTGTGTAATAAGCCTATCGGACCCGGGGGCGGTACCCGGCGCCTCCACCCAAGCCCACCCCAGCGGTGGGTTTCGGCGGGGGCGAAATAGGATCGACGAGGGTGTAAAGACTGCTCTTTCGCTCGGCATGGTACCACCGATATCGGACCAAATCTGTAGTTGCAAACGACAACTATGCTCAGGACGTCGCTCTCGCCGCGTAATGCGGTGCGAGTTGTCCACCTAAAGCCCTGACGGGTAGCACTGTCAGGCGGGGTTCGGAGGCACCTGGCAACAGAAGCCTCCACTTAACCCCCCAAAGCAATCCAGAGATTTCCGCTGTTTTTCAGCGCCGCCAAGGCATTGCCCCTGCGTCATGCTCTTGCCACAGCGCCGCAGCATGCCCATTATTTCCCGCATGCGCCCTTTCCGGCATCCGGAGCGGAAGCGGCGTGGAGGACGGGTCTGCGAAAAGCCGGGATTACGAGCCTTTCAACAGGGCGATATGTGACGCGAGGGGCTTTTCTTTTGACCGGCAAAGGGTCAAGGTGCCCGAAATTGATTTGATTCCGGCGGACAATAAAGAATGGCAGAAGACCTGCTCCGTTATGACATCATCGTGCAGGACGCCCTGCGGGCGGCGGTGAAGAAGATCCTTGCCGAAGTTGCCCGGACGGGCCTTCCCGGCGAGCACCATTTCTACATCGCCTTCGACACCAATGCTCCCGGCGTGCGGATTTCCTCGCGCCTGAAGGAGCGGTATCCGACCGAGATGACCATCGTTCTCCAGCACCAGTTCTGGGATCTGGCCATCGGTGAGCACGCCTTTGAAGTGGGCCTGTCCTTCGGCGGTATTCCGGAGAAGCTGCTGATCCCCTTCAGCGCCATCAAGGGCTTCTTTGACCCCTCCGTCCAGTTCGCGCTGGAGTTCGAGCCGGGCAAGACCGCAGAACCCATTCCGGACGATCTGGTGGAAGCCGTCGGCGAACTCGCCAATCTGGAAGCTGCTGCTGCCAAGTCCCTTGAGGACAAGAACGTCAAGCCGGCCACGCGCAAGACGGCGGCAAGCGCCAGCAAAGCCGAGAAGGCTGAAAAGGCCGCCAAGGCGGACGCAGCAGAAGAGGGCTCCAAGGACGAAAAGCCGGCCGAAGGCGGTGAAGTCGTCTCGCTGGATGCCTTCCGCAAGAAGCCGTAAGATTGAGATCTGCGGAGGATCCGGTCACAACGTCCGGGCCTCCCCGTTGGATCAGATATCAGGGTGGAGGCTGAGGCATGGGCGCCGACATCATCAATCTGCGGCAAGCGCGCAAAGCCCGCGACCGGAAGGCGCGGGAAAGCGAAGCGGAAACCAACCGCCGCCTCCACGGCCGCACCAAGGCAGAGCGCAAGCTCAAGGACGCACTCGACAGCAAGGCGCAGCAGACGCTGGATGCCCATCAGCTGGAGCGCAAGGCCTCTTCTGATAAAACCAAAGATCCAGACCGGGATGGTCAGGCGTGACCTTCGTCAAGCGCTCCCTCAGCCTCAAGGGGCACCGCACCAGCCTGGCGCTTGAGCCCGATTTCTGGGCCGAACTTGACCGCATCGCCGCAGACCGCTCCCTCTCCCTCGCCGCCCTCATCGGCATGATCGACGCCGAGCGCGCACCAAATCAGCCCCTCTCCTCTGCCGCCAGAGTGTTCGTGCTGAGGGCCCTCAGGTCTGTGCCGGAGCAAGGGTGACGGAACGCCGCAAGCCTGGGTGCCGATTGAGAACCCCTTCTTGCGCCGTCATTCCTCCGCCCTGCCATGACCTGATCATGACATCCATGCCGTTCCAGCGCACATCCGAAGCAGGAGGTCCGGCAATTTGCATCTGTTTCCGCAACGACCGCCACGGAATGGATGCCATGGTCGAGCCATGGCATGACGAAACGGTTGAATTCTCCCGAGATGCAGGGCGTGCACTCATTTGCGAGCAGCGTCCGGACCTGCATTTCGAACATGGCCAGTCCGCCGCCAGTCCGCCGCCAGTCCGCCGCCACTCCTCCGTCATGCCATGACTTGATCATGGCATCCATGCCGCTCCAGACCATATCCGAAGCGGGAGTTCCGGTAATTTGCATTTGTTTCCGCAACGACCGCCACGGAATGGATGCCATGGCCGCGCCATGGCATGACGAAAAGGTTGAATTCTCCCGAGATGCGGGGCGTGCCCTCATTTGCGGGCAGCATCCGGATCTGCATTTCGAACATGGCCAGTCCGCCGCCAGTCCGCCGCCAGTCCCCCACCATTCCGCCGCCACTCCTCCGTCATGCCATGACTTGATCATGGCATCCATGCCGTTCCAGTGCACATCCGAAGCGGGAGTTCCGGCAATTTGCATCTCTTTCCGCAACCACCGCCACGGAATGGATGCCATGGTCGAGCCATGGCATGACGAAAAAGTTGAATTCTCTCAAGATGCGGGGCTCTTACCCGGAGATATCAGTTGCCGGGTGCCGGATAGGTGACCACGAGGCCGCTGGGCATGGTGACCAGCACCGGTTGTGCCGGCTTGTTGGCCGGGATGCCGTCAGCCGGCCGGCCGGCCCCTGCGTCAGAGCGCTGGCCCTGCACACGCGGGGCAGCGGGAATTTCCTTCGCGGGCTCCAGCGGCGGCAAGGGCGCAACGCTTCCGGTCGCCTCCGGATCACGGTCTGCGGCACCGCTGCGTCCGGCGTTTCCAATGGCAGACTGGATCTTTTCCTCGAAGGTCAGAAGATCGCCGATAGCATCCCCATTGGCGGGCTTCGGCCCCGTCTGGGCGCGCTCACTGCGCGAAGGCGCTGTGCTCTGTGCATTTCCGCGCTGATCAGGCGCAGGAGCGGATTCAGGGGCCTTTTCCGGCTCACGGCCTGACGCGTTCCCGGCCGCGGCTTTTTCTGCGGCGGCCTTTTCCGCAGCCGCTTTTTCTGCAGCCGCCTTCTCGGCAGCGGCTTTTTCGGCCGTCCGATGCTGATCTTCCGCCTCGCGGAAATATTTCATCTCGCGGGCCAGCCGGTCACGGTCGAGGATATCGGCCTGCAGGCGCTCCACCCGCTCCACTTCCTTCTCGAAGGCGCGCAGGGTGAGGAAGGCCATCAGCGGGCCGGTGTCGATCCGCCGTTCCGGGTTGCCCAGAGGGCCGGAGAAGATCACACCTGCCTGCGGTTCGGCCCCGGCAACCGCGTCCTCGCCCGCATCGGCTTTCAGCGAAAGGTCGGCCTGCACGGTCCAGTCATTGAGATTGATCTGGCCGGAGCCGAGCAGAGCCGCCGCCGTTCCCTCAGCACCAAGATTGCGCAGGCTGACCCGGCCGGCCGCCATCGACAGGGAGCCTTCGAGAGACGCGAAGGGCAGCGTGCCCGCATCCAGCTGGCTGGCAAACAGGCTGCGGATCTTGTCTTCTTCCAGCTGCAGGCCGGAGTCGGCTGCGCGGATGATGAGGCCGAAGGCTTCCGGGTTCAGCGCCCGCAGCTCACCATCCTTCAGAGCCACCGTACCGCCGCCGCTGAGCCCGGCGGCCAGAGCAGCGATGGACCGTCCGCTCGTTTCAAACTGCGCATTCACATCCAGCGTGCCGGTTGCCACGGCCCTGCCAGAGCGCTGCCAGACAAGGTTTTCGGCCTGCGCGCCGGTCAGTTGCAGCGTTCCGGAGAAGCCCGCCTCACCCGCATTGCGGGTCAGGGCCACCTGCCCGCTCAAGCTGCCGCCGCCATAGCGGGCCTCAAGACCCTCCAGCCGCAGGCTGTCCGGCACGATCCGCAGCTTCGCGGAAACCGTCTCAATGGCCGTCAGGTCATCCAGCCACAGTTTTCCGGCCTTGAGATCGAGACCCAGATCCATGTGCCCGGCAAAGGGTGTTCCAAGCGCCTGCCCCGGCCAGACGCCATTCCCCTCGGCAAGCGCCCATTGATCGGCGCCCAGCATGACTTCCGACAACAGGCGGGCGTCGAGGGCCGAAAGGTCCAGCGCGCCGGAGATCCGGTAAAGGCCCGATCCTGCGGCTGGTGTCAGATCCCCCGTCAGGCGTCCGGCCACGGTCACACCGGCCATGGCGCCCTTGATATCGCTCAAGCTGAGCTTGCCGCCTTCACCCAGCAGATCAAACCGCAGGTCCGCCGTCAGATCCCCCGCCAGTGCGGGCAGGACCTGACCGGTCATCAGCACCGCAGGAGAAAGGTCCTGCGATTTCAGCGTCACCCCGGCGGTGTAGCGCAGCGGCACGTCATCGCGCGGCAGTTCCATGTCGCCGACGGCTTCCAGACGGCTCGTTCCCGCCTTCGCATCGAGGCTGAGGGCAAGGCTGTCGCCCGGCTGCCCGTTCAGTTTCAGCGCCAGTTCCGCCGCGCCAAGCCCCTCTTCCGAGGCAACGTCAAAGCCGAGCTGGCGCAGCAGAAGCGCGCCTTCCGGCCCGGACATGTTCAGCGTCAAGGCCGCATCGCCATCGCGCCAGGCGTCCATCCGCCCGGCGAAGCGGCTGTCGAGGCCAATCTTGTTGCCGTTGACCTCGCCCGACAGCACCAGCCGCATCTCACTGCCCTTGCCGGAGGGCTTGGCCTCGATGCGCCCGTCCAATTTGGCCGGCACCAGATAGTCACCGCCGGTCTGCAAGCGCCGGGTCAATTCGCTGTCCGGCGCGGCATTCTCGATGAGGGCATAAAGCCCGGCCAGCGAGCTTGCCTCCAGCGTTGCGTTGAGCGAGCCCGAGGGAACGGTCGTCAGATCCCGGATGGTGCCGATGGCGTCGATGCGCGCACCGGCCAGATCATTGGCGGAAAGCTTCGAGATCTTCAGCTGCTCGCCGTCATATCCGGCTTCCACCGTCAGCGCCTTGCCCTTGATGCCCCGGATCGACACTTCACGGGCGTGAAGCTTCACGTCAATCTCGGCCCCGGCGAGCATCCCGCCCAGCGCATCGGCGCCAAAGGCCGGAGCCAGGCCGGACACAAGATCCAGATCCAGCTTTTCCGCCTCAAGGCCGAGCGCGAACACGGACTTGCCATTGCGCTCATGGGTGTAGGCGATGGAACCGGCAGCCTTCGCCCCGTCAATATCGAGGCGCGAGACGGCAAAGCTCACGCCGCCGCTGCCGGCATCCAGCTTGCCTTCAAGCGCAACCGGCAGGCCGGTGAAGACAAGCCCGTTGTGCCCCTGCAGCCAGCCCGTCAGCAGGCCCGGCTGCGCAGAATTGAGCACCAGCGTGCCGCTGTAGGACGGCGCGCCTTGCAGGGACAGGTCCCCTTGCGTGGTCACCTGCGTGCGGCCCGGCAGGCGGCTTGCAAGCCGCAGCACTTTCCAGCCGCCCGCTGCCGTTTCAAGGTCCAGGCGCGTGCCCTGAATGATCTCGCCGCCAGCCACAATGGCCGGAAGGTCAAGCGAAACCTCACCCTTGAGCGTGTCCGGCGCCAGCGCCGCAAGACCGGAGAGAAGGCTTTGCCCTGCCGTGCGGATGGCCACAGGCTGCTGCGGGCCCTGCCCCAGCATCCGGTCCAGATCCAGCTGCCGCGCACCGGCCTTGATGAGGAACCGGCGCGAATCCGCCAGATCAAGATTGCCCTCGCCCGTCAGCGTCACATGCCGCTCGTCCGGGCCATAGCGAAGTTCAAAGGAAGGCACCGTGATTGAAGCCGGGCCGGCCTTCACGTCACCCTGAACCCGCCACTCCTGCATGGAGGGATCATCGGAGGCAACGGAGGCGAGCGTAAACCGGCCGTCAAGCTCCGGCGCACCGGCCTTGTCGCTCAAAAGCGCATCAACGCTCAGCTGGGCGGGCGTCAGTGCCGGGGTCAGGTCTGCCTTGACGCGGATGCCGCCGCCGGGCTGGCGTTCACCGGTGGCAAGGCGCAGGGACATGGGCTCGCCATTGCTGGAGAGACTTCCGTCCACCTTGAACGGGCCGTTGAGCGAGCGGGCGCTCACCACCACATTCACATTCTCGATCTTGCGCGAGCCGCCGTCACGGGCATCGGACAGCGTCACACTGCCGTTGTTCACCTCGATCTGGTCAAAGGCGACGTTCTTCGGGTCCACCCGGGCAAGGCCCGCCTCGCTGCGCTCCATCAGCCAGTCAAGGCGGCCATCCTCATCGAGCGCAAGGTTCACCTGCGGCCGGTCCAGCCGCATTTCCACGACGCGGATTTCGCCCTTCAGCAGGGACGGCAGTTCGACGCGCATCTGAAAACGGGAGACGGACAGCAGCGGATTTTCCGCATCCCCCACCCTCACATCGGTGAAGGTGAGCGCCGGAGCGGGCAGAAGGCTCATGTCGGCCTTGCCCAGCACCGTCACCTTGTGGCCCAGCGCCTCGCCGGCATAGCGCTCGAAGGTCGAACGGTACGCTGTCCAGTCGACAAAGAGAGGCCCGACCAGCGCCGCCAGCAGCGCCAGGATGATAGCCACACCCGCCGTGATATAGACCGAATTCAGCGTCATTCTCCTGTTGCTCTGGCGCCTGCTGCGTACAGCCCCCCGCCGTTACACGAGCACGATCTTGCCCGGATTCATGATGTTATCCGGATCAAGGGCAATTTTAAGGGTACGCATCACATCCAGTGCGTCTCCATGCTCTTTTTTCAGATATTTCATCTTGCCCTGCCCCACGCCATGCTCGCCGGTGCAGGTGCCGCCCATTTCGATGGCGCGCCAGTTCATCTGTTCGATGAAGGCCTCGCTCTCCGCCAGTTCCTTCGGATCGTTGACATCCACGAGCACCAGCGTGTGGAAATTGCCGTCGCCCACATGGCCGACGATCGGCGCCAGCAGCCCGCGCCGCTCGATATCGGCCACCGTCTCGGCCACGCATTCGGCAAGGCGGGAGATCGGCACGCAGACATCCGTCGACACCGCCTTGGAGCCGGGGCGCAGGCCCTGCGCTGCGAAATAGGCATTGTGGCGCGCCGTCCAGAGCTTTGTGCGCTCTTCTGCCAATGCCGACCAGAGGAAGGTGCCGCCGCCGCAATCCGCCGCAATCGCCTCGAACAGTTCCGCCTGCTCCTTCACGCCCGAAGCCGTGCCGTGGAATTCGAGGAACAGCGTCGGCGTTTCCTCAAGATCCAGCTTGGAATAGGCGTTGCAGGCGCGCACCTGCATCTTGTCGAGAAGCTCGATCCGCGCCACCGGAATGCCGGACTGGATGGTCATGATCACGGCGTTGCAGGCCGATTCCACATCCGGGAAGGGGCAGACGCCGCCGGAAATGGCCTCCGGCTGGCCGAAGAGCCGGAGCGTCACTTCAGTGATCACGCCCAGCGTGCCTTCCGAACCGACGAACAGCCGCGTCAGGTCATAACCGGCAGAGGATTTGCGCGCCCGGCCGCCCGTGCGGATGATGCGGCCATCCGCCGTCACCACGGTCAGCCCCAGCACCACATCCTTCATGGTGCCGTAGCGCACCGCATTGGTGCCCGAAGCGCGGGTTGCCGTCATGCCGCCGATGCTGGCATCCGCGCCCGGATCAATGGGGAAGAACAGGCCCGTGTCGCGGATATAGGCATTCAGCTGCGAGCGCGTCACACCGGCCTGCACCACGCAGTCGAGATCTTCCGCGTTCACTTCCAGAATGCTGTTCATGCGGCTGAGATCGATGGAGACGCCGCCGCCGGGGGCATTCACATGGCCTTCCAGTGACGAGCCGGTGCCAAAGGGGATGACCGGCACCTTGTGCTGGGCACAGAGCCGGACAATCTCCGCCACCTCTTCCGTCGTCTGCGCAAACACCACAACATCCGGCGCCTGATTCGGCAGCCATGTGGTGGTGTGGCCATGCTGCTCGCAAACGGCTGCGGAGGTGAGGCACCGCTCGCCAAAACCGGCAGAAAGTGCAGCCTTCACGGCGGCGATGCCGTCCTCGTTGCGTTTCACCTGAACCTGCATGGCCGCCAGAGACATGGCGCATCTCCTCATCCTGTCATGAGGGCCTTGGTTTCCGGCCCTCTTGTGCTGGCGCACACTATCAAAGATGCCCCGCCACCCAAAGCTGTCTTGTGGGGCAAATCCCGGTTCTGTTGTCTCACCTGTTTCCTCCCGGCAAAAAGCCGTTGAAACGGGTCCAGTTCTGACCGGGATTGCGGTAAGAAGGAACACGCGTGGCCAGCGGCCGCAGCATTTGCGTTCCCGGATGTGGAGAGCATCACGCCATGGCCAAAGGCCCCTCCCCGCTGTTTTCCCTCAAGATTCCCGTCAAAGCCGGGATTACGGCCATCGCCGCCGAGTTGCGGCTCAACGTCCGGCATTTCCGTCACAGCAAGGCACCGCTCATCTGGGTGCTGGCCCTGTTCATCGGCGCCATCGTCTCCTGGGCGGCCATTTTCTTCCGCGAGCTGATCGGCCTCGTCCAGATGCTCTGGCTCGGCACCTCCAGCGAGGCAGTGGTGACGGCCGTTGCACAGGTGCCCTGGTATGTGGTGATGCTGGCCCCTGCAGCCGGCGGGCTGGTGGTAGGGCTGCTGCTGCATTTCGTCCAGCCCATGCAGCGGGCCTCCAGCGTGGCCGACGTGATCGAGGCGCGTGCCAGCGCCGGGCGCAGCCTGCGCTTCTGGCCGGGCATGTCCTCCGCACTGATTGCCGCCCTGTCGCTCGGCTCGGGCGCCAGCGCCGGGCGCGAGGGGCCGATGGTGCATCTGGGTGCGACCATCGCCACCAGCCTGGGCCGCCTGTTCAGCCTGCCGGATTCATCACGCCGCATGCTGCTGGCCTGCGGTGTCGCCAGCGCGGTTTCCGCCTCGTTCAATGCCCCCATCGCGGGCGTGCTCTTCGCCCATGAGGTGATCCTCGGGCATTACGCCCTCTCCGCCCTGCCCCCTGTCGCCATCGCCGCCGTCACCGGCACCGTCTTCTCCCGGCTGTGGTTCGGCGATGTGGCGGCCTTCATCATTCCCGCCTATCAGATCACCTCCTACTGGGAGTTTCCCGCCTTCGCGCTTCTGGGGCTGGCCTGCGCCATCGTCTCCATCCTGTTCCAGTTCGCCTTGACCGGCACGGACTGGGTGGCGCGGAACATTCCCCTGCCGCTGTGGCTGCGCCCGGTCATGGGCGGGCTGGCGGTCGGGGCCATTGGACTGATGTTCCCCCATGTGCTGGGCGTTGGCTACGAGGCGACCGATGAAGCGCTGAAGAACCAGTTGCCCCTGACGCTCCTGCTGGCCCTGCTGGTGGCCAAGACGGCGGCAACCGCCATCACCCTTGCCTCCCGCTTTGGCGGCGGCGTGTTCTCGCCTGCGCTCTATCTAGGCGCCATGACGGGCGGGGCCTTCGGCATCATCGCCGCCGCCGCCGTGCCGGACATGGCCTCCAGCGGCGGTCTCTATGCCATTCTCGGCATGGGCGCGGTCGCGGCTTCCGTGCTGGGAGCCCCCGTCTCGACCACCATGATCGTCTTTGAGCTGACCGGCGGCTACGGCCTGTCCATGGCGCTGCTGCTCTGCGTTTCCATCGCCACCGGTATCACCCAGGCGGTGCATGGGCGCTCCTTCTTCCAATGGCAGCTGGAAATGCGCGGCGTGCCGCTCAAAGACGGGCTGCACCGCATGCTGGTGCGGGAGGTGCGGGTGGATGATTTCATGACACCGCTGGCGCCCGGAGACACCGGAGAGACCGGCCCGCTGACGCCGGACATGCCCGTGCTCTTCACGGACGAAACGCTCGACAAGGCCTTGAGACGATTCGATGAAACCGGCCAGACGCGGCTTCCCGTGGTGCGCCGCTCAGCCCCGCTGGTGCCCGTCGCCACGGCCTTCCATGTGCACGCACTGGCACATTACAACGCCGTCCTGATTAAAGCGGCAGAAGAAGAACACCGGTAAAGGCTATATTTTTCAGATATTTAACCGAAAAACCGGAATCAAGCCGCAAGGCAAGGGCAGCACCGTCTCAGCGGCTTGAATCAATGTGTGAAGAACCGCCTCATCCGCAGACCAGGTCTCTCCCTCGTCATCCCGGACGAGAGCGAAGCGAAGATCCGGGACCGGTGAGCCCCGGCCTGCCGGCTCTATGGACCAGTTGAACCAACCTGCACCCCGGCTCACCGGTCCCGGCTCGCGCTGCGCTTGGCCGGGATGACGAGGGAGGGGCGCAGGCCCGTAAAAGCCCCACAGCCGGATCAAACCGGCTCCGTCGCCTGTTCAAGCCAGATGCGGGTCTTGCCGTCGAGGTGCGGGCCGACTTCGTGGCGGACGCGGGCGTGGTAGGTGTTGAGCCAGTTGCGCTCGGCCACCGTCAGCAGATCCACATCCACCAGCCGCCGGTCGATGGGCGCCAGCGTCAGCGGCTCGAAGCCCAGCATGGGCCGCTCGCCATCGGGAATGTCCCGCGCCTCCGTCACCAGTTCCAGGTTCTCGATGCGGATGCCGTATTCCCCGGCCGGGTAATAGCCCGGCTCGTTGGAGAGGATCATCCCCGGCTTCAGCGGCTGGCTGCCCGTCTTGGCAATGCGTTGCGGCCCTTCGTGGACGGACAGATACGCCCCCACCCCGTGGCCCGTGCCGTGATCATAATCCAGCCCCGCCTGCCACAGGGCGATGCGCGCCAGCGTATCAAGCTGCGCACCCGTCGTGCCCTCCGGGAAGCGGGCCGTGGCGATGGCGATATGGCCCTTCAGCACCAGCGTGAAGTGGCGCTTCATCTCCGCCGTCATCTCCCCCACCGCGATGGTGCGGGTGATATCGGTGGTGCCGTCCTCATACTGGGCGCCGGAATCGATCAGGAACGGGCGGTTCAGCGGGACCGGCAGATTGCTCTCCCGGTTCACCCGGTAATGGCAGATCGCCCCGTTCGGCCCGGCCCCCGAAATGGTATCGAAGGAGATGTCCTTCAGCACGCCCGTCGCAGCACGGAAGGCTTCCAGCTTTTCCGCCGCGCCGATCTCGTCCAGCGTGCCCTTGGGCGCTTCTTCGTCCAGCCAGCACAGGAACCGGCAATAGGCCGCCGCATCGCGCAGATGCGCCGCTTTGGCCCCTGCAATCTCAGCCGCATTCTTGATGGCCTTGGGCAGCAGCACCGGATCGGCGGCCTCCACCAGCTTGCCGCCGGCCTCGGTGATCTTTGTGGCGATGGCTTCACCGGCAAGGTCCGGGTCCACCATCACCGTCAGCCCCTCCTTGCCGAGGCCTTCCAGCGCGGACAGGAACTGATGCGGCTCGGCGATATCGGCATAGGCCGAAAGTTCGCTGCGGACCTCGTTGGAGAGCTTGCGCCCGTCGATGAACAGCACGGATGGCTGCGCCGCCTTGAGCACGGCAAAGGACAGCGGCAGCGGCGTGTGGGACACATCAGACCCGCGGATGTTGAAGAGCCAGGCAATCGAATCGGGCTGGGTGATCACCACCGCATCGGCGCCGCGCTCCACGACGGAGGCCATGATGCGTGCGGCTTTGTCCGCAACGGCCTCTCCTGCCAGTTCCAGCGGATAGAGCGAAACCGCACCCAGCGGCGCCTCGGGACGGTCTTCCCAGACCGCATCAACCGGGTTCGTCTCGACAGCCACCAGTTCAGCCCCCGCCTTGGCGCATACTTCGCGCAGGCGGCGGGTTGCGTTGAGCGTATGCAGCATCGGGTCAAAGCCCAGCTTCATGCCCTTGGAAAGATTCGCCTCGATCCACTTCAGCGGCGGCTCGTTGATGAGATGCAGCGGGGTGAAAACCTCGCAATCCACCTGCTCGCGCACCTGCAGCGTGTAGCGGCCGTCCACAAAGATCGCCGCCTTGCCGCCCAGCACGGCGGCCACGCCCGCCGAGCCGCCGAAGCCGGTCAGCCATTGCAGGCGGCAATCGCAGGGCGGCACATATTCGCCCTGATGCGCGTCGGCGCGGGGGATGAGGAAACCGTCGAGGCCACGGCGGGCAAGCTCTGCCAGAAGGGCCTGAAGCCGCGGACGGCCAACGGAAGGATCGGTGGGGGTGTCAAAAGTCTGGAACATGGAGCGGAGCCTAAACCCGCCGCCCCGGCCATACAATCTCAAAGGCAGCGCCCGTCCACATGCAGCAAGGTTAAAAAGCCGTTTCCTTTCGCACTGCGGCATAGTCTTTTCGCACATGCAATAAACGCAAGGCAGTCATGCGGTTCCATGTCTTTTCGGAATGGCCGGATGAGGCCATATTCAACCCGTGACGAGGGAGGAACCTAGCCACACCGAATTTATGGAGAAATCCAAATGGCACTTTCGACTGTTACCTCCACGATGATCGCCGCTGATCGCCGTTCGTCCCGCAGCATCATCCGCCGCGCTTTCGATCACATGATCGCCGCGCGTGAAAAGCAGGCCCTGCGTTATGTCAACGGCTACCTGCTGTCTCTGGACGATGCCACGCTGGCAGCTTACGGCTACGATCGCGAAGAACTGCGCCGCCAGGGCTCGCTCACCAGCGCGATCTGAGACGGAAACCATATCGCAGCCGCGGCGGAGTGATCCGCCGCCCGGACTGCGGGATGACAAGGCTCCTTCGGGAGCCTTTTTCCGTTTCTGGGCAATGGTTTATGGCGCGTGACGGAATCAGGCGGGCAGCGGGTTGAATCAGAATGTTGGCGAATGACGCTGAAGGCACGGAGTTGCCCTTCCTGACATCCCCACCGTCGTCTTCCCGGACGAGAGCGAAGCCGAGATCCGGGACCGGTGAGCCAAGGTCTCCCGGTTATCGCCTTTAAGGGCAAACCAACTTGCACCCCGGCTCTCCGGTCCCGGCTCGCGCTGCGCTTGGCCGGGATGACGATGGAGAGTGCCTGTTTTTTTTGCAAACGATGAGGCGGGCACAGGGCCCGCCTCATCCTCATCCGATCTGCCCTCAGCCGCGCCCGCGCGTCAGCGTCAGGGTAATCCAGCCGTTCTTTTCAAAGCGCCGCACAAGGCGGAAGCCCTGCGTGCCATAGGCGAAGAGGATGCGCGGGCCGTCCTCGATTCGCAGGCCCGAAAGCACCAGCATGGCATCGCCGGTCATGCGGGCGGAAATGCTTTTGGCCATCTGCATCAGCGGGCGGGCCAGAATGTTGGCAATCACCAGATCAAACGGACCGTACTCGGCAAAGCGCCGGTCTTCCACGCCAGCCGCCGTAAAGGTGCGCACGAAGTTGCCCACACCGTTCAGCACAGCGTTCTCAGCTGCCGTCTGCGTTGCCACCGGATCAATGTCGCTGGCAATCACCTGCTGGCGCGAGAGCTTGGCCGCAGCAATGGCCAGAACGCCGGTGCCGGTGCCGATGTCGAGAATCTTGTCGAACCGCCAGTGGCTGAGCAGCCGGCTGATTTCGCGCAGGCAGCCTTCCGTGGTGGCGTGGTGCCCGGTGCCGAAGGCAAGCGCGGCTTCAATCTCGATGCCGATGCTGCCCGCAGGAACCGTGCCCCGGTCATGGCTGCCGTGGATGAGGAAACGCCCGGCCGGCACGGGAGCCAGCCCTTCGAGGCTCTTCTCCACCCAGTTCAGGTCCTCAAGCACCTCGGCTTCCACCGGTGCGGCAAAGGCATCGGCTCCCAGCCGGTCCTTCAGCTCGTCGGCAGCCTCGTCCGGCTCCATGCCGAACATGAGGATTTCGACCGCCCAGACCGAGCCGTCCGGCACGAATTCATAGACCGTGACCGGATTGCCATCGTCCTCATAGGCCTGTTCCACGATCCCGTAGATACGCTTGGCTTCCAGTTCGGCGGCACAGATCCGCACTCTCACAGTCTGCATGAAATCCTCGGCAGCTTGGCAATGACGTGGCCGATATAACGCCAGCGGCCCCAAACAGCCAGCCTATTCGGGCGCTGCTGGAGCGAGCGGCAGCGTTATGCGGGCCGTGAGCCCCCCAGCGGGCGTATCAAGCAGCTCAAGCTGCCCGCCATGGGCTTCCACGATGGAGAGCGTGGTCGACAACCCGAGGCCAAATCCGGTCCCCGCCTCCGACCCGATGGACCGGGCACTGTCCCCTCTCACGAAGGGCAGGAGCATGCGCTCCTTCTCGGAAGAGGAAATGCCTGGTCCATGATCGATGACGTCGATGACGGCCCTGCCATCCCTGGAAGTGAGCATCACCGTCACTTCGCCCTGTCCGTCAGCCGCATAGCGCAAGGCGTTGCCGGCCAGGTTTTCGACAGCCCTGACAAGCTCGCTGGGCCGGGCCAGAACCTTGATGTCACCCTCTGCCTCAAGCCCGATCACATGGCCTGCATCCTCATATTCATCCCGAATGCCTTGCAGCAAGCTGGGAACATCAATGCAGACGGAGGCTTCGCCGGTGCGGCCCTGCCGCAGAAACGTCAGCGCGCCATCGATCTGGGCTTCCATCACCTTGAGATCAGCAAGGCTGCGGCGGCGCTGGTCTTCATTTTCGATCAGTTCGAGCCGCAGGCGCAGACGGGTCAAAGGCGTGCGCAGGTCATGGCTGATTGCGGCCAGCATCTGGGTGCGGCGCTCGATCAGGTCGTGGATCCGCTGCTGCATCCGGTTGAAGGCAAGTGCCGCATCCCGCACTTCCTGCGGCCCGCGCGCGGCGAGCGGCGCCAGGATTGTGGTATTCTCGCCAAAGCTGGTCACCGCCTTTGACAGGTCGGACAAGGGCCGCACCAGAGTGCGCAGGGCCCAGATCAGCAGCATGGAAACACTGATGATCAGGAAGATGAGCAACTGGAAAAGAGGATCACCCAGGATCGGTGGCCTGTCCCTCGGCAGCATGTCACTTTCCACCAGCGTGCCGTCGGACAAGCGGAAAACCAGTTGCGGAACCCGGCTGTCATTGGCCTGATCATCCGGTCTCCCGCCGGATCCGTCCGCCCCGTCCCCATGCAGCAGGACACCGAGAAATTCGACTCCCTTTGTCACAGCTCCGGGTGCGAGCGGCCAGAAAGGCGGCAGCCGCTCCGTCATCTGATCGATCTCTGCCGAAGCAGAGATCGTCAGCTTCAGCTCCGGATAGTCAGCCCTGACGTCCTCCAGAATAGCTTGCCGGACAGCCGGATCAGCCTCATCAAGACGGACGGCCGCCGCCGCAGCGCGCATGGCATGCAGCGACAATTTCGCATTCGGCCCCTGAGGCCGGATCAGAGTGATCGCAGCGACTGCAAATATGACAAGAACCGCAAGAGATGAGATCATCACCAGCAGCATCTGCGGGGCAATGCGCTTCGGCCATAACCATGCCAGGGCCCGTATCAAGCTGGCTTCACCTCTCCAACGAACTCATAGCCACCGGCACGGACAGTCCTGATGAACTGCATCCGCGCGCCGGCCGCATCCATCTTGCTGCGCAGTCGGCTCACCAGAATGTCAATGTTGCGGCCCGTCATGCTGACGTTGATGCCCTGCGTCAGTTCCACCAGCTGTTCGCGGCTCAGGACACGGCCATGGCGCTCGCACAGCACCTGTAACAGATCAAACTCGGCCGGCGTCAGGCTGACCAGCGCGCCCTTGGGGTTGAACAGATGGCGCGTCTCGCAGTCAAGCACCCAGCCATCAAAGCCCAGCTTCTTGCCGGAGACAGCCGGGGTCGCCGCCCCCATTTCAACGCGGCGGAACATCGCCCGGATACGGGCAATCAATTCGCGCGGATTGAACGGCTTGGGCAGATAGTCATCCGCCCCGACTTCCAGACCGATCACACGGTCAAAGTCATCGGCCTTGGCCGAAACGATGATGATCGGAATACTGCTGGTGCCTCTCAGGCGGCGGCAGATGCTCAGGCCATCCTCGCCGGGCAGCATGAGGTCCAGCACGACGAGATCGATCCGCGCGCTGTGCAGCACACGCTCCATCTCGCCTGCATGGCGCGCGAGGCTCACCTTCCAGCCCTGACCCGTCAGATGCTGGTCAATCAGTTCGCCGATTTCGGGGTCGTCCTCGACAACGAGGATATGTTCAGTCTGTTTCATGAGCCGCAATATGACTCAACTGCGCCGCATTTCAATTATTTTTCGTCGGTTATTTCTTTTGACTTCCGTAGTTTCTTTAGAAAAATAAAGAAAAGAACGAGAAATAATTCATTAATTTCGCATTAACCTTTGCCATTCACTGTTCATTATATTGCAAGCAAAAGGAAAGGCTGCAATCATGATGTCCATTGGTGCATCGGGCATTCAGTCTCCCCAGCAGTATTTTCAGTCCAAGCTGACGGAGCAGGTAAGTTCCGGAGAAATCACGTCCAGCGACATGGACGCAATGCTTTCCGCGCTGGAAGCTATTGATGGAGAAATGGGGCCTGGCGGCTCCGCGCCATCAGCTCCGCCCAGCCAGGGCGAGATGCAGGCAAAGCTTGAGAGCCTGCTGTCTGAACAGGTGGAAGCCGGCACGCTGACACAGGACCAGGCGGACGAACTGGCGTCCCTGTTCGAAAGCGGTGAAATGGCCCCTCCCCCGCCTCCGGGCGGCGGCGGCATGCCGCCCATGACCGAAGATGATGACACCACTGAGGACATTCTGGCGAAACTGCTGGAAGAACTTCAGACAAAGACCGGCTATTCAGCGTCCGGAACAAACACGGTAGCGTCTTCCACATCCCTTATCGTCGACTATACCGCCTGAAACTCTGCATGCGGCGTCAATAACAGGGGCAGGGTTAGGCCAGCGCATGACAGGGCGCTGGCCTTTTTTCTGCTGATCCGGCGTACGGCGCCTGATCCACGACAAGGCGCGATTCGCCGGCATCGAAAGACTTGGCGTCAATGCCGCTCGACGAAACTGTCGATCACCCGCTTCTCGCCGGCCTTCTCGAAGTCGATGGTCAGCTTGTTGCCCTCGATGGCCCGGATCGCGCCATAGCCGAACTTGATGTGGAACACCCGTTCACCGATCTCGAACTCCGAGGGCTTGTCCGCCACGGAGCGGGCCACAAGCGCGCCCTCGATGGTCAGCGGGCCTTGCGCGCGGCTGCGGGCAGAGCGCATGTCGCCACGCCGCCCGTAATCCTCGCCGCCCGCCCGCGCCTTCTGCGCCCGCTGCCAGCCCGGCGTCGAATAGGTGTTCTGGAAGGCATCACGGCTGTCGAAGCGTGACACGCCGTAGCTGCCGCCCCCGCCATAGCCACCGCCGCTGTAGCCGCCATAACGGCTGGAGCTTTCGACCACCTCCACATGATCCTCCGGCAGCTCATCGAGAAACCGCGAGGGAATGCTCGACTGCCAGGAGCCATGGATGCGCCGGTTGGAGGCGAACCAGATCTTCGCCCGCTGCCGTGCCCGGGTGATTCCCACATAGGCAAGCCGCCGCTCTTCCTCCAGCCCGGCCCGGCCGCCGTCGTCCAGTGCCCGCTGATGCGGGAAGAGCCCCTCTTCCCAGCCCGGCAGGAACACCGTGTCGAACTCAAGCCCCTTGGCCGAATGCAGCGTCATGATCGAGACGGCATCGGCAGCGTCGGCCGAATCCCGGTCCATGACGAGGGCGATATGCTCGAGGAACCCCGGCAGGGATTCGAACTCTTCCATGGAACGGATGAGTTCCTTGAGGTTGTCGAGCCGGCCCGGCGCCTCGGCGGACTTGTCCTGCCGCCACATGGCCGTGTAGCCGCTCTCGTCCAGAATGATTTCCGCCAGTTCGGAATGCTTGACGCGGGTGAGCTGCGCTCGCCAGCGGTCGAGATCCGCCAGCAGATCCGTGAGCGCCTTGCGCGCCTTGGGCTTGATTTCTTCCGTGCGGCACAGCTGCGTTGCCGCCTCGATCAGCGGAATGCGCTGCGCCCGGGCCAGTTCATGCACGATCTTCAGCGTCGCCTCGCCAAGGCCGCGCTTGGGCGTATTGACGATGCGCTCGAACGCCAGATCATCGGCCGGCTGCACCACACAGCGGAAATAGGCCATGGCATCGCGGATCTCGAGCCGCTCGTAGAAGCGCGGGCCGCCGATGACCCGGTAATTCAGCCCCAGCGTGATGAAGCGGTCTTCAAACTCACGCATCTGGAAGGACGCGCGCACCAGAATGGCGATCTGGTTAAGCGAATGCCCCTTGCCTTGCAGAGCCTCAATTTCATCGCCGATGGAGCGGGCTTCTTCCTCCGAATCCCAGGCGGAAGCGACCGTCACCGGTTCGGCCTCCGGGTCCTTGTCGTCGGTGAAGAGCGTCTTGCCCAGCCGCCCCTCGTTATGAGCGATCAGATGCGAGGCCGCGCCGAGAATATGCGCCGTGGAGCGGTAGTTCCGCTCCAGCCGGATGACGAGCGCGCCGGGAAAATCGTGCTCGAAGCGCAGGATGTTGTCCACCTCCGCCCCGCGCCAGCCGTAGATCGACTGGTCGTCGTCACCCACGCAGCAGATATTGGCATTGCCCTGCGCCAGCAGCCGCAGCCACAGATACTGGGCGACGTTGGTGTCCTGATACTCATCCACCAGCATGTAGCGGAAGCGGCGCTGGAAATCCTTCAGCACATCCGGCTGGGTCTTGAACAGGGTGATGCAGTGAAGCAGCAGGTCGCCGAAGTCCGCCGCATTGAGCACGGACAGCCGGTCCTGATATTCCTCGTAAAGCTTGCGCCCCTTGCCATTGCCGAAGGAGCGCGCCTCGCCTTCCGGAATGTCCTTCGGCGTCAGGCCACGGTTCTTCCAGCTGTCCACCTGCGCGGCAAACATGCGCGCGGTCCAGCGCTTTTCATCCAGCCCCTCGGCCTGGATCACCTGTTTCATCAGGCGCAGCTGATCGTCGGTGTCGAGGATGGTGAAGCTGCTCTTGAGGCCCACCAGCTCCGCATGGCGGCGCAGGATCTTCACGCAGATGGAGTGGAACGTGCCGAGCCACGCCATGCCCTCCACGCCCTCGCCCACGTAACGGGCGATACGCTCCTTCATCTCGCGCGCCGCCTTGTTGGTGAAGGTCACCGCAAGGATCTGCGAGGGATAGGCCCGGCCGCTTGCCAGAATATGCGCGATGCGGGTGGTCAGAACCCGCGTTTTGCCGGTGCCAGCTCCTGCCAGCACCAGAACCGGCCCGTCGGCGCTTTCGACTGCCAGCCGCTGTTCCGGGTTGAGCCCTTCGAAATATTCCGGCGCCCCGCCCTGCTGGCCAGCCCCCTGCCGCGCCGCCAGAGCCCGCGCCGCAATGCCGCCGCCCTGCGGCCTGTGGGCCGCAACAGGCGCAGATCCCGGCCCAAACCCGGCATCATACTCAGCGTCAATATCGCTCCAGTCGTCGGAAAAACCGGGAGGCACAGTCATTCATCCAGCCAGGGTTCGGGTGCATTTCATGGAGAACAATATAGCAACAATCGCGGCAAGAGCGAGGCTTTGAGGGGAATATAATGGGGGAAAGGGTGCCTCATCAGAGGCCCGCTCAAACCTGTCGCCCTTCCAAGGCCGCCGAAATGCTGGGCCGTCTTACGCTTGGATTGCAACAAATCTTATCGAGACGCTGCAGTCTTGCGTAGCCGGAATCAAGGCGGCAGAGGAACGTTCTGTTCCTCAAAAGTCATAAAAGCCTGCTGCATCAGATATTTGGTCACCTTGCAATCAAAAGGTTGCAAAAATTATGTACCACAATTAAATTCTGATAACTTTACGGAAGATTGGCACTCTAACCGGCATGGAGGAAGCCCATGCAAAAATTCAGAGCCTTTCGGATGGCCATTTGTCTTGCTATGGCTCTCGCAACAGTGCCAACAGGTGTTCTGCATGCGCAGGAACAGACTGGCGTCGTCCTAAATCGACTGCTAGCCGATACTCGCGATACACTGATCCGGGTGAAGCGTGACACCGACGGCACACTGAAGCTGAAACAAGCAACCTTGCAGTTGCAAACCAGCCTGCAAAGTGAAGCAAGTGGCAAGATCAAGCTCGTCGTCGTCTCTTTCGGCAGTTCTGTTGCCAGCGAGGCTGTACAGACCCTGAAGCTGGTGCTTGCACCACCCGGCGATGGCGACACCACAAAGGTGTCCTCAACCTCTGACGGCCTCGCTGAGGCAATTCTCGCCGGCTACACCGCAAGCCTTGGTGCGCGCAACGCCACGCCGCCCCTGCACCTGAAAGAACTGCAAACCAAGGTAAAATTCGTCGTCAAGGCAGAGGCAGGCGCAAGCGGTGGCCTAGTGTTCTTACCCGTTACTGTCGATCTGGCGGGCAAAGTTGCCTCCAGTAACATTCAGGAGATCGATCTGGTCTTCTGCGTTGATCGCTGCTGAGCAAAGGAACCGCATCGACAGGCCTGCACTGACGGTAACGGGCAACAACCGCAGCATGCATGGAGGGCAACCATGAATGTTACCACCAGTTTAAAGCCGAACTGCGACCATTGTGCAAAGACTGACCTGCGGCACCGGTTCGCTCTAGCCGCAACCTTCTTCCTGACACTCGCATTTTTCTGCCAACCTGTAGCAGTGAAGGCCCAGCCAGCCTGTGGCACAGAACTAGGATTAGACTTCGGCCATCCGCAACTGGGCCAAAGTGAATGGCGGGATCTTGCCCATGCCTTGCTGAGAGTGGAGAACGGCACCAGTAATGGCACAGGCCATGGCACAGCCTTCCTAATCGACAATAAACGTGGAATTTACCTCACTGCCGCCCATGTAGTCGAGGTGATTGAAGCCGGAGAGATGTCAGCCAACGGCCGTGCCCCGCTTGCCGGGCGCAATCCTATGCTGGCCAGAGACCCGCTGCCGCTCCGTGTCCTTGCCAAAGTCATGACAGAAGCACCGCAGGGCCAACTTCACCCCTTGCATGAGGACTTTGCAGTTCTGCAACTCATCGATCCGACACCAGTTACTAGCATCACGCCGTTCGAACTGGCATTCGAGCGGCCGGGCCGCAGCACTGGTTTCAGATTCTACGGCTATGGCCTGTCGAATTCGCAGGACTTGACACCACGAGCTTCTGCTGTGCCACAAAATTTCGATCCCCATTCGCCAGCTCCCTTGTACCGGCTCGCTGGTGAAGTGCGCGAAGGCGATAGTGGAGCTCCGGTCTTTGATGACAAAGGTATCGTCTACGGCATTGTCATGGGAGCGCAAGGACACAACTTCGCGCTGTTCCATCCTCTGCAGCTCTATCTCGAGCATCTGTTCGCCCTGCAGCCGCCCCCCGGCGATGACAGGCTCGATACGACCGCCTTCGCCGAGCAAAGCTTGGAGCAGCGCCGCAGCAGCCTGACCCTAATGCTCGACGCACGCCCACGCTCCAATCGCATCACTAACATAGCTCTGGTAAACTTCATCGCTGAACTGGATCGCACGGGCAGGCTGCTGGAGATCCCGGCGGAACTAATTGACTGTCCGCTCTACTATGCAGTCAGCGAAAGAATGATCACCCAGCACGCATTGCCGCTACTGAATCATCGCGTCCGCATCAAGTACACCAACCTGTCCCCGGCGATGACTGTGCAACAAGCACTACGTCAGGCACAGATCCTGGAGCAGAGTGGAGAGATAGCCGAAGCATCAGCCTATTTTACCGTAGCCGCTGAAGCCGCTAGCGCCCAGGTGGCTGCGATCGCCAGCAGGCCAACCGGACAGAAGGCGCTTTTCGCATCGATCGGCCGTGCCAAAGCATCCACAGATTCAACCACCGGCTGGCTGGCCTCCGACGGAGCGGGCACACCGGTTGAGTACTTAACGCTGCTGGAAGACACTATGTCTAGCCTCAATGTACCCGCCGGAACGCCAAACCTGGCAATTGCCCAACTAGATTCACGTCGGCTGACTGGATATGGTTCCGACAGCTTTGCAGTCAGTCTCCACGACTATTCACTGGCGTTGGCTGGTCAAGCGCGCATGGCGCAACAACTGCAACTGAACGAGTTCGACAGCACCGCTTCGGCGGCTTTACGGGCCGCGACACTGTCAGCGGCAGTGGCGCATAATCCAAACTGGCAAACCCGTGCCCTCGACACGCTGGCCACAAATGCTCTCACCTTTGACCAGCCAGACCTTGCCAGCCGCGCCTTCGCAGAGTTATGGGCACGCGGCATCAAGAACAAGGCCGTGCAGCAAGGCTTCGAAAACAGTACCGCACTAGCGCCTGCATCGCCCAACCGGTCTCTGACCATCCGGCAGGCCACAGGATTGAGGCCTATCGACATGCTTGGCCTGTCGAGTGGCCGGGTAGCACTGGAACGGCCGGGTGGAAGCTGAAGAAATAGCAGGCCAACCAGCTAAGCCGCAGGTCCATCACTTTCGAGCAAAATTTGACACAGAAGGGCCGACGCAGCTCCGCCCCAGAGAACAGAACTGGATGGCACGTGGAGTAAATGCCGCTGGCGCGAAGCTTGGGCCTTCGATGATCTCACTCACCCGCCAACCAGATCGAACCAGCCGTCTTCCGTGATCACCTCAATGCCCAGATCCTGGGCCGTCTTGAGCTTGGAGCCGGCGCCGGGGCCGGCCACCACGAGATCGGTCTTTTTCGAGACAGAGCCGGCCACCTTGGCGCCCAGCCGTTCGGCCATGGCTTTTGCCTCGTCGCGGGTCATGCGCTCCAAGGAGCCGGTGAAGACGACGGTCTTGCCCGCAACCGGCGAGCCATCGGCGCTGATCTTCTCGGCGTCCTGCGGCGTCACTTCGGCCAGAAGTGCGGCAAGTGCCTCCCGGTTATGGTCTTCCCCGAAGAACTGCACCACCGCCTCGGCCACGGTTTCGCCGATGCCGTCGATGGCGTTGAGTTCGGCCCAGGCTTCGCTGCTGCGGTCCTGCGCAGCTTCCATGGCAGCGGAGAAGGCGGAGAAGGAGCCATAGGCGCGGGCGAGAAGCTTGGCGTTGCCCTCGCCCACATGACGGATGCCGAGCGCGAAGATGAAGCGGTTGAGATCAATGCGGCGGCGGGCGTTGATCGCCTCGAACAGGTTCTTCGCTGATACGGCGCCCCAGCCTTCGCGGTTGCGCAGCTTGGTCAGCGCCTGCTTGTCACGCGCTTCCAGCGTGAAGATCTCCGCCGGGCTGCGCACCAGCCCTTCGGCGAAGAAGGCGTCGACCTGCTTGTCGCCAAGCCCCTCGATGTCAAAGGCGTTGCGGGAGACGAAGTGCTTCAGCTTTTCGGAAGCCTGCGCCGGACAGATGAGGCCGCCGGTACAGCGGCGCACGGCATCCGGGCGGCCGGTCTTCGCATTGATCTCCCGCACCGCGTGGCTGCCGCAGGCGGGGCATACGTCCGGGAAAGCAAAGGGCACGGCATCCGCCGGGCGGCGCTCCAGATCCACCGCAATCACCTGCGGGATCACGTCGCCCGCGCGCTGGATCTGCACCGTGTCACCGATGCGCAGGTCCACGCCGCCGCGGATCGGCTCGCCATCGGTGCCGATGCCCTTGATGTAATCCTCGTTGTGCAGCGTTGCGTTGGAGACGACCACACCGCCCACCGTCACCGGCTCAAGCTTGGCGACCGGCGTCAGGGCGCCGGTGCGGCCGACCTGGATCTCGATATCCCGCAGGATCGTATAGGCCTTCTCGGCCGGGAACTTATGCGCAATCGCCCAGCGGGGCGAGCGGGAGACGAAGCCGAGCCGCTGCTGCAGGTCCAGCCGGTCCACCTTGTAGACGACCCCGTCAATGTCATAGCCAAGGCTGGCGCGGTCTTCCTCAATGCCGTGATAGACGGCCAGAAGCTCCTCGACGCTGGAGCAGCGGACCATGCGCGGGTTGATGGCAAAGCCCCAGTCGCCGAAACGGCGCACCATGTCAAACTGAGTGTCACAGGGCACCTCGCTCATCTGCCCCCAGGCATAGGCAAAGAAGCGCAAGGGGCGCGAGGCGGTGATCTCCGGGTTGAGCTGGCGCAGCGAGCCGGCCGCCGCATTGCGCGGATTGGCGAAGACCTTGCCGCCGTTGCCGGCCATGCGCGCATTCAGCGCCGCAAAGTCGGCATGGGACATGTAGACTTCGCCGCGCACCTCCACCACCTCCGGCACACCGGCAGGCAGTTCATGCGGGATATCGGCGATGGTGCGGGCATTGGCGGTCACGTTCTCACCCACCGAGCCATCACCACGGGTGGCGGCGCTGACGAGGACGCCCTTCTCGTAGCGCAGCGACAGGGACAGCCCGTCAATCTTCGGTTCGGCCGTGACAGTAAGCTCGCCCATCAGCGGATCGAACTTCAGGAAGCGGCGGACGCGGCCGACGAAATCGCGCACATCCTCATCGGCAAAGGCATTGTCGAGGGAAAGCATCGGCACCGCATGGGTGACCTTGCCGAAGCCATCGGCCGGCGCAGCCCCCACCCGTTCGGACGGGCTGTCCGAGCGCATCAGCTCCGGAAAGCGGGCCTCAATGGCGGCGTTGCGCTGGCGCAGGGCATCATAATCCGCATCGGAAATGACCGGCGCATCCTCGCCGTGATAGCGCGCATCGTGGAAGGCGATCTCACCGGCAAGCCGCTGCAATTCGGCTGCGGCCTGCTCGAGCGTCAGGGCCTCGACGGCGGTGTTGGCGTTGGAGCTGTCAGTCCCGGTCATGGCTGTCATCCGCAATGCAGCGGTCCGGCCTCAGCCGCAGGACCGCAAAAAAATCAGAGCCGGGACGGAACCGGAAGCAGGGCTGCCGAGTTCTTCTCCCGAACAGACCAGCCAAGCCCCACGGGGGTCTGAGTGGTCTGAAGGCCGGATGCGTCAGCATCGCAGCGCCTTGGTATTAAAGCCAGAAGAAGGAGAGGCCAAGATGCCCGCAGACAACAATTCAGCAAAGCTTCGTCCCGGTAGCAATGCAGGTTGGTTTGTGGCAGGCGCCCTCGCCGTGGCTCTGGTCGGCGTCGCGCTTTATGCGGCGGAAGGCGGTTTCGCCAAGCAGGACAAGGCCGTGATCGAGCTGAATATCCCGAATGTGGGTGATGGCAAGATCGAGCTGCCCAAGCCTCAGGAAGGCCCGATGACAACGCCGACGACGCGGGAGTAATCCCCGTACAAGGCAGAGACAAGACACTCCAAGTCAGGTGAAATCCCCCCGCACCTGACCGTCATGGCCCACGCTCCACGCAAGCCCCCCAACTCAGCCCGGAGCGTGGGCCATGAGCTTTTCAGCCGCCGCACGGGCTTCATCGGTGATGACGCTGCCAGCCAGCATCCGGGCGATTTCCTCACGCCGGTGCGCATCATCAATCGGGGTGATGCGGGTCGCCACCCGGTCCTCGGCGACCGCTTCCTTCGAAATCAGGAAATGACCATTGGCGCGGGCCGCCACTTGCGGCGCATGCGTCACCGTCAGCACCTGTACGGAGCGGGCAAGCCGCGCCAGACGCAGGCCAATCGCCTCGGCAACGGCACCGCCCACGCCCGTATCAATCTCGTCGAACACCAGCGCCGGAACGGAACCGCTGTCCGCCAGGGACACCTTGAGCGCCAGCAGAAAGCGGGACAGTTCGCCGCCTGAGGCAACCTTCATCATCGGGCCGGGGCGCGTGCCGGGGTTGGTCTGCACCCAGAATTCCACCGTATCGACGCCGCTTGCCGACCGGTTCTCCGGGTCACTGGTCATCTCGACGATGAAGCGCGCCCGCTCCAGCTTCAGGGCCGGAAGCTCGGCAGCAACAGCTGCCTCCAGCGCACGGGCCGCCGTGGCACGGCGGGCGGAAAGATTTGCCGCGAGGCCATCAAAGGCCTTGCGCGCCGTTTCAGCGGCCGCCGCCAGCGCGTCCAGCTTCTCTTCGCCTGCATCCAGATCATTGAGGTCTGCCACCATTTTCTGGCGCAGGGCCGGCAACTCATCCACCTGAACGGAGAACTTGCGGGCCGCAGCGCGCAGGGCAAACAGCCGCTCCTCGGCAGATTCCAGTTCGCGCGGATCAAAATCCGTCTCGCGGATGGCAGCTTCGAGACCCGAACGGGCTTCCTCGAGGTTGTCGAGAGCCGTTGCCAGCGCCGCCACCGGGCTTGAGAGCAGCTTCGGTGCCTGATCGGCCTTGCGCTCCAGACGGCGCAGCAGACTGGACAATTCCGGGATTGGCGACGCGCCGCCGTTCAGCGTTTCATAAGCCTCGTTGAGATCGGTGGCGATCTTTTCCACCTGCATCATCTCGGCCCGGCGCAGCGCCAGCGCCTCTTCCTCGCCCTGCTTCGGGTCGAGGGTCTTCAACTCATCGACGGCGGAGCGCAGAAAATCGGCTTCGCGGCGGGCAGCCTCAATGCGGGCCTTGTGGTCGCGCAGTGCCTTCTCCGCCTTGCGATAGGCTGAAAAGGCCGCTTCCACCGCCGTCAGTTCGCCCTGCAGCACGCCAAAGGCATCCAGCAGCAGGCGGTGGCTTTCGGGATCCACGAGCGCCCGCTCGTCATGCTGGCCATGCACCTCGACCAGCATCTGCCCCGCCTGCCGGAGCAAACCGACGCTGACGGGCTGGTCGTTGATGAAGGCCCGGCTGCGGCCATCGGCCGTCTGGATGCGGCGCAGGATGACATCGCCATCGTCGGGCACGTCGTTTTCGCGCAGCAAAGCGCGAACGGGATGGGCGCCCGCAACATCGAAGACGGCGACCACCTGCCCCTGCGCCTCGCCGTGGCGCACAAGCCCGGCATCGCCCCGCCCGCCAAGGGCAAGGGTCAGCGCGTCGAGAAGGATGGACTTGCCCGCACCGGTTTCACCGGTCAGCACAGTCATGCCGCCGGAAAACTCGATGTCGAGCCGGTCGATGAGGACGATATCGCGAATGGACAGCGTCGCCAGCATGTAAAATTGCCCCGCCCTGATGACCCGGAATCCGGATCAGAACACACTCACCCCCTGGAAGGCGCGGCTGATCCAGCTCGACTTGTTCTCGGAGGGCTCATATCCGCCCTTCTGCAACAGCGAGAAAGCGTCCTTGTACCACTGGCTGTCAGGATAATTGTGACCGAGGATGGCCGCAGCGGTCTGCGCCTCGTTCACCACACCCAGCGCGTAATAGCCTTCGGTCAGACGGAAGAGGGCTTCCTCGACGTGGCGGGTGGTCTGATAATTGATCACAACCGTCTTGAAGCGGTTGATCGCCGCGATGTAGTTGCGCCGCTCCAGATAGTAGCGGCCAACCTGCATTTCCTTGCCCGCCAGCTGATCTTCCGCCATCAGCAGCTTGGCCTTGGCGTCCGGCGTGTACTCGCTGTTGGGATAGCGCTGGATCAGTTCGCTGAAGGTCTGTGCCGCCTGCTCGGTGATCTTCTGGTCGCGGGTGATGTCCGGGATCTGGCGCTGATAGGACTGGCCCTTCAGATACAGCGCATAGGCCGCATCTTCACTGCCCGGATAGAGCGTGATGAAGCGGTCGGCTGCATTGATCGTCTCGGCGTAGCGGCCCAGCGAGAAATTGATGTAGGCAAGGTTGATCAGCGACTTCCGGGCGTACTCGGAATAGGGGTAGGTCTTGTCGACCTCGGAAAACTTCTTGCCGGCATCGCTCAGGCGGCCTGCATTGCGCAACGCAAGGCCCTCGTTGAACAGCACTTCGGCCGGGGTATCGTCCAGCGCCAGGTCGTCATCGTCCTTGGATGCGCAAGCCGACAGGGTCAGTGCACATACCAGCATGATCGAGCCAAGAAGGGCAGTCTTTCTGCCGGAACGCTTGCCAGCCTCTGTTGCCATGTTTCGCAGCACGCCTCACCACTCCTTGCCCGAGTTATGCATGAGCCCCCTGCCCAGGGGCCACAGTCCGGTTACCAAACACGTTCCACGCTAAGGCTTTTAGCGGAACCGGACGGCATTCGTCACGCCGTGTGTCGTCTTTTTTGAGCTTTTTTGTGACCGTAGACAAAGAGCGGGCGCCTCTCGGGCGCCCTCACTCGAATGACTTGTGCAAAAAACTCAGGAAACCTCAGGGCCGAAGGCCGCAGCCGCCAGGCCGGAACGCTCGACATTGCCATGTTCGCGCCAAGCCGGAGCCTCGACAATTTCGAACACATCCTGCCCGGTCTTGCTGAACAGTTCAGCCAGAATAGCCACATTCATGCGGTGACCGGCCTTGTAGGAGCGGTAGAGGCCGAGAATCGGCAGCCCGGCCAGTGCCAGATCACCAACCGCATCCAGCGTCTTGTGACGGACGAATTCGTCAGCCCAGCGGGTGCCTTCCGGGTTCAGCACCCGGCCGTCGGCAACGGCGACGGAATTCTCCAGCGACGACCCACGGGCAAAGCCCATCGCCCACAGCTTCTCGACTTCCTTGACCTGCCCGAAGGTGCGGGCGCGCGACACTTCCTTGCGGAACACATCCGGGGTCATGTCGCTGGCAAAGGTCTGACGGCCGATCAGCGGCGTCTCGAATTCGATGGTCACCTCGAAACGGGTGCCGGAATAGGGCAGAAGCTCGCACCAGGCGCCATTCTGCTCAAAGCGGACCGGCTTCTTGATTCGCAGATAGCGGCGGCCGCGGTCGAGGCGCTTCAGGCCCACCTGGTCGATGGCTTCCACGAAGGCGGCCGCGCTGCCGTCCATGATCGGCATTTCCGGGCCGTCCATTTCGACGATGACATTGTCAACGCCGAGGCCGCGCAGGGCAGCCATCAGATGCTCGACCGTGGACACGCCATTGCGGGCAGGATCAGCCATCACGGTGCAAAGCGCCGTCGCCGTCACATGATCCCAGCGGCCCGGAATGTCCGTCTGCAGATCGTCGCTCACGTCCGTGCGGTGGAAGACGATGCCCGTTCCAGCATCTGCGGGCAGAAGGGTCACCGAGGCCGGCGTGCCCGAATGGACGCCAATGCCTGTCAGTGTCACCTGATCCGCCACAGTGGTCTGGAAATCAAGACGGTTGGTCATTCGGGTCTGCCTATGCCGGTGCCACGGTCGGAGTGTCATTCCGAAAACTGAAATGACTTTAGCTACCGTGCGTTAACGCTTCTGGAACTGGCAGCACAATAGCCCCGGAGAGGCCAAGTCCGAAATAAAGCTTTATTACGGTTTGTAACGCGAATTACGGCATCAACATATTGAATTCGCTACGGAACCCTCCAGACACAAGGAAACGGCCTGACACATTCCGTGTCAGGCCGTCCAAGGGAAGAAGGGTCAGGGGAGACTCAGTTCGACTGACGGCGCAGGAACGCCGGAATCTCGAGCTGGTCTTCCTCGCTGTGCACCTGCGGACGCGCCGGAGCGCGGCCCTGCATGTCGAGCTGACCGGCAGCACCGGCCGGGCGGCCCTGCTGGGCGGGAGCCATCTGCGGCATGCGCGGAGCCGGACGCATCTGCGGCTGGGGAGCGGCAGCCGGAGCACGCGGGGTCATGACGGGAGCAGCCTCATGCGCGGCATGCTCTTCATGATCTTCGCGGCGGGACAGACCGCTGGCCAGACGGCGCAGCAGACCCATCGGACGGCGGTCATCGCCATGCTCTTCCATGTCGAGCGCGGGCGCTGCCATTGGCTGCGGCGCGGGAGCGTGAGCCGCCGGGGCAACAGCTTCGGGGCGCTGCGGCTGACGGGCCATCAGCTCACGCTGGGCGATCGGCGGGAAGTCTTCCACGCGCGGCATGCGCGGGGCAGCCATCGGCTGTTCGGCCGCCGGGGTCTCGAACGGAACCGCGGCCTGGACCGGCTGCTGAACCATCGGCTGCAGCGGAGCTGCCGGCATTTCGGCCTGGACCGGAGCGGGGATTACGGCTTCGGCTGCGGGACGAAAGGATTTGGCTTCCACAGCCTCGCTCACCTGAGCGGACGGAGCCGGCTCGTTGATCGCCAGTTCACGCTCAAGGCTGGCCAGAGCGCGGGAAGCTGCATCCTGCTGGAAGCTGGTCACGGCCGGACGCTCAACGGGACGCTCGGGCTGACGCGGAGCGGTGTTGATGACCGGACGGGCGACAGGCTCGGTCTTCGGTGCCGGAATGGCATCGAATTCACCGTTTCCCATCAGCAGTTCCTTGTCGATGCCGGTGGCGACGACGGAAACGCGGATGATGCCATCCATGCTTTCATCGAAGGTTGCACCCAGGATGATGTTGGCGTCAGCGTCCACTTCCTCGCGGATGCGGGTGGCTGCTTCATCAACCTCGAACAGGGTCAGATCGTTACCGCCCGTGATCGAGATGAGCAGGCCCTTTGCGCCCTTCATCGAGGTCTCGTCGAGCAGCGGATTGGCAATGGCCGCTTCGGCTGCCTGCTGGGCGCGGTTCTCGCCCGATGCCTCGCCGGTGCCCATCATCGCCTTGCCCATGCCGCGCATGATCGAGCGCACGTCGGCAAAGTCGAGGTTGATGAGACCTTCCTTGACCATCAGGTCGGTGATGCAGGCCACGCCCGAATAGAGCACCTGGTCAGCCATCGCGAAAGCGTCGGCGAAGGTGGTCTGGGCATTGGCGATGCGGAACAGGTTCTGGTTCGGAATGACGATCAGAGTATCGACATTGCGCTGCAGTTCCTGGATGCCGGCTTCGGCGATGCGCATGCGGCGCGCACCTTCGAACTGGAACGGTTTGGTCACCACACCTACCGTCAGTATACCCTGGGCGCGAGCCGCCCGGGCAATGACGGGGGCAGCGCCCGTACCGGTGCCACCGCCCATGCCGGCGGTAATGAACACCATGTGCGAGCCGGACAGGTGGTCATTGATTTCGTCGATGACCTCTTCGGCAGCAGCGCTGCCGACTTCCGGCTGGGAGCCGGCGCCGAGGCCTTCGGTCACAGCCACGCCCATCTGGATCAGGCGTTCTGCGTGGTTCATGGCAAGAGCCTGCGCATCCGTGTTGGCTACGACAAAGTCGCAGCCCTGCAGGCCGGCCGTGATCATGTTATTGACGGCGTTTCCGCCCGCGCCGCCGACGCCGAAAACCGTGATCCGCGGCTTCAGCTCCTGAATGTCGGGCATCTTCAGGTTGATGGTCATTCTATCCTCGCGACCCTAAAGGAGCACCCGGTTCTCGGGGGCTCCGCATTCTTCCCTTTGAAGTTCGCCGTTTCCGGCAGTTTCCCCTGACGCGGATGCCGCGTCAGAAGCTGTCCCTGATCCACTGGCCGACACGGGCCAGGTAACCCGTGCTGCCGCCCCATCCAGACCGCCTGTGTTTCGGTTGAAACTGTTCGATCTGGGAGACCTGCGGATAAATCAGCAACCCGACCGAGGCGGCGAATGCCGGCCCCTTGGCTGCATCCGGCAGTCCGGCCACCCCGAGTGGCCGTCCAAGCCGGACATTGCGGCCGATCACCCGGCGCGCAACTTCACTCAATCCCGTCAGCTGGCTCGCCCCGCCCGTGAGGACGATCTGCTTGCCGACGCGCCCGGCAAAGCCGGAGGCCGTCAGCCGGTCACGGACCAGCTCCAGGATTTCCTCTACCCGCGGACGCACGACCCGGATAAGGGCCGAGCGCGGGATCTGATGCGGCAGGTCACCTTCCACCGGCGGGATCGTGAGCATCTCACGGTCATCCACGCTGGTCGGCAGGGCCGAACCGTGAAGGGTCTTCAGACGCTCGGCGTCCGAAAGGCGCATGGCAAAGGCCCGCGCAATGTCAGTCGTCACGTGCTGGCCGCCAACGGCAATGGCATCCAGATGCACCATCTGCCCCTCGACGAAGACGGACAGGGTCGTGGTGCCGCCGCCCATATCGACGCAGGCAACGCCCAGTTCGGCTTCGTCATCCACGATGGTGGACAGGCCGCTTGCGTAAGGCGTCGCCACCAGCGTCTCCACATGCAGGTGGCCACGGTTGATGCAAAGCTCTAGATTGCGGACCGGCGGCACTTCCGTGGTGACGACCTGCATGTCGACGCCCAGCTTCATGCCCAGCATGCCGCGCGGATCACGGATGCCACGGTTGCCGTCCAGCGAATAGGAGATCGGCAGCGCGTGATTGACCGCCCGGCCTTCCATCACCGTATGCGAGGACCCGGCCACGAGAACGCGCTGGATATCGGCTTCGCTCACCGCATCACCGGCCAGCGGCACGGTGGCGCTGAAGATCTCGCTCTGCAGACGGCCGCAGCTGACGTTGGCAATGACGGATTCCACCGTCACGCCGGCCATGCGCTCGGCTGCATCCACGGCCAGGCGGATCGCCTGCTCGGCTGCATCCATGTCCACCACCACGCCGGACTTGATCCCGCGCGAGCGCTGGTAGCCGTAGCCCAGAACCTCGATGGCATGGGACCGGCCGGCCAGAACGGAACCTTCGGCACGCGGGGTCAGCTTGGCGATGAGGCAGCAGATCTTGGTGGAGCCAACATCAAGCACGGACATGACAACGGCGCGGCGCCCCGGAAGGGGGCGCATGCGCGGCAGATAGAGGGTGGAACCGGTGCGGCTCATGTGTTGGCACCCCCTCTTGCAACTTTCTTGTTTCCATCCAGCGCGTCGCGGCGGCGCTGCGCGGCCTCATCCGTCAGGCGCACCACCACGCGGTCGGGCAGGCGCAGATCGATGGCCGCAATGTCTCGGGCCAGAATGGCGCTTTCCTTGTCCATCTTCACAAGGGCAGCAAGCGCCTTGGCCGGATCTTCTTCCGGCAGGCGGATGGTGATGCCGTTCTCGAGCATGAGATCCCAGCGGCGCTGACCGATGAGATAAGCGGCGCGCACACGCGGGCGCAGTTCCGGCTCGCTCTCAAGCGCCTTGAGGATTTCACCTGCGCGGGTCTGAGCCCCGTAGTTCACCACGAGCAACAGATTGGCATAGCGCCCATCCACATCGTCGGTGATCACTTCGCCCTGCTCGGTCACGATGGACACGGTATTGCCGCGCTGCCAGAGAGCATAGGGCACCCACTCGTCAATCGTGACCTTCACCGTGTTCGGGTAAAGCTTCATGACCGAGGCGGACTTGACCCAGGGGTTCTGCTTCAGGCGCTCGCGCGCAGCATCCGCATCGAAGAGCACCAGCGAATCACCCTCTTCCAGCGCAAGAGCATCGAGGATCTGATATTCGGCCACTTCACGCTGCCCGGACAGCTTCACCGCCTCGACACCCAGGCCGGCCGCGCTGATGAGAGACTGCGCCACCATGCGCCCATGACCGCCCAGAATGACACCATACGTGATGGTGGCAGCCAGGAAGGCCACGGCAGATACGGTGCCGGTCCAGCGGGGCAGATCAGCAAGCCAGCCCGCCTGCCGCCAGACAGGACGGCGCCGCAGCCGCGGGACACCACGCCCGCGCGGCGCCAGCTCCGCTTCCAGCGGATAAGCACTGACCATACTGCCTTTGCGCCTCAGCGAGAGCAACTTGCGTCCTCCACCATCCAGGTGACGAGATCCCCGAAATCACGGCCAGCGTAGGCGGCAAGCTCAGGAACCAGCGAGGTTGGGGTCATTCCAGGTTGAGTGTTAACTTCCAGGCAGATCAGGGTACCCGAGCCATCCGCACGCTCATCGAAGCGGAAATCCGCCCGCGAAACACCCCGGCAGCCGAGCGCACGATGCGCTGTTAAGGTAAGTTTCTGTACTTCTTGGTAAATAAAGGGTGAAAGTTTCGCAGGAAGGATGTGAACAGAGCCACCTTCCGCATATTTCGCTTCAAAATCGTAGAAACCGTGCCCTTTTGGCACAATGTCGATAACTCCAAGCGCCTCATCTCCCATCACCGCGCAGGTCAGCTCGCGGCCAGGAATGTAGGTCTCGCACATCATTGTGTCCGGATATGGCCAGTCATCGCGCGTCAGCTCCTGCGGCGGATGCGGCTGATCTTCCTTAACGATGAGCACACCAAAGCTGGAGCCTTCGTTAATCGGCTTGATCACATAGGGCGGGCGCATCGGATGCTCATGACCCACGTCCCGCCGGTTGATGATCAGATGCTCCGTGACAGGCACCCCATGCGCCGCCATCACGGCCTTGGCCTTCACCTTGTTCATGGCAAGGGCAGAGGCCATCACGCCGGAATGCGTGTAGGGGATGTTCAGGATCTCGAGCAGGCCCTGGATGCAGCCATCCTCGCCGAAGGGGCCATGCAGAGCATTGAAGGCCACATCCGGCTTCAGTTCGGCCAGACGGGCTGCGATGGAACGGTCAACATCGACGCGCGACACCCTGAAGCCGCGCGCTTCCAGCGCATCGGCGCAGGCATTGCCGGACGAAAGGCTCACCGGCCTCTCATGCGCCCACCCGCCCATCAGTACCGCGACATGCTTACCCGTCATTTCCACCGACTCACTCAAACAAATGTGAGCCCTTAAGATGCTGCCCAAATTGGTAAGGAAACGTTAACCAAGCCGTTAAGGAATGCATTAACACCTTGTTGCCTGCACAGTGTGATTCAAAAGCAACAGCGGCAGGGTCTGAGGCTGTGGAAATCCTGGCCGGAACATGAACTGCGTGCGGATGGCCATGCGGGAGCGAGATTCTGCGCAAGCCCTTGCATTGCGTCTCACCCTCGCGCTCTGCAAGCGAGTGGTTCCCGGATCCCAGCTTCGCTTCAGCCGGGACAACACCGAGTATGCGTTGGGCTTCGCCTCTATCCGCCCACCCTCAATCCAGGAACGGGCTGATTTCCTCACCGGGGAGAAACTGCCCGAGACGCTTGATTTCCCACTCAAGCTCCACACCCGAATGCTCGCGCACGCGGCGGCGGACGGTTTCGCCCAGAAGCTCCAGATCGTGGCCGGTCGCGGTGCCGGTGTTGATCATGAAATTGCAGTGCATTTCCGACATCTGCGCCCCGCCCACGGTCAGCCCGCGGCATCCGGCAGCGTCGATCACCTTCCAGGCAGAGTTGCCCGGAGGGTTCTTGAAGGTGGAACCGCCGGTCTTCTCGCGGATCGGCTGGGCGCGTTCGCGGTGGGCCACGACCTCGGCCATCTCCGCCCGGATCTTCGCCTCGTCCTCGACCGGGCCTTCAAAGACCGCGCTGGTGAAGATGAAGCCGGGAGCAGCTGAACTGTGGCGGTAGCTGTAGCCCATGTCCGCGTTGGTCAGCACATGGCGCGCGCCCTTGCGGTCAATGGCCGTCACTTCCACCAGACGGTTGCAGGTCTCGCTGCCATGGGCGCCGGCATTCATGCGCAGCGCACCGCCGATGCCGCCGGGAATGCCAGTGTAGAAGGCAAAGCCACCGATACCGGCATCTGCAGCGGCTTCCGCCAGCCGCTTGTCCGGCACAGCAGCGCCCGCACGGATGCGCCCGCCGTCCAGCACCTCCACAGCACCAAAGCCGCGTGCGCCAAGACGGATCACCACGCCTTCAATGCCCCCGTCCCGCACCAGCAGGTTGGAGCCGAGGCCGATCGCAAGCACCGGGATTTCTTCCGGCAGCACGGACAGGAACTGCGCCAGATCCTCTTCGTCTGCGGGCTGGAACAAGAGCTGCGCCGGGCCGCCTGCCCGCAGCCAGGTGACGGCGGACAGCGGCTGATTGGCCGTCAGCTTGCCGCGCAGGCCCTCGAACCGGGAGCCGGGGCTTGCCAGAAGATCGGGAAAGCTCACGCCCCCTCTCCCTTGCCAAGGGCTTCCAACTGGCCCGGCAGCGCATGCGCCCACTGGGTGATGTTGCCGGCACCGAGACAGACAACGTAGTCACCCGGCTTGGCAAGGCCCGCAATGACACCGGCGAGAGCCTCCGGCCCCTCCAGCGCGATGGCGGAGCGGTGGCCGTGGGTCTTGAGGTTGGAGACGAGACTGTCACGGTCGATGCCTGCGATGGGCTGCTCACCGGCCGCATAGACCGGAGCGACGATCACCGTGTCCGCATCGTTGAAGCAGGTGGAAAAGTCCTCGAACAGACTGGCGAGGCGGGAGTAGCGGTGCGGCTGCACCACGGCGATCACCCTGCCCTTCGCCGATTCCCGCGCGGCCTTCAGCACGGCGCGGATTTCCACCGGGTGGTGGCCATAGTCATCGAAAAACTCGGCGCCGTTCCAGGTTCCCGTGTGGGTGAAGCGGCGCTTGACGCCGCCGAACCCGGCCAGCCCCTTGCGGATGGCATCGGCGGAAATGCCCAGACGGTTCGCCACCGCAATGGCAGCCGTTGCGTTGGAGACATTGTGCAGCCCCGGCATGGGCAGCACCAGATTGTCCATGACCTCGCTCGTGCCGGATCTCCGGTTCTGCAGGATCACGCGGAAGCTCGACTTTCCGCCGGCCATCGACACATCGGCAAAGCGCACATCCGCCTGAGGATTGGCACCATAGGTGACGATGCGCTTGTCCTCGATCTGGCCGACGAGCGTCTGCACTTCCGGGTGGTCGAGGCACATCACGGCAAAGCCATAGAAGGGCACGTTCTCGACGAAGTGGCGGAAGGCCGCGCGCACGCCGGCAAAGTCGCCGTAATGGTCGAGATGCTCCGGGTCGATGTTGGTGACGATGGCGATATCTGCGGGCAGCTTGACGAAGGTGCCGTCGCTTTCGTCCGCTTCCACCACCATCCATTCGCCATCGCCCATGCGGGCGTTGGTGCCATAGGCGTTGATGATGCCGCCGTTGATCACGGTCGGGTCCATGCCGCCCGCCTCCAGCAGCGCCGCCACCAGCGAGGTGGTCGTCGTTTTGCCGTGGGTGCCGCCGATGGCAATGGCCTGCTTGAAGCGCATCAGCTCGGCCAGCATTTCGGCACGGCGGACCACCGGGATCAGCTTCTCACGGGCGGCAATCAGCTCCGGATTGTCGCGCTTGATCGCGGAGGAGACGACCAGAACTTCAGCACCGCCAAGGTTTTCCGCCTTGTGGCCGATGAAGACCGGAATGCCCTTCTCGCGCAGGCGCAGCACATTGGCGCTCTCGGACATGTCCGAGCCCTGAACGGTGTAGCCGAGCGTGTGCAGCACTTCGGCAATGCCGCTCATCCCGATGCCCCCGATGCCGACGAAATGCACCGGCCCCAATTCACGCGGCATCTTCATGCGCGGTCTCCTTTGTCTGTTCTGTTTGCGCCAGCAGTCTCTTCCACCAGATCGGCAAGGCGGGCAACCGCATCGGGCTTGCCCTGCCCGCGCGCGGCGGCGGCGGCGGCTTGAAGGGTGGATGGCTCATCCATGAGCCGGGTGAGTTCTGCGGCAAGGCGCTGCGGCGTCAGGTCCTTCTGCGCCACAGGCCAGGCCCCGCCTACGGCTTCCAGCACGCGGGCATTGTTGCTCTGGTCCTGATCCAGCGCATTGGGCAGCGGCACGAGGATCGACGGGCGGCCGATGACGGATAACTCGCTGACGGAGGACGCGCCGGAACGGCAGATGACAAGGTGCGAAGCGGCAATCCTCGCCGGCATGTCGCGGAAGAAGGACGCAAGCTCCGCCGAAAGCCCAAGCGCTTCGAAGGCGCTCTTCACCCGGTCCATGTCTTCCGGGCGGCACTGCTGCACCAGCCTGAGCCGGGCGCGGTGTTCCGGGGACAGAAGCTTCACCGCTTCCGGCATCACGTCGGAGAAGAAGCGTGCGCCTTGAGAGCCGCCGAACACCAGCAGCTGAAACGCGCCGCCTGCCTGTGGCACCGCATAGGGCACGCTGGCGGCTTGCACCACCGGCGGGCGCACCGGATTGCCGGTCTCACGGATCTTCGGGGCGAGCGCTGCATCGGGATTGACCAGCGTCAGGCTGGTGGCGACACGGGTGACGCCCTTGGCCAGCATCCGGTTGGCCCGGCCCATCACGGCATTGGCCTCATGCAGGATCGACGGCACGCCCGTCAGCCGCGCAGCCATCATCGGCGGAAAGGTGGGATAGCCGCCAAAGCCGACGACAACGGCAGGCTTGATCTGCCGGATGACACGGCGGGCCTGCAGCGTGCCGCGGGCAAGGCTCAGAACCGTCTTGAGCAGGGCAACGGGCGACTTCGAGCGCAGGGTTTCGGAGGCGATGATATGCACCTCCCGGGCCGGAAAGCTGGTGCCGTAGCGGTCGGCGCGCTCGTCCGTCGCCAGATCGACGATCCAGCCCCGGCGCACCAGTTCATGCGCCAGCGCTTCGGCAGGGAACAGGTGACCACCGGTGCCACCGGCCGTCAGGAGAATGGTCTTGCTCATTGAATACCCGGCTGAATGAGCTGTGACGGCGGCACGCGGGCCACCGTCACGCTGTCGCTGTGCAGCGGCCGCGGCTTGCGGCGCGACAGGGCCAGAATGAAGCCCGCCGTCAGCGCCGTCGAAAGCAGCGAGGAACCGCCGTAGGAAATGAAAGGCAGCGTCATGCCCTTGGCAGGCATGAGGTTGAGGTTCACCATCAGATTGATGGTCGCCTGCAGGCCGAACATCAGCGTCAGTCCGGCCGTCGCCAGCCGCGAGAAGGCATCCTGGTCCCGGCCCGCATTGCGCAGGCCCCGCAGGATGATGAAGGCGAAAAGCGCCACCAGCAGCATGCAGACGATGATGCCGAATTCCTCGGCCACCACGGCAAAGATGAAGTCGGTGTGGCTGTCCGGCAGCCCGCGCTTGACGATGCCCTCTCCCGGCCCCTTGCCGAACCAACCGCCCGAGAGGAAAGCCTCACGGGCACGGTCGATCTGATAGGTGTCGCCGGAATCGGGATCGAGGAACCTGTTCACACGCGTGGTCACGTGCGGCAGCAGGAAATAGGCCGAGGCAAGACCGGCAACGCCCACGCCGCCCAATCCGATGATGGCGATCCACGGCAGGCCGTTCATGAAGAACAAACCGCCCCAGACGAGGCCGATCAGCATGGTCTGGCCGAAGTCGGGCTGCGCCACCAGCAGCGCCGCGCACATGGCGAAAAGCAGGGCGGACAGAACCATGCCCGGCACTTCGCGGCGGCGGCCGCTTTCCGACAGCAGGAAGGCGACCAGCACGACGAAGGCAGGCTTGAGGAATTCGGAGGGCTGCACCGAGAAACCGGCAATGTTGATCCAGCGGCGGGCACCCTTCACTTCGGCGCCGACGAAGAGTGTCGCAACCAGAAGCGCAAGCGACACGCAAAAGAGCAGCAAAGCCCCCCGGCGCACCATCCGCGGCGACATCAGCGAGACGCCGAACAGCACGACGACCGCCAGCGGCAGGAACATGGCCTGCCGCTTGACGAAGTAATAGCTCTCCACACCGATGCGCTCGGCCACCGGGGGACTGGCCGCAAAGGACAGCACGACGCCGCCGATCATGAGCAGGACGAAAAGCGCGAGAAGGATGTGGTCAACCGTCCACAGCCACTCGGCCAGCACACCACGATCAGCGCGAGAAACCATCAGGCATCCTCCGTCTTTTCCGGCACCGCCAACAGGGCCCGGACGCTTTCGGCAAACGCATCACCACGCACTTCAAAATTCGGATACTGGTCAAACGAGGCACAGGCCGGGGACAGCATGATCACCTTCTCGGCCTGCGGATCGAGCGCCGCATCCGCCGCCGCCCGCTGCACCGCCACGTCCAGCGTGCCGCTGATCTCGTAGGGCACCTTGCCGTCCAGCGTGCGGGCAAACTCCTCGGCCGCCTCGCCGATCAGATAGGCCCGGACAATGCGCGGGAAGAACTCGCCCAGCGGCTCAATGCCGCCCGACTTCGGCTTGCCGCCCGAGATCCAGTAAAGCCGGGGATAGCTCGCCAGCGCCCAGGCCGTGGCATCCGCGTTGGTCGCCTTGCTGTCATTGATGAACAGCGTGCCCTCATGGCGGGCGATGATCTGCATCCGGTGCTTGAGGCCGGGGAAGCTCTCGAGCCCTGCGGCGAGCTCCTGCGGTGCCACGCCAAGCGCCAGCAGTGCAGCACAGGCCGCCGCCGCGTTCTGGGCATTGTGCTGGCCGCGAAGCGACGGTGCGCGCGACAGATCGGCAATCACCGTCTCTACGCCCTTGTCCGCGCAGATCAGCAGGCCATCACGGGCAAAGACGCCATGGGTCTGCGTCTGATGGCCGGAAATGCGGCGCACATCGTGCCCGGCAGCTTCCAGCCGGTCCGCGATGGCAGCACTCATTTCGTCATCCACGCCGACGATGGCGGTGCGGGCCGCAGCAACGAGCCGCTCCTTGATGCCGGCATAGTTCTCCATGGTCCCGTGCCGGTCGAGATGATCCGGCGACAGGTTCATGTGAATGCCGGCCGTCGGGGCGAGACCGGGAGCAAGATCGATCTGATAGGACGAGCACTCGATGACATAATGCCGGTGCGGCGCCAGAGGGGCGAGGTCGAACACCGGCGTGCCGATGTTGCCGCCCATCTGCACGTCGCGGCCCAGCGACTTCAGCAGATGCGTGGTCAGTGCCGTTGTGGTGGACTTGCCATTGGTGCCGGTGATGCAGATGACAGGGGCGTCCGGGCACACGAGCGCCCGTTCGCGCGAAAACAGCTCGATGTCGCCGATGACCTCGACACCCGCCTCACGCGCGAGCTCCACCGTCCAGTGCGGCTCGGGATGGGTCAGCGGCACACCGGGTGACAACACCAGCGCCGACAGACCCTTCCAGTCGAGTTCGGCCAGATCGCGGGCCTCAAGACCTTTGGAACGGGCAAGATCATTGCGCGCAGGCGCATCGTCCCAGACGATGACATGCGCCCCGCCTTCCTTCAGCGCCAGCGCACTGGAAAGGCCCGAGCCGCCAAGCCCGAAGAGCGCTACCTTTTTTCCCTTGAAGCAGGTGACCGGGATCATGACCGCCTCACCTCAGCTTCAGGGTGGCAAGGCCGACAAGGGCGAGAACCACGGCGATGATCCAGAAGCGGATCACCACCTGGGACTCGGTCCAGCCCAGCTGCTCGAAATGATGATGGATCGGCGCCATGCGGAACACACGCTTGCCGGTCAGCTTGAAGGAGGCCACCTGCACGATGACGGACACTGCCTCCAGCACGAACAGCCCGCCAACGATGGCCAGCACGATCTCATGCTTGGTGACGACCGCAATCGCACCGATCATGCCGCCAAGGGAGAGCGAGCCCGTGTCGCCCATGAAGATGGCGGCCGGAGGCGCGTTGAACCAGAGGAAGCCAAGCCCGGCGCCGATCACGGCGCCGCAAATGACGGCAAGTTCGCCCGTGCCGGGCACGTGGTGGATCTGCAGATACTCGGCAAAGACTGCGTTACCCGACAGATAGGCGATGAGGGCGAAAGTGGCCGAAGCGATCATCACCGGCACGATGGCCAGCCCATCGAGCCCGTCCGTCAGGTTCACCGCATTGCCTGCGCCGACGATGACGAAGGCGGCGAAGGGAATGAAGAAGATGCCCAGATTAAGCAGCAGGTCCTTCACGAAGGGGAAGGAGATGGAGGTGGCGAAGGTGCCCTTGTCCAGCATGGTCACCGCCAGCGCCGCCAGACCGGCAATCAGGAACTCGATGCCGAGACGCGCCTTGCCGCTGAAGCCCTTGTGGGTGGCTTTCGTCACCTTCAGATAGTCATCATAAAAGCCGATGGCGCCGAAGCCGACGGTGACCCACAGCACGATCCAGACATAGGGATTGCGCAGATCCGCCCACAGCAGGGTGGAGACGATGAGGCCGGACAGGATCATCAGCCCGCCCATGGTCGGCGTGCCCTTCTTGGTCAGAAGGTGGCTCTGCGGCCCGTCTTCACGGATCGGCTGGCCCTTGCCCTGACGCAGGCGGAGGCCGGCAATGATGCGCGGCCCGAACAGGAACACGAAGAACAGCGCCGTCATGATGGCACCGCCCGTGCGGAACGTGATGTACTTGAAGACGTTCAGCGCAGAAACCTGGCCGGACAGTTCACCGAGAAGATAGAACATTTGGATTCCTCAGGCCGAAGCCATTTCATCCGCTGCGGGATATTCCTGCTTGAGCGCGTCCACAAGGGGGCCCATACGGCTCCCGAGAGACCCTTTGATCATGATGATGTCGCCAGGGCGCAGCTCATCCTTGAGGCGCTCGGTCAGCGCTGAGGATTGCTCGGCATAGACGGCGCGTTTCTCGCGCGGTAGCCGCTCCCACAAAGCGCGCATCAGCGGGCCGGAGCAATAGACCAGATCTGCGCCGCTGTCTTCGACGGGGCCAATCAGATCCGCATGCAACTGCCCGGCTGCATCGCCCAGTTCCAGCATATCGCCCAGGACTGCAATCTTGCGGCCCGGCGCTGCGGCCTCCATGCCGCCAAGCACGCTGAGGGCCGCACGCATGGAGGCCGGATTGGCGTTGTAGCTTTCATCAACCAGCACGGCCTCGCCGCCCGGCAGTTTCAGCCGCGTCTGGGCGCCGCGCCCCTTGGGGGCCGAAAGCTCCGCCAGTGCCAGTCCGGCCAGCGCCAGATCGCCGCCCAGCTCGCAGACGGCCAGCAGCACGGCGAGGCTGTTGCGGACAAGGTGCTTGCCCAGCGCGCCGATCTTGTATGTGATCTCCTGCCCCAGCACCCGCGCCTGAATGGAAGAGGATCCGGTCTGCACAGCATAGTTCTCAAGCAGCGCGTCGCTGCCTTCAGCTTCGCCGAAGGTCTGGATACGCTCGACACCAGCCGTCTTGGCAAGGAAAGTCAGCAGGTCGAACTGGTCATTATCCTGATTGAGAATGGCAAGGCCGCCCGGCTCCAGCCCGAGGAAGATCTCGGCCTTGGCCTGTGCGATTTTCTCG
The DNA here is from genome assembly GCF_054073275.1 of Pannonibacter sp. Q-1. NCBI lineage: Bacteria > Pseudomonadati > Pseudomonadota > Alphaproteobacteria > Hyphomicrobiales > Stappiaceae > Pannonibacter > Pannonibacter sp. Q-1. The sequence goes on from NZ_JBSXNB010000003.1 coordinate 111,246, forward strand.
ACCGAGCCGAAAAACTCCAGATGCACCGCCTGCACGGTGGTGATGATGGCCGCATGCGGGCGCACCATCTGCACCAGCGGCGTGATTTCTCCGGCATGGTTCATGCCGATTTCGAAGACACCGAATTCGGTATCCTCCGGCATGCGCGCCAGCGTCAGCGGCACACCCCAGTGATTGTTGAAGGACGCGGCCGAGGCGTGGACCTTGCCGGAGCGGCCAAGCGCGAGGCGCAGCGCCTCCTTGGTGCCGGTCTTGCCGACCGAGCCGGTGACCGCCACGATCCGGGCGCTGGTGCGCGCGCGGGCGGCACGTCCAAGATTGCGCAGGGCCTCCAGCGGATCATCCACCACCACGTAGCGGCTGTCCCTGGGCAGATCGACCAGCTTGTGGCGGGCAACCAGCGCCAGCGAAGCGCCGGCTTCGAGGGCCTTGGCCACATAATCATGCCCGTCCAGCCGGTCACCGACGATGGCGACGAAAGCCTCGCCCGGCGCGATGGTGCGGGTGTCGATGGAAATGCCGGTGATTTCAGCCTGCGGCTCTCCGCGGGCCTCGCCGCGCGTTGCGGCCAGAAAGGCATCGAGGGTCCAGAGCGGTGCGCTCATGACCGGGCTCCTTGTGCAAGCGCGGTGCGAACCGCATCATGATCCGAGAACGGGAGCACCGTCTTCCCGACGATTTGGCCCGTTTCGTGACCCTTTCCGGCAACACACAGCACATCCCCGCTTTCCAGCATGGAAACAGCCGTTGCGATGGCCTCCGCCCGGTCACCGATCTCCAGCGCGCCCGGAGCGCCCGCCATGACGGCCTTGCGGATGAGTGCAGGATCTTCCGTCCGCGGGTTGTCGTCTGTGACGATGACCACATCGGCGCGGCGGCTGGCAGCTTCCCCCATCAGCGGGCGCTTGCCTGCATCCCGGTCGCCACCGGCCCCGACGACCACGATGAGGCGGCCGGTGGTGAAGGGGCGCAGCGCAGCCAGCGCATTGTCCACGGCGTCGGGCTTGTGGGCATAGTCAACGAAGCACAGGGCGCCATTGTCCTTGCGGCCCACCAGTTCCAGACGCCCCGGCGCGCCTTCCAGCGCTTCCAGCGCCCGCATGACGGCCCCCGGCGCCTCGCCTGCGGCAATCGCAAGACCGGCGGCAACAAGGGCATTGGACACCTGAAAATGCCCGGCGAGCGGCAGGGAGACCTTGTATTCCCCGCGCGGTGTATCGATCGTCAGAACCTGGCTGAAACCGCTGAACTGGACATTGCGCAGGTGCAGATCCCTGCCCCGCTCGCCCACGGTCAGCACCTGCTGGCCGCGTTCTCCGGCCACCGCCAGCACACGGTCAGCCTTGTTCTGCGCCGGGTCCACGACCACCGTGCCGCCGCTGGGCAGAAGCTCGCGGAACAGGCGCAGCTTGGCCTGCAGGTATTCCTCTTCGGTGGCGTGATAGTCCATGTGATCACGGCCAAGGTTGGTGAAACCGGCGGCCACCAGTTCCACCCCGTCCAGCCGGTACTGATCGAGCCCATGGCTGGACGCTTCCATCGCGGCATGGGTGACACCGGCATCGGCCAGCTTTGCGAGTTCCGCATGCAGCGAAACCGGGTCCGGCGTCGTCAGCCCGCCATAGCTGGTGCCGGAGGCTGTCACCGTTCCAAGCGTGCCCAGGCTGGCCGCATTGTGGCCGCAGCGCTGGAAGATCTGGCGGACGAAATAGGCAACGGAGGTCTTGCCGCTGGTGCCGGTGACGGCCACCATGGTTTCCGGCTGGCGCCCATGAAAGCGGGCAGCCATCTTCGCAAGCGCCAGACGCGGGTTCGCGGCAACGATGACCGGCACCGGCACGCCGCCCTCGGCCTCAATCAGCGCCGCACCTTCCGCATCCGTCAGTACAGCGGCCGCGCCCTGCTCCACCGCCTTTGCGGCAAAGCGTGCGCCATGGGCCTGTACGCCGCCAAGGGCAAAAAACAAAAAGCCCGGCCCAGCCGCCCGGCTGTCCGAGGTCAATCCCCCGATCACGAGGGTATCATCAGGAACGGCGATGCCTGTGCCCGCCGCAAGTGTTCCTAGCTGCATTGTCTGCCAAATCCGGTAGTGCGCCGTCACAAGCCGGTGCGGAACCCTTTTTCAGCTGCGACCCTGATGTCCCGCTCCGGCGCTTCGATCACGTCTCAATAAGATACTTCGATTGCCTTTGTCCCATCAGTCTGTTTCGGCATGACGCCCAGCATGGGGGCCGCGCGGCGGATGATGTTGCTCACCATCGGCGCCGTGTTGAGACCTGCCGTCGCAGCCATGCCCGGCTTTTCCGGCTTCGGCTCATCGAGCACGACCAGCACCACATACTGGGGATCATCCATCGGGAAGGCCGACAGGAACGAGTTGCGCCGCTTGTTGGGCGTATAGCGGCCGTTCTCGACTTTTTCAGCCGTGCCCGTCTTGCCGCCAACAATATATCCCGGCACTTCCGCCCGGCGGCCCGAGCCGCCCTGCTGCACCACGTTGAGGCGGAAGAGATAGCGCATCTTGCGGCTTGTCTCTTCGGAAATCACCTGCTTGCCCAGAGACTTGGCCGTTATTTCATCCCGCGGCAGGAAGGTCGGCGGAATGAGATAACCGCCATTCACAAGAGCAGCTGCCGCCGTTGCCGTCTGCATCGGCGTCACCGAAATACCGTGACCGAACGAGGCAGTGATGGCCGCCAGTTCACCCCAGCGGCGCGGCAGCAGCGGGGCCGCATTTTCGGGCAGCTCGTTGGACTGGCGCTCGGTCAGGCCGAGGCGTGCATAGAACTCGCGCTGATAGTCGACACCTGTCGTCAGCATCATCTTGGCCGTGCCGATGTTGGACGAATAGATGAAGACTTCCGGCACCGAGAGGATGCGTCTTTTTCCGTGGAAATCGTTGATCGTGCGCCCGCCGGCGCGGATCGGGCGGCTCGCATCGAAGCTGTCGTTCATGCCGACCCGGCCCGAATCGAAGGCGCTGGCGAAGGTGAAGGTCTTGAAGACGGAGCCCATCTCGAACACGCCGCCCGTGGCACGGTTCAAGCGGTCCTTGTCGAGGGCCTGGGCGCGGTCATTCGGATCGTAGTCCGGATAGGACGACATGGCGACGACTTCGCCCGTGTGCACATCCAGAATGATGCCGACGCCGGCAATGGCGTGATAGCGCTCGACACCCTTGAGCAGCTCATCACGCACGACGAACTGCACACGGGAATCAAGCGCCAGCTTGACCGGCTCCAGCGACCGGTCCGTGGCAAAGCCAAGCTTCTGCAGTTCGGACAGCCATGAATCATCAAGATGCTTCTCAAGGCCGCCAATGCCCTGATTGTCGATATTGACCGATCCGATGATGTGCGAAGCCAGCGGCCCGCCCGGATAGAAGCGCTGCTTCTCCCAGAGGAAGCCGATGCCCGGAATGCCGAGACGGTGAATGGCCTGGTGCTGGGCCGGCGTAACCTCACGCTTCAGCCAGATAAACCCGGCGCGGCTGCTCAGCCGCTTGCGCATGTTCTCGTTGTTCAGCTCCGGGAACACGCTGCCGATGCCCTCCAGCGCCTCATCCACGTCGATGATCTTGCGCGGCTCGGCATAGATGGAGGCTGTCTTGATGTCGGTCGCAAGAATTTCGCCGTTCCGGTCGATCAGATCCGGCCGGGAGGCCGCGATGGAATCCTGCGCCGAAATGAAAGCCGCATTCGGCGCCTCTTCCATCTGGGCGAGATGCACGAGCCGGGCGCCGATCACGGCATAGAGCATGGCGAAGGCCGCCATCGCAAAATAGATGCGGGTTCTGACGGTGCTGGTGGACACCGAGCCATAGGCCGGGCGCGCTGCCGCACGGGGCTGGCTGCGCTGGAACTGCAGGAAGGAGGCGGGCTCGCTTGCCATTGTCATTGCAGCGCTCCTATCGGATCGAGGAGGTGGAGGCAGGTTCCCGCAGAGCCGCAAAGCCATCAAGCGGGGCCTCACCACCAACAGGGGGCAGCATGACGGGCCGCATCGGCAGATCCTGCAGCTGCACGATCTGCTTGCCCGGATCCATCTCCTGGAGCTTCAGAAATTCATCATAGCGCTCGGTCAGCCCCTGCAGGCGGGCAGGCTGATTGAGAACGCTCCATTCGGCACGCAGCACCCGGATGGCTTCGTGCTCTTCGTCGATCTTGACCTTGAGCGACGCCACATATTCGGACGTGTGCTCGGCCTCCATCTTCATGTCGTACACGACACCTGCGCCCGTCAGCACAGCAAGGACACAGACGATATTGAGATAACGGCTCACCATCGCTCAGCCTCCAAGTCCCTTGAATTCCGCCAGATGCGGAACGCCAATGGCGTGAATATCCAGATCTCGCGCCGGAGCATCCGTCCGCCGCCCAGCCCTGAGGCGGGCCGAGCGGGCACGCGGGTTGGCCTGCGTCTCGCTCTCGTCCGGCTCCTGACCGCCCTTGACCACCAGTTCGAAGGTCGCCGGCGGCACATCCTCTTCCGGCATATGCCGGGAACCGCCACCGCGCGTGCGCGTGCGGTCGGCAAAGAACTTCTTCACGATCCGGTCTTCGAGGCTGTGGAAGCTGACGACCACCAGCCGCCCGCCGGGACGCAGAACCTTTTCCGCCGCCCCCAGCACGGACGCTGCCTGATGCAGCTCGCCGTTCACATAGATGCGCAGCGCCTGAAACGTGCGCGTCGCCGGATGGATGTGCATCTTCTTCGGCGAGCGCCCGACGACCTTCTCGATCAGCGCGGCAAGATCACCGGTGCGGGTGAAGGGCTGCTCCTTGCTCCGCTGCTCGATGGCGCGTGCCACCTGCCCTGCCCGCTTTTCTTCACCCAGAAGACCGATGATCCGGGTCAGATCCCGCGCCGGAAGCGTATTCACCACATCGGCCGCCGACGGCCCGGCCTGCTCCATGCGCATGTCGAGCGGCCCGTCGCGCATGAAGGAGAAGCCGCGATCGGCTTCATCCAGCTGCATCGAGGAAACGCCCAGGTCCAGCACGACGCCGTCCACGGCCTCGACGCCGAGCGACGCCAGATGCGTCTCGATATCGGCAAAGCGCCCCGGCACCAGCGTCAGCGCGCCATTCGAGGCTTCCACCAGCGGCTGACCGCCCGCGATGGCATCCGGATCCCGGTCAACGCCGATGACCTTCGCACCCGCAGCTAGAAACGCGCGGGAATAGCCGCCAGCCCCGAAGGTGCCGTCCACGACAACTTCACCCGGCTTCACGGACAGCGCCGAAAGAACCCCGTCAAGGAGGACGGGCACGTGGCGGACCAGTCCGCCAGCGCCTTCAGTCTCGTGACCTTCTGCGCGACCCGCCGTCATGCCGGTCCTCCTGACGCAGCAGCCGGGCTCATGCCCGACAGCATCGCAAGCGCGCGCTTCTGGGCCTCTGCGCGATGCTCACGAAAACGCTCCGGCTCCCAGAGCTGAAACTTGTAGCCCAGACCCGCGAAGGTGATCTGATCCGTCACGCCGGTCTGCTCGCGGATCATGTCGCTCAGGACAATGCGGCCATCGGAGTCGATCTTCGGCGTTTCACTGGCACCAAAGAGCGCAATGGCCAGCGCATCATGATCCGGCGACAGCTTGGCAAAGGCGGCAAGGCGCCCCTCGATCTCATTCACCAGCTCATTGCCGCCCGCATCAACCGCGGGCGCATGGGGAGAGGCAATGCAGTAAAGGCCCTCAAATCCGTCGCGTGCCAGCACGGCCCGGAACGGCGCAGGGATCGAAACACGCCCCTTCGCGTCCAGCCGGTTGGTAAAATGCGACACAAAGCCGGCCATGATCCCCTTTCAACGCGCCATCCTGGCGCCTGCTGCACTGGCAAAGTCTGAAACTTGCAAAACGAAACCGAGCGTCCCGGCACTCACGGGACAGCCCCTGAAAACAGCCGCCTCGAACGGAACCGGAGGCAGCTTCATGGGTTAATATGGGATAGCATGGGAGATCATGGGCGTCAATGGAATCAGGCGGATTCCACGGCTCGATGCCCTGTGCAATTGCCCCTTCCTCCACAAACATCAACATGGTTAATAAAATGCTGCCGGCGGCAGAAATGCTCCGGTTTCCGCGCAAGGCGGTGAACTTGATCCAAGGAGAGGAAAAGGTGTCAGCCGGCCTGTAAGCCGGGTTCTGTAAGGCACGGAAGCAAGCTTCCATACGCGACGGTCATTCATCTGGGACGCCTGTTGCCAGACGCCTCACGCAACCTACCCGGATGGCTGGCCAGGAAACCAACCCGGACCCGAAGGCCCTGTGCCATCCCTATTCGGTTTTGCTCCCGGTGGGGTTTACCGTGCCGCGTCCGTTACCGTCCGCGCGGTGGGCTCTTACCCCACCCTTTCACCCTTACCCCTTGCCCGAAGGCCGGGGCGGTTTGCTTTCTGTGGCACTTTCCCTGAGGTCGCCCTCGCCGGGCGTTACCCGGCACCGTGTTTCCATGGAGCCCGGACTTTCCTCCCCCGCGGCCTTTCGGCACTTGCGGCAGCGACCGTCCGGCCAGCTGACCGGCTCCCCTTACGGAGGAAACGGCAGCCGGTCAAGGACGCTTCTTGCGGGTCCCCTTCATGCAGAAGGCGGCTTGCGGGCAATCATGCGCTGGTAGAGGTAACCGATGGCGATCAGAACCGCGCCCAGCCCCAGGAAGGACAAGGCCCTCAGCACGCCCTGCAGCGAGGACATGTCGAACAGGAAGACCTTGACCACCACCAGCGCAACAATGGCGCCGGCCACCTGCCGCAGGCGCAGGCTGTCGCGCCAGAGCCCCGCCACCACGCCCGCCACGCCCAGCACCAGCCAGACGATGGAATAGACGTAGTTTTCCAGTTCGCTCACGGGTTCCGTGGTGAGGATCAGCGGGCTGAAGGCATGGCGGATGGTCAGGTTGACGAAGAAGACGCCCATGAGGCCTGCAAAGACCGTCACCAGCCAGACATATCCGGCCGGACGCACCGGGCGCGCCGCATAGGCCAAGAGGGCATAGATCACGAAGGGAACGCCATAGCCAAGCGTGACCCAGTTCAGCACCGGCGTATAACCGACAGGGGCGCCGGTCCAGAGCGGGTTTTCGCCCACGAGCGCCAGCCCGCCCGTCAGCATGCCGAGCACGCTGACCGTCATGGCTCCGCCGGAGAATACCAGGTTGCCCTTTGCCCCATCCGTGCCCGGCAGGATGCGGGTGAGGCCCAGAGACACCGAGCCGCCGGTGATCACCATCATGGCCGCCGCCTTGAACCGGCTGGCATCGGAATAGAACATGAAGGTGGGATCGATCGCATGCAGCGCCAGCATGGCCAGCGTAATGCTGACACCCGCGATGGCCATCGCCTGCAGGATGCGGGCCCACAGATCATCACGGGTGCGGGTCAGCGCCCATGCGGCCAGAACCAGACCCAGCGCCGGGATGCCGTAGCCGTAGAGCAGCTGGTTGAACACCGGCGTGATGCTGAGCTGACCGCCCGCGATGAACGGGTCCCACAGCAGGCGGCAGACATACGGCAGGATGGCGACGGGTGCGAGAACACGCAGGCCCTGTACCGGGTAGCGCAGATAGACGAACACGAAGGCAGGCACCAGGAGGCCCAGCGCCGTGGTCAGGAAGCTTCCCTCCAGAACGATGGCGATGGACAGGGCAAGGCCGCAGAGTGTTCCGGTGAACCAGGCCGCCACCGCTCCGGCACTGCCCGGATGCGTGTCCGCGACATCATCCCCGGCCTTCGGCCCGCGCACGGCAAAGAGCGCGGCCAGCCGGTCGCCGAAGAGCAGGAAGGCCGCGGACAGGGCAAGTCCGGTCACGGCAAACAGCGGCGATGCAGCAAGGCCTTCCACCCGCCACCAGGCAGCGGCAAGCAGGGCAAGGCTGCCGGCTACAGCCAGCGAGGCCAGAACGGCACGGGAGGCGGATTTCAGGCTGCCCGCAACACCAGCGGCCAGCAGAATGGCCCCGGTCACCAGCCCCAGCATGCCGAAGCGGGACAGCATGGCTTGCGTTTCGGCAGGCACCGGCGAAATTACCGGGCCGTAAGGGCCATCCACGCCGGCATAGGCGCCAAGGTCCCTGAGCGGCAGATCAAGGCCGGCATAGGCAGTCACCTGCACCAGCAGCGGCACCACGGCGGCATAGCGCAGGGCGCTGCAGCCATAGGCGAGCGCCAGCGGCACGGCAGTGAGAAGCAGCGTCTCCAGAACGAAGAGCGAAGCACTGTCCGACAGGCTGACATGGGCGAGGAAGGGCAGCGCCAGCGCGCTGAGCGCGGCCGTGGCGTACCAGTCCGGTTTTTCGGCTCTGTCCGGTGCAAAGTCATGGAAGCGCCAGACGAAGCCCGCCGCCGTGATGACATAGGCGCCTGCCAGATAAAGATCGAGCAGCAGCCGGTCTCCGGCATCGGCCGCCATTTCGAAAAGCAGCGCCCAGCCGAAGAGACCCGCCGCCGCAAGGCCCGCGAGCCACAGCCACAGCCGGATGCGCCCGACTGCCACCGCGGCAGCCGAAACGGCCAGCACATAGAGGACCGCCGGAAGGATCTGCGCACTGCCGGAAGACACAAGCATGGGCACCGCATAGCTGCCCGCAAGCCCGAGCGCGGCGAGCGCGGGCCCGTGCAGCAGGGCGGCAAACATGGTGAGGAGCGAGACGGCTCCCAGCAGCACGAAGGCGCCAGCCGGGCCGATCAGATCGTAGAGCGCATAGGCAGCGTAAACATCCGCAAACAGCGCCAGCGTGCCTGATGCGGTCAGAACTGCAGGAATATTGGCTGTGGCAAAGCCCGGCAGGGAGAAGGTGCCCGGCCGGCGGCGGGTCCACTCGCCAAGCCCCAGCAGGATCAGGCCCAGCGCCGCACCGGCCAGAATGCGGGCAAGCGGACCGAGGAGATCGTTCTCGACCGCAAAGCGCACGAGGAACACGGCACCGGCGGCAAGAGCGATGCCACCGGTCCAGATGGTCCATTTGCCGCCGATCTGCTGTTCACGGGCGGCGGCTGCGTCTCTGGCGTCCTGCGCCTCCCTTGCGTCATCCGGAGCCGCAGCCGCGCTGCGGCGGGCGGACGATGTGCGCGCGGCAGCCGCAAACGGGCCTGCGGGGCGTGCAGCTTCCCCGCTTTCGGGCTCTTCTGCGGGTCCGCTTTCCTCTGCCGGACCTGGGGTTTCCGGCTCATCCGCTTCTACAAAGAAATCATCAGCAGAAGGCTGCTGCGGGGCGGTTTCCGGCTGTTCGGGCACTGCCGATCCGGCATCCGTCTCCGGTGCAGCCCTTGCGGCAGCCTCATTCAGCTCCAGCCGCCGCTGCAGGCCGGTGACGATCTGCTGAAGGGCTGAAATCTCGCGTTTCTGCAGATCAATCTGCCGCTGCAGGCCGCCCGTCGTGCCATAGAGGATGAGCGGCAGAATGAAGCTGACGAACAGGAAGACCAGCGCGAAGCCGATCAGGAGCGTGAATTCCATATCCAAGGCTCGTCTCCGCAGACATGCAGATGCACAAAGTCAGCCTGCATCCTGACGCAGGCTGATCAGATTACCTAGTCTCATGTGAAAGGCTGACCTGTGACTTGCGCCACAGCCCGGAGCTTTTTGAGGACGCAGCCGCTCTCAGGCCGTCTGCTCTGCAGGCTCCCGGGCACCGGCCTCTTCCTCAGAAACTGCCGGAAGGGTGCGCTCGTCGATGACTTCCGGGCCTTTGACGGCGCCGGGACGGCCAAAGAGATAGCCCTGCACCAGATCGCAACCGGCTGCGCGCAGCAGCACCACCTGGTCCTGGTTTTCGACGCCCTCCGCCGTAATCAGCACGTCGAGCGAGCGGCCAAGGCCGATGATCGACGTGACGACGGCATCGGTGCCTGCATCCTTGCCGAGGTTCTTGATGAAGCTGCGGTCGATCTTGATCTTGTTGAAGGGGAAACGGTTCAGGTAGCTCAGCGAGGAATAGCCCGTGCCGAAGTCATCCATGGCGATGGTCACGCCCATGGCGCTGATGGCTTCCAGCGTTTCCACGACCGCTTCGGTATCGGCGATCAGCAGGCTTTCGGTGATCTCGATCTCGAGCCGCTTCGGATCAAGGCCGGATTCCTCCAGCGCTCTGGCCACCTTGCGCTGGGTTTCCCCTGCCTTGAACTGGGCCGGGGAGAAGTTGACGGCCACACGCAATGTCTTGTCATGCCACTCGGCCGCCTCACGGCAGGCCCGGCGCAGCACCCAGTCACCGATGTCCTCGATAAGGCCGGTGTCCTCAGCCACCGAGATGAACACGTCCGGAGAGATGGTGCCCTTGGTCGGATGCTCCCAGCGGATCAGCGCCTCATAGCCCTTCAGCGTGTTGTCATGCAGCGAGAACTGCGGCTGGTAGAGCAGGTCGAACTGATCATATTTCAGCGCCTTGATCAGCCCGGCTTCCACTTCCTTGCGCCGCTGCGCTTCCGCGTCCATTTCCGGCTGATACCAGAAGAAGGTGGAGCGGCCGGAGTGCTTGGCCCGGTACAGCGCCAGATCGGCGCAATGCAGCATGCGCGAGGAGCGCCAGTTGCCGTCATTGGCACGGGCAATACCCATGGACAGGGAGATCTGCAGCTCGATACCGTCAATGATGCAGGGCGGCTTGGTGGCCGCAATCATGTCACTGGCAAGTTTGGTGATCCGCGCCACATCGGAGATGGATGTCACCATCACCGCGAATTCGTCACCCGACAGGCGCGCCACCAGATGTTCCCCGAAGACCGCGCGCAGCCGGTCGGCGATCACCTGCAGGAAGATGTCCCCCGTACCGTGGCCATAGGTGTCGTTGACCGACTTGAACTTGTCCACATCGATCAGGATCACCGCCATGTTGCTGGCCTTGGCGTGGGTCACGCGCAGGGCTTCCGTCAGCTTGGCACTGAACAGCGCCCGGTTCGGCAGCGACGTCAGCGGATCATGATGGGCCAGGAATTCCATGTTGCGGCTGATGCGCACCACATCCCGGTAGCGGAACCAGAGCAGCAGGCCCACCGCAAGGGCGGAACTGACGGTGAGAACGGCAAGAAGGACCGTTGCCAGAAGAACCGTCCGGTTCGCCCCCGCCAGAACAGGGGCAATGTCGAGCGCCAGCAGATCAGCGGAGGTCACTGTGCTGCCATCGGCAACCGGAACAGTCACCAGCGCCACATCCTTCGCAGCGCCCCACCAGCTGTAGAATATGGTGACACGCGGCAGACCGCCGTCCTGGGCCAGTTCCAGCGCGCGGCGGACCGCCCCGCTGCCGACACCAGCCTCAACAAGGGCGGCAGGCACCTCCTGCGGCAGGATGCTGCCATTCTCATCCACCAGCGGCACCCTTGCATGGGCGCGCCTGGCAGACGACCCCAGATCCGCCGTCACGGCATCTGCAAAGCGCGTCAGCTCGAAGATATGCAGGGTGCCGTCATCAACCCCGGCAATATGCGGCACGAAGCTCTGGCTGAAGCTGCGCAGCCGAAGCAGCGCGCTGGACAGATCCTCCGTTTCACGACCCTGCCTCGCATCAAGGCGCAGGTCCGATTCGGTCCAGTTGCGCAGCGAGGATTCCAGCGCGTCGCCCACCAGCCAGCTGGACAGCAGCCGGTTGCTGACGAAAATGCCCAAAGACAGCGCAAACACGACAGCAAGCATGGTTGCTGCGGCCATCAGTTCCTGGCGGCTGATCGTGCGTTTCATAGCTGTCTGGACTACCCTGTTTACCAATGTCCCGGCAGCACCATACGCAGATGATGGTTTAGCCCAGGTGAATGAAAATCTGCCCTTACGTTATTTTGCCAACAGTGCGCCGGTAGGGGCTTGCGCGCCCCGTGCCGGTGCCTGTACTCGGGTGGGGAAGAAGCACCGGTGCCCGCCTTTGGCCAGACGGACACCCCGATCCCGGAGCCTGACGCGGTGAACATCTGGTCCAGCATTGGCGCCATCGTCTCAGCCATCGGCTCGGCCATTGGTTCAGGCGGTGCACAGCTGATCGACCGGCTGGTGCAGCTTGTCCTTGCCCGGCCGGAAGGAACATGCACGGTCGGCTTCACCGTCGCCATGATTGCCCTGTCGGCGAAAATGGCCAAGGCAGACGGCGTGGTGACGACCGACGAGGTCCTCGCCTTCCGCAAGCTGTTCGAGATCCCCGAAGGCGAGGAACGCAATGTCGCGCGCTTGTTTGATCTCGCCAAACAGGACATTGCCGGCTTCGATACCTATGCCAAGAAGCTGGCGGATCTCTTTCCCTATGACCGCAAGACCCTCTTCGACATTCTCGACGGCCTGTTCTTCATCGCCAAGGCCGACGGGCTGATCCACACGCAGGAGCTTGAGTTTCTGCGTGAGGTGGCACGGATTTTCGGCCTCGATGAGCGCGAGTTCAACAAGGTGGTTGCCCGCCATGTGCGCGACCGCAACGACCCCTATGCGGTTCTGGGCATCCATCCGGATGCATCAAACGAGGACGTGAAGGCGCATTACCGCCGCGAGGTGCGGGAAACCCACCCGGACGTGCTGATTGCCCGCGGCGTGCCCCAGGAATTCGTCCGTATCGCCAATGACCGTATGGCCGCCCTCAATGCGGCCTATGCCAAGATCAGTTCGGAGCGTGGCCTGTGAGTGTGAAGCCTGATTGCGGCGTGCCCGCCAGAGTGCACCCCTCCCCCAATCACAATGAACGCCGGGACGGCGCAGCGGTTGACATGATCATCCTGCATTACACCGGGATGCAGACCGCCGATGAAGCCCTGCAGCGCCTGTGCGACACGCGCGCGGAAGTCTCCGCCCATTATTTCGTCCATGAGGATGGCCGGATCCTGCAATGCGTGCCGGAAGCCCGCCGCGCCTGGCACGCGGGCAAGTCCTTCTGGAAGGGTGAGACGGACATCAACTCCCGCTCCATCGGCATCGAAATCGTCAATCCCGGCCATGAGTGGGGCTACCGGCCCTTCCCCGAGGCACAGGTCGAAGCGGTTCTGCACCTGTGCCAGGACATCATGCTGCGCCACCAGATGAAGCCTTGGCGCGTGCTGGCTCATTCCGATGTCGCCCCCGGCCGCAAGGAAGATCCGGGCGAGCTGTTTCCATGGAACGTTCTGGCCGCCGGCGGCGTTGCCCATCATGTGGACCCGGTTCCCGTGACCAGCGGCCGGTTCTTCCAGGAGGGCGAAAGCGGCCAGCCCATTGAGGCGCTGCAGTCGATGCTGGCAATCTACGGCTATGACGTGCCGGTGCAGGGGGAGTTCGACGCCCGCACCAAGGCGGCCGTCACTGCCTTCCAGCGCCATTTCCGCCCCGAAAGGGTGGACGGTATCGCCGATGCCTCCACCATTGCCACGCTGCACAAGCTGCTCACGGCCCTGCCCGAACTCTGACCTGCAGCCGGCGGGCAGCGGCAATGGCCGGAAACAGCCAGCATCAACCGGCAAGGCACGCTATTGTGCATAGCAACATCCGGGGCAAATCCTGAGATAAAGACGGGCGCTTTGATGGCTGAACGCTTCTCACCAAACAAGCGCCCCGCTTTTGCCCAGATCTGCATGATTTACCTATAAAACGCTTAAATATTTAACGGGCTACCCTTAATTTCCGTAACATTTCGTGATGATAGCGGGCCGATTTTGGCCCAAGCTGGCGGTCATTTCTCCCCCATCGAACCGCGGCAAGCCGCATTGACCTCAGCCGCGGGCAGCCCCCGGAAGACACTCACGGAGCCACATCACATGACCCAGACGCGCACCTCCCTGCGCCGGGCTTTCTATTGCCTTTTTTCTGTTGCGCTGACCCTGACCATGATGCCCGGCGAAAGCCTTGCCAAAAGCCGTGCAGCCGCTCCATCTCCCGAAGCCAGCGAAGCAGGCAGCGAAAACGCAAAACCCGAAATGCGCGAGGTCCTGGTCATGGTCGGAGGGCGTCTGACGCCTGCCCTCCGTCCCGTCACGGATGAAACGCCCGGTGGCCTGGTCGTCAAGCGGAGCAAGACCGCCGCAACCGAAGCCGGAACACAGGGCACCAGCGAAAGCGGCAAGGTGGCCGCTGCAAGCACTGCCGATGATGACAACAGCGTTGCCGGTCACAGTGCCTATGATCACCTGATCGCCGCTGCCGCCAAGCGTCATGGGGTTTCCGTGGAACTGGCCCACGCCGTGATCCGCGTGGAAAGCAACTACAACGCCCGCGCAAGGGGCCGCCATGGGGAGATCGGCCTCATGCAGATCAAGCCTGCCACCGCGCGTGGTCTCGGCTTCCGGGGCAAGGCGTCGGCACTCTATGATCCGGCAACCAATCTGGAATGGGGCATGCGCTATCTGGCCGGTGCTCAGGCCCGCGCCGGCGGCGACACCTGCGGCACGATCCTGCGCTACAACGCCGGCCACTTCGCCACCCGGATGAACGCCCGCAGCCGCCAGTATTGCGGCCAGGTGAAGCAGATCATCGCCTCGCTGTAACCGGATACGCATAAAAAAGGCGGCCGGATGGAGATGAAAGCCCCATCCGGCCGCCTCTTGCATTCCTTACATGGCCGCAGCTGCCCGCGCCGCCTGATCGTAGGAGCCGGAGACAGAGCGCAGGATGGCCGCAAGACGCGACAGTTCCTTCTCGTCAAAGCCGATGGCCTTGACCGGCTGCACCAGCAGCGCCTCGCGCAGGCGGCGGTACTCGAGACAGGCCTTTTCGCCTTCAGGCGTGATCGCCACCGTCTTTTCCTTGCCCCGCCGCCCCGAAACGATCAGCTTTGCGGCCTCCAGCTTCTTCAGCGCATAGGACACGGTGTAGGTATCCTCGATATTCAGCACGAGGCAGAGATCGGCCAGCGTCTTGGCCCTGCCCCGGTGATTGATCGAGTGCAGCACCTGGACGTCCAGCGGGCTCATGCCCGGCACACCAGCAGCAGCCATGCAGCGGACCATCCAGCGGTAATAGGCGTTGATCATCATCGTCACGCCGAACTCCACCTCCGACAGCGACGGCATGGCGCCAGAAGCCAGATGGGCGGCGGACACGACCGGACCAATCGGAGCCAGTTCCTGCGGTTCTTCTTTTTCTGTCATTGGTCCAGCACATCTCCCCGGTGCGAAATCCCACAATCAAACGCAGCTGCAAACTACCCGACAGATACGCGCCCCAGCAACAGACCCAAAGCCGGCCGCTTGCGCAGATACGACATGCACCTGCTGTTTTACCGGGCACTTTGCCGTCCCAATAATGCACCGGCATGAAAAGACCGCGCATTCCGGCGGCTTAACCGCAGATATTATGCTCGCAAATTCGTCAGGACAGCACCAGCCGAAACGGCGATGATTTATTGACATTTTATAGACGTCAATTAACGTCCCGGCAGGGACTGTGAGTTGGGAGGCTTTGCAGCATGACAGGAAGATCAAGCAGGCCGTTTGAGGCCGTTGCTGCATGAGCGTTTCCGGCCCCATTGCCGTCATCGGGGCAGGCATTGCCGGTGTATCAACCGCCGTCTGGCTCGCACGCTCAGGCGCCAATGTGATCCTGATCGACCGGCAGGAGCCGGGCGAGGCCACCTCCTTCGGCAATGGCGGCGTGCTTGCCGCCTGCGCCATCGTGCCGGTGACGGTGCCGGGCCTCATGCGCAAGGCGCCCGGCATGCTGATGGACCCGGACAGCCCCCTGTTCCTGCGCTGGCCCTATCTGCCGAAGCTGCTGCCCTTCCTCACCCGCTATCTTGCCAATTGCCGGGCCGACCGGGTGGAAGCGATTTCGCGCGGGCTGGCGCTGCTCAATGCCGACAGCCTCGCCCAGCATCAGGCGCTGGCCGGCGGCACGGAAGCCGAACGCTGGCTGGTGCCTTCCGATTACGTCTTCCGCTATCCGGACCGCGCCACCTTCGAGGGCGACAGCTTCGGCTGGAACCTGCGCCGTCAGGCCGGCTTCGAGTGGGACGAGATCGAGGGGGCCGCGCTGACGGACTATGATCCTTTGTTCAGCCCGAAAAACAGCTTTGCCGTGCGGCTGAAGAACCATGGCCGGATCAGTGATCCCGGCCGCTATGTGAAGGCCCTCGCCGGGCATTTTCTCTCACTTGGCGGAGCGTTCCGGCGCGCAGAGATATTCGATTTCCGCATTGGTCCGGACGGGCTGGAGGGCCTTGAGACAAGCGATGGCTTCATCGCCTGCGGCAAGGCGGTTCTGGCCACCGGTGTCTGGTCGAAGCCGCTGATGGCAAAGCTCGGCCTGTCCGCACCGCTGGAAAGCGAGCGCGGCTATCACCTCGAACTCATCGAGCCCAGCGCCATGCCGGCTGCCCCCACTATGATGACCTCGGGCAAGTTCGTGGTCACGCCGATGGAAGGCCGCATCCGGCTGGCGGGCATCGTCGAGTTCGGCGGGCTGGACGCAGGCCCGAGCGAAGCGCCCTTCGCGCTGCTGGAGCGGCAGGCCCGTGCCGCCATGCCCGGCCTCACCTGGCGCGAGACCAGCCGCTGGATGGGCCACCGCCCTGCCCCTGCCGACAGCCTGCCGCTGATCGGCGAGGTGCCCGGCTGCCGTGATGTGATCGCCGCCTTCGGCCATCATCACATCGGCCTGACCGCAGGCCCCAAGACGGGACGCTTCGTGTCTGGCATGCTGACGGGCCAGAAGACCAACTCCGATCTTTCCGCCTTCGATCCGGCACGGTTTGCCTGAAGGAAAAAGGCGCAAGACGCAAGAAGAACCAACCGGCCCAGGCAACGCATCCTGAGGCCAGAACCTGAGGGGAAGTAAGGATGACACGCATGATGAAGACCGCCATTCTGGCCAGTGTCTGCAGCGCAGCGCTGGCTCAGGCCGCCATGGCTGAAAAGTGGGACATGCCGCTGGCCTATCCGGCCAGCAACTACCACACCGAAAACGTTGTCGAATTCGCCGCCTGCGTGAAGGAAGCCACCGGCGGTGAGATCGATATCGTCGCCCATCCGAATGGTTCGCTCTTCGGCGGCGCCGACATCAAGCGCGCTGTCCAGACCGGTCAGGTGCCGATCGGCGAGCGTCTGCTTTCCGCCCATGCCAACGAGAACCCGCTGTTCGGCGTGGACAGCATTCCCTTCCTCGCAACCTCCTTTGAAGAGAGCGGCAAGCTGTGGGACGCGGCCGGCCCGGCCGTCGCCGAAGCGCTGGACGAACAGAACCTCATCCTCATCTACACCGTGGCCTGGCCGCCGCAGGGCCTCTATTTCAAGAAGGAAGTGAGCTCGGTTGCCGACATGAAGGGCACCAAGTTCCGCGCCTATAATGCCGCCACCTCCAAGATCGCCGAGCTGACCGGCATGGCGGCCGTGCAGATCGAGGCTGCCGAAGTGCCGCAGGCCTTTGCCACGGGCGTGACCGAGTCCATGATGTCCTCCGGCGCAACCGGTTTCGACAGCAAGCTCTGGGAAAGCGGCGTCACCAACTTCTATGAAGTGAACGCCTGGCTGCCGCGCAACGCCGTCCTCGTCAACAAGGACAGCTACGCCGCCCTGACCGATGCCCAGAAGGCCGCCTTCACCGATTGCGGTGCCAAGGCTGAAGCCGCCGGCCTCGAAAAGGCCATCGCCTACACCACCAAGACGCTGGACGGCCTCGCCGCCAACGGCATGAAGGTGGCCCCGCCCTCCGATCAGCTGAAGGCGGACCTGCAGGCCGTGGGCGAGACCATGACCAGCGACTGGCTGGCCGCCGCCGGTGACAAGGGCAAGGCCGTCATCGACGCCTACAAGGCGCAGTAATCCCTGAAGCCAGCCTGTCCGGAGTTCTCTGGACAGGCCCATTCCCCCCCCCGCCTGTCCGGATATATCCGGACAGGCCCAT
The DNA here is from genome assembly GCF_054073275.1 of Pannonibacter sp. Q-1. Taxonomy (NCBI): domain Bacteria; kingdom Pseudomonadati; phylum Pseudomonadota; class Alphaproteobacteria; order Hyphomicrobiales; family Stappiaceae; genus Pannonibacter; species Pannonibacter sp. Q-1. The sequence goes on from NZ_JBSXNB010000003.1 coordinate 129,022, forward strand.
TCCCGAAGTCTTGCGACTGGCAGGTTCCCGCGCGCAAGGTTTCCGGCATGGTGCCTGAAGGGGCAAAAAGGCTGGCGCTGCAAGGTGCCGGAAAGCCGAACCCTTTCAAAAAGAAAGGGCAGGCGCCATGGCGAAGAGGGGAACCTGATGCTTGAAAGATCCGGACATGCGCTGCTGCGCGTCCTTGATGGCCTGTACCGGGCCGGAGCCGTGCTTGCGGCAATCAGCCTGGTGATGATCCTTGTCATCATCGTTGCACAGATGGGCGCCCGCTGGCTGGGCATCACCTTTCCAGGAGCCGCCAATTATGCCGGCTATGCCATGGCCTCCGCGTCTTTCCTTGCCTTTGCCCATGCGCTGAAAAGCGGCACGCACATCCGTGTCGGGCTGCTGCTGAACCTTGCCGGGCGGCATGTGCGCTGGGTTGAGGCCTGGTGCCTTGCCATCGGCTCGGCGCTTGGCTGGTATCTGACCTGGTATGCGGTGAAAGCCGTCTACTGGTCCCGCAAGCTGCATGACATCAGCCAGGGGCAGGATCAGACGCCGCTCTGGATCCCCCAGTCGGCCATGGCTGCAGGCGCTGCCCTGCTTGCCATCGCTCTTACTGAAAGCTTCTTCCGGGTGCTCGTCACCGGCCGCACCGGCATTGCTGCCGGCACCGGCGAACAGTCCCACGCGGAGTAAGCCCGATGGAAGCCATTGCTCCGATTGTCATTTTTCTCTTCGTCCTGTTCCTGCTGCTGGGCACCGGCGTGTGGGTGGGCCTTGCCCTGCTGGGCGTCGCCTATGTCGGTATGGAACTCTTCACCTCGCGCCCGGCCGGTGACGCGATGATCACCGTCATCTGGGCGGCCTCATCCTCCTGGACGCTGACGGCCCTGCCGCTGTTTATCTGGATGGGCGAGATCCTCTACCGCACCCGCCTGTCGCAGGACATGTTCCGCGGCCTTGCCCCCTGGATGGGCGGACTGCCCGGCGGGCTGATGCATACCAATGTTGCGGGCTGCACCGTCTTTGCCGCTGTCTCCGGCTCCTCTGCCGCAACGCTCACGACCGTCGGCAAGATGACCATTCCGGAACTGCGCAAGCGCGGCTATCCGGAAAAGACCATCATCGGCACGCTGGCAGGCTCCGCCACGCTCGGCCTGATGATCCCGCCGTCGCTGACGCTGATCGTCTATGGCGTGACGACGAATGAATCCATCACCCGCCTGTTCATGGCCGGCGTCATTCCCGGCCTCGTGCTGGCCGCCCTGTTCATGGGCTATATCGCCGTCTATTCCAAGGTTTCGAAGGACTATAATCCAAAGCCCGAACCGGTAATGTCCTTCGGCGAGAAATTCAGGAACTCCCGCTTCCTGCTGCCCGTCCTGGCGCTCATCGTGGTGGTCATCGGCTCCATGTATGCAGGCCTTGCCACGGCAACGGAAGCAGCCGCCCTCGGCGTCATCGGATCACTGCTTCTGGCACTGGCGCAAGGCTCGCTGACGTGGAAGTCCTTCGGCGAAAGCCTGATGGGCGCCACCCGCACTTCGGCCATGGTGGCCCTCATTCTGGCGGGTGCCGCCTTCCTGTCGCTCTCCATGGGCTTCACCGGCCTGCCGCGCGCGCTCGCAGGGTGGATCGGCGGCATGGAGCTTTCCAAGTTCCAGCTGCTGCTGGCGCTGCTGGTGTTCTACATCGTCATCGGCTGCTTCCTGGATGGCATTTCCTCCGTGGTGCTGACCATGGCGGTGGTGGAGCCGATGATCCGTCAGGCCGGCATTGATGTGCTGTGGTTCGGCATCTTTATCGTGGTGGTGGTCGAAATGGCACAGATCACGCCGCCTATTGGCTTCAACCTGTTCGTTTTACAGGGCATGACCAGCCATCCGATGTCCTACATCGCCCGTGCCGCCCTGCCGATGTTCTGCATCATGGTGGTGATGGTGATGCTGCTGATCGTGTTCCCCGAACTGGCCACATGGCTGCCCATGAATATGGCGAACAGAGGGTAAGCCCTTCGGGCCGCGATGCGTCAGCGTCGCAAGGGCCCGGGGCGAAGGACAAACGGCAAGTTGATTTCAAAAATAATTTATCGACAAAATGTCGATAAAAACATAACTTGAAATCCAGCCATGGAAGAACCGTACCCAGAGGGACGAAAATGAACGGTCAGTGGGATTTCTGGATTGATCGCGGCGGCACCTTCACCGACATCGTCGGCCGCACGCCCGATGGGACAATCCGCGCGCATAAGGTGCTTTCGGAAAACCCGGAAGCCTACCGGGACGCCGCCGTGCAAGGCATCCGCGAATTGATGGGCCTGGCCGCAGGGGACCCGATCCCCTCCGGCGCCATCGCCACGGTGAAGATGGGCACGACGGTCGCAACCAACGCCCTGCTGGAGCGGAAGGGCGAGCGCACGGCGCTGATCACCACCAAGGGCTTCCGCGACGCGCTGGCCATCGGCTATCAGGCCCGGCCGGACATTTTCGCCAAGGAAATCATCAAGCCGGAACTGCTCTACGAGAGCGTCCACGAGGTGAGCGAGCGCCTGCGCGCCGATGGCACGCTGGAAACGCCGCTGGACGAGGCGGAAGCCCGCGCAGCGCTGGAAGCAGCGTGGAACGATGGCATCCGCTCCGTCGCCATCGTCTTCATGCACGCCTATGCCTATCCGGACCACGAGAAGCGCGTTGCGGCCATCGCCCGCGAGGTGGGCTTCCCGCAGATCTCCGTCAGCCATGAAGTCTCGCCGCTGATGAAGCTGGTGGGGCGCGGCGACACCACGGTGGTGGACGCCTATCTCTCGCCGATCCTGCGCCGCTATGTGCGGCAGGTGCAGGAAGAGCTGGGCGAAGGCCCGCGCCTGATGTTCATGCAGTCCTCCGGCGGCCTGACGGCGGCGGACCTGTTCCAGGGCAAGGACGCGATCCTCTCCGGCCCGGCAGGCGGCGTTGTCGGCGCGGTCGAGACCTCGCGGCTTGCAGGCTTCGACAAGGTCATCGGCTTTGACATGGGCGGCACCTCGACGGATGTCTGCCATTTCGACGGCACCTATGAACGTGCTTTCGAAACGGAAGTGGCCGGTGTGCGCATGCGTGCGCCGATGATGATGATTCACACGGTGGCCGCCGGCGGCGGCTCGATCCTGCATTACCGGGATGGGCGCTTCCAGGTCGGCCCGGATTCGGCAGGCGCCAACCCCGGCCCGAAGTGTTACCGGCGCGGCGGCCCGCTGGCCGTCACCGATGCCAATGTCATGACCGGCAAGCTGATCCCGGATTTCTTCCCGAAGATCTTCGGCCCGAACCGGGACGAGGCGCTGGACGCAGATGCCGTGAAGACGGCCTTTGCCGAACTGGCGGACAAGATCGGCAAAGGGCGCAAGCCGGAGGAAGTGGCCGACGGCTTCCTGCGCATTGCCGTCGAGAATATGGCCAATGCCATCAAGAAGATCTCCGTGCAGCGCGGCTATGACGTGACGGGCTATGCCCTCACCTGCTTTGGCGGTGCGGGCGGCCAGTCCGGCTGCATGGTGGCCGACAGCCTCGGCATGGAAACGGTGATCCTGCATCCCTTCTCCGGCATTCTCTCGGCCTATGGCATGGGCCTTGCCGACATCCGCGCCAGCCGCCAGCAGGCGGTAATCAAGCGGCTGGAAGAGGCACTGATGCCCGCGCTCGATACCTTGCGCGCCGAGCTTGCCGCCCAGACCGAGGCCGAGCTGAAGGCACAGGGTGTGACGGGGAATGACTGCGAAACGCTGGCTCGTGCGCATCTGCGCTACGAGGGCACCGACACGCCCCTGCCCGTGCTGCTGGCGAGCCCCGCAGAAATGATGGCCGCCTTCGAGGAAGCCCACCGCAAGCAGTTTGGCTTTGCCTATGAGAACAAGCCGGTGGTGGTGGAAGCCCTCGAGGTGGAAAGCTCCGGTGGCGGCGCAGGCATCACCGAGCCGGATCATCCGCTCACCGAAGGCACGCCGGAGCCCGCCCGCACCACCCGCGTCTATGCGTCCGGCCAGTGGCATGAGGCAGGCGTCTACCTGCGTGCGGGCCTCAAGCCCGGCATGAAGGTGCCCGGCCCTGCCCTTGTCATCGAGCCGCATGCGACAATCGTCGTGGAGCCGGGCTGGCAGGCGGAGATCAACGTCAAGGATCACGTGATCCTGCGCCGCGTCGTGCCGCTGGAACGCTCCGCCGCCATCGGCACCCATGCCGACCCGGTCATGCTGGAAGTGTTCAACAACCTGTTCATGTCCATCGCCGAACAGATGGGCCTGACCCTGCAGAACACCGCCTATTCGGTGAACATCAAGGAGCGTCTGGACTTCTCCTGCGCCGTGTTCGACCGCAACGGCGCGCTGGTGGCCAATGCGCCGCACATGCCGGTGCATCTGGGCTCCATGGACCGGTCCGTCGAGACGGTGATCAAGCTCAACCAGGGCCAGATCCGTCCCGGCGACGTCTTCGCCCTCAACGCCCCCTACAACGGCGGCACCCACCTGCCGGATATCACCGTCGTCTCGCCGGTGTTTGACGATGCGGGGGAGGAAATCCTGTTCTGGTCCGCCAGCCGCGGCCACCATGCGGATGTGGGCGGCTCAGCCCCCGGCTCCATGACCCCGCTTGCCACCACGGTGGACGAAGAAGGCGTGCTGATCGACAACTTCAAGCTTGTCGATCAGGGCCGGTTCCGCGAGGCGGAGCTGATCGAGCTGCTGACTTCCCATCCCTATCCCGTGCGCAACGTCCACCAGAACGTTGCCGACCTGAAGGCGCAGATTGCAGCCAACGAGAAGGGCATTCAGGAACTGCGCAAGATGGTCGCCCACTTCGGCCTCGACGTGGTGCAGGCCTATATGGGCCACGTGCAGGACAATGCCGAGGAAAGCGTGCGCCGGGTGATCTCGGCCCTGAAGGACAGCGCCTGCGACTACCCGACCGATCAGGGCTCGGTGATCCGCGTGAAGATCACCGTCGACAAGGACAAGCGCGAGGCAACCGTTGACTTCACCGGCACCAGCCCGGTGGCGGCCAACAACTTCAACGCACCGGAGCCGGTGACCCGCGCGGCCGTGCTCTACTGCTTCCGCGTCATGGTGGACGGCCACATTCCGATGAATGCGGGCTGCCTCAGGCCCATCCGCATCATCCTGCCCGATGGCTGCATGCTGAAGCCGGAATATCCGGCGGCCGTTGTGGCGGGCAATGTGGAGACCTCGCAGCACGTCACCAATGCGCTGTTCGCGGCACTGGGGGCCATGGCCAACAGTCAGGGTTCCATGAACAACCTGACCTTTGGCAACAACACCTACCAGTACTACGAGACCATCTGCTCCGGCTCGCCCGCCGGTCCCGGCTTCAACGGCACGGACGGGGTGCATGTGCACATGACCAACTCCCGCCTGACCGATCCGGAAGTGCTGGAGTTCCGCTTCCCCGTGCTGCTGGAGGACTTCCACATCCGCAAGGGCTCGGGCGGCAAAGGCAAATGGTCCGCAGGCGGCGGCACCCGCCGCACCCTGCGCTTCCTGGAGAAGATGGATCTCGCCATCCTCGGCTCCCACCGCACCATCGCCCCGAAGGGCATGGAAGGCGGCGAGGACGGGCAGCTTGGCCGCACGGAAGTGCGCCGTCTCGACGGGCACATCGAGGTGCTGAAGGGCTGCGACCAGACCGTTCTGGAGCCCGGCGAGGCAGTGACCATGATCACCCCCACGGCCGGCGGCTGGGGCCGCCCGGACTGACCATTCCCCGAGGGGGCGGAGCCGGATGGTTCCGCCCCTTTTTTCATACGCATAAGCCACACACGCAATAGTCATTTGCACTGGTAATACGGCCGCCATACTCCCATATGACGAGGGTTATTCTCGACCTGAGCCTATTGGAGGAAATGCCTGATGCCTGCTGCCGCCCGCCGGATGCGCAAGACGACAGCCGCCCTTGCCCTTGGAATCGCGACGCTTTTTGCCGCCGTTGAATATGCCGAAGCCCGCCGGGCCGGCAGCAGCGGCTTCGGCAGCCGTGGCAACCGCACCTATTCCGCCCCCGCCCCGACCAACACCGCCCCCGGCACCGCCGCCCCCATGCAGCGCACCATGACGCCGCAGCCCGCACAGGGCCAGCAGGCGGCACCGGCCGCAGCCGCACGGCAGCAGCAGGCAGCCCAGCCCTCACGCGGGCTTTTCGGCGGCATGGGCGGCGCGCTGCTCGGCGGCCTGCTCATGGGCGGCCTCTTCGGCATGCTGTTTGGCGGCGGGCTGGGCGGCTTTGCCGGTTTCCTCGGCCTGATCCTGCAGGTGGCCCTGATTGCGGGCATTGCCATGCTGGTCATGCGTTTCCTTGGCGCACGGCGTCAGCAGCCGGCAGCTGCTGCAGCCGGTGGCGCACGCCCGGACCTGCGCACCAGCGCAGGCGGCAATGCGGGCAACCCCTTCAGCTTCGGCGGCAATGGCGGCGGCAACGCCAGCCCGGCAGCCTCCGCACCGGTGCAGGCCCCTGTCATGGACACGCCGCTTGAGCTGGAAGCTACCGATTTCGACCGCTTCGAACAGATGCTGGCCGAGGTGCAGGAAGCCTATGGCCGCGAGGACTATGCCGCCCTGCGCCGTCTGGCGACGCCGGAGGCCATGTCCTTCCTCGCCGAAGAACTGGGTGAACTCGCCTCCTCCGGCAAGCGCAACAGCGTTTCGGATGTGAAGCTGCAGCAGGGCGATCTTTCGGAAGCCTGGAGCGAGGGCAACGACGACTATGCAACGGTCGCCATGCGCTTCTCCGCCCTCGACGCCATCCTCGACCGCAACTCCGGACGCGTGCTTTCGGGCAGCCTCGAAGAGCCGCAGGAAAGCACCGAACTGTGGACCTTCCGCCGCCAGAATGGCGGGGAATGGGTGCTCGCCGCCATTCAGGGCACCGACTAACACCAAGGCTCTGAGATGCTGACGCATCACGCCTTGAAAATGCTCAAACGCCGCACGGGCTTGACCAAACATCGATGAGCCAAGCTCATCGAGGTTTGGTCTAACATCCCGCAGCTGACCCAACTGTCTCGAAGAAGCCGCCCCGCACCGGGCGGCTTTTTTTTGTGATCACCCCTCTCCAGAAACGTCTACCGCCCCACTACACTTCGCCACCATGGCGTTGATTTGCATTTTACATAAGCAAAACTACTCAACTGGCGTCAATATCGATATTTCATAGCGTGATTTTTGACAATGAAACCTTGGGTAAGTAGAAATATTTCCGAAAACAAAACGCAACCAAAGGTTATTTTTATATTTTTGTTAATTCACTAACCGAAATATCAGGGCACACCAAATAATGACGCAGAGTCAGATACACAACCTGACCGATTGACGAACTGAAGCCGTTTCGCAGCACAGGATTTAAAGATGACATCCTCGCGTTCCCACATCAGCCGCTTCCGTTCAATCGCGGCGAAAATTTTATCCCTCGTCGCATTCCTCGGCGCAATGATGATCCTCATTGCCGCGACAGGCATTCTGCAGATGCAGAAAATCGGCGGAGAACTGACTGAAATTGCAGAGGAGACTATTCCGCTGACGGTCAATGTCACGAATGTCACTCTGCATCAGATGGAACAGGCGCTGCTGCTCGAACGGCTTCTCAGAGCGGCCGGCCTGGCAGCTTCCGAAGCCACCGGCACGGTTTCAAGCCTTACGGCAAGCCTGACGAAGCTGGCTGAAACCGTCCAGAAAGAGATCCTTGAGGCAGAAGATCTGGCTCAGCACGGCATAAAGCTCGCGACGACAGCCGAGAACCGGCGCAAATACGAAACCGTTCTCCAACAGCTGAAGCGCATCGAAAAGGAACATAACACCTACGACGATCACATCGGGGAAGTGGTCGCCCAGATCAGCGCCGGCGACCTCGGCAAGGCCTCGGCATTGGCCGTGGAAATTGAGCGCGAACAGCACGCCTTGAACGCGGAGCTGGCGGCACTGACGGCAGATCTCAACAGTTTCACAGAAGCATCCGCGCGCGAAGCCAAGGAGCATGAGTTGCACGGGCTGAGGCTCATGGCGATTGTGTCCCTCATCGCCATAGCTGCAGGCACTGCCATTGCGCTGCTGATTTCCATCTTCGGGATCAGCCGCCCGCTGCGCAATGTCGTCCACGCCCTCAACCGCCTGGCACAGGATGATACAAGCGTCCAGCTCAAGGTGCGCAGCCGCGACGAAATCGGCGCACTGGCCGTTGCCTTCGAAGCCTTCCGCGAGAAAACCATCGAGATCAAGCGTCTGCAGGCCCAGGCAAAGGAGGAGGAAGAGCGCATCGAGCAGGAAAAGCGCGACGCGACACTTCGCCTTGCGGATAATCTGGAGGCGACGGTCAAGGGCGTCTCGGACAGCATCTCCACTGCCGTGAAGGAGCTGGAAGCCACCGCACAGATGATGGCCAGGAATGCCAACGACACGTCCTCCACGGCCAACACGGTGGCTGCAGCAGCAGAAGAATCGAGCCGCGGCGTGCAGACGGTTGCTTCCGCTGCCGAAGAACTCGCCGCCTCCATCGGCGAGATCAGCCGCCAGGTGACAGCTGCTCTGGGAGCAGCCGGCACCACCACCGAGAACGCGCGCAGTTCCAGCGAAACGGTTGGCGTATTGGCTGCCTCCGCCCGCAGGATCGACGATGTGGTGAAGCTCATCAACGACATCGCCGCCCAGACCAACCTGCTCGCCCTCAACGCCACCATCGAGGCCGCACGGGCCGGAGAGGCAGGCAGGGGCTTTGCCGTGGTTGCCGGCGAAGTGAAGGCACTCGCCACTCAGACCGGACAGGCAACTGAAGACATCAGCCGCCAGGTCGGCGAAATGCAATCCGGCGCCTCCCTCACCTCCTCAGCCATCGAGGCGGTGGTGACTGCCATCAGCCAGATCAACGGCCAGATTTCAGCCATCGCATCGGCCATCGAGGAGCAGAATGCGGTGACCTCCGAAATCGCCCGCAATGTCCACGAAGTGGCACAGGGCAGCGATGAAATCACCCGCAGCATCGGCGCCGTCCGGGAAAGCGCCATGGATTCAAGCTCCGGCGCCCGTCAGGTTCTGTCCACCGTGGGCGTACTGTCGGAACAGTCCCGGAACCTGCAGAACGAGCTCGGCACTTTCCTGCGGAACATCCGGGCGGCCTGACGGAGGCTGGCAAGGCTTCAGTGGCAAGCGGGGCAGCCGCAAGGCTGCCCCGTCAAGTTTCAGGCTGGAGCCCGCCGGTCGAAATGCATCGAGACCGGCTTGTGATCGCTTGTCATGGCAAAGGCTGGCCGCGTTCCCGTAATGGCGTGATGGACGTCATGCTCCACCAGCCCTCCCCCCTGCCGCGCCCGGAAGCTGTTTGCCGTTACCTGCCGGTTGCCGGTGAAGGTCTGGCTGAACAGGATGTGATCCAGCAGGATCCGCGGACTGCGGCCGGGATCCAGCCTGTCGCGGAAGAAAACCGACCAGCGTTCCTCCTCCGGCGCGTCAAACAGGGCGTGATTGAGGAAGCGGCGGGCAAAGAAGATTTCGCCCTGCAGCGTGCTGATCAGGTCGTGATAGAGAAACCGGCGCTCGATCCGCTCCTTGCCCGGCCCGTCATTCAGATCGCCCAGCACGATCAGCGGCGCGCTTGCATCTGCGGCAAAGCGGGCATCGATATAGTGCCGGACATCCGTGCACTCAGTCGTGATCTTGACGCGGGAGTTGATCAGGTCAGCCACAAGCCCCGGATTGTTGTCGAAGAAGGCGGCATCCGTCACATCGCCCCTGCCGGAGGTGCGGGTGATCTTGCTCTTGAGATGACAGCCGATGAATTCGATGCTCACCCCATCCACATTGGCCAGCAGCACCTGCGGATGGCGCCAGTGACTGTGATTGCGGGTGATGCGGAACAGGAGCTGGCCATCCCGGAACTCCGGAAAGGCGACATCCCAGCTTCCAGCCCTGTGTTCTCCGCCGGAATTGGCCTCGGTCAGGCGCTTCCACTGGTCCAGATGAAGCAGTGAACCGGAAAGGGCGGGAATGTCCCGCAGCAGGAACCAGATCCACTGGCGGCCGGTCACCGCATCCGTGCCCTGCATACCATAGGTCCTGCGGTCATCCGAGCCGCGCGTGACAAGCTTGTAGCCGGGCGCCGCCCTCTCGAAAAAGCGCTTCGCCCGGTCCTCTCCATTCGGTCCCTCGCTGATCATCAGCACATCGGCCGCAAGGGCGGTGATCTCGTCGCGCACTGCGGCAAGGCGGGCCTCGGCTTTCTCCCGGACGCCGTCTGAGGCGGCCTCGAGATCATCGAGCAGCTTGTCCGCATGCTCGATGTTCCAGCACGTCACCTTGAAACTCTGGATCCTGTTGCCTGTCATAAGCACCTCCCTTGCCCTAACGGAAAGCAATTTAGGCGGGAATTGCAACACTTACGCAACAGTCATTTCAGGTTTCAGAAGGTCTCACAGCCATGGCAGGCCTTCAGGCCGGCGCCTTCGCCCGCGCCGCTTTGGCAAGCTCCACCAGCTTCTCACGCAGGGCCTTGGGCTCCGTCAGCGGTGTGTCGAACCACAGCCGGCAGGCACGGTCACCGGCCGCAAGATCGAGCCCCTCGGGATCAAGGCCCGTCAGGCGCCAGTTCGCCTTGGGCTGACCGCACAGAACCTGCGCATAAAGGGCAAGCGCATCCGCGTGGTCCTCATTCATGTGGGCGGCAGCACCCGCCTCCCAGCCAGACAGCGGCGCACAGAGTTCCACCGGCAGCACGAGATCTGCCGCACTCAGCGCATAGGCCTTGCCGAAGCCGCCGTTGAGGCTGGCCCGTGCCACTTCCAGCCGGAAGAAGCTCATGTCCGGGAAGTCCACGTAAAGCTCGGCCTTCGGATGGCGGGCGAGATGGCGGCGGCGGGCCTCGTCATGATCCGGCGAGCCGCGTTCAATCTCCCGCGCCACGGCCATCACCGTCATGCGCGGATGGGCCAGCGGATCGCCCTTGCCGGGCTCTCCCACAAGCAGCGAGCAGCGGCCGTCTGCCTGCATGGCCGGTTTGTGAGCCGCGAGTTTTGAGGCAAGCACGACCGGCGTTCCATCCATGGCGGCAACAGGTGTCACCCGCGAGACCAGCGGATGGCCGGTCCCCACCTCCAGAACACCGAGGGCGGCATGGCGTGCGAGGCGCAGCAGTGAGCGGGCCTGACGGCGCACCTCATCATCCACCTCTTGAAGAAGAGCTTTTTCCTTTCCGGCTTCAGTCACCAGAGTTCTCCGAACAGCAATCTCCCTCCCCGCCATTCTATCCGCCCGGCCGCCAAAAGACAGCCCCGGCCGTTCCGTAAAGCCGCCGCTGCAGCCGTTGCCAACATGAACGGCAGATGAACGGGCATCTCAGAGTGCATTCAGCCCCCCCATGGCAAATTGGCACCATCGGAACACAGAGGAACGGGCCACACGGATCGAGCCCCCTCACGCGAAGGAGACGGAAGATGAACACCCTGACCAAGCGCATTCTGACTGCCGCCCTTTCGGCCAGTCTGCTGGCGCCGCTGGCAACCGGCGCGCAAGCGGGCGGCTGGGGTGACCGGCACGGCGGCTGGGGCCATGGCCGCGGCTTCGAGCGCGGATATGACCGCGGCTACGACCGGGGCTGGGAAGACCGCAACCGGGTTGAGCGGGGCCGGGACCGGCACGAGGAGCGCGGCCGCAAGCGCAACAACACGGACGCTGCCCTTGCTGCCGGTGTGATCGGCCTTGCCGCCGGAGCCATCCTTCTGGGCACCATGAGCGGCGGCGCCAGCGCCTCCACGCCTCCCCCGGCCTATTACCCGCCGGCTCATGCTCCCATTCCGGCTCCTGGCCCGGTCTATGGCGCACCGGTCTATGGTGCACCTCAGGCATCGCCCGGCTATCTGCCGTGGAGCCCGGCCTGGTACGACTACTGCAGCTCGCGCTACCGCAGCTTCAACCCGCGCACGGGTACCTTCACGACCCATGGAGGCGAGCAGCGCTTCTGCCAGTAATACCAAGGCTTTCGATGCTGACGCATCGCGCCTTGAAGTTGCTCAGGCGCCGCACGGGCTTGACCGGCTCTTGATGAGTCAAGCTCATCGAGAGCCGGTATAACACGGACCGTCAGTCCAATCCCCAGAGGGAGCCCACACTGCGGGCTCCCTTTCTTTTTTCTGTCAGACACCGTCAGCCCCACAATCCCACTTGCAAAGTGCCCTGCGCCGTGGCTGGCTTCTCCCGCTGGCGGAAGCCGGGCATGTTTCGGAAGGATTGTGGAATGACGATTGAACTCTACATCGCCTATGTGGCGGCCACTCTCGTTGTGCTCGCCATTCCCGGGCCAACCATCCTGCTGGTGATCAGCTACGCCCTGTCGCATGGCCGCAAATCGACCGGGGCCTGCGTCCTGGGTGTCGCCCTGGGAGATGCAACAGCGGCCACCGCCTCACTGCTGGGCCTCGGCGCTGTTCTGGCCGCCTCCGCTACCGCTTTCACCGTGCTGAAATGGGCCGGAGCGCTCTATCTGCTGTGGCTCGGCATCAAGATGTGGCGGCAGCCGCCGTTCATTCCTGCAGCGGATCAGATTGACATGGCAGCACCCGCCATGGAGCCGCGCAAGATCTTCTGGAACACCTATGTGGTGACGAGCCTCAATCCGAAGGGCATCGCCTTCTTCATAGCCTTCCTGCCGCATTTCATCGCCCCTGCCGCCCCGGTGGCGCCGCAGCTGGTGCTGATGGGCGTGACCTTCGTGGTGCTGGGCGCCTTGAACGCGGGTGTCTATGCGCTCGCCGCCTCTGCCCTGCGCAAGCAGATCCGCAAGCCCTCGCTGATGAAAGCCCTCAACCGGCTTGGCGGTTCCCTGCTGATTGGCGCTGCGGCCATGACGGCCGCCCTGCGCCGGGCTGCAGCCTGATCTGAGGCGTCACGTCCCTCGTCAGGATGCCTTTTTCGCGCGCTCCCGGATCACGGCGAGCGCGCGCATCGCTTCAGCCCTCTGCATGCGGCCATAGCGCAGGAAGGCATCGTTGATCTCCTGACCGCTCATCTTCAGCCGCTGGGCCCGCAGCTTGACGATGTTCTTGTAGGCATTGTCCGTCACCCCGTTGGCGCGGCACAGGATGATCAGCGGTGCATCATCCGTGTTGAAGACCACCCGGGCCACCATCGCCGTGGGCAGTTCGCTCACCTCCGCCAGCAGATGGGCAAGGTCCACAGGACGGTCCGTCTTGGAAAACTGGTTGACCGCATCGTCAATCGGGCGGCGGCGGGCCTTCACGTCGTCAATCAGCATCTTCGCACGCGACTGGGCGCTGCCCAGATCACGCACCTGAGCCTGCACCTCCTGCGCGGCCCGCTCCGCCAGGATCTGCACCAGCGTTCCATCTCCCCCCAGATCAAGGATACGCTTCTTCAGCTCCTCGGAGAGGTAGGGCACGAGATTGCGGGCGCCCTCGGCCGGAAGATCCTCGCGGCCGATCAGCGCTTCCTGGATCATCGGATGATGCCGGGCCTTTTCCAAGAGCATTTCAAAGGCATTGGCGGTGAACCGGGCCTGCTCGTTGCCGGCGACCGTTGCCAGAACCTCGGTGTTTCCCCGGCTTACGATGACGCTTGTCACCGCCTCGTTCAGGGGCCGCCGGTCTGCGATGACGCCCAGATGATCCATGCTGCCAGTCTCGGCAAGGGACACAAGATCATCGGTGGTCAAAACCGGTGAACCGGCCAGAACCGGCGCCGCAACGTTAATCCGGTCTGCTGCAAGCGACATGATCAAGTCACGGGGGGCGGCCTCGGCCTCGCAGATGCGCACGGCCAGCGCCATGCGGGCTTCTTCCTCAAGCTTGCCGATCACCTTGAGCACGATATCGCCGAACAGCAGGCTGATATGGTCGACCTGATCCGATGCGGCGGTCATGAACATGTCCGTCACCGCATCGACGAGCGCACGCCGGCCTTCCGGGGTGTTATCCCTCGCAAGTTCCGCCAGCCTGCCGAGATTTTGCATTTTTGCCCGCCCAAAGCATGCATCAGATCAAGAAACTACATTTTGCAGAACTTGTTACCTTTTTATTAAGGTGATGATAATTCTTACAAATAGATTTTCAACCACAAATATTTATCTTGCCGCACCTGTGTCTCGATAAATCGGCCCTGCACCCTTGCCAAACACAGCGCCAGCGCTCCCCAGCGCCATGCACAGCCTATAGGCAGGACTACGGTCCCGGCAGGCAATCCCAGTCAGACAAGAACTGCCATTCATGCGCGCAATCAACGGCTTACATCTTTGAATCAGAGAAATTACGCAACGGCTTTTGCAGTGCAGCACATTTTCTGCTTTGCGCAGGCGGCCACCTTGCCTACATTAATGAACGTGCAGGAAAGGACATCGGGAGGCAAAACAATGTCGATTGTCCGCAATCTTGACGTGATAGCAGTCTGTGCAGCTTTCGTCTTCCTGGGCGCCATTGTGATCGGCGCACTGTAGGAGACTTGGAGGACTGCAGATCTGATGCTGGCTGGGTAGAAGATATGCATCAGATGGAAATCCGGCAGGCCGGAGCAACCGGCAGCCGCGCTGGAAAAGCGTAACCAGAAAATATCAGGGATCCAGTTGGAGCGCCCGCAGGATGATGATCCGGCGGGCGTTTTATATCAAGGCGCCGAGACGCTGACGCAGCGCTGCTTGAAGGTGCTCAAGCGCCGCACGGGCTTAACCACCTCCCGATGACGCAGGCTCATCGGGAGGTGGTATCCTGTCAGGACCTCCGGATGCCGGGACAGCAGACCGGCCGCCCGGATCAGAGGCGCGGCCCTGAAACAACACAGCCGCCCCTTCGGGCGGCTGCGGAACTCTGCCTTGGGCTAAAGTTTTGCCTGAACTCAGGCGGCCTTGGCGACGAGAGCGTCGATGGCCTCGTTCGCAGCCTTGATGCTGCCCTCAGCGTCCATGGCCAGCTTGTCGGCCGCCACGACTTCCACATCGGTGATGCCGAGGAAGCCGAAGACGTGACGCAGATAGGTGGTGGCATAGTCATAGGACGAGCCGACCGGCGTGCCGCCAGAAGCTGCAACGATATAGGCCTTCTTGCCCTTCAGCAGGCCTTCCGGACCGGCTTCGGTGTACTGGAAGGTTTCGCGGGCGCGGGCCACCAGATCGATCCAGGACTTCAGCGAGGCCGGAATGCCGAAATTGTAGACCGGAGCGGCGATGACGATCACGTCAGCAGCCTTCAGTTCGGCAACGAGGCTGTCGGACAGGGCAAGCTTTGCCTTCTGTTCATCGGTGCGGGCTGCCGGATCGGTGAAGTTGGCGCCGATCCACTCTTCGTCAACCAGCGGGAAGCCGGCGGCCACATCGCGGGTCACGGTCTTGGCGCCAGCGATCTTGGCAGCAAGGCCGTTCACCAGCTTTTCGGTGAGATCGCGGGTCGCAGAGCCTGCCTTGCGGGCGGAAGCGTCAATCTTGAGAATGGTCTTGGACATGAATGCTCTCCTTCGAGATGAAGTGCCGGGGAGGTGAAGCACCGGTTGTTCGTCGGCCTACACATAAACCCGCATCCCCCGGAGAACTAGGCCACAGCCGGTGAACAGTCTGTTCGGGTCATCGTGAAACCCCGGCCTGAAGCCGCCGCGCTCGAAGCTGCGGCTGAGCAATCTCAAGGCGTGATCCGTCAGCGCCGAAAGCCTTGGTATGACAGGTTCACACCGCCCTCCGCGCTGCGTCCTCCTTCTTGCCAGTCACCTCTGACAAGGAGCAATTCCATGACTACGATTTGGGGCGTTGTGAACGCCAACGGCACCATCGCATCCGGCAGCGGCGGTGAGGGAGACTATGATTTCGCCGTCATCAACGAAGGGCCGGGGATCTACCAGATCTCGTTCAACGGCAATTTTGCCGGCCTGCCGGCCATCACCGGCTCGCAGGTGATGTGGGGCACCATGAGCGAAAGCCCGCTCGACAACGTGGTCTTCCCCTACCTCACGGCCGCCAGCGCCACAGCCATCACCGGCGCCTCGAATGGCGCACCGCAAAACCGCAGCTTCTCCTTCATCGCCATGGGCGAGTCGTCCAGCGGCCGCTGAAAACGCACAAGGGGCAGGCAGCAGAATGGTGCCGCCTGCCTCTCAGATGCCGTGCCTCACTCGGCCGCAGCGCGGCGGCGGGGGTCGTAGTTGAGGATCGGAGCAAGCCAGCGCTCGGCATAGGCGAGGTCCCAGCCCTTGCGCTGCGCGTAGTCTTCCACCTGATCGTGCTCGATCTTGCCGACGCCGAAATAATGGCTGTCCGGGTGGCTGAAGTAGAGGCCAGAGACAGAAGAGCCCGGCCACATGGCGTAGCTTTCCGTCAGGTTGATGCCGGTCGCCTCTTCCGCGCCGAGCAGATCGAACAGCGTGCGCTTTTCGGTGTGGTCCGGCTGGGCCGGATAGCCCGGCGCCGGGCGGATGCCCTGATATTTCTCCTCGATCAGCTCCTCATTGCTGAGGGTCTCATCCGCCGCATAGCCCCACAGGTCCTTGCGGACGATCTGGTGCAGCTTCTCGGCAAAGGCTTCCGCAAGGCGGTCGGCCAGCGCCTGGCTGAGGATCTTGTTGTAGTCATCGCCCGCCCTGGCATAGCGGGCGGCAAGGTCATCCTCGCCGTGACCGGTGGTGACGGCAAAGCCGCCCACCCAGTCGGCAACGCCGGAGCCTTCCGGCGCCACGAAGTCGGACAGGGCCACATTGGCCCGCCCGCCTGCCGTGCGGGCCATCTGCTGGCGCAGGGTGTAGAAGGTGGCGACCGGGCTCGTGCGGTCCTCGCTGCCAAAGAGCAGGATGTCATCGCCGCGCGCCTGTGCAGGCCACAGGCCCGCAACGCCCCGCGCCGTCAGCAGCTTGCCTTCCACGATCTCGTCCAGCATGCGCCGGGCATCATCGTAGAGCGCCTTGGCTGCCGGGCCGTAGCGGTTGTCGGTCAGCACCGCCGGATAACGGCCCTTGATCTCCCAGGTGGAGAAGAAGGGCGTCCAGTCGATCAAGGGCACCAGCTCTTCCAGCGGGAAATTGTCGAAGCGGGTGATGCCCGGCTTGCGCGGTGCCTGCGGCTTGCGGGTGAAGTCGCAGGTGAAGGCGTTGGCTCTTGCATCAACGATGGACACGCGCGCGCCGGAACCGCGGGCGTTGGCATGCGCCTCTGCAATCTCGGCATATTCGGTACGGACTTCGGCGTAATAGGGATCACGCTGGCCTTCGCTCATCAGGCGCGAGGCGACGCCCACGGCGCGGCCGGCATCGGTCACGTAGATCGCCTGTCCCCGGGCATAGTTCGGGTGGATCTTTACCGCCGTATGGATGCGGCTGGTGGTGGCCCCGCCGATCAGCAGCGGCACATCCAGCCCCTCGCGCTCCAGCTCCGCCGCCACGTGGCACATCTCGTCGAGGGACGGGGTGATGAGGCCGGACAGGCCGATGATATCCACCTTCTCCGCCTTGGCCGTCTCCAGGATCTTCGTGGCAGGCACCATGACGCCGAGGTCGATCACCTCGAAATTGTTGCACTGGAGCACGACGCCGACGATGTTCTTGCCGATGTCATGCACGTCGCCCTTCACCGTCGCCATCAGGATCTTGCCCGCAGAGGACGAGCCCTCGAGGCCGGAGAGGCGCTTTTCCTCTTCCATGAAGGGCATCAGATAGGCCACGGCCTTCTTCATCACGCGGGCAGACTTCACGACCTGCGGCAGGAACATCTTGCCCGCACCGAAGAGGTCACCCACCACATTCATGCCGTCCATCAGCGGGCCTTCGATCACATGGAGTGGACGCTCCACCGTCTGGCGGGCGGCTTCCGTATCCTCAACCACGTAATCGTCGATGCCGTTGACCAGCGCATGCTCCAGCCGCTTGGCCACGGGCCACTCGCGCCAGCTGAGATCAGCCTCACGCTTCTTGCCGCCCTCGCCTTTCCAGCGCTCGGCCGCCTCCAGCATACGGTCCGTCGCTTCCGGCGAGCGGTTGAGCACCACGTCCTCGCACAGGTCCCGCAGTTCCTTGTCGAGGTCGTCATAGATGGCGAGCTGACCGGCGTTGACGATGCCCATGTCCATGCCGCGCTTGATGGCGTGGTAGAGGAACACCGAGTGCATCGCCTCGCGCACGCCCTCATTGCCACGGAAGGAGAAGGAGAGGTTCGACACGCCGCCCGACACATGGGCGTGGGGCAGGTTCTCGCGGATCCAGCCCGTCGCCTCGATGAAATCGACGCCATAGTTGTTGTGCTCCTCGATGCCGGTGGCCACCGCGAAGATGTTCGGATCGAAGATGATGTCTTCCGGCGCAAAACCGGCCTTTTCCGTCAGCACCTTGTAGGAGCGGGCGCAGATTTCCGTCTTGCGCTCGAAGGTGTCGGCCTGGCCCTTCTCGTCAAAGGCCATCACCACCACAGCCGCGCCATAACGGCGCACGAGCTTGGCCTGCGCCAGAAACGCCTCCTCGCCTTCCTTCAGCGAGATGGAGTTGACGATGGGCTTGCCCTGCACGCATTTGAGGCCCGCCTCGATGACGGTCCACTTGGAGCTGTCGATCATCACCGGCACGCGGGCAATGTCCGGCTCGGCAGCGATGAGGTTGAGGAAGGTGACCATGGCGGCTTCCGAGTCCAGAAGCCCCTCGTCCATATTCACGTCGATGATCTGCGCGCCGCTTTCCACCTGCTGGCGGGCCACATCCAGCGCCGCCGAATAGTCGCCTTCCTTCACCAGCTTGCGGAAGCGGGCGGAGCCGGTGACGTTGGTGCGCTCGCCGACGTTGACGAAGTTGATTTCCGGCGTCAGCACGAAAGGCTCAAGGCCGGACAGGCGCATCAGGCGCGGCACATCGGGCAGGACGCGCGGCGCTTTGTCCGCCACGGCTTCAGCGATGGCACGGATATGCGCCGGTGTTGTGCCGCAACAGCCGCCGACGATATTGACGAGGCCGGAAGCGGCAAACTCGCCCACGAGACCCGCCATATGCTCCGGGCTCTCGTCATATTCGCCGAATTCGTTGGGCAGGCCCGCGTTCGGATAGGCGCAGACCAGCGTATCGGAAATACGGGCAAGATCAGCCACATGGGCGCGCATTTCCTTGGCACCCAGCGCACAGTTGAGGCCGATGGAGAAGGGCTGCGAGTGGCGGACGGAATACCAGAAGGCTTCCGCCGTCTGACCGGACAGGGTGCGGCCCGAAAGATCGGTGATCGTGCCGGAGATCATCACCGGCAGGCGGACGCCCTTTTCCTCGAACACCTCATCAATGGCAAAGAGCGCGGCCTTGGCATTGAGCGTGTCGAAGATGGTCTCGACCAGCATGATGTCTGCGCCGCCCTCGATGAGGCCGCGGGCAGCCTCGGCATAGGCCTTGCGCAGATCGTCGAAGCTCACGGCGCGGTAGCCGGGGTTGTTCACATCCGGCGAGATGGAGGCGGTGCGGTTGGTCGGGCCGATGGCACCGGCCACGAAGCGCGGGCGCGACGGGTCTTTGGCGGTCACCAGATCGCAGGCCTCGCGGGCAAGGCGGGCGCTCTCGAAATTCAGCTCATAGGCCAGCGCCTCCATGCCGTAATCGGCCTGGGCGATGGTGGTGGAGGAGAAGGTGTTGGTTTCAACGATGTCCGCCCCGGCCTCCAGATAGGCCACATGGATGGCGCGGATATCATCCGGGCGCGTCAGGCTCAGAAGATCGTTGTTGCCCTTGAGGTCCTGAGGCCAATCGGCAAAGCGGCTGCCCCGGAAGGCCTCCTCATCCAGCTTCAGCGTCTGGATCTCCGTACCCATGGCGCCATCCAGCACAAGAATGCGCTTGGCGGCGGCAGCGTGGAGGCGGTCGAAAACGTCAGACTTCTTCAGCATGGATGTGATCCGGTTCCTGTCACACAAAAGGTCCGCCACGCGGACCTGAAGTTCATTCCCGTCCGGCGCAGACCTTCCGCTCCGCGCCTGACATGTTCGAGAGCGCCCTTCCCGGCAAGCGGTCAGGCACATGTTCGAGGTCTACTACATGCACACATCCCGTCTGAAACCGTTAAGGTCATGGCGGAGGGTGGCAGTTTCGTTTCGATATCCCGGCGTCTCAGCCCCCCTCCCCCTGGTGGGGAGGGGTGAGGGGCGGGGGAGAACCTCTCCTCTCGGCACGAAGTTTGAAGATCTCCGCCGCCCCCTCACAAGACTGGTTAGGAAACCTGAGCCCCAGACACTTTCAGGCTCAGAGCCCCCCACCCCTTACCCCTCCCCACCAGGGGGAGGGGAGCGGAGAGACCTCAATACATAATAAATGCCTCACTGCGGGCCAGGCCCTCACGCCACCTGACGTGCCGTCTCGCCCTGCCCAAGCCCCAGCATGTGGCAGAGGGCGAAGGTCAGTTCGGCGCGGTTCATGGTGTAGAAATGGAAGTCGCTGATGCCACGGTCGACGAGATCCATCACCTGCTCATAGGCAACAGCTGCTCCGACAAGCTTGCGGGTTTCAGCGTCATCATCAAGGCCGGCAAAGCGCCGGGAGAGCCAGTCCGGAATGGTGGTTCCGCAGCCCGACGAGAACTTCACCACCTGATCGAAGTTCAGGATCGGCAGGATGCCCGGCACCACCGGAATGGAGAGGCCCGCCTTGGCGATACGCTCCAGATAGGCTTCGAACAGATTGTTGTCGAAGAAATACTGGGTGATGACGCGGCTCGCGCCAGCATCGATCTTGCGCTTCAGGTTGTCGATCTCGACCTGCCAGTCCGTGCTTTCGGGATGGCGTTCCGGGTAACCGGAGACGGAAATCTCGAAATCACCGATGGCCTTGATCCCGGCCACCAGATCACTGGCGTAGGCATAGCCGTCCTCACGCGGCACATAAGCCGTGCCGACACCCTCCTGCGGGTCACCGCGCAGGGCCACGATGTGGCGCACGCCGAGATCCCAGTAATCCTGCACCACCGCGTCCACATCCGCGCGGGATGCCCCGACGCAGGTGAGATGGGCTGCCGGAAGCATCGGCGTTTCCTTGAGGATGCGCTCCACCGTGCGGTGGGTCCGCTCACGGGTGGAGCCGCCCGCGCCATAGGTGACCGATACGAAGGAAGGCGACAGGGTCTCAAGCTTCTGGATGGTCGACCACAGGGTCGCTTCCATCTTGTCCGTCTTCGGCGGGAAGAACTCGAAGGACACCTTGACCGGTGCGCTCTCGCTGCTGTGCGAACGGCGGGCGTCGGTGGAAGTGGACATGTTACGCAACCTCGCGGGTTAGATCGGCGAGCGGCAGGTCCGTCACGACCCTCGGGTCGCGCGCCAGCCACAGGGTGACAGTCAGTGCTGAATGATTGCCTGCAGATGCAGGCACAAGATCGGTGACGTCTTCCACGTCGAGCCCAAGCCCCTGCAGCCAGCGGCCCATCTGCTCGCGGGAGAAGCCGAGACGGCGGTGGGCATGCTCCTCGCGCAGGAACTCAAGCTCATGCGGGGCAAAATCGACGATCATCAGACGCCCGCCGGGGCGCAGCGCACGGGCAGCCTCGGCAAGGGCACGGGCCGGATCGTCCAGGAAATGCAGCACCTGGTGCACCGCCACCACATCAAAGGAAGCCGGCGGCACATTGAGGGCGTAGATATCGCCATGGCGCACCTGCGCCTGTGTCAGCCCCTGCCCTGCCAGATTGGCGCGGGCGACGGCCAGCATGTCATGCGAGGCATCGACGCCCAGCGCCGTGGTGTAAAGCGGGGCAAACAGCTCGAGCAGACGGCCGGTGCCGGTGCCAAGATCCAGGAAAGACTGGAACGGCTTGTTGCCCAGCGCCCGGAGCATCGCTGCTTCCACATCGCGCTCGGCCACATGCAGCGAGCGCTCCTGATCCCACACCTGCGCCTTGGCGGCGAAATAGGCAGCCGCCTCTTCGGCCTTGGCCTTGCGCAACGCATCGAAGCGGGCCGCATCGGCTTCCAGCACATCATCGGACGGCGTGAGCCGGGCGACGAGATCCCGGGCCAGATCCCCGGCAGCGTCTTCCGCCAGCCGGTAGAACACCCAGGAGCCTTCCGGATAGCGGCGCACGAGGCCGGCCTCTGCCAAAAGCTTCAGATGCCGGGAGATGCGCGGCTGGCTCTGGCCGAGAATTGCCGTCGCATCCTTCACCGTCAGCTCGCTGCGGGCAAGCAGCGCCAGAAGCCGCAGACGGCTCGGCTCACCGGCCGCCCGCAGGCCCGACAACAGGTCTTCGATGGAGAGATGCTGATCGCCGCTCATGCCGTCCACACCATACCGCCGCAACCGGCGCTTCTTCATATAAAGATATCTTTATACCACGCCAGACGTACGTGCAAGCCCTGAGGCGCCTCATGTTCCGGCACAAGGTGAAGAAAGGCTTCATGTGAGGAATAAAATGAAGCACCGGACTCAGAGCATCAGCCGCCCCGGCCAAGTGATTCTGGCGACTCGTTATTCTGCCCCGCAAACGGCTTGATGCGGGCACGGGTCACGTCCATGTTCAAGCTTTGGCTCTTCCGCCAAATCCTTGAAAAAAGGCCCGGATCTCTTTCGAGCCGGGCCAGGTCAGCTTGAGGCGCTGTAGAAATTCAGTCTGCAGGAAGATCGGACCGCAGGGCAAAGCGCTGACGGGCGTCCTCAACCCGCATGGCGTCGAAGCGCGCCAGCGCCTGCGCGCGGGCCTGAACCGTGAGCCGGTGGCGCCAGGGGCCGACCTTCAGCAGGGTCGCCACCGTCAGTGACGACAGATTGTTGGCCTTGGCCACGATGAGGAAAGGCTCCACGTCAAGGCGGACCATCCAGTTGCTGGCCTCGGTGACGCTGACCTTGGTCAGGGAGGCGAAAGCCACCACGGCTTCGGCAAACCGGTCATCGGCTGCCAGCCAGCGCAGGCTGCTCTCGTTGAGGCGCCCGTCGCGCATCAGTGTCAGCACACGGGTGCGCGCCGCTTCAAAGTCGTAACGGCTCAGCCAGTAGTCATTCGACATGCGCTGTTCGGCAATGCGGGCGGCCTGCGGCAGTTGCTCCGCATCGGCCAGCGCACCGGCAATCACCAGCTTCTGGCGGACGGATTCGGTGGCCACTTCCACCAGCCGGGCGATATGCGCATCGGCAAGATCGCGGCGCTCGCTCAGCGCCAGCTGCAGGGCATGGTCCTCAGCCGCAGCATCCAGCAGCCCCTCGAACCCTTCCAGCGAGAACGCGGCCCCCGGGTTGGCGGCGACACGGCGCTTGACGCGGATGTCACCGCGGCGGACCAGAACGTCGGTGACTTCCTCGGACAGAACTTCACGCTGGGCGATGGCAAGGCGGTGGGCATTGCTGTTGACATCGGCAATCCCGGCGAGTTCGGGATCCTTCAGCACACTGGAACGGCGCAGCAGAGTTTCGGCGACTTCGATCTCATCGCCAGCCAGCTGGCGGATGGTGCGCTCGGGGCCCTTGCGAAGCTCCGCCAGCCGCTCGGCCACGAAGCGCCGGACCTCCACTTCCACCATGTTCACCAGCCGCAACAGGACCGAATCATATATGTCGACCTGTTCGTCGGAGCATTTGTCTGAGGTCAGAGAGAAGAGTACGGCAACATGACGGGCGAGTTCCGCCTTCCGGTCTGCGCTGGCTTCGGACGATAGTCCGCCAAAATTCACAAGCTCCGTCTGCAACGCTTCTGTCATCTCTCAACCCACATTCGAGGACACGCCAGCACTCTAATAGCGATTCTTGAAGATAAGAGTAACGCCAAAACGTATTCTCTAAGTATGTTTTACCAACTATCGTTTAAAATTTTAATCAACTCATTTTTCTTTGTTACTTCAACAATTTGAAGCTCAAGAGAACCAAAGTCACCCGATCACACCAGCCTGCGAAGCTTGCGCGAAGCTTGCCAAACGGGGCACGGGAGGGAAATTACGTAGCGTAATTTATTGATCAAATAAAAAAATGGGCGGCCCCAAAAGAACCGCCCAGTCTGGCACCAGTAGCTGGAAACTACTCACAGAGCCATGCTGGCGGAAATCGGACATCAGGTCCAATAGGATTGATTCGGCTTTTAAATAAGATAAACTGATCGCATGATCTCACTCCGCCAGCTTCGCTATCTCGACGCCCTCGCCACCCACCTGCATTTCCGCAAGGCGGCGGAGGCTGTCGCCGTCACACAGCCTGCCCTGTCCATGCAGATCAAGGAGCTGGAGGAAAGCCTGGGGGTCATGCTGGTCGAGCGGCGCTCCGGCCTTGCCCGGCTGACGCCGGAGGGCGAGGAAGTGGTCAGGCGCGGGCGGCGCATCCTCGCCGATGTGCGCGATCTGATGGACTACGCCCGCCACCGGGGCCAGCCACTCACCGGGCCGCTGCGTCTTGGCATCATCCCTTCGATCGCGCCCTATCTTCTGCCCCGCGTCCTGCCCAAGCTGCAGAGCGGCCATCCGGACCTGCGGCTGACCTTGCGCGAAACCCTGACGGATGTGCTGGTGCAGGAATTGATGGCCGGAGAACTGGACGCCATCATCGCCGCGCTGCCCCTCGGCCAGCCGGAACTGACCACCCTGCCCCTCTTTGAAGACCGCTTCCTTCTGGCGGTGCACAACACACCCGATCTCGACGAGCGGCGGCGGATCGGCATTGACGAGATCCGCCAGGAGGAACTGCTGCTGCTGGAGGAAGGGCATTGCCTGCGCGACCAGGCGCTCAACTACTGCCAGATCGTCACTTCCGGCCGCCGGTCCTCGCTGGGGGCGACCAGCCTTGCCACGGTGATGCAGATGGTCGCCGCCGGTTATGGCGTCACCCTGCTGCCGGAAATCTGCGCCGATGTGGAGGTGCGCGACGACCGCGTTGCCCTGCTCCGCTTTCAGGATCCCCAGCCTGCCCGCATGGTGGGCCTTGCCTGGCGGCGCACATCCCCGCGGCGGAAGGATTTCGAGATCCTGCGGGATACGCTGGCGGTCACACTCAGCGGGCTTGGCGTGGCTGCAACGCCGCTGGAAATTAGTTAGGCACTCCCTCAGGCAGCAGCCCGCTCGCGAATGCGGTAGACACAGCGCCGTCCGCCGGACAGCAGATGCTCGCAGCGCTCGATTTCGGCCTGCGGCCCGAGGACACTGGCAAAAAGCGACAGTTCCGACCGGCAAAGCCCCTGACAAACGGACGCCGCCGCGCAGATGGAACAGTGGTTCTCGATAAAGAGCCAGCTGCCGTCCGCGTCCCGCTCGACTTCGGCCATATAGCCCTCCCGGTTGCGCAGATCCGCAAGACAGGACAACCGGTCGGACAGCGCTGAAGCTCCAGCCAGTTCCTTTTCGTAACTCGCCTGCATTTCCTTCTCGCGGAAGGCAATCAGGTCCTCTACCCCTTGCGCGCCGTAAAGCTCCCGCAGGCCGGAGAGCAGCGACAGGATCAGGGCCGAATGGTTGTCCGGAAAACGGGCATGGCCGGCAGCACTCAGCGCCCAGACGCGGCGCGGACGACCGACGGCCCCCTTCATGTCCTCGAAGTCAACCAGTTCCTCCTGCAGCAGCCCGTCCAGATGCTGGCGCACGGCAACAGGCGTGACGGAGAGCGATGCGGCGAGTTCCGCCGCAGTCTGCGGGCCGCCAGCCTTCAGGGCGTTGAGAATACGGGTGCGGGTTCTGTCTGACATGGGCTGAACATAGCACGGGATCGGTCATATAAAAAGATTTTACTTTTCATATTCCGGAATCTAATTTAGAAAGAAAAAACTTTCTTTATAGGGTCAGCCATGTTCCTCGATCGCGCTTTCCAGTTTGCCAGCACCCTTGCCGTTTTTGCTGCAAGGCACATCACGCGTCCAGCCGGCAGGCGTGGGTGCCACCCGCAACTGCGTGACTTGCCCCCCGAACTCCTTGATGACATTGCACTTCCCCAGAGAGTTCGCGAATTGCTGCAGCGCGAAGAAAACCGGCAGCAACGAAGCCTGCCCCTTCTTTTCCGGCGATGGAAAGATCACGGTGGAACTCAACAATTCTAAAGAAATGCCGCCACCGGAGATGAATGTACCCTTGCGAGATCATCGCAAAAAACGCTAGGGCATGTTAAATGCAGGTTATTACTTTGACCTCATACTCTGTAGAAGAGGAGAGTTCGAAGAGTGACAACGATGCGCCGATTTCTTGACTGGATGACTTTGTCAGGCCAGCAACCGGAAATCCTTCTGGCACAGTTCAGGGAACTGCGCCGGCAGGTGCCGCTTCTCTATGCCTTGCTGATGGTCAACGCGGGCGCCGTGTCTTTTACACATTACGGTCTGGCCCCGGACTATCTGACGATCTGGCTGCTCCTGCCGCTTTTCATCATCTGTTCAGTGCGGGCCGTGGCCTGGCTGCGCCGGTCTGCTGATGCCGTGTCTCCAGAGGAAGCCCTTTACCAGCTGCGCCGGACCCTCTTTCTGAGCGGCGTTCTGGCGCTTGCATATGTGACCTGGTCGCTGGCGCTCGACAGCTATGGCGGACCGCTGGAGCGCGGGCATGTCGCCCTCTTCATCGCCATCACGGTGGTCGGCTGCATCTTCTGCCTGATGAACCTGCCTCAGGCTGCGCTTCTGGTGATGGCGCTGGTGACAGTGCCCTACATTGTCTACTACAGCCGCCTTGATCTGACGGTCTTTCACGCCATCTCGATGAATATTTTCCTCGTCAGCCTTGTGCTGATCCAGGTGCTGTTCAATGGCCACAAGGCCTTCACGAACGTGATCCAGGCGCAGCGGGCACTGGCGCAGAAGCAGCAGGAGACCGAGCGGCTGAGCGAGGAAAACGCCATCCTCGCCCATACGGATGTGCTCACCGGCCTGCCGAACCGCCGCCATTTCTTTTCTGCCCTGCAAAAACGCATCCAGGACGCCTCCTCAACGCACACCAGCTTTGCTGTCGGCGTCCTTGACCTTGACCGGTTCAAGCCGGTGAACGACACCTATGGCCACCATTTTGGCGACCTTCTGCTGGCAGAAGCGGGTGACCGGCTGAAGGGACTGGTCAGCAGCAGCACCCGGCTTCAGATCAGCCGCCTCGGCGGCGACGAGTTCGGCATGATCATCGAGGCTCCGGCTGAGGATCTGGAGGCGCTTGGCCAATCGATCTGCGACATCATCGCAACCCCTTATGAAATTGAGGGAATTTTTGTCCGGATTGGCTGCTCCTGCGGCCTCGCGGTTTTCCCGGATGCCGGGCGCACGGTCCACGAACTGTTCGACCGTTCTGACTACGCGCTTTACAACTCCAAGACCGGACGGCGCGGTCAGGCGACGCTTTATTCCGTGGAACATGAAAGACAGATCCGCTCTGACCGGGCAATCGAGAGCGCCCTGCAAGGCGCAGATCTTGAAGAGGAATTCGAGGTCTATCTGCAGCCGATCCTCGACCTGCAGAAAGGCAGCATCACCGGTTTTGAAGCGCTTGCCCGCTGGCACAGCCCCCTTCTCGGTCAGGTCCCGCCGGATCAGTTCATCCCGCAGGCGGAGCGCTCCGGCCTGATGCGGCGCCTCACCATCTCGCTTTTTGGCAAGGCGCTGGCGGCGATGAGCCAATTGCCGCCGCATCTCTCCCTGTCCTTCAACCTGTCGGCCCACGACATCACCAGCAAGGAAACGGTGCTCACCTTGCTCGCCCTGCTGGGGCGCAGCAGCATCCAGCCGCACCGGCTGATATTCGAGATCACGGAAACGGCGGTGATGCGCAGCTACGAGAGCGCCGAGCAGTCCATGCGCCTGCTGCGCCAGACAGGCGCAAGGCTGGCTCTCGATGATTTCGGCACCGGCTATTCGAGCCTTGGCTATCTGCACCGGCTGCCGATCGACCGGGTGAAGATCGACAAGAGTTTCGTTTCAGGCATCAATGACCCGAGCGGCCACGGCATCGTCTCGTCGATCATTGCCCTGTGCCGCTCCATGTCCTTAGATTGTGTGGTGGAAGGCATCGAGACCGAAGCCCAGCGCGACCGGCTGCACAGCCTTGGCTGCCGGTATATCCAGGGCTACCTGATCGCCCGGCCCATGCCCGCCAGAGAAGCAGCCGCATGGCTGGAACACGCGGACTATCATCAGCCCGCAGCCCGGCAAGGTGTGGTATCCCTGCCTCTGAACTGAGGATCAGGAGACACGGCCGGTGCCGGATGAAACCGAACCTGCGGTGCCCCGGACCGGAGGCACGCGCCGACAGAAAGACATGCGCAAGGCGCTGCGCCAGCTGGCCCCGCGCATTCCCTTGTTTGATGCACAGGCCGTTCTGTTCGGTGCCATGGCCGGACATCTGCGCCACCTGCCGCCATCCATTGCCGTGCAGCAGGCCCTGACCTCCCACATCCGCCACACCGCCACCGAATATGACGCCCTGCTTGCCGAAGGCTACGACCGGGATTCGGCCCGGCATTTCGTGCTGGATGATATCAATGACCAGCTCGCAGACTGGGGCTCCGGCCTGCGCATCACCGAAGCAGACGGGGACTGAGCCCCGCCTCATATCAGATGCCCGGGCACTGACGCTTCACGGCCGCCGCGCAACGAGATCGATTTCCACCAGCGCATGAACGGCAAGACCGGTTACGCCGATGCAGGTGCGTGCGGGCAGCTTGCCCGGCGCGAAATAACTGCTGTAGGTCTCGTTCATCAGCGCATAGTCGCGGTGGAAGTCCGTCAGATAGACGCGGGCCATGGTCACATGCTCCAGCCCGAGCCCCACACCCGCCAGAACCAGCTTCAGGTTCTCCATCACCCGTGCCGTCTGGGCGGCAATCCCCTCCGGCAGCGGCGCATCCGGGGCAGCCGGATCTGTCGGCATCTGCCCGGTGATAAACACCCAGCCATCGGCCTCGACGGCATGGGAGAACGGCGCCACGGGACGCGGCCCGCCGGAAATCATGTGATGGATCGGCAGCAAATCAGTCCCCTTTGTCTGTTATCTCCGCTGCACCGGCAGAATCCGGACAGTCCGGCGCGCCCTTTGACGCATTCCGGACGCCGATCTAACAGGGATTCTTCACGCCGGGCCAGAGCCTCGGCACAGAAGAGAGCCACAGAACAACTTGCGCATAACCCGCAAGGCAAGCACAGCTCCAAGACATGGAACTGCCAGAAGCCGCCATCATCGGTATTTTTCCAGACGCAGCGGCATCCGTCCGCGCAGCTCATGGAGAGACACGTCAACAGGACTGACGGTGATCTTTTTCGTTTGCATGCAAATAAAAAGAATGCAGCCTACCCCTCACTCAAATCAATCTAAATACTTCAAAGAAAGCGCCAGAAACAAAAATAACTCTGCGTATTTTTCAAACTTTAAAAACAAAACTCCAAACCTCGGCAAAGCTTCCAATTAATTTCATGTAAAGATTCTGATGTTTTGATCCGTAACACTTTCACGCGAGGGGCGGACGAATGACGATCAAGCAGAAGATGCTCGTTTTGTCGCTGATGGCACTCAGTGCCGTTTTGCTGACCGGGCTAATACAGATTTTTTCACTGCGCAGCACGATGCTCGAAGACCGGCGCGATCTGATCCGCTCACAGGTGGAGACGGCACAGAGCGTCGTGAAGGCCATTGCCGAGGAAGCCAAGGCAGCCGGTGTGCCGCTTGAGACGGCCCAGGCCAACGCGAAGGCCGTGCTGCGCACCATGCGCTTCAACGGCAATGACTATTTCCTCGCCATCGATGCCAGCCCGGCCAATCAGGGCCTCATTCTGGCGCATCCGAGCGCATCCGTCGAAGGCAAGAACCTGTGGAACTCCAAGGACCCTGCCGGCAATCTCTTTGTCCAGGGCGAGATCGAAGCCGGGCGCAAGGGCGGCGGCTTCTCCGAATTCCTGTTTCCGCGCCTGAATGAGACGGTGGCAGCTCCCAAGCTTGCCTACACCATGAATTATGACCCGTGGCAGTGGGCCATCACGTCCGCACTCTACATCGACGACATCAGCGCCGCCTTCTATTCGGAACTCTTCACGATGCTGATGTGGATGGTGCCGCTGATCCTGGCGATTGCCGCAGGCACATTCGTGCTCTCCAACAGCATCACCCGCCCGCTGGAGGCCATCACCAGCGTGACGCGGCAGCTGGCCGACGGCAACATGACCGTCACCATCCCCGGCACCGGCCGCAAGGACGAGATCGGCCATATGGCAGAGGCCACGGAAATCTTCCGTGACACGATGATCCGCGCCCGTGATCTGGCCCAGTCTCAGGCGGCCGAACAGACCCAGCGCGAGGCGCGTGCCCTGCATATCGAGGAACTGACCCGCAGCTTCGATGCGAGTGCCGCAGCGCTTCTGCAGGCGGTTACCCAGTCCGCCTCCGGCATGGAAGGCAGCGCCCGCAACATGGCCCGCATTGCCGAAGGCACCAACTCCAGCTCGACCGCCGTTGCCTCGGCGGCGCAGCAGGCCGCCGCCAATGTGCAGACGGTTGCCTCCGCAACGGAAGAGCTGAGTTCTTCCATCTCCGAAATTGCGTCCCAGGTTTCCCGTTCCTCGCAGATCGCCATGCAGGCGGTGGACGAGGCCCGGCGCACGGACGGCCAGATCCAGGGCCTTGCCAACGCAGCCAACAAGATTGGCGAAGTGGTGGACCTCATCCGCGCCATCGCCGAGCAGACCAACCTCCTTGCCCTGAACGCCACCATCGAGGCGGCGCGTGCGGGCGAAGCAGGCCGGGGCTTTGCCGTGGTGGCGGCCGAGGTGAAGGAACTGGCCTCGCAGACATCCAAGGCAACCGAGGAAATCACCACGCAGATTTCGGCCATCCAGTCGGAAACGCGGGTGGCCGTGGACGCGGTGCAATCCATCGGCAAGACGGTGGAAGAGATGAACCACATTGCGGCCGCCATCTCGGCATCCGTCGAGGAACAGGGTGCTGCCACCAGCGAAATCGCCCGCAACGTCGAGCAGGCCTCGCGCGGGACGCAGGATGTGACGGACAACATCCTAGAAGTCTCCCACGCGGCCAGCGAAACCCGCGGCGCCGCCACCAGTGTGGAACAGGCCGCAGCAGCGGTGACGCGCGACGCGCTGGCGCTTCGCACCGAGGTGGAAAGTTTCCTCAGCGGCGTCCGCGCCGCCTGACGGACAGAACAAGCGTTCTGGCTGAAAAGGCCGGGTCCCCGTGGCCCGGCCTTTTCGTTGCCACAGGACGGGCACAATGAGGCCGCACTATCCCGGCACAAGTTGCATCCGGAACACTTTCACGCTTGCATTTCCTTCGAGGTCATCATGAAAATCAGGCACTTGCTGGCAGTGGCCCCGCTGCTTCTCTCCCTCGCTGTCCCCCCTGGATCTGCAATGGCCGAAAACAGAATAGACACCATCCGCCCCGATGCCCCCGTGCTTGCGGCCTATGGAAGCTATGGGGTTGGCGTGACGACCATCGAGCTGACCAATCCGGGTCAGATCGATGTGCTGAACTCGGAGCCTGGCAAGGAGCCTGTCCTCTATGACAGACCGCTGACGGTCGAGGTGTTCTATCCGGCTGCCGCCGATGCAAAGCCCACCCCGCTCAAGGCGATGATGCGGGACGGCAGCACGATGATCGAACTCAGCGGCCGCGCCTCGCGCGCCGCCGAACCGGACCTGAGCGGCGCGCCCTATCCGCTGGTCATCATCTCCCACGGCTATCCGGGCAACCGCTTCCTGATGAGCCCGCTGGCGGAGAACCTTGCCAGCAAGGGCTTTGTCGTTGCCTCCATCGACCACACCGAATCCACCTATGACAACAGGGCCGCTTTCATCTCGACACTGGTCAACCGTCCGCTGGACCAGATGTTTGTGCTCAATGCCATGGATGAGCTGGGCAAGACGCCGGGCGGCCCGCTGGAGGGGCTTCTGTCCACCGAACGGACCGGCCTCATCGGCTATTCCATGGGCGGTTACGGCACGCTGATTTCCGGCGGCGCGGGCCTTGCCGATTTTGCCCGCGAGGCTTCATGGGCTGATGGCAAGGGCGCGTTCCTTGAGCGCCATCTCGCCGGAAGCGAGAGCCATGAAGCGCTGGTCGATCCGCGCCTCAAGGCCATTGTCTCCGTCGGCCCCTGGGCGCGCAAATCCAATGCCATGAATGCCGACGGTCTTGGCGGCTTGCGGGTTCCGGCGCTGATCGTGGGCGGCAATCAGGACGAGATTTCCGGCTACAGCGACGGCATCCGCAAGATCTGGCAGGAAGCCAAGGGCGCCGACCGCTATCTGCTGACCTTCGTCAATGCGGGCCACAATGCCGCCGCCCCCATGCCCGCTCCGGCAGAAAGCTACGCCTTCAGCGAGGCCATCGGCTTCCCGCCGTTCCAGCATTATGCCGATCCGGTGTGGGACAGCGTGCGGATGAACAACATCCTCCAGCACTTCACCACCGCCTTCCTCAACATCAACCTCAAGAGCAAGACGGACGAGGGCAAATACCTCAAGCTCCTGCCCTATGCGGAGGATGGCGTCTGGTCGATGAATGCGGATGGCAAGCCCAACGCGGACCACACCTACTGGGAAGGCTTCCCGCAAGGCAGTGCCATCGGCCTGCGCTTCGAGCACCTGGAGAAAGGGGAGTAACCCCTTCCCCCCAATCAGCCCGGATAGATCCAGTGCTCCGGCAGATGCGCCGTAATGGCATCGCCCGGCAGGACGCGCCCCGGCAGTTCGACGAAAGCGACAAGGCCGCGCAGATATTGCGCGGTCTTCGGGAACAGCAGATCGAGCCCTTCGCGCTCCGGCACATGCTCCGCAATCTTCCGGCCAGCCGCCCGGCAGGGTGAATTGTAGCCATCCACCCGCAAAACAGCCCCGCTCTCAAACACGAGCCGGGTGCGCGGCGGCAGCAGGCTGAGGCTGGGGATGCCTTGCGTCACCACATTGCCGCCGATCCAGCCGGCGGGCAGCGCGTCCAGTTCCATCCGCGAGGCAATCAGCGCCAGTTCCTCCACCGACAGGATGGAGAGCTGACGCTCGTTCACCATCACCGTGCCGCGGGAATACCAGGGCTCGCGCCCGCCCGAGCGCCGGGTGCGTCCGCCATGCCGGTCGCCTTCGATGCCGTCAAAGCCAAGATCCAGCGCCGCGCAGGTCTCCGTCGCAAAATCTGACTTCTTCGCCGTTCGCAGCACTTCGGCCGTCTTGCCGGAAATCTTGCGCGCAGGAACGCGCTGCAGCCGCGCCAGCCTGTCCTCAAGCGCCGCATGCCCGGCCTCACCTGTCTCCACACTCATGACGCCTTGCCCCTCAAGTTTTCCGGCTTCACCCAAGGCCGGATAATTAGCGCATGCAGGCGGGAGCGGCCAATGAATTGGCGTGAAGTGAGTATCACGCAAATTGCACGGCGAAGGCGCACAATCTCGGCCGCATTGCGTCCTGCCGGAGGAGGAACAGACCCTCCAAGGAGATCCGAATGAGCACCAGCAGCGTCACCCTGAATCTCGTCAATCTGCGCGGGAAGCCAACGGCCGCAGACGAGGATATCTACATCCTGCTGACCGGCGAGGACGTCACAGGTCTGACCGGCATCACGCTTGGCGCGGTTACGTCCCTGTCGCAGATCACGAACGCCGCCATCAGCTTCACCACCATCAAATCCGGACGGCTCTATGCGGGGCTCGGCCCGTTCCCCAATCCGCCCACCCCGACCGGCGGCATCTATTACGGCTGGATAGAGTTCAGCTGCCTGACGGCGGGAGACAACCTCTGGATCAACATGTCGAATGTGGATCTGCTCGGCCTGCCGCTCGCCATTGCGGGCACGGAGGCCGGAGGGGGCAGCTTCTCGCTCGGCTACAAGGACCCGATGACCCCTACCCTCATCAACACCATGAAGAATTCGGTTCTGACGAAACATGGACAGGGCGCAGTGATCACCACGGTTTCCGGTCAGCAGCTGGTGATCGGGCCCACCATCATACCCTCAGCATATCCCGACATGACCCCCTACGTGGTGAGCCTCGTCAAGGCGAATGCCCCCGTTACGATCATCTCCGACACCCCGCCCGGCGGTTCTCCCGAGACCTTTACCGGCAACTTCCAGGCAGCCGATCCGAAAACCGGCGTGATCCTCTCCCTGAAGGGCGACCAGGGCGACACATTCGAGCTGACGGCGATCAACCTCAGCAGTTCGATCATCTACCGCTGCGATGGCGGCACCATCATCTTCAATGGCCGCGTCGTGCCGCAGAACCGCACCGCAACGAATGATCCATCGGGCCAGCCCGCCTCCCAGATCATCAGCAACTCGGTGTTCCGCAACCTGATGATCGGCTTCAACGAGGGCTATTTCACCACCGCCGGGCCCAACAACTCCAGCCAGTTTCCGGGCCAGACGCCTTTCGCCGGCGGGAATGGCAACCTCTATGCGCAGGCGATCCACAACGGCACCAATTCCTATGGTTATCCTTACGCGGACAGCAATCTGAAGGTGCTCATCCAGGCAGATCCGGCCCAGCCGGTGACCGTCTCGGTCCTCGCCGACAGCATGGCCTATGGCTACACGGACAATCCGGGCGGCGGCAGCAATCAGCCCTCCAGCGGCACCTACCAGTTCGGCATCGGGTCAGGCAGCGGCGCGCTGGGGCCAATCCGCATCGGTAACTGGGTCTATGAGCCTTCCGCCAACACGGCGGGAAGCCCGGGAGGCGCCTACGGCGGCTTCCTGCCGGACCTGACGGAGTGGACACAGATGCAGTTCACCGGCGCCGGCCCCGGCGCTTACATCTGGGTGAAGAACGGCAAGATCGAAACAGGCGGCTGCCTGAATACCGCCGGCAGCTGGAATGACAGCAAGACCGTCTACAGCTGGCCAGCCAACCTGCAATGGGTGCCGGGAGCCATAGCACCCGCCAAGCCCACAAGTTGAGACACCGCCTGCCGCAGCAGCAGCCCTCGGCTGCGGCAGGCCTTCAAAAAGACAGCAGACGTAAACACTCTGGCATTACCATGCGTCCCCAACGGCATGCTGGGGCAGCCTGTAGGGACTGGGGGCGTGGAATGATGGCGTTTGCGGGCAAAGTTGGACACGGGTTGACAGCGGCAGCGCACCGCTTCTCCAGCATGATCCTGTGCCTGAGCCTGGCTGCCGCCCTCACCGGCGCCGCAGCTTCAGGCCCCGCCTCGGCCCAAGACACGGCAACAGGCAGCAGCGCGGCAGCCATCGCCATGAATGACGCGATGCAGGAGAGTTTCCAGCTGCGCGGCGCGCTGCAGCAGCTGGCCGCAGAACTGCCCACCCTGCCGGGAAAAATGGCGGCAACGCTCCGCGCCATGTCGCCGGATGGCTCGCTGGGCTGGCTCTGGTCCGCCTTTGCCCTATTGGCAGCAGCGCTGGTTGCGGGCTTAGCCGTGCAGGCCCTGTTCCGCCGCTGGGCAGAGGCGGTCTATCTTCACCGCTTTCCCCCGGCGCCCGAAACCCGCGCGGGCAAGGTCGCTTTCCTGCTCGGGCGCGGCACGGTGATGCTGCTGGAACTGGCCGTTTTCCTGATCACAGCCTGGCTGGTGGCCGTGCTGCTGCATGAGGATCTGCATGCCTCCCGGGTGACCGTGCAGACCGGCATTCTGGGCTTCACCGCCTGGAGCCTGATCCGGCTGATCCTGTTCAACATCATTGCGCCGGACACCCCCTCCTGCCGCATGCTGGCCTTTGACGATCAGTCCGCCGCAAGGCTCAACACGGCGCTGGTCACCGGGCTCGGCCTCTCGGCCTTCGTCATCTCGCTCTCCATCTGGATGCGCGCCCTCGGGCTGGAGGCCAGTGCGCACAAGGTAGCGCTTGTCTTCTCTGCCGCCCTGTCGACCTGCATTCTCTCCACCATTGCCATTGTCTGGCGCAAGAGCGTCGCCAATGCCATCATGGGGGGCGCAGAAGACGAAAGCGCAGTGCACACTGCCCTCCACTTCATCGCCACCATCTGGCACGTGGTAGCGATCCTGTATTTTCTCTTCGCCTTCGGCACGGCCAGCTTCCGCATCCTTCTCGACCGGCCTTTTGCCACCGGCCTTGTCAGTGCGCCTGTGCTGGTGCTGGTGGCGGCGCTGCTGCTGCAGGCGGTGCTGATGCTGCTGATCGACCGGCTGCTGCCGCGCCTCGACACGCGCAGGGCCAAGGCCGTGCTGATGGATGACCTTGCCCGCGCCGAGACAGCGGCCGGAGAAGCCCCCGACACCACCGCCAATGCCTCGCAGGCCGAAGCCGAAGCGCTGGAGGCAGAGGCCGCCCGCGCCCCCTACCGCGCGCTTTTCGACCATGGCGCGGCCATCCTCACCCTCGTCTTTTCCGCCTGGCTGCTGCTCAAGGTCTGGGGCATCTCGATCCACGACCAAAGCTCCATCCTCGGCAATCTTGTGGAAGTGGCCATCGTCGGCTTCCTTGGCTACATGGCCTATCAGGCGGTGGAAATCGCCGTTGCGCAGGCGGTGCGGCGGGACCTCCAGCGCCCGGATGCATCCACCCGCGCGCCCGGAGAAACGGAGATTGGCGGGCACGGCGACAGCCGCCTCTCCACCCTGCTGCCGATCTTCCGCAATTTCCTGCTGATCACCATCGTGGTGATCTCCGGCATGCTGATCCTGTCGCAGCTCGGCATCGACATTGCCCCGCTCTTTGCCGGTGCCGGTGTCGTCGGCCTTGCCATCGGCTTTGGCGCGCAGACACTGATCCGCGACATCTTCTCCGGCGCCTTCTATCTGATCGATGACGCCTTCCGCAAAGGCGAGTATATCGACATCGGCAGCGCCAAGGGCACGGTCGAGAAAATCTCCATCCGCTCCATGCAGCTGCGCCACCACCGCGGCGCGCTGACGACCGTGCCCTTCGGCGAAATCAAGCACGTGCAGAATTATTCGCGCGACTGGGCCATCATGAAGCTCGCCTTCCGCGTCACCTATGACACGGACACCGAGAAGATGCGCAAGATCATCAAGAAATTCGGCCAGGACCTGCTGGATGATCCCTATTACGGGCCGATGTTCCTCGATCCGCTGAAGTCGCAGGGCATCCTCTCCATGGAGGACAGCGCCATGATTGCGCGGGTGAAGTTCATGTCAAAACCCGGCAAGCAGTTTGAGCTGCGCAAGGTGGTCTATGCCGGACTGCAGGATCTGTTCGAGAAAAACGGCATCCGCTTTGCGCACCGGGAAGTCACCGTCCGCGTCGCCGATGCAGGCGGCAACCTGCTGCCCGCCCCCACTCCGGCCCAGATCGCCAGCGCTGCCGCCGGCGCCCATGCAGGGCTTGCAGCGGCGGAAGCCGGCGGCCAGGGACAGGATCCACAGTAGCAGGCCTTTGCTACTCACTCGACATGGTCGCACGCCATGCATTCCACTCTTTGTAAATTTCGCTTGGCTTCAGAATACGGTCAGGCCAGTGCGATGGCCTTTTGAGATCAGCAGGCAAAAGGGTTGTCGTATCTCCAAAAGCCGATTTGATCTGATCTTGAGTAACATTTTGGCTTTCAGACAGGTCTGCGTCGACGAGGAGAGCCCCATCAAGCGTCGCCCCGTCAAAATCTGCTCCTGTAAACTTGGCGCCATGCAGATTAGCCATGGTGAGATCTGCATGGGATAAAGACGCTTGGGTCAAATTCGCCTCCAGCAGGCAGGCAGATCTCAGATTTGCTAGTGATAAATAAGTTTTATTAAGGTTCGATCTATTCAAATCTGCAGCACTCAAATCAGCATCAAACATTACAGCCTCACTAAAATCAGACATACAAAGATCAGCCTTCAATAAATTAGCCTTACTAAGGTCAGAAAACCTCAAAGAGGATCGACTCATATTGGCGAGCATCAAGTCTGACCGAAAAAATACAGCATAGCTAAGATCTGAAGCGCTAAAATTTACACGAGGCAAGTTAAGAGATTCAAAAAGAGAACCCACCTCATCTAAAAAAGAGAAATCAATATGTGACATAATAAGATGATGAGCCGTAGATCGATCATGCGAAATATGTAACATTTCAATGAAACGTCGGGGAGCGATCTGATCAGGCCATGCAAGTTGGATAACGTGCAATCTATCAGAATCGAAGACTGAGCCTTCCGTATTTTCCTCAGCCTCTGGACGACTAGACAAGCTCTGAGCCAGAGCATTCAAGACGGCGAGTAGTGCTCCGGCTGCATTTCTCTGCCACACCTCAGCCTTAGCCCAAGAAATAGTGTTATCTTT
This sequence comes from Pannonibacter sp. Q-1, assembly GCF_054073275.1. Classification (NCBI taxonomy): domain Bacteria; kingdom Pseudomonadati; phylum Pseudomonadota; class Alphaproteobacteria; order Hyphomicrobiales; family Stappiaceae; genus Pannonibacter; species Pannonibacter sp. Q-1. The sequence continues at coordinate 167,095 of NZ_JBSXNB010000003.1, forward strand.
CTTATGGGCAGGAAACCCATGCAAAAGAACCCAGTTCATATGCTGCGTCAGATTTTCCTTGAGTTTCGTCACCCTTGGAACATTTTGCAACCGACACTCATCTTTTAGAAAGCCAAGAATTTCTGGCGTTACCGGCTGCGCGCAAAACAAATCGAGCCACTTTGGGCAAAATTCTTCAGAATCTTCGTATTTCGAGCTGAGCTCCCAACCAGCACGTAGTAATGCGCAACCAGTCAGGTACTCACCAAAGCTCTTATGAACAAATTCGAATCCTTGATCAGTATCCCCCACAGCCCTTGTATAAAATTGTGACGTAACATTCGCCAAGCTTGCGAAAGATTTCTCTTCAAATTCCTTCTTTTTACCGTAACTATGAAACTTACGATAGTTCTCATAGTTCTGCTTCGACCCAGTCCGACCACCGCCTTGCCAGATCGACAGACCCAAACATTCCATAAGATGAAGGAAGTCATCCTTGTTTAGATTGCGGCTCGCCGCATGTTCTTTTTTCTTATCCCTCTCGTGAACCTTGAGGAAAATCTGACGATAGATCAGATTTCGATTTAGAGCCGCCTCGCCAACATTCTTATCAGCATAACCAGAAAGAATGAGCAGATAAAAAAGCAATGGCTCTGACGTCAAATCCTCAAGAGCCTCAATTTCCAGAACAGAATTATCTGTACTATCTGAAAGACAAAAGGCCGTCAGGCTTCTGCTCCAATAATTATATCTATCATCATTGTTCATCAAATGCTCAGGATCGTTATATTCATACCATTCACGCAGTTCCCCTGAGCGTCGAGCATCAAGATCCAAGCAGGCTTTATCCAGCTTCTTTAGCGGCATGACGTGCAGAAGGGCTGGGAGGTCAATTTCCGCCTCGGCCATAGCTTCGGTTACGGATACGGAACGGCCAAGGACAATGGCTGCAGCCTTGAAGCCATTTCGGTTCACATCACGAAGCAAGTCTTTGACATTGCGAATGAATCTCCTTGATACGTCCCTAGCCGCATCATCACTATGCGATATTTCATCAAGACCATCAAAAACAAATAAAACAGGCTTGGCACCATCAAAATCTATCATATCGAACAGATCACCACCCAAACCTGCGCCTTCGGCGTTTAGCTTGAAGTAATCACGAATGCGGTCTCTAAAGTCATCTTTAAATCGCATATGCTGTAATTCGGCATACGCAACTTGGAATTCACCAGCCATTGCAACATCATAGGCTAGAACTCTGGAAAAGACCGACTTTCCACAGCCTGGAGGGCCAGCAACAAGCCTCATGGTATCCGCCGGGGCTGCGTTACTCTTCTTCGCGGACAGACTGGAAAGCCACGTTTTCACTGTTTCTTCGAGCAATCCAATGTTGGCGATACGCCGCATGCGCTTTTCGATAATACCATGACGACTGACAGGCGCTGTCTCGCCTTCTTCAGCATCATCGGGCACTTCAGTATGAAAATTCGACCGAAGCGGGACATAAACATCCCTTAGCGTAACCCCCGTCTCTTCTTGACCGAAGAGAGGTTTTTTGCTGAGCTTGTGATCAATCCAACTGTAATGGCGTTGCCATGCGAGCCGTTGACGAACTCCTTCCGCAACGGGGCCCTCCAAAACACTGTTGGCGTATTCCCTGAAGGCAGTTGACTTATCCGATATCCAAACCTTTCCAATCCCTTCCTGGAGGCTGACATCAAGTTGGCGCTCCAACTCACCTGGAGCAAAATCACTCTGAGGGCTGATCACCTTGATCATGTCCCGGAACATTCTGCGGAGGTCTTGGTAGGGTGAAAAACTGGTCGGCTCCCGAAGACAGTTTTCACTGAAAGCAACGTCTCCTTCCATCACAGGACCAAACTGCGCAGCGATGAGGTTTGTGTTCCAGCTTTCAGATCTAAAGTCGGCAATCTTGTACCTGCCGATCACATCCATGACCGCATACGCGAGAACCGCCTTCCAGAAACAATGTGCCGCCTGCGCCCCCGTTTGCTCCTGACGCCCCATTGCTGCAGCAGCATCGATTAGGTTCGAGATCACACCCGCCGCACTACAAAATGCGGCCTCTGCAGCCGCCTTCAGGAGTGCAACAACTGGTTCTTTGACTTTTAGAGCAGGCTGACTGGCGGCTGTAACGAGTTCCATGGAGCGATCCAATGCACGAGCTTGAAGTGTTCTCAGCAATCATAACCTTGCATGAGCACAACCTTGCAACCCCAAAAAGAGGATCAAGCGGCAAAGTCACTCATTGTCCAAAATTCTGGCCGCAAGGGCTTTTCACGTCCATAATTTTGGACATGCTTCACACTCAAAGCCCCCAAAACAAAAATCCCCGGGCCACCGGCCCGGGGATTTTCCTTTTTGCAAAACCGCAGCTCGAGGCTGCCGAAGTCTTAGCGCGTCAGCGGCTTGTACTTGATGCGGCTCGGGTCGGCGGCGTGGGCGCCGAGGCGGCGGACCTTGTCCTTCTCGTAGTCCTCGAAGTTGCCCTCGAACCATTCCACATGGCTGTTGCCTTCAAAGGCGAGCATGTGGGTGGCAAGGCGGTCGAGGAACATGCGGTCGTGCGAGATGACCACGGCGCAACCGGCGTAGTTTTCCAGCGCGTCTTCGAGGGCGGCCAGCGTCTCGGTGTCGAGGTCGTTGGTCGGCTCGTCAAGCAGCAGAACGTTGGCGCCCTGCTTCAGCACCTTGGCGAGGTGCACGCGGTTGCGCTGACCGCCGGAGAGGTCGCCCACCTTGGCCTGCTGAGCCGGGCCCTTGAAGTTGAAGGACGAGCAATAGGCGCGGGAGTTGATTTCCTTGCCATCGAGATAAATGATCTCGTTGCCGTCGGAGATTTCTTCCCAGACCGTCTTGTTCGGGTCCAGCTTGTCGCGCGACTGGTCCACATAGCCCAGATGCACGGTCTCGCCGATGATGACCTCGCCGCTGTCCGGCGTTTCATGGCCGGTGAGCATCTTGAACAGGGTGGTCTTGCCCGCGCCGTTCGGCCCGATGATGCCGACGATGCCGCCGCGCGGCAACTTGAAGGACAGGTCCTCGATGAGCAGACGGTCGCCGAAGCCCTTGGAGACGTTCTTCAGCTCGATGACGTTGGCGCCAAGGCGCTCGCCCACCGGAATGAGGATCTGCTCGATGGTCGGCATACGGCCTTCCTGCGCCGCCACCAGATCCTCATAAGCGCGGATACGCGCCTTGGACTTGGTCTGGCGGCCCTTCGGCGACATGCCCATCCACTCGCGTTCACGCGCAATCGCCTTGGAGCGGGCCATGTTCTCGCGGCCTTCCTGCTCCATGCGCTTGGTCTTCTTCTCCAGATAGGCGGAGTAGTTGCCCTCGTAGGGGATGCCCTGGCCGCGGTCCAGCTCGAGAATCCAGCCGGTGACGTTGTCGAGGAAGTAGCGGTCGTGGGTGATGATCAGCACGGAGCCCTTGAACTCGCGCAGGTGCCGCTCCAGCCAGTGGACGGTTTCAGCGTCCAGATGGTTGGTCGGTTCGTCGAGCAGCAGCAGGTCCGGCTCGCTCAAGAGCAGCTTGCACAGGGCCACGCGGCGGCGCTCACCGCCCGAAAGATTGTCCACCGGGCTGTCGGAGGGCGGGCAGCGCAGGGCTTCCATCGCCATCTCGACCTTGCTCTCAAGGTTCCACAGGTCTTCCGCGTCGATGATGTCCTGCAGCTTCGCGCCTTCCTCGGCGGTCTCGTCCGAGTAGTTCATCATCAGCTCGTTGTAACGGTCGACGATCGCCTGCTTGTGGGCGACGCCTTCCATCACGTTTTCCAGGACGGTCTTGCCCTCGTCGAGCTTCGGCTCCTGCGGCAGATAGCCGACCTTGGCGCCTTCCGCGGCCCAGGCCTCACCGGTATAGTCCTTGTCGAGGCCGGCCATGATCTTGAGCAGGGTCGACTTACCGGCGCCGTTGGGGCCGAGAATACCGATCTTGGCATCCGGGTAGAACGACAGGTGAATGTTGTCGAGCACCTTCTTGCCATTATAGGCCTTGTTGAGGCCATGCATGTGATAGATGAACTGGCGCGCCATGGGGCCTCGCATCTCCGTTTTGGAATTGTGCCGGGAATCTGATCGACAATTGATCGAAACTGGCCGCCCTTTTACGCCATGCAGCGGGCCGGGGCAATGGCGGTTGGTGAACAGGCCTTCCCTATAGACCTGCTCTCCCTTCACCCCCAGCGGTCCTTCAGCCCGTACCACCAGTAGGCCATCTGCAGGTAGTGGCGGCGCAGGGCGGGCAGCGGGAAACGGCGCAGGGGCGTGCGGACCGGCAGCGGCAGTTGCCAGGGGGAGCGGGCCTCCAGCGCCAGTTCCGCCGCCAGCGACCCGGCATAGGAGCCCATGGCCACGCCGTTGCCGTGATAGGCGAGCGCTGCAAAGACGCCGGGCATGGCCGGTATGGGGCCGATATAGGGATTGAGATCCAGCGCCAGGCACACCCGCCCGGACCAGTGATGCGTTGCCTCCACATGGGCAAGCGCCGGGAACAGCCGGTCGAAGCCCTCACGGATGGCAAGGCGCAGCCGCGCCTCTTCCCCAGCCGTGCCGAAAATGCCGCCGCGCATGCCGAACAGCATCCGCCCGTCCGGCAGCAGGCGGAAATAATGCAGCAGCGTGCGGGCATCGGAGGCCATCACGGGGCTGGTCCAGCCCTGTGTCACCATCTCCACAGCCGTCAGCGGCCGGGTGACCATGACATTGGACAGCACCGGCAGCAGACGCCCTTCCAGCCAGGGCAGCAGGCTCTCGTCCGTATAGCCGTTGCTGGCGAGGATCACGCGGCGGGCATGGACGGTGCCCTTCGGCGTATCCAGCCGCCAGCGGCCCAGCTCCGGCCGGATATCCGTCACCGGCGAGCGGGCAAAGATGGGCTGGCCCGCCGCACGCAGCGCCCTTGCAAGGCCGCGCACATATTTCAACGGATGAAGGCCGAAGCCGTGAGGATAGAACAGCCCGCCATATGTGCCCGACGCCCTCAGGCCTCTCGCCTCCAGTGCCGTTTCATCCAGCATCTGCGTGCCGAGGCCGAAGCGGGCATTGACGAAGGCGCCCTCCTCCTCCAGCGCCTTCAGGGCAGAGCGCTTGTGCGCCAGAACCACCTCGCCGCTGCCCGAACGGTCCGCATGGATGGAATGCGTGTCCAGCAGCGCTGCAACATGATCAATCGCCTCGCGCTGCATGTGGGAGAAACGCTCGGCCTCCCGCCCGCCATAGCTTTCCACCATGTCTTCGGGCGAGCGCTTGGAGCCGCCAAGGCAACAGAAGCCGCCGTTGCGGCCCGAGGCGCCGAAGCCCACGTGATGGCGGTCCAGCACCACGGTGGAAGCGCCCAGCGCCTGCGCCCGCAAGGCCGCGTTAAGCCCGGTGAAGCCCGCACCGATGATGGCCACATCCACCGCCAGTGCCTCTTCCAGCTCCGGATCTGCATGATCATACGGGGCGGCACCGGCAGCGCTGTCTTCCCAGTAACTGCCGGTGGGTCCGCCGCCGTCTGCCTGCATGGTTCAGAAGCCCAGCCGGTCGCGCAGGGAAAACCAGGTCATCGCCAGCACCAGCAGCGGGAAGCGGAAGCGCGAGCCGCCGGGGAAGGAAGGCACCTTGATCCGCTCGAACACCTCGAAGCGGCCCGTCTGCCCGCTGACGGCCTCACCGATCAGCCGACCGGCAAGGCAGGCCATCGCCACCCCGTGGCCGGAATAGCCCGAGGCGGTGATCACATTGGGCGAAAGCCTTGCGAAGAAGGGCATGCGCTTGGGCGTGATCGCCAGCGTGCCGCCCCAGCCGAAATCAATGCCGATGTCCGCCAGCTGCGGAAACACCTTGGCCATAGGCTTGCGCACGAAGGCGGCAATGTCGGAGGGGAAACGGTAGCCGTAATTCTCGCCGCCGCCGAACAGCAGCCGGTGATCGGCGCTCATGCGGAAATAATTGATGACGAACTTGCTGTCCGCCACCGCAACGCCGTCGCGGATCAGCGATTGCGCCCGCTCTGCCCCCAGCGGCTCCGTGGCGATGATGTAGTTGTTGATCGGCATGACACGGGCCGACACCTTCGGCTCCAGCCGGCCGAGATAGCCGTTGCAGGCGAGCACCATGTGGCTGGCGGTCACCTCGCCCGCTTCCGTCTTCACCACAACGCGGGAGGGGCTGGCTGTGTAACCGGTCACCCTTGTGCGCTCGAAGATCTGCGCCCCGGCGGCTACCGCCGCCGCGCCGATGCCCAGCGCGAAATTCAGCGGGTGCAGGTGCCCTGCCCCACGGTCAAGGATGCCGCCGTGATAGAGCGGGCTCGCCAGCCGCTGGCGCACCGCATCGCGCCCCAGCACCTCGTTGCCCTCATAGCCGTAGACCTGTTCCAGATGCCGGGCATAGTCCGCATGGTCACGGGCAATGTCAGGGCGGTGGTCCACATAGAGGATGCCTGGCCGGTAGTCGCAGTCAATCGCATGGTCGCGGATCAGGTCCTGCACCACGGCCTTGGATTCCTCGGCCAGATCCCACAGCAGCCGGGCATCGGACTTGCCGAGCATGTCCTCCAGCGTGATCTGATCGAGCCGTTGGCCCGAACCAACCTGCCCGCCATTGCGCCCCGAAGCGCCCCAGCCGATGCGGTTCGCCTCCAGCACCACCACCGAATGGCCGGACTGCGCCAGCGACAGCGCCGCCGAAAGCCCGGTAAAGCCTGCGCCGATCACCACCACATCGGCCTGAACGGAGCCTTGCAGCACCGGATGCTCGCTCCTCCGGCTCGCGGTTGCGGCGTACCAGGACGAGGGGTGATGCCCCGGGCGGTCATTGGCGGTCAGAAGATCAAGCTGCGGCAAACTGAAGACCCCGGTTGGCACATCCGCACCCCTCCTGCCCTCGAAGGTGCCATGCAACCGTAAGACAGGCCGAAGCCCTTGTGAAGCTTGCCATTACGGCATGGGAGAAGAAAAAATGCGGGGTTGTCCGCCCTCACTTTCCTAGGCTGGCCAGAAGGGCGCTGATTTCGGCGAGGACTGGACCGGTCGCATCGCCAAGGCTGTTGCCGCGGCAGATGGTAATGCTGAGGGTTTCGGTCAGGCGGCGGCTGGCGAGCGGGCGGAAGACAAGGTTGCCGGCTTCGACATCGGCGCAGACGTCGATCCAGGTGAGAAAGCCGATCCCCTTGCCGCGCCGGAGCATGTTCAGCAGCGCCCCGATGGAATTGCTGTTGAACCTGACGCGCGGATTGACGCGCACGCTCAGGATTTCGGCCAAGAGCCGGGTATGCATGGACAGCGCGGCACTGGGCAGGCACAGCGGCCGTTGCAGCGCCTCGGCCAGGGAAACTGGCCCCTCCCCTTCCGGGCCGGAGCCGGGGGCATAGACGACGCCCAGATGGTATTCCTCGCTCTGCACCACGGCGAGGCGGGACAGCCGGGGCATGTTGAAGGCGACGATCAGATCCAGATCCAGCGCCTCGGCCCTGTCGATGATGTCCCGCGTCGTGCCGACCGTCAGTTCCAGTTCCACCACACCGAAAACCGCCTCCAGACGGTCCATGAGCGGATGCACGAGTGTGGGAACCAGCCCTTCCATCACCCCCATGCGCAAGCGCAGGTCCATTGCCAGCTTGGTCTGCTGAAGACGCTGGCTGAAGTTGGTGTCCGCCTCCATCCAGCGCAGAGCTTGATTGCGCAATTCCTCGCCTGCGGCCGTGAGAGCAACCCCGCTCGTGCTGCGCACCAGCAGCGGCGCGCCATAGCTGCGCTCAAGTATCAGCATCTGCCGGCCCAGCGCGGGAGCTGAAATATTCAGCCGCTCGGCGGCCGCGCGGATGGAATCCGACTGGGACACCACGATGAAGGATCTGATCTCGCGCGAGAATGCGGACATGGCGCCTGCCTGACGAACCCGTGGAAAGTTTTTTGTTCCACGATGCAAAATTCTTTGTTCTTTTTTTAACACCGGTCAAGCCGCTACGCTCCCTCCATCATCAGGAAAAACACGGACGCAAGGCGGATGACAGTGGCTGGCGATGACATTCTTCTGCTGCGGGAAACCATCAGGATCGCGGGCGAGGCACGCAAGGCCGGCAATCATCCCTTCGGCGCCCTGCTTGCCTCGGCAGATGGCGCGGTGCTGCTGACGAGCGGCAACACCTATCTGGAGGATCGCGGCACCGGCCATGCCGAACTCAATGTCGCCCGCGCTGCCGCCCGGTCCTATGAACCGGAATTCCTGGCCGCCTGCACGCTCTACACCTCGGTGGAACCCTGCAGCATGTGCGCAGGCGGCGTCTACTGGGCGGGCATCGGCCGGCTGGTTTACGGCATGTCGGAAGCCCGGCTTGGCGAACTGACCGGCAGCAACCCGGAGAACCTCACCATGTCGCTGCCCTGCCGCCATGTGCTGGCCGCAGGCCAGAGAACCGTGACAGTCGAAGGCCCCTTCCCCGAACTCGAAGACGAGATTGCCGAGGCCCACAAAGATTTCTGGTGAAACGGGTTTCTGGTGACACAGCACCCTCTGAGGAACAGGCAACGCGCGCCAGCCTCCCTGGACGCAGCAAAAGGACGGAACGATGACACAGCGCAAGACAGGACTTTCCCGCCTTTCCATCGCCTGCGGCCTTAAGGCCTCCGCTATGCTGACAGGCACCTTCCTCGCCGGCATCAGCCTGTCCGGCGCGGCACTGGCGCTCGACAAGGTGACCTATCAGCTGGACTGGCTGCCGGGCGGCGACAAGGCCCCCATCTATGTCTGCATCCATGAAGGCTTCTGCAAGGACGCAGGTCTGGAAGTCACCCTTGAGCCGGGACGCGGCTCGTCCGAAGCCATCACCAAGCTGGCGACCGGCACCTCCGACATCGGCAGCGCCGGCATCGAAGCGCTGATGGCCGCACGGGCCACGGAAAAGGTGCCCGTGACGGCCGTGATGAACGTCTTCAACACCGGCCCTCATGCCTTCTACACGCTGCAAGGCTCCGGCATCACCTCGATCACGGATGTAAAAGGCAAATCGGTCGCCACCTCGCCCTTCACCTCTTCCAACGTGTTCCTGCCGCTGGTGCTGAAGGAAAACGGCATGTCGGAAGATGATATCACCCTCACCAAGGCCGATCCCGGCGCCCTCGGCCCGCTGCTGATGACCGGGCAGGCCGATGCCATCATCGCCTGGCTGACGGATGTGTCACGCTACACCGGACAGGCGAAGGAAGCGGGCAAGGAGCTTGTCATCCTGCCCTGGGCCGATGCCGGGCTTGAGCTCTACTCTGCCTCACTCGTTGCCTCGGATGCCTTCCTTGCCGAGCGGCCCGATGTGGCGAAGCGGTTCCTGGCAGCCTTTCAGAAGTCGCTGATCTTTGCCCATGACAACCCGGACAAGGCGGCAGAAGCCGTTGCCGCGGTTGTGCCGGAACTGACGGCTGAGGACGTCAAGGGCTCCTGGCTCGATGCCTCAAAGCTTGCCTTCAACAGCAACACGGACAAATACGGCCTCGGCGCCTTCGACAAGGACAGGCTTGCCGCCACCTGGAGCCGGGTTGCCGAAGCCCAGGGCCTTGATCCGGCAGCCCTCGACCCGGAAACCATCGTCGACCGCTCCTTCCTGCCGGAGTGACGCCCGTGGCCCTCGTCAAGGACGCCATCTGCTTCGAAAATGCCGGTCAGACCTTTCTGACCGGCTCCGGCCCTCTCGTTGCGCTTGAGGACGTCAACCTCAGGATCGACCAGCATGAGTTTGTCGCCGTTCTTGGCCCCTCGGGCTGCGGCAAGTCCACGCTGCTGCGGCTGACGGCAGGGCTGATGAAGCCCACCGGCGGACGGGTGTCGGTTTTCGGGCTGGAGGTGACGGGCCCGCGCGAGGACATCGGCATCGTCTTCCAGAATGCGACCTTGCTGCCCTGGGCCAGTGTGGAGGACAACGTCGTCTTTCCGGCCCGGCACATGCGCGGGCGGGTGGATGCGCAGGACCGCGAGCAGGCACGGCACATCATTGCCGCCGTGGGGCTGGCGGGGTTTGAAAAGCGCCTGCCGGGCGAATTGTCCGGCGGCATGCAGCAGCGCGTTGGCATCGCCCGCGCCCTGTTTCTCAATCCGGACATCCTGCTGATGGACGAGCCGTTCTCGGCCCTCGATGCCCTGACGCGCGACGCCATGGGCTACGAGCTGCTGCGCCTGTGGCAGGCAAGCCCGAAGACGGTGCTCTTCATCACCCACTCCATCCCCGAAGCGGTGCTTCTGGCCGACAGGGTGGTCGTGATGAGCCGCCGCCCCGGCCGCATCATCGCCGACCTGCCCGTACCCATGGGCCGCCCGAGAGACGAGAACGCGCTCAGGACAGCGGAGATGCAGGACTACATGGCCCATCTGCGCAACTTGCTGATCCACCGGGAGGCCGCCTGACATGCGCGCAGAAACGACAAGCCTCGCAGACAATGCGCCCGCTGCCCGCCATGGAGCGCAGCAAGCCCCGCAAGGCCTGAACCTGCGCGAAAGACTGGTGCAGATACCTTTCGTGCTGCCGCTGCTCACCTTTGCCGCCCTGCTGGCCTTGTGGGAGGCAGGCACATGGCTCTTTGCCGTGCCAAGCTACATCCTGCCTGCCCCCAGCCGCATTCTCGGCGGCTTTGCCGCTCTCGACATGAGCCGCTGGGTCACGCATGTCTGGGCCACCTTGCGGGTCGCCCTGCTGGGCTATGCAGCCGCCATCCTGATTTCGCTTCCCATCGCCATCAGCCTGTCCCGCTCACCCCTTGCCTCCCGCGCTCTTTATCCGCTGCTGGTGGTCATCCAGTCCGTGCCGGTCGTGGCCGTAGCGCCGATCATCATCGTCGTGCTGGGCACGGGTGATGCGCCGCGTGTGGTCATCACCTTCATGATTTCCTTCTTTCCGCTGGTCGTGTCGATGACCACCGGCCTGATGGCAACGCCGCCGGAACTGATCGAGCTGTCGCGCAGCCTGCGGGCACCCCGGCGCCGGGAGATCCTGCAGATCCGCATGCCCTATGCCACGCCGCACATCTTCTCGGGGCTGAAGATCTCCATCACGCTGGCCGTCATCGGCGCCGTCGTCGGTGAGTTCGTCGCCGCAGAACAGGGCCTCGGCTTCTTCATCCAGTTCTCCACGTCGATGTTCAGGCTGCCGCAGGCCTGGGCCGGTCTGGTGGTTCTGGTTGCCATGTCGCTGCTTCTGTTTCAGGCGGTCAGCCTGATCCAGCGGCTGTTCTTCCCCTGGTCCATGGCAAAGGCAGACAGATGAGCCTGCTGATCACCAACATCACCCATGGCTGGACTGGCGCCGCCGCCGGAACCCGCCTCTCCGGCGCCATCCGTGTCGATGGCCAGAAGATTGCCGCCATCGGCGATCTTGCCCCGCTGCCGGGCGAAGAGGTGATTGATGCCAGCGGCTGCGTGGTGACGCCCGGCCTCGTCAACACCCATCACCACCTGTTCCAGTCCGTCATGAAGGGCGTGCCCGCTGGCATGAACGTGCCGCTGGACGACTGGCTGGCGCAGGTGCCCTACCGGCTCTGGCCGCTGCTGGATGAAGACGCCTTCCGCACGTCGGTGCGCATCGGCCTTGCCGAACTGGCGCTCAGCGGCGCCACCACCGTCTGCGATCATCACTACATCTTCTCCAGCCAGTATGACTATGACCCGGCAGCCGTCCTCTTCGAGGAAGCGGCAAGGCTGGGACTGCGCTTCGTTCTGGCGCGCGGCGGCATGACACGCGGGCGCAGCTTCACCGATCCGGACACCCCGCCTGCGCCGATGGAAACCCTCACCGGATTTCTCGACGGCATCAGCCGGGCCGCCAGCCTGTGGCATGACCCGTCAGACATGGCGATGACACGGGTTGCCTGCGCCCCGGCAACACCGAACTTCAACTTCGATGCGCAGGCCCTGCCGGAGATCGCCCAGGAGACCCGGCGCCTTGGCCTGAGGCTGCATGCGCATCTGTCGGAAAATGAAGCCTACGCCCGCCAGACATTGCGGGATTTCGGGCTGAGGCCTGTGCCCTGGCTCGCCCAGAAGGACTGGCTGGGCGATGACGTCTGGTTTGCCCATCTCGTTGACCTCAGCCCTTATGAAGTCGCGCTTCTGGCCGAGACAGGCACAGCCATGGCCCACTGCCCGCAGGCCAATGCAAGGCTCGGCTCCGGCATTGCCCCGGCAGCAGCCCTTCATGCAGCCGGAGGCACCGTCTCGCTCGCCGTGGACGGGGCCGGCGCCAACGAGGCCGCCGGCATGGGCATGGCCATGTACACGGCCTTCGCGCTGCACCGGGCCGCCCATGGCGTAGAGGCCCTGCGGCCGGAGACCGTGCTGCACTGGGCGACGCAGGGCGGCGCCCACACGCTCGGCCTTGGCGGCGCAGGGCTGCTGGCCCCGGGCATGGCGGCGGACATCACCCTGTTCGATCTCGGAAGCCCTGCCTGTTTCGGCCTGCATGATCCGGCCCTTGCCCCCATGATCTGCGGCCCCTTGCAGGTGCGCCACAGCCTTGTTGCCGGCAGGCCGGTGGTGCAGGACGGGCGCCTGCCCGGCCTCAGCCTGCCGGATCTTGGCCTCGCCGCTGCGGAAGCAACCGCCCGGCTTGCCCACCGGAAGGAGGTTCTACCTGCCTGATCCTCTCCCGCCTGTTTCTCTCCCGCGGGGAGAGGATCAGGGGTACCCCGGAGTAGAAGCTGTCAACGCCATCCCGGCGTGGGTCATTGCTCCTCAATCTCAAAGGAGACTACAGCATGACAACGGCACAACCATACGGCCTTGCCGAACTGAACAAGGAAACCGGTTTCGGCGGCTATGGCGAGGAAGTGGAGCGCGACATTCCCCGCGTGGACATGTCGGACTACTTCAACCGCAAGGACGAGATCTCCGATGCCCTGTGGGATGCGGCCACCGGCATCGGTTTCTTCCAGCTCACCGGACACGGCATTCCGCAGGCCCTCATTGACGAAGCTTTCGCTCTGTCCGAGGCCTTCTTCGATCTGCCGGCAGAGGTGAAGGGGAAGTATCCGCTCCGGCCCGGCACCAATTCGGGCTGGGAATACAAGGCGCAGGTGCGCCCCTCCACCGGCACCCCGGACCACAAGGAAAGCTACCAGATCACCCTGCCGCGCATGCGCGAACTGTGGCCCACCGGAGAGGAGCTGAACGGCTTCAAGGAAATCATGCTCGCCTTCGAGCGCCACAACTGGTCGCTGGCCATGAAGGTGCTGGACTGTTTCGCAGGCCGCCTGAACTTCCGCCCCGGCTTCTTCACGGATGGCCATGATCCGGACCGGGCCGAATACCAGTCCACCCTGCGCCTGATCCATTATCTCGGCATGGAAGACGCCAAGCCGGAGGACTTCAAGTTCTGGCGGGCGGGCGCCCATACGGACTTCGACTGCCTCACCCTGCTGCACCAGAAGGCCGGTCAGGGCGGCCTGCAGGTCTGCCCCGGCAAGGACAGCATGGGCCGCGCCATCGCCTGGACCGACGTGCCTCCGCTGGAAGGCGTGATCACCTGCAACATCGGCGACATGCTGATGCGCTGGTCGGACGACAAGCTCCTGTCCAACCTGCACCGGGTGCGCATGCCCAAGCCCGGCGAATATCTCGGCCCGCGCTACTCCATGGCCTATTTCGCACAGGCCAACATGGACACCGTGCTGGCCGGGCCGGAAGGCAAATACGAGCCGATGACCGCCCACGACTACATCCAGATGCGTCTCGGAGCGAACTTCGGCAAGAAGTGACGCGGGGCCTCCGATACCCGCGCATCAAGCCTTCAAACACGCAAGCGCGGCAAGGGCCTGAGCCGGTCAGAAAATCTGACCGGCATTCATACCAAGGCGCCGAGATGCTGACGCATCACGCCTTGAAAATGCTCAAGCGCCGCACGGGCTTGACCAACTCTCGATGAGTCAAGCTCATCGAGAGTTGGTCTTACAAGGCAACCGAGGCGCCGCCCGTTCCATGGCGGGCGACAACATTCTGACACACAAGGTGGGAGCCAAATTTGATATCCAGCGCCCCTGCAAGGCCCGAGCGCAGTTCCTCCATCGTGACAAGTGTGTTCGATTCGACCTCGCCGTCGATGCAGGTGGGTGTCCAGCCGCGCGGCAGAAAGAGATCGTAGACGGACAGAAGCTCCTGATGAAAGCCCTGGGCGCTGACATAGCAGACCGGCTCCTCGCTGATATGGCGGGCATGTTTCATCAATTCAGCCTCTATGCCAGCCTCTTCCCACGCTTCCTTGACGGCGGTTGTGGCTGCATCGAGATCGTGGGGCTGACCTCCGGCGACCAGGGTATCGAAATAGCCAGGAAAGGCGGTGGAATGGGCCGCCCGAAGCGAAAGCCAGATTTCCGGAGCTTGATCGGCTCCGGTGCTGACCAGACCATTGACATGCACCTTCGTCGCCCAGAGCCCCAGAATCCGCATGGCGCTTCTGTCGATGATGGCGATGGGCTCTGCATCGAAGCGATGGCGCACCGGCATCATCTCGCCGCGTCTCGGCCCGATCAGCCCGGCCTCGAGCAGCAGCAGTCGTGCCCGTTCCAGCCGTTCGGTGAGATCGCCATCATGCGGCATCGATAGCGCCGCGCCGTCTGTCATCATCAACCCGCCATCCATCAGCACCCGCGCGCAGCGGCTGGGAAGGAAACCGAGCGGCGCGGCATGGCCGGCGAGGAAAAACGGGCGGAATGCAACAGGCCAATGGCCCTGTCTGAATTCGTCTTTATGCGTCATGCGGGAAACACCACCACTGCGTCTGGTCTGAAGGAAATCCGGGCCGTATCGCCGACGGCAAGTCTTGCCGGCGACATCAGGGAAAGGCTGCCGCCGACCACATCAAGAACGGTCCGCCACAGGCGGCCCTCGTAAAGGCAGTGGGTCACAGTGCCGGCCAGCGTATTGGTATCGGGTTTCTCCCCGCCATCGCCCATATCTATGCTTGCAGGATGCAGCATCACGGTAACGGCGCCGCGATAGGCGGGGTCGATGTCGGCCGGTTGCGGAACGGTGATGCGCTGATCGCCCACCAGCACACTCCACCTGCCCTCCGGGTCCGCCTCAATCACCTTGCCTTCCATGCGGGTCTCGAAGCCTGCGAGCGTGGCAATCCATCGGGAGCGCGGCGCGGCAAACAGGGTTTCCGGCGAGCCAACCTGTTCGATCTCTCCGCTTTTCATCACCACCAGCATGTCGGCAAAGGAACACGCCTCGAGCGGGTCATGCGTAACATAGAGCACCGTCTTGCCCACCCGCTTGAACAACTCACTAAATTCCTTGCGCATTTCCAGCCGCAATTGCACATCGAGGTTGGAAAGCGGTTCGTCCAGCAGCAGCAGATCCGGATCGGTCGCCAGCGCCCGGGCAATGGCGACCCGCTGTTGCTGTCCCCCGGAAATCTGGGAGGGCAACCGGCCTGCCAGCGGTGCAATCTGCATCAGGTCGAGCAGGCTTTTCACCCGGGCGTCACGCTCAGCGGCGCCAAGCTTCTTCAAGCCGTAGCCAATGATCCTTTCCACCGTCATATGCGGCCACAGGGCATAGTCCTGAAACACCATGTTGAGCCCGCGCTTGTGGGCTTCCAGCGCCCAGCCGGCCGAGGAGATCACGGTTCCGCGAAGCCGCACCTGTCCGTCGTCGGGCCGGTCCAGACCCGCAACGAGACGCAGCAGGGTGGACTTGCCGCAGCCGGAGGGGCCAACCAGACAGGCGACCTTGCCAGTGGGGACTTCCAGCGAAACGCGGTTCAGCACGGTCTGCCGGCCAAAGCGACGGACCACATTGTCGATACCGAGCATGGGTGAAACCTTTCAGGTCCGCTCCACCGGGGCAACCAGACGGCGGATCGCGACGGTAGAAAGGAGGTTGACGATGACGATGATCAAAATTGTTGCGGTGCCAGCGACAAGGGTGGCGGCCGTCGCGGCACCGAACTGGCTCTGCTCGAAGGCGCGATTGACATAGACCGGCAAGACATTCAGCCGGGGCGGCCGCAAGATCGAGTTGATGGCAAGGTCGAAGATCGCCGAGCCGAAAGCGGTCAGTGTGGCCGAAACGAGGGCTGCGGCAACCAGCGGCGCGGCGATGGTAACGATCCGCCGGGTGAGCCCCGCTCCCTGCAGGGCGGCAGCCGACAGCATGCTGACTGGCACCTGCGCCATGGCACCCAAAAGCACCCGGATCGCAATCGGCACGGCACCCGCAATGCCGGCCAGCACCAGGATCGACTGGGTGCCGTAGAGCGATATGCCCAGCCGGTCGAACAGGGGAGAATTCCACATGAAGATATAGCCAATGCCGAGAACGACTCCGGGAACGGCGAGACTCAGCGTGCAGGTCACGTCGATAAGCCGGTTCAGGCGAAAATCGGAAAAGGTCAGTACATAGGCCGCAGCAGCCGACAGGAGGCCGCTGCCCAGGGCCGCTGCCGCGGCAATGCCCAGCGAGGTGCGCAGGGCGCTGACGAAGGCACCGCCGGTGTCGAGCACATAGGCGTAATTCGCAAGCGTCAGGTTGGCAAAGGAGAAGCCGGCCGAAATCCGGTCCGTGAAGGATACCAGCACGCTGGAACCGATCGGGATGATGATCGCAACAGTCAACGCCAGCAGGACGAGGCCATTTGCTATCAGGCCAAAGCGTGGGCCATTGGCCTGGCGCATGCGGGCCCGGCCGCTGAGAAAATCGAAGCGGCGGTTTCGCAGGATGGCGAAATAGACAAGCACCGCCGCCAGCATGATGACGGTGACATAGAAGGCCAGCACTCCCGCCAGGTCGAAGCGGATCGGCGACTGATTAATCGCGACATAGATCGCATAGGTGAGGGTCGGAAAACGGTAGGTGGTCGCCAGCGCCGCCGGCAGGCCGAAATCACCCAGCACATCGATGAAGATCAGCACGGCGCCCGAAAGCACAGCGGGCAGCAGCATGGGAACCCGCACCGTGGCCAGCACGCGCAGCGGCGACGCACCGCAGAGCCGCGCGGCATGGGCATAGTCGTCCATGTCCCAGCGCATCGCCGCTGATACGGTGATGTAGGCGAAGGGAAAGGCCTTCAGGCTCATGATCACGGCGAGCCCCCACGGGTTGAAAACCATGTCGGGCACGAACGTCAGGCCGAACCACTGGTTGGCAAGGCCGCCACGGCTGGCAAACAGGATCCAGCCCTGGGCGAGAATGAAGGAGGGCAGAATGATGATCGCCCAGGTCGCGATATCCAGCGCCGGGCCCAGCACCATCCGCGAGGAATGCCGTATGATGGCAAGTCCGGTGCCGGTAAGGCCGCCGATCACCGCCGCGATGCCGGCCAGAAACAGGGAGTTCATAAGGGACCGCTGCCACAGCGGCCGCTCGAAGACTTCCAAAAGGCCCGAAACACCGATGGCCCTGACCTGCCCGGAAAACAGGCCGGGCACGAAGGCCTGGACGATGACGGTCGCCATCGGTGCGAGCACGAGGATAACAAGCGCGGCGACGACGCAAAGCCCCAGCCAGTCCTCGGATCGCAGGAGGGCTCGTCGTGTGCGGACACCGGTTGCATTGGGAGGGATCGCGGTCAGTTCGCGCATAGCATACTCACAGGATATCCTGGAAGGGAAACCACCCCGGAGCACAAAGCTCGGGGGTGGCGGGACAATCCTTATTGGAGCGCGCGGTCGGCGAACCAGGTCTTGATCTCGGCCTCATTGGCCACAGAGAAGTCATCCGGTGCGACCCGGTAGACGGCACCTTCGGCCGGTCCGTCGGCACGGCGGGTGGCGCCTTCTACGGTCGGTTCGAACAGGCCGTCGGCGGCGGCAGCTTGCGACAGATAAGTCTGCGTTTCGGGCTTGAGCAGCCATTCTACGAATGTACGGGCCGCTTCAGACCGCTTCGTCGAGGCCTGGATACCAACGCCGCGCACGACGCCAGGCGCCCCCTCTTCCGGCCAGACCACTTCGACAGGCGCCTCGCCCGCAGCTTTCAGCGAATAGGCGACCTGTGAAGTGATCAGCGCGAGATCGAGCTCACCCGACACAATGGCGCGGCCGACCGGGCCATTGGTCCGGAACACGCGCATGCCGTTGTCAAACAGGCTGGTGAAATAGGCCTCGGCATTGTCCTTGCCGAGCGAATGGAAGAATTCCGCAACACAAGGATAGGCCGGTGCGGCAATCGCCGGATCGGCCATACCGAACTTGCCGTTGAAGCGGCTATCGGCCAGATCGGAGAATTTTGCCGGCGGGTTGCCGATCCTGTCGGTGCGATACAGCATGACGCAGGAGGCAGCCATGCCGATCGGGAACCATGAGCGGTTTTCCGGCAGATAGGTGCGCCCCGTCTCGTTGAGATTGCCGATATTGGCCGGCTCGACGCCGCGCAGCAACTGGTTCTGGCCGTCCAGCATCTTGAAGCTGTAGGAACCGTTGAAGATCAGCACATCCCATTGGGGATTGGCCGCTTCGGCTGCGATACGGGCGAGGATCTCACCGCCGCTCATCTGTACCACATCGATCTGGCGTCCGGTATCGGCCTCGAACCGTTCGGTAATCACGCCTTCGAAATCATTGGTGTAAAGCACCAGCGGGCCCGGTGCGTCCTCGGCAGCGGCAGGCAGGGAAATGGCGGTAGTAACTGTCATGGCAGCTACGCCGAAGGCTTTCAGAAAGGGTCTCATCGCAATCTCACTCTCAGCCAGGGTCAGGGTTGCCACACCGCTTTCGTCGGCGCGCAGACCCTCGCTAGGGGAGGCAGATGACAGTTCCATGAAATGAACCCGGCCCGGTTTCAGCACGCCCCATCCCGGATTTGGAACAGGCTGATTTCCCTGGAGAATCACGGTTTTGACATAGGCACCGAGTTCGTCGGCAACGCGCCGCAACGTCGTGTTCATCAGGCGCCGCGGAGGGCTGAGAAGCGTCATGGTGAGCGTTGGCCCGATCCAACCGGGCACCACCGGCACAAGCAGGCCCTCCATAACAGCCTTTCTCACGGCAAATTCCGGCAGAAGCACAAGCCCTGCGCCGGACAGCGCGAGCGACAGCAGGACCTCCACGTTGGTGGTGGTGAGCCTTGGGGTGCAGGACAGGACTTCGGCCTCTCCAGCTTCGGACTGAAAGCTCCAGCTGGCCGTGCCGGCATCCAGGCCGTGAACGAAGACATCCGGGAAATCGAGAGAGGCAGGTCCCGGCGCCCCGGCTACACGCGCCGCGACGTCAGGGCTCGCGACCAGAAGCAAAGGATTGCGGCAGATGCGCCGCTGAATCAGGGGCGAGTCTCGCAGTGGCCAGTGATGCGCGTAGAGATAGAGATCGGACGTGTCGCTGGTCTGGTCCAATACCCGGTCCGCCACGTCCACGACAAGATCAAGACCGGGATGGGCCTGCGTCATCGCCGCGATATACAGGCCGAGCGATGATGCCAGCAGAGGCGAGACATTGATGGAGACGCGGCCGGAAATCGCATCCGTGGAGCGCATGAGCCGGTCTTCCGCATGCTGCGCGGCCTCCACCATGGCAAGACCAAGCCTGTAGGCTTCCTCCCCGGCAGCCGTCAGCCTGAACTCGTCGCCGCTTCGGATGACAAGCCGCGCCTTCAACTGCTCCTCAAGGGCCGCCAGCCGGCGGCTCATCGTCGATTTTGGCAATTGCAGCGCGCGGCCCGCTCTCAGAATGCCCTGGTGTTCGACGATGTGCACGAAAAGACGCAGGTCGTTGAGATCCAACATGGTCGGCTCCTCTGACCAGATCCGGCGTCCTGTGCACGCCAGATATACCCAAGCTGTCCGCCAAGCGCAGACCGGCTGCAGGACTGCTAGCGGAGTTAGGTGACAAATTTGTAACAGCTTCGCTGGAGTTCCCGCCAGCAACACGCCGGGACAGGATCAACGCATCCCGGATATCATCCGCGATCGCCTTTGACCGCAAGGATCGTGCTTCTCATCAACGAGTGCATCCATCTGCCGGCACTCAGGCCGGAGGTAGAAGCTCTCACGGAAGAAGGGATTGCCGTCCTTGCCATATGCCCCAGCTATGCGACCGTTGCCCCTGCAGGTGGCCGGAGCCCACTGCTGGGTACCAATCCGTTCGCATTCGGATGGCCGCGCAAGGGCGCCAACCCTTGCATCTTCGATTTCGCCACCTCCGTTGCCGCCCGCGGCGAGATCGAACTGTATCGCCGGGCCGGCAAGCTGCTGCCGCGAGGTTGGGCCATCGACACGAACGGCACCCCGGCGACCGGCCCCGGAGCGGCACAGGCAGGCGCGATGCTGTCCTTCGGCGATCATCACCACATCGGCCTGAACGGAGCCTTGCGGCACCGGATGACCGCACCGCCGGTTCGCGGTTGCGGCACATCAGGACGAGGGATGATGCCCCAGGCGGTCATTGGCGGTCAGAAGATCAAGCTGTGGCCGAACGGGGAGCCCGGGGAGCCGCCACCTTCGGGGCTCTCCTCAGCCAGAGGGTTATCAGTCCAGAAGCGTCTCAAAATCTTCCGTATTGACGCGCGCCGCAATACCGGGCTCCGTGACGGCTGCAGCGTTTGCATACTGGCCCATGACAGCCCACTCACCGCCGTAACGCAACAGGGTAAAGGCCGTGACAAAGGTCTCTCCCTCGAAGGATATCAGGGCAAGCCGCTCCGCCAGTTCGTCAGCGCCATACACTTTTGCAGTCTGAGCCGCCTTGAGCAGTTCAGCCTCATGGGCTGGGCCACTTGGTTTCGGACTGCCAATCTTGATGATGCTGATGGTCTTCAGCCTATCTGCCTGCACGGTACGGATGAATGCAACAGCTTCTGCATCATCAACCAGCACGGCTGAATTTGCGTCCTCAAACTCCCTGGTCATCAGGCTGTACACAAAGACCTGCAGCCCATTTGCCAGTTGAGCGTCGAATTTTGCTTTGTTCATTCCGGTGAAAAGGCCGTAGTTGGCAGGCAATGGACCATTTTTCAGAATGGCCCCCGTGCGGCCAGCATATGCGGCGAAATCGAACTTCACGCTCATTCTATCGGCCGCCGAAGCCGCAACAACTTTATCAAAATCCTGCTGCGCCACTCCTTCCAGATAGGCTGTTACAGCCCCTTCAGGTGTTTTCATATCAGCACCGGATGCGAGCACTTGGTCAGATGCCAAAAGACCAACCCAAAGCACAGTAATGACTGCAAAAATTTTCTTAAAAGAAGGTTCCATCGTCTTCCCTTCCAGACGAGCATTATTTCGGGGACTGACACAGGAGCCAGCCATTTCGCCGGTAGCCTCCCTCAGCTTCAGCACTGATTATTTTGGCCGGTCCACATGGTCATTCTTGGGCACAAAACCAACCCCGAACCCGAACAGGCGGCCAATCCTCTCCATTGTTTCGAGCGTTGGATTCGCCGTCCCGGCTTCGATCTCCGCAACTTGTCGACGGGTAAGCGACAGCGTCTTTGCGAACTCATCCTGCGTCATGCCGAACCCTCTGCGGATCTCCGCTACCGCACCAGGTAGCCTCAGGTCCCCAGTTCTAGCGCGCTCCGCCAGCGTTCTGCGGTTTTCGAGGATCTCCTCTTTCGTTGGCTTTTTCCATCGAGCCATCTAGCGGTCCTTCGCCATCATTGACACGCCGCCAGAACGCTATCTGCTATCTCCATACAGCGTCCCATTGCACGGTCCGTAATGTCCGGAGACGCCCCCAGTTCTTTCGCCATGTCCGGCGCGTGCCGCAGATGTTCTGCAAACGCGGAAAGCGCGGCTACTAGCGCACTGTGCTCAGCGGGATCAGGCATCAGTTCGCCGCAGATGTGCTTCCAATCAGGAAGATGGTCGCGGCCACTGTCACGCATCCCCCCCCATCGGGTGGAGCGAACGATCCCCTCCTTGGCGAGCCGCATGGGCGCGAAATCAAAGAGCGGAGACAGGCGGATCGTGCCGTCCGGGTGCTTGCTGAGAGCCGAATTCCGGCCGTGATTGTCGGGATTGCCGAGCGCCAGATTGGCGATATCGCGCTTCAGGTATTCGACAATGTCCGCAAAGGGATCGGCCGAATATTGGCGCAAGACGCCGATATAGGCCTCATGGGTGCCGACATGCCCGAAATCGGCAACGCCGATCGCCGACACCAGGCTTTCCTGGCCCAGCCGCACGGTTCCGCCGCCTTCTTTCTTCTTCCGGTCGAAACGGGGAATGATCAGGACGCCTTCGGCATAGGTCGAAGGTTCGCTGACATTCAGGCCGATCGCTTGAGCGATCCGCGAATAGAGGGCTTCGCCTTCAAGAATAAGGCGGTCCGAAGGCTCGTTGCTGCGGACCAGCTTGACGATGACATGGCGCACGGCCTCATCATCGGTCACGACGCTGTCGGGATAGTAGAGGCCATCATTCGCCTGCGTCATCGCAACCTTCGGCCATTCGCCCTGCAGGCCGCTTGAGCCGGAGGCGAGCATCCCAAAGCGGTCGGCGGCTTCCATGAACCGATCCGAACGATCAAGGATTTCCGCCTCTGTCACCCCTTGGCGCTCGACACCGCGCAGGCGTTCCGCTTCGGCGTCCGCCGCTTCCCTGATGCGGATGTTGCCGATGCCACCCGTTGCCGATCGCAGCAGCAGGGGCAGATCGGAAGCGCGCGCGCCCTCCGCAAGGCCGAGGTGCCCGGCAAGCTTCCGCCTTGCATGGCCCTGGGGCATAAGATCCAGGAGGAAGGGCGGCCAGCTTCTGCTGTACCGGTTTTCGAGATCAACAGGATAACGGACCGACAAGGCGCGATGATCCCGGACCGTCTTTCCGGCTGCGAACTCCGCCGACGCCACACTAACGAAATAGTCAAGATCGTAATCGGCGATCGACGCCCCCAGGAAGCCGGCCGCGCCGTCCTTCAGTTCCAGGGTCGCAGCGTAATGCCACTCGCCATCAAAATGGGTTTGGAGCGTCAGGCGCATTATTGGACCCTTTCAATGGTTCAAATAATGCATTTTTGGTATTTATTCAACCCATCATAGTGGGTTGAATAACTGATGTTTGGCATACCAACCGCCGAACCGGTCTTGAAAGATCTTGTGCCGGCCAGCGCAGATAGAAAACGCCGCATCGCGACTTCATGAGATAGGCCGGATTGAACAAACCAATGTTCCCCTTGGATGTCTCCCCAAGAAAAACCGGCTTCTAACTAATTGATTTTAAAAGAAATGGTGGGCCCGGAGGGACTCGAACCCCCAACCAATCCGTTATGAGCGGACGGCTCTAACCATTGAGCTACAGGCCCTTGCCCTTAGTCGGGCTGGAGTGTGGTATACCAGCGCGGGCGCGGGCTGCAAGTGTCTTGCGAGCGGAATATACGCATGTTTCCGCCGGAAATACCCGGCCGCAGTGCTCCGGCAAGTGCACAGCCCCGTAACGGCATGCCTTGTGCCTGCCTTATTTCCGGGCAAATGTCGGCTTGCCTTTTGGTTCTCAAGGGATTTTTTCATCCATGACCTTGCATTCGCGCCCCCTCCGCTCCGCGCTGTCCCGCCAGCTCGCCTTCTCCCGTGCTGCCGCGCTGGCGCTTGTCCTGCCGCTGGGCCTTGCAGCCGTCAGCACCACGCTCACTCCGGCCTTTGCCCAGGAAGCTGCAGTGAAGAACGAGCGTTTCATCACCGTGCAGGGCAGCGGTTCCGTCAGCGCCGTGCCGGACAAGGCCACCCTTTCGGGCGGTGTGACCACCGATGCCGAAACGGCGGCCGATGCGCTGGCCAGCAACTCCAAAGCACTCAACGCGGTGCTGACAGCGCTGAAGGATGCGGGCGTCGAGGCCAAGGACATCCAGACCAGCAACTTCTCGGTCCAGCCCCGCTATGGCGACTACACCAAGTCCGGCCCCTCCGGCCTGCCGAAGATCGAGGGCTATCAGGTGTCCAACACGGTCAGCGTGCGGGTGAATGACCTGGAACGCCTCGGGCCGCTGCTCGACACCATGGTCACCTCCGGCGCCAACACCATCAATGGCATCAATTTCGAGGTCACCGGCGCCAATGAAAAGCGCGATGCGGCCCGTGAAGCGGCCGTGACGGATGCCCGCCGCAAGGCCGAGCTCTTTGCCAAGGCCTCCGGTGCCAAGCTGGGCCGGGTGATGTCCATGTCCGAAGGCGGCGACGGCGGTGTGCGCCCGATGTACCGCATGGCCACCATGGCGATGGAAGCGGCCCCGGCTCCGGCGCCTGTCATGGCGGGCGAGGAAACGCTCTATGCGAGCGTCACCATCGTTTACGAACTGGTGGACTGAAAGACACTGAGGCTCCGGTCACGGCCGGAGCCTCAAATTGTTGGAACAGTAGCCCCTCCCGGCCGACCGGCCCGTCGTCTTCAGGCGGAGCAGACCCCTCTCACAGATACCGCAGCCACACCTGCATCGGCTTTTCGGTTTCTTCCGTGTCGCCCATGTCCTTCCAGGGGAAATAGACGGTGGCGCCTTCCAGCGGCTTGTAGCCGCGCTTGGTCCAGAAGCCGTCGAGTGGGCGGTAGTCCGCCGGCCGTGCCGGATGATCTGCCGGGCGCACCACGGTGCAGAAACTCGCCTTGGCAAAGCCGAGCTTGCGGGCATGGGCCTCGCGCTCGTCGAAGAAGCGGTGGCCGATGCCCTGGCCACGGTACTGCGGCAAGAGGACGGATTCGGCCAGATAGAAGATTTCCTTGAGGTTCAGCCCCCGGTCCTCGAAAGGCTGGCGGAACTGGATCACCTCCTGCGCCAGCGGTTCGCCCGTCGCCGCGCCGATGATGCGGTCTCCGTCGAAGGCGGCGACAATCAGGGCACCGGGCGTGCCGGCATAGCGGCTGATGTAACTGCGTTCATAGTCCATGGACCCGTCGTAGAGGTAGGGCCAGTCGCGGAACACTTCGATGCGAAGCCGCGCCAGATCGTCCAATGCGTCCTGAAGTTCTCCTCCAGTCAGGCTCTTCACGGTGACCGGCATATTCTCTCCCATATGATTTATGTCTGTTCTTGTGGCCACACGATGCGGGCGCGGACGGCAAAATCAAGCCCCCGCCCGCATGAAATCTGCTTTGCAGAGCTGCCATGCGGCCGGTGCAGGGCTTTCCTCACCTTGAACCCCGCCCGGCCCAGATAAGCCCGGTCCGGACAAGCAGCTTCAGTCGCGCGCTTCCAGCCAGATGCGCGCCGTATCCACATCCCCCGCAATCAGCCCATCGGCGATCTTCTGCCCCACGACGGCGCCGAACTTGTAGCCATGGCCGGAGCAGGCCGAAACGATGACGGCCCGCCCCTCCTCCCGGGCATAGAAGTGGTTGTCCGCCGTAAAAGTATAGGCACAGGTCACCACATCCGTGACCCTGTAGTCCCCGATACGGCCGAAGGGCGGGGAGAAGTGATTGCGCAGCCGCTCGCCCTCGCCCGGCACGATGCCCCGATTCTGGTCCGCATCCGCGTTCTTCACTTTGTGGATACCCGCGCCAAACTTCAGCCCCGTACCCGGCACCGGCGGCAGCACATAGCCATCCACCTTGCCGCCCACATCGAGAATAACCGGCGCAGCCTCCCATGATGCCTTCAGATCCGCAGGCGGCTCCAGATAGACCACCGCCGTACGGTAGGGCGTGAGATCGGAGCCCAGTTCCGGCGCCAGCTTCAGCACCCAGGCCCCGGCACTGATCACCACCCGGTCACCCGTCAGGTCTTCGCCGCTTTCCAGCGTGACGCGGCCCGCGGCCCGGTCAACGGCCACCACCTTCGTGTTTTCCAGCAGCCTTGCGCCCTTTGCCAGCAGGAAGGCGCGCATGTCTGCGGCAATCTTCTGGCACAGCAGAACGCCGCCTTCCGGATGCACGGCCACGAAGCGCAGCCCCTCGGGCGACAGGAAAGGATAGCGGGCGCAAGCCTCGGCAGGGCTCATCTGGTCAAGGCTGTAGCCGGCCTCCACCATGCCGCGCCAGTAGTCTTCACCCTCATCGCCCTCTTCCTGCGAGATGACCATGAAGCCGGTGTCCACGAGATGGCGGGCGCCGAAGTCGTCCCACATCTCGTCCCAGGCGGCATAGGCATCGCTGATGCGGCGCTGATAGCCGCCCTGCCCGCCATAGGCGCGGCGGATGATGCGGTGCTGATCGCCGGAGGCGGAGAGCGGATTGGGGATGGGCCCCAGCTCGATCAGCGTCACCTCCACTCCGCGCTTGACCAGCGCCCAGGCGGTGGAAAGACCGGTGACACCGGCGCCAACGATGATGACATGCATGGTCCCGCTCTCCTGCGGGCCCCTGCCCGCACGTCTGTGTGTGGGATGAGGCTCCGGCGCGGATCAGGCGCCGACCTGGGCGATCCAGTCTTCCAGATTGTAATAGGTGGTGATGCGGGCGATCTTGCCGCCCTTCACATCGAAGAAGGTGCCGGCCGGCAGGCGGTAGGTCTGACCGGCAGCTTCCGGCAGGCCCTCATCGGTGCTGAGATAGGTGCCGTTGACAATGAACTCGGCCGCGGCACGCGTGCCGTCCTCGCTGGCGAAGATGACGATGTCCGTCAGCTCTTCCCGGTAGCAGCGGGTCATGTGGGCGTTGAACTCGGCGAAGAGCTTCTTGCCCGTGCGGCGGGAGCCCTGATTGACGTCATGGGCCACATCCTCGCTCACCATATCCAGCATGGCGTCCGTCTCCCCCCGGTTGAAGGCGGCATAATAGGCGTTGATCAGAGCTTCGGTCTGGAGGCGGGCAGAGGTCATGGCAAAACTCACGAGGACAGGATTCGACTGACGCATCTGAGCGCATCAGCCGGAGTTGCGCAAGATGGGGGCAAACGCAAACGCCGCAGCGCGGGGCTGCGGCGTTGCAGAATGTTGTTTGCGTGAAAGGCTCAGCGCGCGCCGCGCATGGCGTCGATGCTCCAGCGCCCACCGCCTGCTGCTGCCAGATAGAGGAAGACGAAGCAGTAGAGCGCGGCGAGTTCACCGCCATTGACGATCGGATAGAAGCCCTTGGGATGATGCACGAGGAAATAGGCCACCGCCATGGTGCCGGAGGCAAGGAAGGCAACCGGGCGGGTGAAGAGGCCAAGCACCAGCAAGGCGCCGCCCACCAGCTCGATCACGCCGGCCATGCCCGGCAGGGTGGTGACGGACACACCGCTCATCTGCGTGGCCGGAATGCTGAGAAACTTGGTGGTGCCGTGCTGCAGAAACAGCAGGCCGGACATGATGCGCAAGGCGCTCAGAAGGTCAGGCGAAAAGCTGGTGAGAAAACGCATGGGTGCCTCGCATGTATCTGATGAACGGCTACCGGCCATTCTTCTGGAATCACGCATAACCGTTTCATATTCGGCATGCAATTTCATTCCTGAATAGCACTCTGTTCATGTTTTGGAGAGGCTTCATTTGACAGGGGTAAGAAGCTGATCTGCCGCAGCGGCACGCACGGCTTGCGTCAGGCGCTGCAAGCCCGGCGCGGCAGAGCGGCTGATGTGCCAGTAGAGCGGCACGGTGAGCGGCGTGCCGGGCACCAGTTCCTCAAGGCGCCCGTCCATGAGATGCGCCCTGACCAGCGGCTCCGGATTCATGCCCCAGCCAATGCCAGCCGCCGCCGCATCGACAAAGGCATGGGTGGAGGCGATGTAGTGGGCGGGCAGCACCACATCCTGATCGAAGCTCTGGCGCACCCATGCGGCCTGCAGCCCGTCTTTCAGATTGTAGATCATGGCAGGGGCGCGGGCGAGGCTCTCAACGTCCACACCTCCGGCGAACCAGCGCCGCATGAAGGCCGGGCTTGCGGTTGCCCGGTAGGCCAGCGCGCCCAGCGGCACCACATCGCAGCCCTGCACCGGTGCCGGATCGGCGCTGACGGCGGCCCGCACCTCGCCCCGGCGCAGCCAGCCGGCGCTGTGGTCCTGATCATCGATCTGCAGATCGAACAGCAGATCCCCGGCGCCCTGCATGGCCGCCACGAACCATGTGGCGAGGCTGTCGGCGTTGATGGCCACCCGCACGCCCGGCATGGAGCCACCGCCCGCATCCGGCAGGCTGCTGCCGATGTCCTGCCACAGGTCCTGCTCCAGCAGCGCCACGTCCTCTGCATGGCGGGCAAGGCGCTGACCGGC
Source organism: Pannonibacter sp. Q-1 (assembly GCF_054073275.1). Lineage (NCBI taxonomy): Bacteria > Pseudomonadati > Pseudomonadota > Alphaproteobacteria > Hyphomicrobiales > Stappiaceae > Pannonibacter > Pannonibacter sp. Q-1. The sequence continues at coordinate 195,113 of NZ_JBSXNB010000003.1, forward strand.
GGGCGTCGGCAGGCAGGGCTGGCCGCGCACCACCAGCACCGTGCCCAGCCGCTCTTCCAGCGCACGGATGCGCTGCGACACGGCGGAAGGCGTCAGATTGAGCTGCCGCGCCGCCTTTTCAAAACTGCCGAGCCGCAGCACGGCGGCCAGCGCCTGCAGATGGCTTGCCTCAAGGCGCATTAGAAGACCTTCATCAGGATCAGAAACTTTAAATTTTCTAATCCTGCGCAAACCGCTAGTCAAACAGCAGCACACGCCCTCGCATCCCGGAGCCTCCCTTGTTCACTGCTGCCCTTGCCGGTTTCTTTCTCTGCCTCGGCCTCATCGTCGCCATTGGCGCGCAGAATGCCTTCATCCTGCGGCAGGGGCTGAGGGGGGAGCACGTGTTCTGGGTGTGCCTCACCTGCGCCATCTGCGATGCCTTTCTGATCACGCTGGGCGTCACCAGCCTCAAGGCCATCTCCGCCGTGCTGCCGGGCATCGAGCCGGTGCTGCGGTATGGCGGGGCCGCGTTTTTGCTGGCCTATGGGCTGCGGTCCATGCGCTCGGCCTGGCGCGGCGGCAATGCGCTGGATGCAGGCACCGGGCAAGGCGCCTCGTTGAAGGCGACGCTTGCCACGCTGCTCGCCATCACCTTCCTCAACCCGCATGTCTATCTGGACACGGTGATCCTGATCGGCTCCATCGCCACCAACTACCCCGGCCATGAAATGGCCTTTGCGGCAGGGGCAAGCCTTGGCTCCATCGTGTTCTTCTTTACGCTGGGCTATGGCGCAAGGCTGCTGCGGCCGCTCTTTGCCAAGCCCGCCTCCTGGCAGGTGCTGGACGGGCTGATCGCCATGGTGATGACCGGGCTGGCGGTGAAGCTGGTGGTGTAACCCGCGCGCCCCGCCTCAGTTTCCCCGCCTCAATTGACCGGCAGGCGGCGCTTGGCCCAGTCGGCGCGCGGAACAGGCCCGCCCACTTCAAAGGCGAAGCTGACGACCCGCGTGATGCCGGCGTCGAGCTCGCAGCGCAGGGCAAGATTGTACCACTGCCCGCGCTCGCGGAAGGCCGTCTGCGGCGTCTGCAGCACAGTGCCGGAGGCCAGCCGGAACGAGGGCAGCAGTTCGGGAACGCGCGGCGGATTGGAAAACAGCAGCTGGGCGCGCAGTTCGGTCATGCACAGCACATCCGCCCGCTCCTCCCGCGGCATGCCGCGCATGGCCGTCTGGGCCCGGACGCCGCCATTGCTGCGCGTCGAAAAAAGCTGGCGCGCCATGTTGAGGGGCACACCGCCCGCGACCACCTGCCCGGCGCCCCTGCCTGCCCCAACGGGCGGCTTGGGCTGGGGCGCGGCAAGCGCCACGATCGGGCCAACGGTGCCGAAATCCTCCGGCGCCGCTTCTGCCTCACCCGGCGCAGGGGAAGCCAGTTCCCCATCGGCGGCCACCGGCGCCTCCACGGCAGGGCCTGGTTCCAGCCCCGCCTCATCTGCTGCGGCTTCCGCCAGCGCGGCAAGCTCTGCCAGCGCATCAGCTTCCGCCGCCTGTGTCTCTGCTTCCGGCGCCGCCTCTGCCTCTTCCGTGGCCTCTTCGGTCCTCTGGTTTTCAGCCTCAGGCCCGGACTCTGGCCCAGACTCTGGCCCAGACTCTGGCCCATCCTGCGGCTCAGCCTCGCCCTGCTTCTCCGGCTCGGTTTCGGGTGCCTCGGCGGCAGAGCCATCCAGCGACACTTCGGGGCCGGTATCCTCCTCGCCAAACTCCGTCACCGGCTGCAAGACCGGATAGGGCTGCGGCACCACGGGCAAAGGCGCCTCGGCCACCTGCGGCTGTGCGGGCTCCGGTTCGGGCTGCGCCTGCTCCGCTTCAGGGGCAGGCTCAGGGGCCTCTTCAGCGGCCTCTTCCGGCGCAGGCTCCGGCACGGCTTCAGGCTCGGGCTCAACCGCTTCCGGCTCAGGGGCCGGCTCAGGCTCCGGTGCGGCCTCCGGTTCGGGCGCAGCCTCGGGTTCGGGTTCTGGCGTTGCTTCCGGCTCGGGCTGCACCTCCTCCTGCGGCGGGGGCACAAGCGCCACCTCCACCACCTCGGGCTCAGGCGTCATGTCCGGAAACGGCTCGCTGACATTGGTGAAAAGCACCAGCGCCAGCAGCCCGTGCAGGGCAAGCGACAGCATCAGCGCCAGCGCCGGACCATCCCGGTCCTCACGCCCGCCCGCCCTGCGCTCCGTGCCCCTGCCGGCCCTGATCTTCTCTGCCGTCAGCTTGTCTGCCCTGACCTCGTGCTCCATGCCCCCTTCCTACCCGCTCCCGCAGGCAAAAGGGAGGCATGGCGTGATGGGATGGATCATCTTTTTGGGAAGATGTGTCTGGCGGCAACTCGCAAGGTCACCCCACTCTCCGCGCCGTCCCGGCCCCCCATATCCGGATCTGGACCGGGATCTGTTATGGGCGCAGGGCGTTTAGCCTCTTCTGCCAACCGAACTTCCAGAGCGCCGCAAGACGTCCAGAGCACCAAGGCCGCAAATCCCTTACAGGTCCCGGCACGAGGCCGGGACGGCGCAGTGGAGATGTTTGCGTGCCGCAACTGCCACGGCAAATGCAGCAGCTCCTCCACCTCACCATCGTCATCCCGGCCTTGAGCCGGGACCGGTGAGCCACGGCCTGCCGGCTCAAAGGCCCAAGCGCAAATCATGTGCCACGGTTTGTTTTTCTCACAAGCAAGCAACACCCACCCCGGGCTCACCGGTCCCGGCTCGCGCTACGCTTGGCCGGGATGACGATGGTGAGGTGAGGTGTGGTGCGGGAGGGGAGAGGTGCGGGAGGGGAGCAGAGAGCAGATGGAGAGACGCCGGGCGGCGGGGGCTTGCGCAGTGCGGCTTGGCGTCCTATCAAGAGCTGCCGTCATTGCGGCCGTAAGCGTTTACGTGAGGCAACGCATCCAGACCTGAAGCCGTCCGCAAGGGCGCTCCCGCACAAGGTTCGTGATGCAATTGTGTATCTGCCCTCACGGCGGCTTTCTCCACAAGGAAGTACCAATGCAGCTTACGCGCTTTCCGGCCCGCTATGCGGGCATCCTCATGCCGTTTGTCCTGTCGATCCTCATGACCATGGTTGTATCGGCTGTCGCAACGGCGAAGAACCTCGGTTTCGGGCCTGAGTTCCTGGCGAACTGGCCTTCCGCATGGGCCATGTCCTGGGTCATCGCCTTCCCGGTTCTGCTCATTGCCCTGCCGCTCACACGCCGCCTCGTCCGCCTTCTGGTCGAACCGGCATAAACAGCAAAAGGCCGGAGCGTCGCCGCTCCGGCCTTTTGTGATTGCGTTGAACCGCCGCGTCCTCAGCTGTCGAGGAAGGAGCGGAGCTTGCGGCTGCGGCTCGGGTGCTTGAGCTTGCGCAGCGCCTTGGCTTCGATCTGGCGGATACGCTCGCGCGTCACCGAGAACTGCTGACCCACCTCTTCCAGAGTGTGGTCGGTGTTCATGCCGATGCCGAAGCGCATGCGCAGCACGCGCTCTTCACGCGGGGTGAGCGAGGCGAGCACGCGGGTGGTGGTTTCGCGCAGGTTCGACTGGATGGCCGCATCGATGGGCAGAACCGCGTTCTTGTCCTCGATGAAGTCGCCGAGGTGGGAATCCTCCTCGTCGCCGATCGGGGTTTCCAGCGAGATCGGCTCCTTGGCGATCTTCAGGACCTTGCGGACCTTTTCCAGCGGCATCTGCAGCTTTTCGGCCAGCTCCTCCGGGGTCGGCTCGCGGCCGATCTCGTGCAGCATCTGGCGCGAGGTGCGCACGATCTTGTTGATCGTCTCGATCATGTGCACCGGAATGCGGATGGTGCGGGCCTGGTCGGCGATCGAACGGGTGATCGCCTGCCGGATCCACCATGTGGCATAGGTGGAGAACTTGTAGCCGCGCCGGTACTCGAACTTGTCCACCGCCTTCATCAGGCCGATGTTGCCTTCCTGGATGAGGTCGAGGAACTGCAGGCCGCGGTTGGTGTATTTCTTGGCGATGGAGATCACGAGGCGCAGGTTGGCCTCCACCATCTCCTTCTTGGCGATGCGTGCTTCACGCTCGCCCTTCTGCACCATGGACACGATCTTGCGGAACTCGGTGATTTCGAGGCCCGTTTCCGTTGCCAGCGTCTGGATATCCTGACGCAGCTCGCGGATCATGTCCTTTTCCTTGGCGACGAAGTTCTTCCAGCCGCGCGTGGCAAGGTTGGCCACCTTGCGCAGCCAGTTCGGGTCCAGCTCCGCGCCCTGATACTGCTTGAGGAAGTCCGTGCGGTCGACGCCATGGCTGTCGGCAAGGCGCAGCAGGCGGCCTTCATAGCCCATCAGGCGCTTGTTGATGTCATAGAGCTGCTCGACCAGCGCATCGATGCGGTTCTGGTTGAGCGACAGGCTCTTCACATCGGCGACCAGCTCTTCCTGGATCTTCTTGTAGCGGCGCTCCTGGCTCGGCGACAGGGTCTTGTTGGAGAGCTTGTTCTCCACCAGCTGATCCTGCAGGCGGCGCAGCTTCTTGTAGCTGTCGGCGATGCTGTCGAAGGTTTCCAGAACCTTCGGCTTCAGCTCGGCCTCCATGGCGGACAGGGAGACATTGGACTCGAATTCGTCCTCTTCCTCCTCGCCTTCCTCGGGCAGGCCCTCGGGCGCGCCGTCCTCACGCGGGGCGCTGCCGGCAGCCGGGCTGCGCGGCTCGCCGTCCACATCCTCTTCCTCTTCGCCCTCGCCCGCCACCGGGCCGCCACGGGCATCCGGGCCGGCATAGGTCGCTTCAAGGTCGATGATGTCGCGCAGCAGAACCTTGCCTTCGTTCAGTTCGTCGCGCCAGATGATGATGGCCTGGAAGGTCAGCGGGCTTTCGCAAAGCCCGGCGATCATGGCCTCGCGGCCGGCCTCGATGCGCTTGGCGATGGCGATTTCGCCCTCGCGGGACAGAAGCTCCACGGAGCCCATCTCGCGCAGATACATGCGCACGGGGTCGTCGGTGCGGTCGGTCGGCTCGCGGCCGGAGCTGGCCTTGGCAAGCGCCGTCGGGCTGGCTACGGCGATTTCGCCGCCCTCTTCCGCGTCGTCGGTCTGGGCTTCTTCCACCTCGTCGCTGTCGATCACGTTGATGCCCATGTCCGAAAGCATGGCCATCGTGTCTTCGATCTGCTCGGAAGACACGTGCTCGGAGGGCATCACCTCATTCAGCTCGTCATAGGTCACATAACCGCGCTTCTTGGCGGCCTTGATCATTCGCTTGACGGCAGCATCAGAAAGATCGAGCAGCGGGCCATCCTGACCTTCTGCTGCCGCTTCCTGGGTTTCTTCCGTCTGCGTCGCTTTCGCTACCATATTCTGCTCCAGAACCGCCGCATGTCTGCGGCGCCGTGCCCGGCTGTTCGCCCACATCCGAACCATCAGACTGCCTTCCGGCGCGCGGGGAACGCGCAGCTCTCGAAGACCTTGCGATGATTCGGCTTTTAAATCGGTGTCCCTTAAGTCCTACTTAACCGTACCGGAAAGCCCTGCAGCCGCAGGGTGGAAACCGGACAAGTGACGCCACACCGCCCCGGCAAAGCCAGACCGGCAGACAATTCCTCAGGATATGCAGCGCGACTGAATGTTCCGCTCGTGGCTCTTGCCATCATGAACGCTGTGGGCTGCCTGAATTCCCCTATTTAGCTCGACGCCACCGATTCGCAAGTGTGATTCGCGAATCGTCAATGTGATTCGCGAAATAGCCACAGTCAGAACGCAGTCTGGGCCGTGAATGCGGTCCTTTGCCGGGTTAACAGCCCATCCCGAGGACTTGCCTCGCGGCTAATGTGGGGACGAGGCCGCCTGATTGCCATGGCCAGGCACCATGGCCGGGCCTGCATGGCGCAGTTTTTTCGCCCGTTCAGCCAGTTCCCCCTCTTCACGGGCGCATTCCTCGCGCCGGCGGGAAAGATCCTGCGTCAGGCCACGGATGCGGTTCCAGGCCAGTTCGTCAAAGGCGTGTTCGGCCGCCGCCAGTTCCTGCTTCAGTTCCTGCTCCAGCGCCATCAGCTCGATCTGGTCGAGGAAATGCAGGAAAGCCGCCTCGATGAAGTCCTCCGGCGGCGTCGCCTTCAGCAAGGGGAAGCGCTGGTAGAGGCCGGAGAAGTCACCGTGCTTCTGCGCGCCCGCCTCGTCCGCCGTCATCACCTCATGCAGGATCTTGTAAAAGCTGTCATCAACCCCTTCGGCCAGCTGCGCGGCCGTCAGGCTGTTGAAGTCCCGCGCCACACGGCAAAGCGCATTGCGGAAGCCCGCATGCAGCGGATCGGCAAAGGGAAGGCTGGCGACGCGCTCGATGTGCTTGTCCAGCAGATCGGGGAATTTCACACACATGCCGCAGACCAGCCGCTCGGTGCCGAACAGCGGCCCCTGCGGCGCGGTGATGGCCTCACCGCCCGGCCCGCGCGTCAGAAGCTGCAAGGCAACTGCCGCATCGCCCGGCCGCCCGCGCCCGCGCTCTCCGCCCTGCCCCCAACTCTGTCTCTGGCCCTGCCCCTGCGCAGCGCTGCGCTGGCGGCGCGAATGCTCGTAGAAGAGGTTGGACAGGCGCAGACGGAAATCCAGCTGATAGCGCTTGCGCACCCGCTCGTCGGCAATGGTGCCGATCAGGTCCTCGAAGCGCTTTTCCAGCGCGGCCTTGCGCTCGGGCGTGTCCAGATTGGCGGCGCTGATCTCCCGGTCCCATACGGCCTCGAACAAGGGCTGCGCCTTGGCGGCCTCCTCATGGAACCCGGCGATCCCGCGTGCCTTGATCAGGTCGTCCGGGTCCTGCCCGTCCGGCAGGAAGCAGAACTGGAAGGAATGGCCGCTGCGCAGCACCGGCAGGATGCGGTCAATCGCCCGGTGCGCCGCAGAAATACCCGCCGCATCGCCGTCGAAACACACGACAGGCTCCGCCGCCAGCTTCCACAGCCGCAGCACCTGATCTTCGGTGAAAGCCGTGCCAAGCGTCGCCACCACATGGCGCAGGCCCGCCTGCCACAAGGCGATGGCATCGAGATAACCTTCCACGACAAAGGCCTGCCCGCTCTTGAACGCAGGCTCGCGTGCCCGGTGGGCGTTGAACAGCATGACGCCCTTGTGGAAGAGCGGCGTTTCCGGCGAGTTGAGGTATTTCGGCTGGCCATCGGGGTCGAGCGTGCGCCCGCCGAAGGCGACGACCCGGCCGCGCTCGTCGTGAATGGGGATCATCAGCCGCCCGCGGAACCGGTCATAAGAGGGGCGGCCATCATCCGGCTTGATCACCAGACCGGCCTCTACCATCACCGGCTCCTCGACGCCCTTCTCCGTCAGAAAGCGTTTCAGGCTGTCGCGTGTGTCGGGCGCAAAGCCGAAGCGGAACTCGTTCAGGGTCTCGGCACTCAGCTGGCGGCGCTGCACATAGGCGCGGGCCGTCTGGCCGCGCGGGCCGCCGAATTCCATCTGGAAGAATTGCGCCGCCATCTCGCAGACCTCGGCAAGGCCGGCCTTCTTGCGCTCCTGCCGGGCAATCTTCGGGTCCGCCACGGGAAGGGCAACGCCGGCCTGCTCCGCCAGCCGCTCCACCGCTTCGGGAAAGCTCAGGCCCTCAGTGTCCGTCAGGAAACGGAAATGATCGCCGGATGCACCGCAGCCGAAGCACTTGTAGCGCCCGCGCCGGTCATCCACGTGAAAGCTCGGGGATTTTTCCTGATGGAAGGGGCAGCAGGCCCAAAAGTCCCCCCGCCCCGGCTGCGTCTTGCGCCGGTCCCAGCTCACGCGCCGGCCCACGATGTCCGAAAGGCTCAGCCGTGCCTTGATCTCGTCCAGTAGCCGGTTGTCGAAACGCATGAAACCTGTCCGGAAGCCGGGAATGGCCCGCAGGGCCGGAGGCATCCGGCCATGGCGGCAAGTGGATTACATTAGCCTTGAGTACCCCTTTGAGGGAAGCAGTGACTTAAGGCGCGGGGGCGCCGCCTGCAAGGGCCTCCCCGCAGACCGGGCCGGGCGGGCCGTCTTTACCAGACCGGAACCCGGCCCTGCGCCCCTCAGCTGTCCCCGGGCCGGGTGCGCAGCAGGTCCTTCACCAGGCAGGAGGCCTGCACGAAGTCCATCTGGCCCGGATAGCGCTCCTTGAGGGAGTTCATGCAGCGGCCGATGTCACGCAGGCCCTGCGCCTCGATATCGGCGATGGTCTCGGCACAGATGCGGCGCATTTCATCCTCGCCCATCTGCCGGGGCAGAAACTCGCGGATGATCTGGCTTTCTTCCTCTTCCTGAACCGCCAGTTCCACCTGTCCGGCCTCTTCATAGGCCTGACGGGATTCCTCGCGCTGCGCCAGCATGCGCTTCAGGAACTGATGCACCTCTTCGTCGGTGATTCCATCGCGGCCGCAGTCACGCGCCGCCGCTTCCCGGTCCTTGATGGCAGTCAGGATGAGGCGCAGGGTGGCAGCGCGGCGTTTGTCGCCGGCCTCAAGCGCATCCTTCAAGGACGCACTGATGTCATCGCGCATGTCTTGCCCCTAATAACCACGAATATGACCGCTGAAAGACGCCCTCTTACCCGGCCATTTGCCCACATGCAATGTACCAAGCGAACAAGCCCTTGATTCAAGGCCTTTTTATTCCCGAACACCAATATTGACCTACCGGGACGCTTCCCCTACATTCCCGCGCTTGAAGCACGGGGCTAGCGCCTGGCTCGGGTTCGGCATATCCGGGCGTTCGGTGCCCATGATGTCATCAACAACACCGAGATTGCAAGACATGACGACCGCGACTGCAGACGCGTGGGCCATACCGCCTGCCACCGCACTTCTGGTGCTGTCCGATGGCACCGTGATCGAGGGCCAGGGCCTTGGGGCCGAAGGTGAGGCCGTTGCAGAAGTCTGCTTCAACACCGCCATCACCGGCTACCAGGAAATCCTGACCGACCCCTCCTACGCCGGCCAGATCGTGACCTTCACTTTCCCGCATGTGGGCAACGTGGGCGCGAACGAGGACGACATCGAGACGCTGAACATGGCGTCCGCCTCCGGCGTGCGCGGCACGGTGCTGAAAGCCGACGTCACCTCCCCCTCCAACTATCGCGCCGCCCGCCGCTTTGACGAGTGGCTGAAGGCACGCGGCATCATCGGCATCAGCGGCATCGACACCCGCGCCCTGACCGCCCGCATCCGCGACCTTGGCGTGCCGAACGCGGTCATCGCCTATCATCCGGATGGCAAGTTCGACATCGACGCGCTGAAAGCCAAGGCCGCCGCCTGGCCGGGCCTCGAAGGCATGGACCTTGCCAGGGACGTGACCAGCGGCCAGAGCCAGAGCTGGACGCAGACCCCCTGGGTCTGGGATGAAGGCTACGGCGAGCAGCAGGACAAGGAATTCAACGTCGTCGCCATCGACTACGGCGTGAAGCGCAACATCCTGCGCCTGCTGGCCGATGCCGGCTGCAAGGTGACCGTCGTCCCGGCCGAAACTCCGGCAGACGAAATCCTTGCCATGAACCCGGACGGGGTGTTCCTGTCCAACGGCCCCGGCGATCCGGCGGCCACCGGCACCTATTCCGTCGCCACCATTCAGGCGCTGGTGGACAAGGGTCTGCCGGTCTTCGGCATCTGCCTTGGCCACCAGATGCTGGCGCTGGCGCTCGGCGGCAAGACCGTGAAGATGCATCAGGGCCATCATGGCGCGAACCATCCGGTCTTCGACCACACCACGGGCAAGGTGGAAATCACCTCCATGAACCATGGCTTTGCCGTGGACAAGGAAAGCCTGCCGGAAAACGTTGAAGAGACGCATGTCTCGCTGTTCGACGGCACCAACTGCGGCATCCGCCTCAAGGGCAAGCCCGTGTTCTCGGTGCAGTATCATCCGGAAGCCTCACCCGGCCCGCGTGACAGCCACTACCTGTTCCAGCGCTTCACCGAGGTGATGCGCGAGGCAAGGCAGGCAAGCGCCTGACAGGCCCACGCAGCAGATCAAAACGCCCCGGCAAGCAGCGCTTCCGGGGCGTTTTTTTGGATCCTGAGCCCTGCCAGCGGCCGCAGCCCTTTCCCAAAAAGAAACAGAGCCCGGCCTGCCGCCCGGGCTCTGTTATCTTTCAATTCCGGTATCTTGCAATTCCGGAAGGTCTGCAGCTCAGGACACGGCGATCAGCCGGTCGAGGGACTGCATCACATGATCCACTTCCGCCACCTGCTCCTGCAGCAGCGCGTGCTGCTCACGCAGCATGTCCTGCTGGCTGGCGCAGATGCCGCGCAGTTCTTCCAGCTGGCTGCGGCGGGGTGTGCTGCTTTCAACAAGCTTCAGCACGCGGCGAATCTCGGTCAGGGTCAGGCCGATCTTCTTGGCCTGCAGAATGACCCGCATCCGGCCGACGTCACGGGCGGAATAGAAGCGGCGCGCGCCTTTACGCACCGGATTGATGAGGCCCTTTTCCTCGTAGAAACGCAGGGTCCGGAGCGTCACGCCGAAATTCTCCGACATCTCGGAGATCGCGAGGAGTTTCGGCTCGCTGCCATCATCCACGACCGGACCTGCGATGTCCGGAATGACGACCATATTGGGTGCTAAGCTGTTCATCGTTTTCTAGCCTGGTGGTTGAACAGGGCGTGACAAATGAATGCGCCAGCGCAGATCCCGGCCTCCTCCCACCTTGGAAACCCGGATCTTTGGGGACACCTTCCGCATTTCGCGTCATGAAGAGAACTCCTTTGTAAGGGAGGCTCCAAACACAACGCTCATTTACGTCACGGGCACTAATATGCCACCCATTTCACGTATACTCCTTCTCATAAGGCGCCAATTTTCGATCACTCAGCACTTAAGTTGCCCTAAATGCACAGAAATTCTTCCAGAAAACAAAAAAGATTTTAGAGAAACAACTGAACATCCATCAAAAAACAGAAGAAAACCGATAAATAAATTCATTTGAAAAACACCATTTACATATTATCGATATATAAGAATACAAACAAACCACAAAAACAGCACAAGCAACGACGCCCGGCAAAGCCCACAGCCAGGCCGAACGCCCCTGCAATAAATATCTAATTCTTAAGACTGTGAAATCGATATCAATTGCACGAAGAAATCTGCACTTAACAACATTGTGCAGCGCAAACACGCAAAGCTTGCGAGGTTGAAAAATCCGGAAAGTTGATTCTCCACGTCACGCAGAAATTGGAGAGTTCCGCCACATGGTCAGCCGGGGCCTTACTTTCCTGAGCTTGAATATTCAACAAGGGGACAAACTGCGCGTGTAGCTGCCTCTGAGGCACACACGTCTGCGCCGGGTCTCCTCCCCTGCACGGTTTGGCGAGCGGCAACGCGATTCTTTCAATCCTGACGGGCAGCGCTGCAACTCACCCGGCACCTGCAGGCACGGCAGCATTGGGCCTGTCAGCGGCGGGCCTCAGTCCTGCGCCATTCGCTCGGTGTCATCCCGAACCAGCGCTTGGCTGCGCGGGTGAAGTTCCCCACCGCCGAGAACCCGAGGCGGAACGAAACCTCGGAGATTGGCAGTCCCGTTGTGCGCAGCAGATCGGCCGCGATGCCGCGGCGGACATCATCATGCAATTCGTGGAAGGTCACCCCCTGCTCGCTCAGCCGGCGCTGCAGCACCCGGCCACTGACACCGACGGCACGGGCAACACTCTCGAGAGACAGGTCCTTCTCCCCCACACGCCGGTCGATTTCCTCACTGACCAGCGCGGTGATCCCCGACAGCCGCCCGCGATCCGCGAGCCGCCGCATTGCCAGTTCCACCAGGGCCTCGAAAAGAACCGGATACGCTCCCGGCAGCGGCTTGTCCGCCAGCTCAGCCGGCAGGCTGATCGCTGAATGGTTCTGATCAAACAGCACATTTGGCCCAAAACACTGCCGGTGCAGCCGCGTATCCTCAGGCTTGCCCCGTTCCAGCCGCACTGCGACATTCTTGAAACAATCGGGCCCCGCAGCCAGCGACAGGAACATGCAGGCCAGGACGGCAATACAGTCATTGAGCTGGTCCCGCAGCACCACCCGCGGAACATGGCGCCAGATCACCTCAAGCCGTCCGGAAACCTGCCGGACCTCGCAGGCCTCCAGATCAACAATTGAGGCATGCGCTTCACCAAGCACCTCGAAGAGGCGGCGCAATGTCGGGGCATAGGGCAAGGCGAGCACGAGCGCATGGGTGGGAACCACCGGTTCCATGACGGACGAGCGTAGCCCGATCAACGGATCATCCAGCAACTTCCCCGCCTGTTGCAGCAGGCAGGCAACGTCATTCATCGGAAGATAACGGTCGTAACGCCCATTTGCGGGCGGCAGCATGACACCGGCCTTGCGCGCCACCTCTTCAATCGCAAGGCCATTGCGTTCCAGGTACCGCGCAAGCGGCTCAATGATCTGCCCGGCAACTTCTGCCACTCCGGATGAAGAGCCCAACTTTCCCTCGCGCAGCATGTCTATACATTCCAGAAGTGTAACACGGGACAGAATCCTGAAATCTCAACAAGAATCTGTTCCAGAAGGGCCTCTGTATAATCACCAATGCCCCCCGGCGAGAACCTCGAAAACAAGATATCACGCCGGGTTCCATATTAACGTTATCAATTCGAAAGGAAATTAATCACGATTTTCCTAAATTGTATTTTACCTGCCGGTAACCATCCCGATACAGGCAGGATGCAATCAAAAACGTATGAAGGCGGCAGAAAGATCGCAGAAAGTGCATAGCCGCCAGAAAAGCAGCCCCCGCCAGCCCACCCCGCGGCAGGAGCCGCAGAAATTTGCCGGACAGACGCGGCTGAGCACTTCCAGAGGCGCAACAAGTGCGCTATCCGCCAGTCAGATAATCAGCATCAATCAGGATAACAGCGATGAGCGGCAAGAAGACGGCAGGCATGACACCGGAGCAGTTCCGCGACTGGCGGCGCGCCCTCGGCCTCAAACAGAAGGACGCCGCCGAGCGGCTGGGCCTGAAGAAGCGGATGATCCAGTATTATGAGAAGGGGAACCGCGACGGACGGCCTGTCGAAATCCCCAAATACGTCCGCCTCGCCTGCTATGCCCTGCAGGCGGGAATCGGCGATTTTGATGGCCAGAACACCCGCTCCGCGCCACCGCTTCCCGTACCGGAAGAAGACGGAAACGCAAAAGCGCTCGATTGACGGCGATCCGGGGTTTCATCCTTCGCCTTTATTGCCTATAAGGCGCGCTCAGCCACCAGTGTCATTCCTCAAGGACGAGCCCAGGCGCACGCGCGACAGAGCGCGGCGGCGGGCCGATGCGAGCCACGATGCCCAAACGCACAGACATTTCCTCCATCCTGATCATTGGCGCAGGCCCGATTGTTATCGGTCAGGCCTGTGAATTCGATTATTCGGGCACGCAAGCCTGCAAGGCCTTGCGCGAGGAAGGGTATCGAATCATCCTCGTGAACTCCAATCCGGCGACGATCATGACCGACCCGGATCTGGCCGACGCGACCTACATCGAGCCCATCACCCCGGAAGTCGTTGCCCGCATCATCGAGAAGGAGCGCCCCGACGCGCTGCTCCCGACCATGGGCGGCCAGACGGCACTCAACTGCGCGCTGGACCTTGAGCGCGACGGCGTGCTGGAGAAATTCGGCGTGGAAATGATCGGCGCCCGTGCCGACGTGATCGAGAAGGCCGAAGACCGCGAGAAGTTCCGCGCCGCGATGGATGTGATCGGGCTTGAAAACCCGCGCGCCTCGATTGCCTCCTCGCCTGCCATCCGCGATGCCAACGGCAAGATCACCGGCTATGACCGCAACGCCGGCTTCATGGAAGCCATGAAGGCGCTGGACGAGATCGGCCTGCCCGCCATCATCCGCCCGGCCTTCACCCTTGGCGGCACCGGCGGCGGCGTGGCCTATAACCGTGAGGAATTCGAGACGATCGCCCGCTCGGGCATCGACGCCTCCCCGGTCGGCCAGATCCTCATCGACGAAAGCCTGTTGGGCTGGAAGGAGTATGAGATGGAAGTGGTCCGCGACAAGGCGGACAACTGCATCATCATCTGCTCCATCGAGAACATCGACCCGATGGGTGTGCACACGGGTGACTCGATCACCGTCGCGCCGGCGCTGACGCTGACCGACAAGGAATACCAGATCATGCGCGACGCCTCGATTGCGGTGCTGCGCGAGATCGGCGTGGAAACCGGCGGCTCCAACGTGCAGTTCGCCGTGAACCCGCAGAACGGCCGCCTCGTCGTCATCGAGATGAACCCGCGCGTGTCGCGCTCCTCGGCTCTGGCCTCCAAGGCCACCGGCTTCCCGATCGCCAAGATCGCGGCCAAGCTCGCCGTCGGCTACACGCTGGATGAGCTGGAGAACGACATCACCGGCGGCGCCACCCCGGCCTCGTTCGAGCCGTCCATCGACTACATCGTCACCAAGATCCCGCGCTTTGCCTTCGAAAAGTTCCCGGGCTCCGATCCGGTGCTGACCACGGCCATGAAGTCCGTCGGCGAAGTCATGGCCATCGGCCGCACCTTCCCGGAAAGCCTGCAGAAGGCCCTGCGCGGCCTCGAAACCGGCCTGACCGGCCTCGACGAGGTGGAAATCCCCGGCCTTGGCCAGGGCGACGACAAGAACGCCATCCGTGCCGCCATCTCGACGCCGACGCCGACGCGCCTGCTCAACGTCGCCCAGGCCATCCGCCTCGGCACGCCGCTGGACCAGATCTACAGCATCTGTGGCATCGACCCCTGGTTCCTGGAGCAGCTCTCCGGCATCATCGCCATGGAAGAGAAGGTCCGCGCCAACGGCCTGCCGGACAATGCGGTGATGCTGCGCAAGCTGAAGGGCATGGGCTTCTCCGACGCCCGCCTCGCCTCGCTGACCGGCAAGGACGAAGCCGATATTGCCAAGATCCGCGCGGATCTTGACGTCCATCCGGTGTTCAAGCGCATCGACACTTGCGCGGCGGAATTCGCATCGCCCACCGCCTACATGTATTCCACCTACGAGACGCCCTTTGCCGGCGCGCTGGCCAGCGAAGCCCGCCCCTCGGACAAGAAGAAGGTGGTCATCCTCGGCGGCGGCCCGAACCGGATCGGCCAGGGCATCGAGTTCGACTATTGCTGCTGCCATGCGGCCTTTGCGCTGCAGGAAGCGGGCTATGAGACCATCATGGTCAACTGCAACCCGGAGACAGTGTCCACCGACTATGACACCTCCGACCGGCTCTATTTCGAGCCGCTGACCGCAGAAGACGTGCTGGAGATCATCCGCACGGAGCAGGAAAACGGCACGCTGCACGGCGTCATCGTCCAGTTCGGCGGCCAGACCCCGCTGAAGCTGGCGCAGGCGCTCGTCAAGGCCAATGTGCCGATCCTCGGCACCTCGCCGGACATGATCGACCTTGCCGAAGACCGCGACCGCTTCCAGCGCCTCCTGACCAAGATCGGCCTGAAGCAGCCGCAGAACGGCATCGCCTATTCCGTCGAGCAGGGCCGCCTCATCGCCAGCCAACTTGGCCTGCCGCTGGTGGTGCGCCCGTCCTACGTGCTGGGCGGCCGTGCGATGCAGATCATCCGCGACGAAGAGTCGCTGAACTCCTACCTGCTCGGCACCCTGCCGGAGCTGGTGCCCGGTGAAATCCGTGCCAAGTATCCGAACGACAAGACCGGCCAGATCAACACCCTGCTCGGCACCAACCCGCTGCTGTTCGACCGCTATCTCGATGGCGCCATCGAGGTGGACGTGGATGCCCTGTCGGATGGCAAGGACGTGTTCGTCTGCGGCATCATGGAGCATATCGAGGAAGCCGGCATTCACTCCGGTGACAGCGCCTGCTCCCTGCCGCCCTACACGCTCTCGGCCGAAATGATCGCCGAGCTGAAACGCCAGACCATTGCCATGGCCAAGGCGCTCGAAGTCGGCGGCCTGATGAACGTTCAGTACGCGATCCGCGACGGCCAGATCTATGTGCTCGAAGTCAACCCGCGCGCCTCGCGCACGGTGCCCTTCGTCGCCAAGACCATCGGCGTGCCGGTGGCCAAGATCGCCAGCCGCATCATGGCCGGAGAAAGCCTTGCCTCGTTCAACCTCAGCGAAAAGCCGCTGAAGCACGTGGCCGTCAAGGAAGCCGTGTTCCCCTTCGCCCGCTTCCCGGGTGTGGACACCATCCTTGGCCCGGAAATGCGCTCCACCGGCGAAGTCATGGGCCTTGATGCCAACTTCGGCACCGCCTTCGCCAAGTCGCAGATCGGCGGCGGCACGGGCGTGCCGGTGGGCGGCACGGTGTTCGTCTCCGTGCGCGACCAGGACAAGGAAGGCGTGCTGGACGCGGTGAAGCGCCTCGCGGCCAACGGCTTCCGCATCATCGCCACCAGCGGCACCCAGCGTTACCTTGAGGAGCATGGCGTCACCTGCGCCAAGATCAACAAGGTTTCCGAAGGCCGCCCGCATATCGTGGACGTGATCAAGAACGGCGAGGTCCAGCTGGTGATCAACACCACGGACGGCATGCAGGCCATGTCGGACAGCCGCTCCATGCGCCGTGCTGCCCTCCTGCAGAAGGTGCCCTATTACACGACGCTGGCCGGCGCCGTGGCCGCTTCCAAGGGCATCGAGGCCTACAAGAGCGGGGGGCTTGAAGTCAGGCCCTTGCAGTCCTACTTCGCCTAGAGCATAGTCTCGTGCGGGCCATCGTGGCCCGCACGATCAGAATGCGATCTTAGCATTAAATCTGAAGCGGTTTTCTCTTGGCCGGATCATGAACCCGGGCGGAGGACGCTCCAGAACTGTATCATCCGCACTCCGGCCAGACGGTGAAACGTCCGGCTTGATTGTGTTTTTTTGACGTTTCGTCCGCGCAAGCGGACCACTTAACCAGAAGGTCTACGGCCAATGGAAAAGATCCCGATGACCGCCGCCGGCTACGCAATGCTGCAGGTGGAATTGAAGGAGCGGACGTCGGTCGAGCGGCCCCGGATCGTCGAGGCCATTTCCGAAGCGCGCGCCCACGGCGACCTGTCGGAAAACGCCGAGTACCACGCCGCCAAGGAAGCGCAGAGCCACAACGAGGGCCGCATCGCCGAGCTTGAAGACAAGCTCAGCCGCGCTGAAATCATCGACGTCTCGAAGCTCTCCGGCACCACCGTCAAGTTCGGTGCCACGGTCACCCTCATCGACGAGGACACCGAGGAAGAGAAGAAGTACATGATCGTCGGCGACGTGGAAGCAGACGTGAAGCAGGGGAAGATCTCCATCTCCTCCCCCATCGCCCGCGCCCTCATCGGCAAGACGATCGGCGACAGCGTCGAAGTCGCCGCCCCCGGCGGCGCCCGCTCCTACGAGATCGAGAACGTCCAGTTCCTCTGATCCGTCTCTGACCGGCTCTTCGGATCAGCGCACCTGATCAGGAGACCGGTCATGTGGGCCGATCCTGAGGATTGATCCAGAGAACAAACCTCCGGGCCCTCCCGCCCGGCAAGACCCGAATGCCCGCGCCCGCCGCGGGCATTTTTGTTTGGGGGCAAAGGAGGCTTTCTTCTCTTTCGTCATGGCCGGGCTTGTCCCGGCCATCTGCTAGCCATTCACTTGTGCAGATCCTCGGCACAAGGCCGAGGATGACGGGAGAGATTGCAAACGCGTCGGCAGACTGAAGCTCCGTGCCTGCTGCACGCGCTTTTTGAGGGGCCTTGCAAAATCTGCAAGACATCCTCGCAATGCCGAAGCGTCATCGCTCAGCTGCGCAGAGCCCTGATTTTACATCCCATCCGACGACTGGCCAGTCTGGAAGCGCCGGCGTGCGGCTTTCAGGATATCCTCCATGGAATGGTCATGTAGTCCACTTTCGGAAAAGCAAAAGGAGAGACGCTGACAACCGAACCCAAACAGGCTTCAATGCAATCAGAACACCGGGCTGCCTGCATCCGGTTCAACACGCGGCTCTGTCAGGTAATGAGCGTCTCAGGATAATCACCACCACGCCAACGCCACAAACAAACCCCACTGAAAGCCCCGCCCAGCCGCCCTGCCCTTGACGCCCCCACCGCTGCCGGGTACCCCTTTGCCTCAGATTGAGGAGTGACGGACATGGACAACCGCAACCGGTAAACTGGACATTCGCCGAACCGTGGCCACTGGCTTGGCATTTGACCAAGACCTTCAATGCTGTCTCATTGCGCCTTGAGGCTGCCCAAGCGCAGCACGGGCTTTCGCCGCTCTTGATGAGAGAAGCTCATCGAGAGCTGGAATGACCAGCGGCCACGCACCCTCACTTTGGAATCCAGGGATTTATCATGCCCAGACTTTCTGGAAAGCGCGCTCTCGTGACGGGGGCGGCGCGCGGTATTGGTGCGGCCATTGCCAAGGCCTTTGCCGATGAAGGCGCGAGCGTCATTGTGACCGATATCAACGACGAAGGCGGTGAAGCCACAGCCGGGGCCATCGGCGGCACATATTATCATCTGGATGTGGCCTCTGAAGCGGACTGGAGCCGGGCGGAGCGCCTGTTCCCTGAGCTCGACATTCTCGTCAACAATGCCGGCGTTACCGGCTTTGAGGACATGGCCAATGGCGCGCCGCCAGCGCATGATCCTGAACACGCACAGCTTGCCGATTGGAGAGCCGTGCATGCGGTCAACCTCGACGGCACGTTTCTGGGATGCCGCTATGCCATCCGCGCCATGCGGGCGAGGGGCGCCGGGTCGATCATCAACATCTCTTCCCGCTCAGGATTGGTCGGCATTCCGATGGCCGCCGCCTACGCCTCTTCAAAGGCGGCGATACGCAACCACACAAAGAGCGTGGCGCTCTATTGTGCAGGCCAAGGCCTGAAGATCCGCTGCAACTCGATCCACCCTGCCGCCGTCATGACGCCCATGTGGGAGCCAATGCTGGGCGACGGGCCGGACAGAGCCAAACGGGAGGCGGCCATGGTGGCCGATACGCCGCTGCGCCGGTTCGGCAGACCGGAGGAAGTTGCGGCGCTGGCCGTGTTCCTTGCCTCTGACGAGGCCCCCTACATGACGGGCGCAGAGCTGACGATCGACGGCGGCATCCTGGCAGGATCAGCCGCAACGCCCGGAAGCTAGAGCCGCAGCCCCAAGCAGCAGTCGTCAGCCCCCCTCACCGCTCGATCGGCACCGTGGGTTCGTCCCTGGTGCGGCGGATGGTGAGGGCGGTGCGGACGCTGGGCCGGTGCGGCAAAAGCCTGCCCGCCCTATTTCTTCAGGTTCTTGCCTATGAGAGCCGCGAACAGGATCGCAACGGGCAGCAAGGAAAAGACGAGCGAGGACGGGCTCTGGGTCAGGCCCAGCAGATCGGGCCGGAGCATCGCAAAAACCGCAGCGATCAGAAGCGCGAGATAGAATCCGGCGGCAAGCAGAACGGCCGTAAGCCTGAACGCAAAGAAGAGCGCCTGCAGAGGCCTGAACTTCCGCGGCCTGCAGGCCAGAAGGGCCGATGCAAGGGCCTGATCATGCCCGGCGAAATGCACAAGCTCCGTATTGTCGGTCCACCAGTGGAACAAGTCTTCAAGGCGCAGCCTGAGCTTCTTGTTGAAGCCGCGTCCAAGAACATGGCCGCCGTCCCTGCGCCGTCTCATGCACTTGCGCAAATAGGCCATGACGGCAAAGCCAACCGCCCTTTGCTCCCCGAGGCTCAGGTCTTCAACTGCGACCAGCAAGGCGATGAGCCGGGACGCAGAGCCGAATGATGGCCGCAAGCCGTAAATGGCCTGAAGCCTGCGTTCCAATGCCTCATGATGCGCCAGCTCTGCGGGATCAGGCGCCGCTGCCTGCTCTGCGGCCGGATCAGGAGGCAGTCCGTTGCCTTCCATCACGGCCTGCAACGCAAGCGGATCGTCATCCGCCGCCGCCTCCGGGGACGCGCGCTGCGCTTCCACGAGGGGATCATCAGCATTTCCGGCAGGGGACAGAGCAGGAGAAGCAAGCTCCGGCAACGGCTGGTCAGGCACAACAGCGGCCGCTTCTGCATGCGCCCATCTCAGCGCCGCCTCATAGGCCTGCCGCAAGGCCTGAAAGGCCTCGGCCTCAGCGGCCTGATCGACCTGCTTCAACTGCCGCGCATAGGCGCGCTTGAGAAGCTTCGGATCATCAGAGGGCTCATCAAGACCGAGAAGCCCGTAAGGCCAGCGAGCAGTTCCCTCAGAGTACATGTACTCTCCAGTCCAATTGACCGTAAACGCAACCCAGAAGACCGGTAGCCCGCACAATAAAATTATAAGCCCCGATGTAACTCACAGCATCAGATTTAGTATTCTCGCCTTGCTAAGAAGAGAACGAAATTTCACGCGAGTGGCTTTATACACCCCATCAAAAACACCAACCGCATGCAGAAGAAACACAAGAACCGGCACTATCACGGCGGAAATCTTCAAAATCGGATGCATGTCCATTGAAAAAACCTCAACAACAACAAGCAAAAACCCAATAATAAAACCAATGGCAAAAATTATGCTCAAAATATAAATCACATAATCAACCACGAATAAGAAATACATCCAAATCTTTATCAATATCAATTCAATCATAGAGCGCGGACGGCGATACATGATCAACGCAATAGAAAGTTCATCTTCATCCTGAACAAACTCCCGCATTTCGACAGCATCATCCCACCAGTGAAACAATGTGTTCAGGCGGAATTTGAGCTTCTCGCTAAAGCCGGTCTTGAGGACATAGCCCCCATCGTCGCGCTGCTCCAGACACCGGCGCAGATAGAACATTACGGCAAAGCCAAGGTCCCGCTGTTCATCGTGGGGAAAATCCTCCACTCGGGCGAGCAACTTCAGGAGACGCGAGGCAGAACGCCTGGAAGGCTTCAGATCATAAATGGCCTGTCTCAGGGCTGCAAAGGCTTCGTCTGCAGCCCGGTCCTGCCGGCCGGAAGCGGGCTCTCCGCCATCCTCCGCCTCTGCAGCGCGATCCCGTGCCGTCTCAGACTCAGAAAGATCTGCCACAGGCCCCGAAGGATCTGAGCCTGTAACGGACTGCAACAGAGCGCCGTCGTGCTCATGACCGCGCCTATCCCCATGCCCTTCAACAGTGCCAGTGCCAGTGCCAATTCCGGTCCTGGTTTCGGCCTGCCTCAGAGCCGTCTCATAGGCCTGCCGCAAGGCCTGAAACGCCTCGGCCTCCGACGCCTGATCAACCTGCTTCAGCTGCCGCGCATATGCCCGCTTGATGACCTTCGCGTCGCTCGACGGTTCATCAAGACCAAGCGCGCCGAAAGGCCAGCCGGCCTTGCCCTCAGAATACATGCAGCTCCCCTGGCATCTCAGCGGCAGCGCCCCAATGAACACCCACGCAAGCCTCTACCCCCGTCAAGTTTCCACCTTCATTTTCCAGACTGGACAGAAATCAAACGTCAGGAAAAGGATATTTTTTATTTTCTAAAAACGTATTTACACATAAACCTTCCGATGGAAATTCTATAAAGAAGCCGAATACACTTCTGAAAGCAGATCAAGGAGTGCCACACAAACGGAAATAACGGGAAAAGAATAGTTACAAATACCAATGAGGCCCATCCCAGATATTTAAAAATAAAGCCGGATACGAAGGCAACAAAAGCGTATATACAAATATAAATTGCAGCAGAGCCGAACGTTGAAATATATTCAAAATGCCGATTTACATAACGTCTTATGGCATCGGCGCGGGCACTTGAACGGAAACTTTTCCTATCAAAAGATAGAAGGGCAATCTTCAAGTCATCGTCATGCCCAGCGAACCTCTCGAGCGCCTCAACATCCGTCCACCAGTGAAACAATGCCTCCAAGCAGTCCCGTAGGCTGGAGTTGAAGCCCTCGTTAAAAAAGTATCCGGCACCTTCTCGCTGCACCAGGCACTTGCGCAGGTAAAGCACGACGGCTGATCCGACGGCCTGCTGCTCATGCAAAGGCATGTTCTCGACATCTTCGAGCAATTGCACAAGAACGTCCGGCGCGTCTCCGGACGGTTCCAGGTCATAAACAGCCTGAAGCAGATCCTTCAACGACGTAACATGATCTTCATCCGGCTGGTCAATCTTGCACTCTGAAGACATTGGAGC
This sequence comes from Pannonibacter sp. Q-1, assembly GCF_054073275.1. Lineage (NCBI taxonomy): Bacteria > Pseudomonadati > Pseudomonadota > Alphaproteobacteria > Hyphomicrobiales > Stappiaceae > Pannonibacter > Pannonibacter sp. Q-1. The sequence continues at coordinate 217,128 of NZ_JBSXNB010000003.1, forward strand.
CACCCGCTGCCTTTCCGGCGGCAGGAGCGGGTCAAATTCAACCTTGAACTCCACATGGGCGGCACTCTTCCTGGCGGGGGCACCGGGCTCTCGCACTCCAGGCAAGATCCCTGTGTCTTCTTCAGTCAGCAGCTGAGGCTCTGGCTCGCTCCCCTTTTCCGCCCAGTCCAGAGCCGTCTCATAGGCCTGCCGCAAGGCCTGAAACGCCTCGGCCTCCGACGCCTGATCAACCTGCTTCAGCTGCCGCGCATAGGCCCGCTTGATGACCTTCGCGTCGTTCGACGGTTCATCAAGACCAAGCGCGCCGAAAGGCCAGCCGGCTTTGCCCTCAGAATACATGCGCGCTCTCGAAGCGCTGGATGACCTCCTCATAGCCAGTCCGGAAACTGGCGATTGCCGACAGGTCCTGTGAGGCAATCAGGGCATCGAATGCGGCAAGCAGATCGCCCACGGCCTCGCGCTCCTCAAATCTTGCCATCTCATAACACTGGGCAAGGCGGGCACGGAAAAGGGCATTCTCTTCCGAATCCCTCGGATGCACCTTGAGCTTTGCCATCTCCGCCCGTGCCTTGGCGATCTCCTCTGCGGTCAGTGAGCCGCTCAGGTTCTTGATCAGCAAATTTGCGTTGCGCCCATCCACGAGCGATACGACGTCAACATCCAGCAAGCCGCTTGCATCATAGGTGAAGCGGACGGAAACCGGGCGGTTCTGGCCGTCGCGGGCACGCGGAAGCGGGATCGAGAGACTGCCAAGCCTGACATTGCCGGACACATCAGGGGCTTCGCCCTGGAATACATTCACCTCGATGACGTTCTGATCCTGCGACAGAGGCGATACCACCTCTTCCCGCGAAACGGGAATGACGGTGTTGCGCTGGATGATCGGCAGGTAGTAGCCCGGCACGTGCTGCTTTCCGATCCTGCGGCTGACCTCGATGCCCAGCGTGTGCGAGCTGACATCCGTCATCACAACGTCCTGCAGGCCCTCGTTCCGGGCAACGAGGCCCGCCTGCACGGCAGCCCCCAGCGCAACCGCCTGGTCCGGATCGATATGGGCCTCGGGAAAATGCTTGAGATGCCGGGCCACGAAAGAGCGGATCATGGGCATCCGCGTTGCTCCACCCACCAGAACCACCCGGTCCAGATCACCCGGCTCCAGCCTTGCGTCATGCAGCACGCGGGCCAGCGGCTGGCGCAGCCGCTTCAGAAGCGGTGCGCAAATTTCCTCGTATCCGGCACGGGAGAGCTTTGCAGACAGCGACAGGCCCGGCTGGTCTGCCGAAACCTCGGCGGTGTCCTTCTCGCTCAGCATGAGCTTCACCTGCTCCGCCAGCTTGCGCACGGCCGCCTTGTTGCCATCAAAGCGCTGCCGCAGCGAAAGCTGACTGGTGAGGTGCTCTTCGAGCAGGCGGGAGAAGTCCTCGCCGCCGAGATAGGCATCACCAGCGGTCGCCTTCACCTCCATGACGCCCTCGAACACTTCCAGGATCGAGACATCAAACGTGCCCCCGCCCAGATCGAATACGAGGAAGGTGCTCTCTTCCTCAAGGTTCTGCAGGCCATAGGCCAGAGCAGCGGCGGTGGGCTCATTGATGAGACGGACAGGGTTGAGGCCCGCCATCACGGCGGCCTGCGACACGGCCTTGCGTTGCATTTCGTTGAAATAGGCCGGGACGGAGATGACCACGTCCTCAACCGGGCAGCCCAGTTCAGCCTCCGCGTCGGCCTTCAGAGACTGAAGGACAACGGAGGACAGGGTCACAGGCGTGAAGACCTGGCCGGCCAGCTTGAAGGTGGTTTCCGTGCCCATCGCACGTTTGAAGGCCGAAACAGTCTCTTTCGGATGCGTCACCATGCGGGCGCGCGCCGTTTCGCCGGAATAGAGGTGTTCCCCATCAAAGCTGACGACCGAAGGGGTCAGGACGCCGCCAACCTTGTTGCGGATCAGACGGGGAGCGCCGTTTTCAAACACGGCAACCAGCGAATTTGTCGTTCCAAGATCAATTCCAACGGCAGGCACTGTCAGCTCCAGCTTCATGAAATCCAGAAGCTGCATGGAATGCCTAGGCACAAATTGCAAGGCGAATACGCACACCCTTGCGTGCAACACCGGCCTCGCACAAGCTTCGCCGCAGCCTTACGGCCAGCAAAAAGCCCCGGAAAACCGGGGCTTGAAAGCTGCTGTCAGTGCAATTTCACCGCTCGATCGGAACCGTCGGTTCGTCCTTGGTGCGGCGGATGGTGAGGGCGGTGCGGACGCTGTCGACGTTGGGGGCGGCGGTCAGTTCGCGGATGATGAAGGTCTGGAAGGTCTGAAGGTCCGGGGCGACGCATTTCAGCAGGAAATCCACTTCGCCCGACAGCATGAAGCACTCGCGCACGATGGGCCAGCTGTTGACCCGCTCCTCGAAGCCGTTGAGGTCCGCTTCCGTCTGGCTGTGCAGGCCGACCATGGCAAAGGCCGTCACCTCGTAGCCGAGCTGCTTTTCGTCCAGCAGCGTGCGGTAGCCGCGGATGAGCCCGGCCTCTTCCAGCGCGCGCACCCGGCGCAGGCACGGGGGCGCGGAGATGCCGACACGGCGGGCGAGTTCCACATTGGTCATCCGGCCATCCTGTTGCAGCTCGTCCAGAATGTGCCAGTCGATCGCGTCAAGCCGTGCTTTCAAGGAAATCTCCAGTCAGTGCGGGCAGCGCCCGGCGGGCACGGCAAAAAGGCCGCCTGCCCCAAAGTTCCGTTTCACAGGCACGCCCCCGGCCTTGTTCCAGCCGTCTGTCCGTGCTTGTGTGGCCGCAAGACCCAATGCCCTGCGGCTTATGATTTTTTGCTCATTTCCGCAAGACTATAACAAAAGCACCCATGCTCAAGAAAGATCCAGAAACCGCAAAAGCTGAGGATGACCGGAGCATCTGGATTCTGTCCGATGGCAAGGCGGGCGACGAAATCCAGTGCATGGGCGTCGCCGAAGCCCTTGGCCTGCCCTATCAGATCCGCCGCGTTGCCCCGCGCAAGCCCTTCGTCTGGGCCATGCCCTGGGGGCCGATTGACCCGCGTGAGGCCGAGACGCGGCCCGGCAGCCCGCTGGCGCCGCCCTACCCGGACATCGCCATTGCCTCCGGCCGGCGCACCGTGCCTTATCTGCGCCGCCTGAAGAAGCTGAGCGGCGGCCGCACCTTCACCGTCTTCCTCAAGGATCCGCGCACGGGCACGAGTGCCGCCGACCTCATCTGGGTGGGGGAGCATGACCGGCTGCGCGGCGCCAATGTTCTGGTGACGCCAACCGCACCGCACCGCCATTCGGCTGAGAAACTGGCAGCGGCAAGGGCGCAGCCGGACCCGCGCCTTGGGGATCTGCCCTCCCCGCGCATAGCCGTGCTTGTGGGCGGCAACAGCCGCCATCACAGCTTCACGGCCGAAGACATCAACCGCTTTGCAGACGGGCTGGCGGATGCGGCACGGCAGGGTGGCAGCCTGATGATCACCGCCTCACGCCGCACGCCCCCTGCCCTCAGTCACCGGCTGGAGCAACTGGCGGAGACAGGAAACCATTTCCTGTGGGACGGCAGCGGTGAAAATCCGTTGCTGGCAATGCTGGCGCTGGCAGATACCATCGTGGTCACGGGCGACAGCACCAACATGGTGGGTGAGGCGCTGGCGGCGGGGCGGCCGGTGCATGTGTTCATGCCCTCGGGCGGGCACCACCGGCTGGACCGTTTTTTGACTGGATTGCGCCAGATTGGCGCCATTCACCCCTTTCCGGGGCCTCTCAAAACCACTACCTGTGAGCCGCTGGACAGCACCCCGCAGATCGCTGCGGCCATCAGGGACCGGCTGGCCTCGCGCAAGGCATGAGATTTAAGGAACTGGACATGGCGACGGAACACGTGAAGCTGCTCATCATTGGCTCGGGCCCGGCTGGCTACACCGCCGGCATCTATGCCGCGCGCGCCATGCTGGAACCGGTTCTCGTCGCGGGCATCCAGCCGGGCGGCCAGCTGACCATCACCACCGATGTGGAGAACTATCCCGGCTTTGCCGAGCCGATCCAGGGCCCCTGGCTGATGGAGCAGATGCAGCTTCAGGCCGAGCATGTCGGGACGCGCATCGTGCATGACATCATCACCGAGGTGGACCTGTCGAAGCGCCCGTTCCGCGCCGTTGCCGATGGCGGCACCGAGTTTCTGGCCGATGCGGTGATCATCGCCACCGGCGCGCAGGCGCGCTGGCTGGGTCTGCCGTCGGAAGTGGATTTCATGGGTGCGGGCGTTTCGGCCTGCGCCACCTGCGACGGCTTCTTCTACCGCGGCAAGGAAGTGATCGTGGTCGGCGGCGGCAATACGGCCGTCGAGGAAGCGCTTTATCTGGCCAATCTGGCGTCCAAGGTGACGGTCGTGCACCGCCGCGACAGCTTCCGCTCCGAGCGCATCCTGCAGGAGCGGCTGTTTGCCAATCCGAAGATCAATGTGGTCTGGGATTGCGTTGTGGACGAGATCCTCGGCGGCGGCATGCCCAAGGCCGTCACGGGCGCACGTCTCAAGAACGTCAAGACCGGCGAAACGCACGAACTCAAGGCCGACGGCGTCTTCATCGCCATCGGTCATGCGCCGTCGGTCGATCTGTTCCGCGGCCAGCTGACGCTGAAGCCGAATGACTACATCTTCACCGAGGCCGACAGCACCCGCACTTCCGTGCCGGGTGTCTTTGCCGCCGGTGACGTGACCGACGACATCTACCGCCAGGCCGTCACCGCCGCCGGCATGGGCTGCATGGCCGCCCTTGAAGCGGAGAAGTTTCTGGCTGAACATGCCCTTGAGGCAGCAACGGCAGGCTGAGGCGGCCAGCAACAGGCTGACCCGGCAAAGAGGGGCGGCGGAAGAGGAGAGACGGGCGCATGATGGACTGGGACAAGCTGCGCATTTTCCATGCCGCCGCACAGGCAGGCAGCTTCACGCATGCGGGCGACAGCCTGAACATGAGCCAGTCCGCCGTCAGCCGTCAGGTCAGCGCGCTGGAGCAGGATCTCGGCATCCCGCTGTTCCACCGCCATGCGCGCGGCCTTCTGCTCACCGAGCAGGGCGAACTCCTCTACCGCACGGCCCGCGAGGTGCTGATGAAGCTGGAGGCCGTGCAGACGCGCCTCACCGACAGCCGCGAAAAGCCCTCCGGCGTGCTGCGCATCACCACCACGGTGGGCCTTGGCTCCACCTGGCTGACGGCGCGCATCAACGAGTTCATCGACCTTTATCCGGACATGGAACTGCGGCTGATCTTCGATGACGAGGAACTGGACCTTGGCATGCGCGAAGCGGATGTGGCCATCCGCCTGCGCCAGCCAACCCAGCCGGACCTGATCCAGCGCAAGCTCTTCACCGTGCACTTCCACATCTACGCTTCACCGCATTACCTGAAGCGCTATGGCACCCCGAAGACGATCGAGGATCTGGACAATCACCGCATCGTCACCTTCGGCGAGCATGCCCCGGCCTATCTGCGCGACATGAACTGGCTGGAAACGGCGCACCGCCCGCTGGGCGAGCCGCGCCGCATCGTGCTGCGCGTCAACAATGTGGTGGCGATCAAGCGCGCGGTGGATCAGGGCATCGGCGTGGCCATCCTGCCGGACTACATCGTCGAGAATGACACGGGCGTGGTGCCGATCCTCACCCATCTGGAAGACCAGATCCCCAGCTTCGACACCTATTTCGTCTATCCGTCCGAGCTGAAAAACACAGCGCGCATCACCGCCTTCCGTGATTTCCTGCTGGCCAAGGCCGAACGCTGGTCCTACTGACCGGCGTTCCGCCGCTGGACAGAATGCCGCAGCGCAGAAAACGCCTTCAAAATCATATCCATTTGATTTCATAGCGCTTCCGGGAAGAATAGCGTCCAGCTGCAGCCTGTACACTCCTGCGAACTCATCCATCAAAATACCAGCCAGAACGAATTCGCCTGAAAAACAGGCAATTCTTGAAACTGCACGAAATCTGACCACAAGGTCAAAATCTGCACAAAGCACACATCAAGCATCTGAATCAAAAAAGGAAATATGATTCCCCCGGGCCAAATGTGACAGGATTGTGCAGGACTGACATATTAGTCATTCCTTAAACGCATGGCTGACCTGCGCAGGTGCCACTTGTTTAATCAGCTTGTGCACTGCATATAAGCATCACTGTTGGTTCTGCGGCGTCGCACTCTCCTCCCAGCGACGCCAATTCAGCCAGCTGTTCCCCTCTGGAAGGTGATTTTCCACGCTGTGGAAAATCAAAAATAACTGCCGGGTCTTTTGACCCGGCTTTTTTTTGCCTTGTGGCTTGGAAGTGGAACGCGCTTAGGCTGATGCCGCTCGGACGTAGCAACAGGAAACTCCACCTTTGAAATGCAAAAGCGCTTGAGATGGCTGCTTTCAGCGAGTCCGTTCCCTATCCATCGTCATCCCGGACGCAGCGAAGCGGAGATCCGGGACCGGTGAGCCAAGGTCCCGCAGCTATGGCTCCTAAACACAACCAACTTATACCCCGGCTCACCGGTCCCGGATCGCGCGAAGCGCGTCCGGGATGACGGCGGAGAGGCCTCAATCAAAAGAAAAAAGGCCCCGGAGATACCCCGGAGCCTTCCACATCACGTCCCTGAAGTCACACAGCCTCACATGAACAGCTTCTCGCCTTCCATGCCCTTGTAGAGGCCGGCGACCTGTTCGGCGTAGCCGTTGTAGAGAAGGGTCGGCACGGTCTGGCCGGTGCCCAGCACGTCTTCCTGCGCCTGGCTCCAGCGCGGGTGAGCGACTTCCGGATTCACATTGGCCCAGAAGCCGTATTCGGTCGGCCCCAGCGCTTCCCACATGGTCTTTGGCCGCTCGTCGGTGAAGGTGATGCGGACGATGCTCTTGATCGACTTGAAGCCGTATTTCCACGGCAGGGCGAGGCGCAGCGGCGCGCCGTTCTGCTTGGGCAGCGGCTTGCCATAGACACCGGTCACCATGAAGGCCAGTTCGTTGGTGGCCTCGGCCATGGTAACACCCTCCACATAGGGCCACGGATACCAGACCATGTTCTGGCCCGGCGCAATGCTCGCGTCCTGGAAGGTCTCGAAACGCAGGTATTTGGCGCCTGCCTGGGGGCTCGCCAGCTTCACCAGTTCCGACAGCGCAAAGCCGGACCAGGGCACGGCCATGGACCAGGCCTCGACGCAGCGGAAGCGGTAGAGCCGCTCTTCCAGCGGCATGGCCTTCAGAAGATCATCGATGCCGATCTGCTGCGGCTTGTCCACCATGCCGTCGATGGTCACCGTCCACGGGCGGATGGGCAGGGACTGCGCCGCACGGGCGATGCTCTTGCTGGTGCCGAATTCGTAGAAATTGTTGAAGCTGGTGACATGCTTTTCCTGGCTGAGCGCACGGTCCAGCATATAGGCCTCGTTGCGCGTCACCGGATAGAGGCTGGCGCTCGGGTCTGCGGCACCGTCCTGCGCCCTTGCACCGGATGGCAGCCCCGCCCCCAGTGCCAGTGCGCCCGCACCCGCCATGCCCGCCAGAACCGCGCGGCGGTTCCAGAACAGGTGCTCCGGTGTTGCCATATGCTCGGGCAGGGCCCAGCCCGGCTTGCGGATGATATGCATCTTGTCCTCCTGATCAGCGCCCACAGCAAACGCCTGAAATTCTGAAGATGCAAATAACGCTCTGGTGACGTCTGGCGAGCCCCTGCGCACGCAGGATTGAGCGCTCTTTGTGCCTATCGGGAAAAGATGAGGCCGGCGCCCGTCCGCACCGGCCTCGCCCCTCCTGTTGGCAGCAGCCCGAAGGGCTGCATGGAGAGCTCCTTTATGCAGCCTTCTGGCGCTCGCGGGCAAGTATCTGATCTGCGAGCTTACCGGTCACCTCTGCCAGATGGTCAAAGCGGCGGTGGAAGCTGCCCGCCCCTGCCGTTGCTGACCGCAATTCCACGATCAGCCCGTCCAGCTCCGCCTGCGGCATCAGGCAGCGCACCTCGTCCCACCCGGCCCAGCCGGGCCTCGCATCAAAGCCGAGGATCTGGCCGCGCCTAGCAGGGATGATGGCGTTGATGCGTGCCGTCGCTTCGGACGGGCACACCACGATCACCTCGTCCATCGGCTCCAGCAGCACCGGGCTGCACTCCGGCAGCCCTTCCCGCATTGCCGTGATCGCCGCCATGCGGAAGGCCTGATCGGAACTGTCGACCGAGTGATAGGACCCGTCCGTCAGCACGACCGAAATATCCACCAGCGGGAAGCCCAGCGCGCCATGGCCCAGCGCCTCGCGCACGCCCTCTTCCACGGACGGAATATATTGGCGCGGCACCACGCCGCCGGTGATCTTCTCGGCAAAGACAAAACCCTCTCCGCGTCCCAGCGGCCGGATTTCGAGCACCACATCCCCGAACTGGCCATGCCCGCCCGACTGTTTCTTGTGCCGCCCGCGCACGCTGGTGCCCTTGCGGATGGTTTCGCGATAGGCAATCTGCGGCGCGCGCGCCTCCACCGTCAGGCCATATTTGCCCTTGAGCCGGGCCAGCGCGACACGCAGGTGCATTTCGCCCTGCCCTTCCAGCAGGGTTTCGCCGGTCGCCTCGCTCAGCCGCGCATGCAGGGCGGGGTCCTCTTCCGTCAGTTTATGCAGGGCAGCAGAGAGCTTCACATCGTCCTTGTGGTCAGCCGTGGAGATGGCAAGCCCCATCACCGGCTCAGGCCGGCGGAAGGGCATCCACTGCCGGATCGGCTCCTTCAGCCCCAGCAGCATACCGGTCTGCGCCCCGTCGAGCTTCGCCAGCGCCACCGTTTCCCCCTCTCCTGCCGCACCCCGGCGGCTCGCCTGCTGGCCAAACAGCGAAAGCAGGCCGGATGGCTTCTCCGCTCCGCCCTCTGGCAGGTGCAGCCCCTGCCCCTCGGCCACCGTGCCGCCCAGAACGCGCGTCACCGACAGCTTGCCACCATGCAGCGTGTGCAGCGTCTTCACCACCACGCCCGCCTCGGTGGAGGGGCTCAGGCCCAGCCGCGCCCGCGTCGCCACCACATCCGGCCCCTCGTGCCGCAGAGCCTTCATCAGCCGCTGAATGCCGTTGCCGTGTTCTGCCGAGCCGATGAATACGGGGCAGATCAGACCCTGCCGCATTTCTTCGGCGAGATCCGTGAACACCCGCTCCCGGCCCGGTGCCATGTCCTCCAGCAGGGTTTCCATCAGCACATCGTCATGGTCGGCCAGCCGTTCCAGCATGGAGAAGCGCGCTTCCACCTCGCGGGCAAGTTCATCACCCGGCATGTCGATCACGAGACTTTCCGCATGCTCGCGGTAGACAAAGGCCCGCTCCAGGGCAAGATCGATGAAGCCCACGGCGATGCCGTTCTTCCAGATCGGGATCTGCCGCAAGACCAGCGGCACGCTGGAGGCCGGCTGCAGCATCTGCAGCACGTCGCGCACCCGCTGGGTGGCCTTGTCGATCTTGTTGAGGAACAGAAGCCGGGGCACACCGCGCTCTTCCAGCATCTTGAGGATCAGTTGCAGCGCGGGAACCTTCTTCTCGTCCGCTTCCGCCACCACGATCGCCAGATCCGCGCCGCACAGGGCGCCTTCCGTGTCGGTGAGGAACTCGACGGAGCCGGGGCAATCGAGGAAGGTATAGTGGTCCCCGAGATACTCCGTTCCGGCGATGTTCATCTCGATGCTCATGCCGTGAGCCCGCGCCTCCGGCGAGGCATCGCCCGTCATGTTGCCGCCTGCCTGGCTGCCTTGTCTGGAAATTGCCCCCGTGCGCGCCAATATGGCTTCCATCAGGGTTGTCTTGCCGCTTCCGAAGGGCCCGACAATCGCGATGCAGCGGGGGCCGGATCGTCTGCCGCTGCTGGTGCTTTCCTGAATGCCGCTCATGCTGCCGTCTCCCGTTGGCTTGTGTTGCCAGCGCGAGGATCGCGGCAGGAGATGACGCCGCGTCTGCGCGCCGTCCACCCGCTGCAGGGACATGAGCCGTCTTGTCCGGACGCTCCGGAGCCGGGCCAGGCCCTGCGGCGTTTGAGCATTGCAGCTCCGCGCGCGTTTGACGCCGCCACGTCGCTGTTGAAGGCATCGTCGCGCCGCGCGGGCGCCATTTGCAAGCAAAAGATGTGCGGCACTGCAGCATCAAACGGCCTTGCCCCTGCCGCATCTGCGGGCCACAACAAGGCCAGAGACAACCGGACGAGGCAGCGAAGGGCCGAAGTCAGCATGCAGATCCAGACGCTTAAAAGCCTTGTGGCTACCACCCTGCTTCTGGCAGCGGCCCTGCTGACGCTTGATACAGGCTCCGAAGCTCAGGCCCAGACCTCCGCCCTGCGCCGCTCCAGCGACAACGGCACCGCCGCCGCCCCGTCCATGCGCGGCCAGGCCGGGCGCATGCTTCTGGACAAAAGCCAGCAGCAGCAGACGCAAGGCCTCGACAAGCGCCAGCAGATCGAAGCCGAACACCGCCGCGAACGGGCCAGGGAACTCGCCCAGCCCTGTACCCAGCCCGGCTGCCCGACAAAGCCGGAATACCGGGATGTTTACGGGAAGCCAAAGAAGCGCTGAAACAATAGAGCTCTGGCAATTTACAAAGGTAGAGTTTTGCGGGCGCCGCTGCAGCCCCTCCATCGTCATCCCGGCCAAACGCAGCGCGAGCCGGGATGACCACGGAGAGGACTTTAACGACAAAAAAACCGCCGGTTTTCACCGGCGGGCTCTTCAATCACTTACCGTCAGAAACGGCTCAGCGCAGGTTAGCGCAAAAGCGCTGGATGCGCTGGCAGGCGTCTTCCAGGGCTTCGGTTGCGGTGGCGTAGGAGATGCGGAAGTTCGGGCCAAGGCCAAAGGCCGAGCCCTGCACCACGGCAACGCCTTCAGCTTCCAGCAGCTCGGTCACGAAGTCCTCGTCGGTCTCGATGACCTTGCCGGACGGCGCGGTCTTGCCGATGCAGCCTTCGCAGGACGGGAACACGTAGAACGCGCCTTCCGGCACCGGGCAAACGAGACCCTTGGCCTGGTTCAGCATGGACACCACCAGATCACGGCGGGCCTTGAAGATCTCGTTGTTCTTCGGGATGAAGTCCTGCGTGCCGTTCAGCGCTTCCACGGCCGCATACTGGGCGATGGAGCTGGGGTTGGACGTGGACTGGGACTGCACCGTCGCCATCGCCTTGATCAGCTGCACGGGACCGGCCGCATAGCCGATGCGCCAGCCGGTCATGGCATAGGCCTTGGAGACACCGTTCACCGTGAGCGTGCGGTCATAGAGCGACGGCTCGACCTGCGCCGGGGTGGTGAACTCGAAGTTGTCGTAGACGAGGTGCTCATACATGTCGTCGCTCATCACCCACACATGCGGATGACGGACGAGCACATCGGTGAGCGCCTTCAGCTCGGCGCGCGTGTAGGCGGCGCCCGAGGGGTTCGACGGCGAGTTGAAGATGAACCACTTGGTCTTCGGCGTGATCGCCGCTTCCAGCGCTTCGGCAGTGATCTTGAAGGTCTTCTTGTCGGCCTCCACGATCACCGGCGTGCCGCCGGCCAGCTCCACCATGTCCGGGTAGCTCACCCAGTACGGCGTCGGGATCAGCACTTCGTCGCCCGGGTTCACGGTGGCGACCAGGGCGTTGTAGAGCACCTGCTTGCCGCCGGTGCCGACCGTCACCTGTGCCGGGGTATAGGTCAGGCCGTTCTCGCGCTTGAACTTGGCGCAGATCGCCTCCTTCAGTTCGGGAATGCCGTCCACGGCGGTGTATTTGGTCTTGCCCTCATTGATGGCCTTGATCGCCGCAGCCTTGATGTTTTCCGGGGTATCGAAGTCCGGTTCGCCAGCGCCAAGACCGATAACGTCCCGGCCGGCGGCTTTCAGCTCACGCGCCTTGTTGGTGACCGCAATCGTTGCGGACGGTTTCACACGCGAAAGAGCATCGGCAATAAAGCCCATGAGGGTCCTCCATAGGAGACATGGTGATTTCGAGCGCGCGGACCCTAAGCCGACAACAGAACAGCCGCAAGGCCAAAGACCCGCAGAAGGGCGTCTAGCGTCAATTTTTGTGCCAAAAAATAAAACCACCCGGACGGCAGGCAGACCAATGTTCGAAAAACGGGAGCCGCCCGGCCTGACTCCTCAGGCCCGGCTTTCCAGCACCAGATGCGGCGGGTCATCGTCGTTGTCGATGAAGATCGCGCGGATGCGCTTGTTTCTGGACGAGCCGTCAAGGCTGTTCACCACCACGGCGATGGGAATGTTGTTGGCCTTTTTCGCGGCCTCAAGCAGCAGCCCGTAGCTCTTGGGATGCAACAGCGTTTCGGTGATGGGATGCTCATCCATCGACTGCTGGGTCAGCTGAAAGGCCTTGCGCGCCGCCTTGTTGGCCGCCAGAATCTTGCGTGTCTTCGTGTCGACGACGATCAACGGCGACGTCATCACATCAAAAATACGGGTAAAATCCGCATCGCCGTGGCCATCCGGCTCTGCCGTAAAGACGACACCTCCGGCAGTTTCTGAAAGGCGAAAGAACAGCGCTGAATAGTTCATCACCATCGTGTCGCCATTGGGCATCTTGAAACGCCCCTTGCCGGAGGCGCTGGACGTGCGGGCGAGAACCGTCTGGATCAGCGCCGCCAGCGTCTTGCCGACCCGCTTCGGGATATGGGCGATGTTGCGCCCGATGCAGAGCGCCGGATCGTCAATGCCGAAGGCGTGAAAGAAGCCGGGGCTGGCATAGCGGACATAGCCGAAATTATCGGCCGTCATGACGATCTTGCCTGAATTCTCGACGAAGTGCTTCAGGATCGGCGCAAGGCCGCGCACCACATGCCCGCCCTCTCCGCCGGCGGCAACGGCCGAAGGATGGCAAATGACAAACTGGCGCCCATCGCCTGCGTCGTAACGCCAGCCGGTCAGGCTGATGCCGGCAATGCCGCTCTCCGCATCCGTGCCCACATCCATCGGGCCGCACTTGCCTTTCCGGATGACGGTGTTGAACAGATTGAGAAGATTTTTCTGCGTCTGCGGCGCCAGTGCGGAAAGCGCCTCGGACAGGGCGGCTTGTTTCAGCCCGGACCCCTTGCCCTCGATCTGGGCCGTCGAGGTTTCGAGCCACATCAGCCGCTTGGCGGATGGATCGGCGATCAGAAACCAAAGGCCTGAGAGGCTGAGATGCGGCCCGGCGTGGGCATCCGGCACCGCGGAAGCCGCAGTCTGCAAAAGCTTCTGGTCCGGCGCCTGCATCACTGCCGCCGCCGCCTCGCTTGATCCGCTCATGCCTCTTGCCCGTCCCTGGCGGGCCCATCCCCGCGCCGAAACATCCAGTACGTTCCGGTATCGCCTGCAAGGGCAAAAATCCAGTGAAGATGATCGTTACAAACTGAAACTTTTCCCGCCACGAAATGGCCATGAAAAATGCTGCAACCCGCCCGTTTCCGGGCCGCAGGCCGTCGCATTTTCAGGCCAGTTTCTGCCCGTCTGGGCGCTGATGAAAGGGCCTTGGAATGGTAGATCAGACGATGCTCGACCCACAGAACTCCTTCAAGGAGATTTTCCGGCTCACTCCCTTCACCGCCGCCGGCGGTGCTGGCGTTGCAGCCGTTGCGATTTATGCGGTGACCGCGTCCCCCTCAGAAGATGGCCTGATGCTGACGCTGGCAGCCGCCTTCGCCGGCATGCTCTCCCTGACCCTCAGCCTTGGCATGAAGCTGCTGCAGGATCTGGAGGCGCGCCCGCTGCGGCAGGCATTCCCCGTGACGGAGAGGACCTGCGATGACCGGAGCTGACCGCACAGCCACAGGCTCCTCTGCGCCAGAACCGGAACGGCAGGCACAAGCAGGGAACACCCGGATGGATGCCCCGCCGATGGCCACCATCCGCACTGCACGCAAGACGCGTCCCGAAGACGAGGCGAGCCTGCGTCCCCTCGGCATGGCGATTGTGTTCGGCGTCATGCTCGCCGCTGCCGTTGCCTTCCTCGGCTCTTCGCCTTCGGCGCATGAGCCCGGGCAGAACAATGCCGCTCAACAGGACATGCAGCACCCCGCGCAGGCCGGCAAGGACCTGCGCCACCTGCAGGCTCTGCGCTCCGGGTGAAGCTCCGGCCAGATCCGTTGTGCATTTATGCGAAAGCCCCGGGAGCGCGCTCTGCGGGGCTTTCGCATGTCCGGCACACACCTGGCCGCGTGCCGCATTGCACCAGCCGCCTCCGGGCCTGCCCCGTTGCGTCTCTGTTCATCCAATGACTTAATGAGGGAGTGAAAGACACATGGAGTTCTGCCATGGCCGTTGAACTGACCCTGTCGCCTGAAACAATCCGCATGCTGGTGCAGAAGGCCCGCTCCGCAGCTGCCGCCCTCAACGACGCTTTCGAGGAAGACCGCGGCAATGGCATCGACTTTGATGAGGACCATCTCTCCGACCTCCACATGCACGATGGCCTTGCGGAAGAGGAATCCATCGACCTCAGCGAGGAGGAACTGCGGGAGCTGATCTCGGACCTGAACGTGGATGAGTCGGCCGAACTGGTCGCCATTGCCTGGGTCGGCCGCGGCGACTTTGATGCCAGCGACTTCGATCAGGCCGTCGAGGAAGCCCGGGCCAGAGGCATGAAGGGCGCCGCCAGCTATCTGATCGGCCTGCCCCTGCTCGCCGACTATCTGGAAAACGGCTTGGAAACACTCGGCTTTTAGGATCTTTTCCACAGCCGCGGAAAAAACATGCAGGACAACGGAACCGGAGGGTCAAATAGGGCTTTAACCAGACGTTAACCATATGCAACGTTCCTAGGGACGTCACATATGGACCAACCCCAACCGGGAGGAGCCCTGAGATGAGCATTCAGGATCGTTATGATACCGATAGTCTCGTCAGCAGTCCGCGTTCACCCTGGCCCTATGTAGCGGGCTTTATCGCAGTTTCAGCCTTTGCCAGCGTTCTGGCGTCCGCCTTTCTTGGCTAGGCATACCGTCAGGCACCTGCCCGGCTCGCTCCGGCAGCCTGCCAGAAGCGCCGGGCACGGCAGGCGGAGTTTCAACGGATCTCCGCAATGACCGCCAGCCCGGCACCCAGTTCCCCAAGTACCGGTTCTTCCACGCTGCGCCTTCACGGGCTGGACCTTGCCCGTGGCCTCGCGCTGCTGGCCATGGTGTCCTATCACCTGTCCTGGGATCTTTCCTGGTTCGGGATCGTGGACTGGCCCGTCAACGAGGATGGCGGCTGGCAGACCTATGCCCGGCTGATTGCAGGCACCTTCCTGTTTCTCGCCGGTGTCAGCCTGAGCCTTGCCCATGCCAGCGGCATCCGCTGGCGCGCCTTCTGGCGGCGGGAAGCCGTGATCCTGGTGGCTGCGGCAGCCGTCAGCGCCGGCACATGGTATGCACTCGAAGCCAACATGGTGCGCTTCGGCATTCTCCACTGCATTGCCGCAGCCAGCCTGCTGGCCCTGCCCTTTGTCCGCCTGCCCGCCCTTGCGTCCGTTGCCGCCGCGCTGCTGGTCTTCTCCCTGCCCTTCTGGGCTGCTGGCCCTGCCTTCGACGGGCCGCTGTGGCTCTGGACAGGACTTGGCGATCCGGGCTTTTCCAGCGTGGACTGGGTACCGCTGGTGCCCTGGGCAGGCGCAACCCTGCTGGGCGTTGCTGCCGGGCATATGCTGCGCCACCCTGACGTAAAATTCTGGGCCTCCCGCTGGCAGCCGCGCTCCGCATTCAGCCATCAGCTGTGCCGGGGTGGACGCCACTCGCTGGCGGTCTATCTGATCCATCAGCCCGTGCTGTTCGGCAGCCTCTGGCTCGTGGCAGCCACCGGCGTCATCGAGGACAGAATCTCCCGTGACTTTCAGGAAAACTGCACCCTGACCTGCACGGCGGGCGGTGTGGAACAGCCCGCCTGCGCGCGCATCTGTTCCTGCACCCTCAGCACAATGAAATCGGAAGGCCTGTGGGACAAGCTGCTGGGCAATCCGGAAGATACCGGCCTTCTGAGCCAGATGAACACGAGCCATGCTGCTTGCGTGCAGCAGGAGTTCGAGGCCAATCCGCCGCAGTGACCGCAGCGCTCAGACGCCGGTGCTGTGCCGCGCCCGCGCCAGCCGCTCAACCGCAAAGGCCCTGAAATCCGCCGCATCATTGCCGCGCGCGGCCTGCCCCAGCGCCCAGAGCGCGGAAATGCCGTCGCAGACCGGCTTCATCGCGGCCACCCGGCGGCGCATCAGGTCAGGGTCTTCGCCATGGGCAAGGCCTGCGGCATGGGCAGTCAGAAGCGCGGCTTCGGCAGCCGCATCCAGCCCGCATTCCAGCACCGCATAAGCCAGATCCCAGGCTGGATCGGACCAGCCCGCATATTCCCAGTCGATCAGCCACAGGCGCTCGGCGTCACTGAGGATATTCCCCGGCACCAGATCGCAATGGCATGGGGCGGGCAGCCCCTGCGGCACGGCTGCAAGGCCACCGGCAGCATCCCGCAGAAAGGCAAGATCCTCCGGTGCAGCACCGTCTGCCTCTGCCGCAAGGATCATCTCCCGAAGCCGCTGCGAGGGCACGAAGACCGGCGGCCGTGCCAGCCCGCCGAAAGCGGCAGCCGCCCCATGCAGCCGGGCCAGCAACGCCCCCAGAAGCTCTGCCCCGGCAACACCCGCCGCTGCAAGCGGATGGGCATCCGGCACCGCCTCGATCAGCATCACGCCCTGCTCCGGCACCGCCAGAATGACACGTGGCCCCAGCCCCAGCCGTTCGGCAACGCGCGAAAACTCAGCCTCGGTCTGGCGGTCGACAAGCCCCTGGTTCTCCGCCCGCTCCACCCGCAGGACAAAGCTGCCCGCCTCCCCCGTCAGCCGGTAGACGTGATTGCTGAGGCCGGAGACCGCCGTCACCTGCAGCCTGTCTCCCGCCTCCCGGCGCAACGCCCCGGCCAGCGGCGGACAGGCCGCAAGAGCAGCCGCAAGAGGCGCAGGCAAAGGCTGGGGCGACAGATCAGGCATGAACGGGAACCACGAAATCGGGGCGGGCAGCAAAGTGCATCCCTTCTGCTCCATCCTGTCCCCGGCGGCAAGCGCCAGCCGCAAGCGCAATTTCCACGCGCCTCTTCCCGGAGCGACGGACTCACCGCATACTCACGCCATGACCGAAAAGCCCGCCATCACCATCACCTACTGCCGCCAATGCAACTGGATGCTCCGCTCCGCCTGGCTGGCCCAGGAACTGCTGTCCACCTTCTCCGAGGAAATCGGTTCCGTCACCCTAATCCCCAGCACCGGCGGTGTATTCGTCATCACCTGCGACGGCACGCAGATCTGGGAGCGCAAGGAGGACGGCGGCTTCCCCGAGGCCAAGGTGCTGAAACAGCGCCTGCGCAATCTCGTCTGGCCGGAGCGGGATCTCGGCCATTCGGACGGGCCTAAAAGCGGCGGCTAACCGCTGATTTCCGCCAGCCCATCGCGCAGGACCTGCGGATCGGCCGTCATCCTTGCTTCAAGGGCACCATGCACCTCATCCCAGATGGGCACCGCAGCGGCAAGCGTCAGCGCCCCGGCTTGCGTCAGATGCAGCCGCTTGCCGCGCCTGTCCTTCGGATCCGGCAGAACCTCCACCCAGCCCTTGCGCGCCAGCGGCTTCAGCGCCGCCGTCAGCGTTGTCCGGTCCATGCCCAGAAGCCCGGCCACCTGCCCCAGCGCCGGAGCCTCCGGCCGGTTCAACGCCATCATCAGGGAGAATTGCTGGTTCGTCAGCCCGGTGGGCTTCAGCGCCAGATCAAAGCGGCGCGCCAGTGCACGGGCGGCACGCTGGGCGAAAAGGCACAGGCAGGTGTCCTTCACCTGCAGGGTCTTGGCATAGGGAACGGGCGGGGTGTTTGACATGGTCTATTTATGTTGATATCAACTCATATCGTCAATCGGCAGTTTTCGGGGATAGAGCGCCCTGATCCGGCGCGCAAGCGCGCTCGTGCCGGACGGCACCAATCAGCAACCGGGAGAGGAGGCCCGTCATGCAACCTTCAACCGCAACAGAGCATCACAAGATCCTGCGCAGGCTCGCGGGCGAATGGCGGATGGTCTCGTCCACCGGTCACCCGGATTATGATCCGGAGGATCCGGCGAAGCGCTGGACCGAAACCGGCCGCATGCTCGGAGATCTCTGGGCCATCATCGAAACGCGCGGCCCCATGCCGGATGGTGAACCGGCAGAAATGCTGATGACCATCGGCTACGACCCTGCCCTTGGCCGCTACACCGGCACCTGGACCGGCTCCATGATGGATTATCTCTGGATCTACCGCGGCTGGGTGGAAGACGAGGGACAAACGCTGGTCCTGGAAGCCGATGGCCCGGATTTCGACACGCCGGGCAAAAGCGCCGTCTACCGCGACGTGATCCGCTTCCTGCCGGACGGCACCCGCAGCTTCACCGGCAGCGTGCAGCAGCCGGACGGCACCTTCCGCGAATTCATGACCCACATTCTGGCTCCAGCCTGACGGCTCGCCCCTTTAATTTGCAATGAGGAGACTCCCATGATCGGGAAATTCATCTGGTACGAGCTGATGACGACGGACCCGGAAGCAGCCGCTGCGTTCTATTCGGACGTGGTGGGGTGGCAGGTCTCGGATTCGGGCATGCCGGGCTTCGATTACACGCTTCTGACCGTTCCCGGCCAGCCGATGCCCAGCGCAGGCCTGATGGCCCTGCCGGGCGAACTGGCAGGCTCAGGCGTGCCGCCCCATTGGATCGGCTATGTGGGTGTTGCCGATGTGGATGCCAAGGCCGCCGAATTTGCCGCCAGCGGCGGCAGGATTGTCCGCCCGGCAGAGGATATCCCGCAGGTCGGCCGCTTTGCCGTCGTGGCCGATCCACACGGCGCCGTCCTCAGCCTGTTCAAGCCGGACATGCCGGATGGGCCTCTGCCGCCGGAACCGGCCATGGGCCTTCCCGGCACCTTCGGCTGGAACGAGCTTTATGCCGGAGATGGGGTGGAAGCCTTCACCTTCTACAGCAAGATGTTCGGCTGGGAGAAGGACATGGCCGTCGATATGGGGCCAATGGGCACCTACCAGTGCTTCGCCCTGAACGGCCGGGGCATCGGCGGCATCATGACCAAAATGCCGGACATGCCGCAGCCTTTCTGGAACTACTACATCAACGTCGAAGCCCTTGACGCCGCCATCGCCCGCGTCACCAAGGCCGGCGGCAAGGTCATCCACGGCCCGCAGGAAGTCCCCGGCGGCGCCTGGATCATCAACGCCCTCGACCCGCAAGGCGCCATGTTCTCGCTGGTGTCGATGAAGCGGTGACAAAGAAAACCTTCAGCCCGGACCTGTCCGAAGGCCCGGGCTGAGGGCACAGGAAATTCACTCCGGCTGGCCCGCTTCGGCAAATACCTCGCGCGCGGCATTGAGGCCGTTGATTGCGGCCGGAAGCCCGCCATAGACAGCCATCTGCCAGACAGCCTCTACAATCTCCCCGCGGCTCGCCCCTGCCGCCAGCGCATGGGCAATATTCACCTTCAGCTGCGGGCCGGTCTGGCCGCCCAGCGCCGTGAGTGCGGCGACAGTGCAGAGCTGCCGGGTTTTCAGATCCAGCCCGGTGCGGGCATAGTGGCGGCCATAGGCCCATTCCACCAGACTTTCGCTAAAGCCCGGCACCAGATCGTCATACCGCTCTGCGAGCACCTGCTCGAGACCGGGATTCAGCAGGCGGACGACATCACGTCCCTGTTCAAGCGCTGCAGTCATCATGCTCTCCGTTTGGCTTTGCGAACGGCTGGAGCTCCAGCCTGTGAGGCCGGAACAGCCGCCGGATCTTCGGCTTCCCCGGCTTCGATCTTGCGGTAAAGCGCCACCTTGCCGTCGAGCAGTTCCAGCGTTTGCTGCAGTTCCCAGATGCTGGCCGAAACCTTCTGGCGGTGCCGCTCAATCATCTCCCGCCGCTCACGGGCCGTGGCGGCTCCCCGTGCCCGCAGCTCCGCATAGGCCAGCCGGTCGCGGATGCCCATGCCGGTGGCCTTCAGCCTTTCGAGGAACTCAAGCCAGCGCAGGGCCGGCTCGTCATAGACCCGGTGGCCGCCGGCATCCCGCAAAGGGGGCGGGATCAGGCCGATCTTTTCGTAATAGCGTAAGGTATCGACACTCAGGCCCGTCCGGGCCGCGAGATCACCGATCTTCATGAAACCTCTTTCCCGGGCATGCCCTGCTTCTCCGCAAGCCGCCCGCATGGCTGTTCGATCCATGACATTTGCCCAGTTGCGCTGGACAGTTACCAACGCTAGGTGCTGGAGCGCACTCCAGGTCAAGAGGCGAAATTCAGAAGGGCGATGACATGTCTGCCGCTTCAGCGGGAGGAACCTGCACGCAGCACCGGCAGTAGAACTCAGCTCAGTAGGTTGTCCAGCCGCCGTCCGTCGCCCAGTTGGCTCCGGTGATGTTGGAGGCCTCATCAGAAAGCAGGAACAGCATGATTGCCACCTGCTCCGCTGGCGTGGCCGGACGGTGCGCCGGATCGGCATAGGCAAGGATGCTCTGGGTCTTGATCCGGCCCATGCCGCCGCCGTCCTTCATGCTGGCGGCTACCAGCGCACCGGCGCGGGCAACCATCGGCGTATCGGTAGCAGCCATGTTCACGGAATTGATGCGGATGCCATAGGGGGCATAGTCGATGGCCGCGTTCTTGGTGAGCCCGTTCACAGCGTGCTTGCTGGCGACATAGGCCGGATTGCCGGCAAGACCCGTCAGGCCGGCGATGGAGCCCACATTGACGATGGCGCCGCCCTGCCCCTGCTTGACCAGCTGCGCCAGCTGCGGCCGCAGCGAGCGGAACACACCGCCGGCGTTGATCTCCAAGCCGCGTCCCAGTACTTGTCGGTCGCCTCATGGATCGGGGCAAAGACGCGCGGCTTCTGGGCCGCGTAATCGACCGGGTCACCGGAGTACACACCGTCCATGACACCGGCGTTGTTGATGGCGCCGGACAGCCCGCCAAAACTTGCGACGGCCACGTCGACCGCCGTCTGGCAGACGGCGGCATCGCGCACACGAACTCGGCCTTGCCACCCGCCTTGCGGATCCCGTCGATCACCGCCGTGCCCTGATCCTCGATCCAGTCGACGCCGGCGACATTTGCGCCCTCGCGCGCAAGGCGCTCGGCTGCCGCCTGCCCCATGCCGCGCGCGCAACCGGTGACTATGACCGTGCGGCCCTTGAAACGATCCGGCACGAAATAAGCCGGGTCAGTCGGAGCAATGGCCAGGCCGCCGGCATATCCACCGCCGCCACCGTCTGGTGAGGCAGCAGCGGCAGGCTGTGTCTGGGCCTGTGCCATCTGCAAACCGCTGGCGGCATGAACGCCAACGGCACCACCGGCCAAGGTCATTCCCTTCAGGGCATCGCGACGATCAAGGGTCATTTCAACTTTCCCCCTGGCGCACGGGGACAGACAGGACGCAACGTCCGGGCAGCTCCAGTCATCAGTAGGTGGTGAAGCCGCCATCAGTTGCCCAATTGGCGCCGGTGATGTTGGAGGCCTCGTCTGACAGTAGGAACAGCATGATCGCCGCCTGCTCCTCCGGCGTGGCATCGCGGTAGCTGGTGTCGGCGTATTGCAGAAGGCTGCGGGTCTTGATCGTACCCATGCCCACCCCGCCCAAGGCCTTCATTCGAGCACCGACGAGCTGCTTGGCCCGCTGCACCATCGGCGTGTCGGTGTTAGCCATGTTCACGGAATTGATGCGGATACCATAGGGTGCGTAGTCGATGGACGCGTTCTTGGTCAGGCCATTTACCGCATGCTTGCTGGCGACATAGGACGGCGTGGAGCTGAAGCCCCGCAAACCCGCGACACTGGCGACGTTAACGATCGAGCCGCCCTTGCCCTGGGCCACCATGTGGCGCAGCTGTGCCCGCATGCAGCGGAACACACCGGTGGCATTCACCCGCATGACCACGTCCCAGTAAGCGTCGCTGGCGAGATGAACCGGGTTGAAGGCGAGGTCCTTCTGCTTGTCGTAGTCGATGGGCTCACTGGGCGGAATGGCATCCATGACGCCGGCGTTGTTGATCGCCCCGTCTAGGCCGCCAAAGGCCGACACCGCCACCTCGACCATCTGATCGCAGATGGCATTCTCGGAGACGTCACCCGGCACGAACTCGGCCTTGCCGCCGGCTGCCTTGATTGCGGCAATGACGGCGGCGCCCTCGTCGGTAATCCAGTCCGCTCCCACGACGTTGGCACCTTCCCGCGCCAGACGCTCGGCGGCCACCTTGCCCATGCCCCGCGCACTGCCCGTGACGATGTAGGTCTTGCCGGCAAAGCGGTCTGAGATGAAATAGTCTGGACTCACCGGCGTCACGTCATGGTGCCCCGGCATGGCGGCAATCGGGTTTCCGGCCTGAGCCTGAGCCTGCGTGGCCGAGGCACCCGCAACCGCGCCAGCGGCGGCGGGGGCAGCTGCAGCCAGTGCCATCGTCTTCAGAAGATCCCTGCGTTCCATGTCAAAAACTCCCTTTTCGCAAAGCATCAATAGGCCACGCGCACGAAGAGCATCGTGCTGAGCCAGGGATCGGGATCGGCGTTGAAGGCTTTCTTGACGGCAGCCCCCGGGAACGTCGCCGCCACATGACCCTGAACATAAACATTGCGCGAGGCGAAGTACTTGCCGGTCAGGTTGAGTTCGTAGCCGTAGTCCTTCGATCCCAGGAACGACAGGGCCGGATTGCCGCCCAGGTTCGTCAGGCTGTCGGCGCGGAAGAGCCAGACCTGCGGCACCAGCTCGAACTTCGCAGACGGACGCAGCCGCAACTGAAAACGATGCGCGATGATGTTGGAATCCTGCACCACCTTGAAATGATTGATGCCCTGCACCCACTGCTCGCCATTGCCGCCCGACAGCAGCGGATCCCAGCGCTCGAAGGTGGAGGTGTTCGGATCATCGCCCGAGAACTGTGCGTAGCGGTAGCTGAAGGTGGGCGACCAGGGCAGGCTGGCAAAGCTCCAGCCGGCCTCGCCATAGAAGCCATAGGCCTGCATGTCGAAGTTTTCATTGCGCTGTAGCGCGGCTTCCGCCGCAACGAATGGCCCCGGCGTTCCGGCCGGATTGGGCTGCCAGCGCAGCCGGGCATCGAAGACCTGCAGCCCTTCCCGGGTAAAGGTTTGGGCCGGCGTGAAATACTTGAAGCTGGACTGTGGCACACGCAGGAAGCTGGCGGCCGCCTCGAAGCCGTTGCTCAGCCGGGTCTCGATGTTGACACCATCGATGACGGTCTTGCTGTCGAGAATGGGAAGCTCGTCTGGATCGACCCGGAACAGCTCGACCTTGGTGTTGTTGTAGCGCAGCCGCGCCAGCGCAACCATGTCTGCCGACCAGCGCGGATTGGCCTGCAGCGCCGCCCGGTCCCGGCCATTGGCTGCCGTGTTGATGATCAGGAAGCCGTCGCCCAGCGTGAAACGCTGACGCCCGGCAGACGCGTCGAGCTGAAGCCGGTCACCGTTCTCGCGCGTGACCCCGGTGATGAAGCCGGCAAAGGCATCTTCGATCGCGACATGGCTGCGGGTGCGGTTGCTGAACAGCTCCTGGCCATACGAGCCGCTGGCAAGAACACTCGCACCGCCAAAGATATAGAACCGCTCGCTGAGCGGCGTGATGCCATAGAGGCCGGTGTGCACCATGCCCTCGACCCATTGCTGATAGCCCTTGCCGGAGGGCTTGCCCTGCACCATGGGATTGCCATTCAGCATCAGATCGGGCCGGCCGTACCAGGCATCCGCGTTGCCATAGTGCAACGCGATGGACTCGGCTTTCACCTTCACGTAGGTCCCACCGCTGTCATAGAGCACGGGGAAATCTGATGTCGTGCCCGTTGCAAGCATGCCGCGCGGCGCCCCGGCAGCCGCAGAATCCCCCAGCCTAAGGTCGAAGGTCAGCGTCAGGCCGCCGGTGTCGGCAAAGCCGATGTCGTAACTGGCGCTGGCGAGTCCTGCCGCGCGGGTGGCCCGGTTCAGCGCAAAATCAACCAGCGTCCGGTAGAAATGGTCATCTGGATAGACCGCAAGACCGCGCCGGAATTGATCTATGGCGCGGTCGTTGAGCGCCTTGTCCGGCGACGGGTTCATCAACCGGACCCGGATTTCGGCGATCCGTTGGCCTTCATCAGGCCCAATAGAAGCTTGCGCCCAAGCCCGCTGCGCCCCGGGCAGCCAGGTGAAAGTGGCTGACACCACAAGCACCACGATGCCGCGAGCAAGGGCGGCAAAGGTCTGCAGTGACAAGAGGGGCCGCGAAACCATAGGAGCTACTCGCCAACCGACCGTCCTTCTCAATTATTAATGGCAATTGACGACTGAATCAATCAAAAGAAGCAAAATGCAAGACCACCCTTGGCAGGATGCATACGGGACACCACGTCTGTACCCCGAAGCCCCAGCCTGGAAACTCCTTCGAGGGACAAGGCGGGCGTCGCCGGGCTGTCCTCACAGCCTAAGGAAAGCAAGGATTTTGTCCTTCAGCGCATCCGGCCTGCGGACTTCGCATTCCCAGATGATCAGAACCTGCCAGCCCATGGCCTCCAGCTGCTGCACATGGTCCCGGTCCCGTTCGGTGTTGCGGGTCAGCTTGGGCAGCCAGTAGTCGCGGCGGGACTGGGGGATGCGGGCATCCTTGCAGTCCGGGTCAGGATGCAGATGCCAGAAGCAGCCATGCACGAAAATCACCTTCCGGCGCGGGCCGAACACCAGATCCGGCTTGCCCGGCAGATCCTTGCGGTGCAGGCGGTACCGGAAGCCCAGCCCGTGCACCATTAACCGGACAATCATCTCCGGCTTCGTGTTCTTCGAGCGGATCGCCGCCATATTGCGCGACCGTCGCTCGGGTGAAAGCTTGTCTGCCATTGATACCAGGGCTAATGCGCCGCACGGGCTTGACCAGCTCACGATGAGCCAGGCTCATCGTGAGCTGATGTGACTTCAGTCTTTTGCCGCCAGATACCCGCCTGCAAGCACCATATCCCACTCCGTCTCATCGCAGCGGCGCGCGATGAACTCTTCCCTGTCACAGGCGGGAAGCCCGAGTGCCGCGATGAGAGCACTGTGATACAGCCCTGAAAATAGCGCCGTCCGCTCCGCCATCAGAATATCACGCGCGCCGCCATTGCCGCGAACGCGCTTCATGTAGTCTTTCTGGTCAAAGAGCAGCGCCTGCAGCACCGTGCGGTGGATCACCTTGCCGGTGTTCTCCCGGAAGAACTGCACCACACGCTTCGTCCCGCCGTTCACGGCCCGCAGTTCGCGGAAGCGAACCATGTCCAGCCCTTCAAAGCGGCTGTCCGGCAGCTGGCCATCACGGATCATCCAGTGAATATGCTCGAAACTGGACCGCCGGACACTGCGCTTTCCATCCCGGTTCGGCTGGTTCAGATAGTCCTCGCGGGCAATCATGATGCCGATGGAACAGCGGCGCTCTTCCGTTGCCACCATAACCAGCAGGCAGGGCTCGGCATTGCGGAAGGTCTCGGGCGGGATCATCCAAGTTTCCCGGACGGTGTTCTTCACGTCCACGTCTTCGCCCAGCAGGCGGAAATCGCGCAGGCCTTTCGGAACACCGAGAAAGTCGCGCAGGAAATGCTCCACCTTCAGGCCGATGAAGGTCTTTTCCACGTTGTCGAGGTCCGACACCCGCGTGCGTGCCGTGCGCACGGGATCGATGACATATTCCACGGCTTCGCGGATCAGCTCGGGAAAGGTCCGGATGAACTGCGCCTCGCCGCCAGCAAGCCGGAACACCTCATCCGCGATCAGTTTCAGCTTCTGCTGATCCTGCTGCCGCAGATCCGCCGGGGAGCCATCGCCGATCATTCCGCCGCTTCACGCCCTGCCAGCGCTTCCAGCGCGGGCATGCCCAGAGCCACGGCTATGCAGCGGGCAACAGCAGCAGCCACAGGCGGCGGGAAGGCATTGCCGACCTGCCGGTAGGCGGCCGTCTTGCGGCCCGAAAATTCCCAGCTGTCCGGGAAGCCCTGAATCCGGGCCACCATGCGCACGGTCAGCCGGGGCATGCCCTCGTGGTCCGGCGCAGGACACTCATCGGCAATCGTCCGCCCCTCGACCCCCAGCTCGGCCCAAGCCCGACGGGCACGTGTCGGACCAAGATCCGGTCCGCCGTGCTTCTTGGAACCGCCAACCACCGTCGGAGCGATGCGGCAGGCCTGTTCCTTCCAGGCAGCAGCACCTGCCCAGCCCCGCGCTGCCATCAGATCATGCAGCGTTTCGCCCACGGTTGCCGCCGGCACCTTTGTTTCGGGCCATGTGAAATTGTCCGCGAACTCGCGCTGCAGCGCCACCATCACCACACGGGGCCGGAGCTGCGGCACGCCGAAATCGGAGGCCTGCAGCAGCTTCCAGAACACCTTGAAGCCAATCTTGCGCAGACGCAGCTCGATGAACTCGCGGTAGGACAGGAACGAAGGGTCCAGCATGCCGCGCACATTCTCGAACATGATGGCACGCGGCTTCACCCGCTCGGCAATCTCGACGCCCCGGGTGAAGAGATTGCGCTCGTCCTTCTCGCCCAGCTGCTTTCCTGCCACGGAGAACGGCGGACAGGGCAAGCCGCCCGCCAGAAGATCCACGCCCCGGAACTGCTCGAATGCGAAATCCTGAAACAGGTCATGCTCGTGAACCGTCCACTCCGGACGGTTGAGCCGCAGCGTCTGGCAGGCGTGGGGATCATTCTCGAACAGGGCAGCATGATCGAAACCCGCCATCTCCAGGCCAAGCGCCTGCCCGCCGCCGCCGGCGCAGAGTTCCAGAGATGTCAGCTGATTCCTCATGCGGTATCCTCAAAGACGGCGGGGCGCCGTTCTGGCGGGAGCATATATTGCCCTCCGGATATCACGAAAAGAACAAAATATGAACAGTTTTCTTATCCCCAGTTCGGCGGCAGCATTCCGGCCAGCATCATGCCGCCACAAAGCAGCTTGCCAGAACAAAGCCGCAACACCCCCTTTCCCCGGCTGCGGTTTCGGCCCATATTGCACGGCATGAGCAAGAAGCCTGTCTCCCCCTCCACTCCGGAACCCTCAAGCCAGCCGGAAGGCTTTGGCGAAGCGCCTCAGGCGGCGTTTGAGGGAGCGCCTCTGCCATCCGTCAACCTGTCGGGATCGATTGCCGACTGGGCGGAAGAGATCGCGGGAGCGGCGGAGAAACTTCCGGCTGAACCACCCGCACCGGCGGCAGATGCGGCGCCACGCAAGGCTGCACGCGGCAAGGGCAAGGCGGAAACCGGCAGCCGCTCGTCGCGCGGCACCTCCATCGGCAAGGCGGAAAGCGCCAGAGAGCGGGCAGCGGGCGGTCTCAACCCGGTGGCCGGGCTCGATATCTCGCTGGAAGAGGCCGAGAAGCTCGAGCAGCACCTCAAGGAAAACAAAAAGAAGAAGGGCCGCAACGCCCTGCCGGAACTGTCCGGCAATCAGGGCGCCACGGCCACCGTACAGGCTCTGTCCGCGCTGATCGAAAGCGGCAATCCGCTGCACAAGAACGGCGAGCTGTGGGTGCCGCACCGGCCCGACCGGCCGGAGAAATCCGAAGGCGGCGTGCCGATCGTGCTGAAATCCGCCTATGAGCCCCGCGGCGACCAGCCCACGGCCATTGCGGAGCTGGTGTCCGGCCTTGAAAGCGGCGAGCAGACGCAGGTTCTGCTGGGCGTCACCGGCTCGGGCAAGACCTACACCATGGCGCAGGTCATCGCCCGCACCCAGCGCCCGGCACTGATCCTGGCACCAAACAAGACGCTGGCGGCGCAGCTTTACGGCGAGTTCAAGAGCTTCTTCCCGGACAATGCCGTCGAATATTTCGTGTCCTACTACGACTATTACCAGCCCGAGGCCTATGTGCCGCGGACGGACACCTACATCGAGAAGGAATCGTCGATCAACGAGCAGATCGACCGGATGCGCCACGCGGCCACCCGCGCCCTGATCGAGCGCGATGACGTGATCATCGTCGCCTCCGTCTCCTGCATCTACGGTATCGGCTCGGTCGAGACCTATACGGCCATGACCTTCGCGCTGGAGGTGGGCGAGCGCATCGACCAGCGCCAGCTGCTGGCCGATCTGGTGGCGCTGCAATACAAGCGCAATGACGCGGCCTTCCAGCGCGGCGCCTTCCGGGTGCGCGGCGACACGGTGGAACTGTTCCCGGCCCACCTTGAGGACCGGGCCTGGCGCATTACGCTGTTTGGCGACGAGGTGGAGTCGATCACCGAATTCGACCCGCTCACCGGCAAGAAGTCCGGCGAGATGAAGAGCGTCAAGATCTACGCCAACTCGCACTATGTGACGCCCAAGCCGACGCTGCAGCAGGCAACCCGCTCCATCAAGACCGAGCTGAAGCAGCGGCTGGAAGAGCTGCACGCCCACGGCCGCCTGCTGGAAGCGCAGCGGCTGGAACAGCGCACCATGTATGATCTGGAGATGCTGGAGGCCACCGGCTCCTGCGCCGGCATCGAGAACTATTCGCGCTATCTGACGGGCCGCAAGCCGGGCGAGCCGCCCCCGACCCTGTTCGAATACCTGCCGGACAACGCGCTGGTGTTCCTTGACGAAAGCCATGTCACCGTGCCGCAGATCGGCGCCATGTACCGGGGCGACTTCCGGCGCAAGGCGACGCTGGCGGAATACGGCTTCCGCCTGCCGTCCTGCATGGACAACCGGCCGCTGCGCTTCGAGGAATGGAACGCCATGCGGCCCCAGTCCATCGCCGTGTCGGCCACGCCCGGCAAGTGGGAGCTGGACGAATCCGGCGGCGTCTTCGCCGAGCAGGTGATCCGCCCCACCGGCCTGATCGACCCGCCGGTTCTGGTGCGCCCCGCTTCCTCGCAGGTGGACGACCTGCTGGGCGAGGTGCGCGAGACATCTGCCAAGGGTTACCGCACGCTGGTCACAACCCTGACCAAGCGCATGGCCGAGGATCTGACGGAATATCTGCACGAAAACGGCGTGCGGGTGCGCTACATGCACTCGGACATCGACACGCTGGAGCGCATCGAGATCATCCGTGACCTGCGCCTTGGCGCCTTCGACGTGCTGGTGGGCATCAACCTGCTGCGCGAAGGCCTCGACATTCCCGAATGCGCGCTGGTCGCCATTCTGGACGCGGACAAGGAAGGCTTCCTGCGCTCGGAAACCTCGCTGGTGCAGACCATCGGCCGCGCGGCGCGTAACGTGGATGGCAAGGTCATCCTCTATGCGGACAACATCACCGGCTCCATGGAGCGGGCGATGGCGGAAACCACCCGCCGCCGCGAGAAGCAGATCGCCTACAACACCGAGCACGGCATCACCCCGGAAAGCGTGAAGCGCTCCATCGGCGACATTCTGGAAAGCGTCTACGAGCAGGATCACGTCACCGTGGATGCGGGCTTTGCCGAGGACGGCAATCTGGTCGGGCACAATTTCAAGGCCCATCTGGAAAGCCTCGAAAAACAGATGCGCGAAGCCGCCGCCGATCTCGACTTCGAAACCGCCGCCCGGCTGCGCGACGAAATCCGCCGCCTGCAGGCAACCGAGCTTGCCCTCAGCAGCGATCCCTTGGCCCGCCAGTCCGATGTGGAAGAGCAAGGCGGCAGCTATCGGGGCGAACGGCTCTATGGCGCAGGCGGCACCAAGGAAGGCGCCAGCGGCAAGAAGAAGGAAACGGCGGCCGACCGCGCCCGGGCGGCCAAGTCCTCAAGCATGCCAGCGCCGAGCTCAAAGGTGCGCAAGAACTCGCTGGACGAAATGACCGTCGGCCGCACGGAAGTGCCGGCCCATGCAGGCCCGCTGCCGAAGAAGCCCGTCATCCAGGCAGAGGACGCTCCGCATCTCACCCCGCGCGGCAAGACCGGCATCGGCTCCTACGAAGACCCGGCAGACGAAAAACGACGCAAAGGCCGCTCCCGCAAGACAGGAAGGCCTGGACAGTGAAATCATTCGTCTTCCTCCTCGCTGCGGCCCTCGCCCTGCCCTCTCTCATCCCTGCCCCGGTTCTGGCGGCAGGGGCGGAGCTGCCGGCCTGTGCGGTGACGGGGGCACGGTCGGTGTTCATCAATGGGCGCCCGGCGCTGCGGCTGGCAGATGTGGCGGGATGCCCGGCGGGCATGTTCGAGACCGTGCCGGGGCTTTTCATTGAAGGGCAGCCCGCCGTGCGGCTGTCGGCGCCAAAGGAAGGCTGTATCGCCACCGGCTCATCCAACGTGATTGCGGGGGGCGGCATGGCACCAAGAGCGGGTGATGTGGCCTGCCCGCCTGCTCCGCAGCGCTAATCCCAACTTTCGATGCGCTCGACGCATCGGAAGTTGGTCAAGCCCGCGCGACGCTTGAGCAACTTCAAAGCGTGATGCGTCAGCATCGAAAGCCTTGGCATAAGCGCAGGCCGATGAAAAAGGAGCCGCCGAACGTGCTTCCTCTCTTTGTTGTCACGCAACTGCGGAGGCAAACCGGTTCCCGCTTTTGCTGGACTTGCTCCAGTTGACTTTGCGTTAGTTTTATTTAACCTTTAACGTCACAGTGCGGTGGCGCAGACATATCATGCCAGATCCGGCGAGATCCGGTTGCCCCTGAATTACCAGAAACCGGCCATTTCCGTGCGGCACGTGAGCATTTTCAAGACTTGACCGGCCGGTAGCAAGCAACCCGGCTTCACCATCATGCCTTGTGAGTGCTCCATCACTGCGCCAGCTGGTCCAGGCACTCAGGAAACGGGTTCAGCGAACTTGGTATAAGCACATCATCCGGTTACCTGGCCTTAAGCGGAACGGGACAAACTGCGCGAGCGATCTGGCGCCTGTGGGAGGGGGGCATGGTGAGGTGTCTGACCGGCAGAGCACGGAAGTGTTTCAGATACTCCGCCATCCTCGCGGCACTGATTGTGCCGCTGGCTTCGGGCCAAGCCGGTGCAGAGGCGAAACCGGCCTTGCGGCTGACCACACTGGAATGGCCGCCTCATGTTTTCGCAGATGGTTCCGGTCCCGTGGCAGATGCGGTCAGGCAGGCCTTCAGCCGGACCGGGCAGGCTGTGATCATAGAGGTTCACCCGTGGCACCGGGCGGTGTCGCTGGCGGCGGAGAACGAGGCCTATGCGGGCGTCTTTCCCGAATATTATTCGCTCAAGGCGGATGCAGAAGCGGACGGTCACCGCTGTCTTTTCTCGCAGCCTTTTGACAAAAGCCCACTGGGCTTGGCCGAGCACCGCAGCGGGCCCGTGACATGGGACAGGATCGGCGATCTCGCAGATCTGCGGATCGGCACGGTCCGCGGCTACAAAAATGAGGACATGTTTGATCTTCTGGTCGCAACGGGCAGAATCCACGCAGTTGAAGCCACCAGCGACGAGCAGAACCTGCGTAATCTCGTCGAGGGGAAAATTGCCGCCGCGGTGATCGATCTCAAGGTCTACGAGCACCTGACCGCCAACACGCAGGATCTGAAGGACGCAGCCGGAAACTTGCAGTTCAACAGCCGGCTCCTGGGAACCCCGGACTTCCATATCTGCTTTCAGAACTCCCCCGAGGGCCGCCGCGCGCGGGAGATCTTCGAGAAGGGCCTCTGATCCCGGCTCCCAAAGAGCTTGGCTCACCGGGAGTTGGTCAAGCCCATGCGGCGTCTATGTCTTTTCGAGCCGTCATGCCTCAACCCCGGCAGAGCCGGCATCACGCTCCCGTGAAACTCCACCTGCCCTCTTGTTCAAACAAGGAACAATCCGGCCCGCGCTGCATTGCGTAAAGGCCTGAAACGGAATGGCAGACAGGAGGATGAATTCATGACCATCACCCCGCCGCAAGATCAGCAGCCCGCCATCCGCGCCGCGCGTGCGCGCAGCATGTCCCACGCCATAGCAGGCGGCTTCACCGGTACCCAGTCGCGCCGTATCGTCATGGCCTTCGTCATGGGGCTGCTGCTGGCTTTGGCCGTCACGGCCATGCCCCGCACGGCAGCAGCCGACGCCGGTCCGGCCGCCCGGCTTGTCCCGTCCGCCGAACTCGTCGGCCAGGGCCGCATGACCTATTTCGGCTTCCGCGTCTTTGACGCAGAACTCTACGCCCCCCAGGGCCGCTATTCGCCGTCGAAACCCTTCGCCCTGAAGCTGACGTATCTGCGCAATTTCAAGGGCGCGGACATTGCCAAACGCTCCGTCGATGAAATGCGCCGTCAGGGCCTGCGGGACGAGGCCAAGCTGAAGCAATGGGGCGACCAGATGCGCGCCATCTTTCCGGATGTGGCACAGGGCGCTTCCATCACCGGCGTTCGCGATGCCTCCGGCAAGGCCATTTTCTACAAGGACGGCCGCCGGATCGGCACGATCAATGATGCCGAATTCTCCCGCCGCTTCTTTGCCATCTGGCTGGGCGACAACACGGCAAACCCGGGCCTGCAGGCCAGCCTGACCGGATCTGCCCGCTGATGAGTGCCCCTTTGCCCGCGGAAGCTTCCGCAGACCAGCGCAAGGGCAAAGGGGCTCTCTTCGCCTATGGCTTCATGGCGCTGCCCCTCGCCTTTGCCGGGCTGCCCGTCTATCTGCACGCCCCGGATTTCTATGCGGCCGCACTGGGCGTTCCGCTCGCCAGCCTCGGCACAGTGCTTCTGTTGTTGCGGCTGGTGGATGCAGTCCAGGATCCACTGATCGGCAGCCTCAGCGACCGCTTTTCCCATCTGCGCTGGCTGGTGCTGATGCTGGGCAGCCTGCTGCTGGGAGGGGGCTTCTTCATGGTGTTCACACCGCCCGCCGGGGAGGGAGCACTCGGCTGGTTCGCCCTGTCCATCCTGCTCTGCACCACCGGTTATTCCATTGTCGCCATCAACCTGCAGGCCCTCGGCGGGTTGTGGATCGCCGCCGAGCATGAGCGCACCCGTATCGCCGGATGGCGCGAGGCGCTGGGGCTGATCGGCCTGCTGCTGGCCTCCATTGCCCCAACGGTGCTGGATCAGGGCGCAGGCAAGGAAGCGGCATTCTCCCGGCTTGCCTGGCTCTATCTGCCGCTCCTGGCGCTTGCGCTGGTGCTGCTGCTGCGCTGGCTGCGCCATGCACCGCTGGCGCAGGAGGCCGCAGGCACCAGCCCTGCGTTCCGCTGGCAGGATGTGACGGGCGACCGGTGGCGGCGGAGCTTCTTCGCCATCTATCTGGCCAACACGTTCGCCAGCGCCATTCCGGCGGTTCTGGTCATTTTCTTCATCCGCGACCGGCTGGGCGCAGAAGGTCTCACAGGCTTGTTCCTGCTGGCCTATTTCCTTTCCGGTGCCGCATCCATGCTGCTGTGGCAGGTGCTGTCCCGGCACATGGGCAAGCTGCAGGCCTGGGCCGCCTCCATGGGCCTGAGCGTGCTCACCTTCGTCTGGGCCATCTTCATCGGCGAGGGTGATATCGCAGCCTACACGGCCATCTGCCTGCTCTCGGGCCTTGCGCTGGGGGCGGATCTGGCTCTGCCGGCCTCGATCCTTGCCGACCACATTGCCCGCAGCCGCAGCGAAGGGGCCGCCAGCCGTCTTTATGCCGTGATGGCGCTGTTCACCAAGGGCGCCTTGGCGCTGGCAACAGGCCTCACCCTGCCGGCGCTGGGCCTTGCAGGCTATCAGCCCGGTGCACCGCTGACGGCGCAGACGGCGCTTGCGCTCAGCATTGCCTATGCCGCGGTTCCCTGTCTGCTGAAACTGGCTACAATGGCATGGCTCTGGCGCAAGTCGGCCCTGCTGACCCACGGCGGAGCAACGGGCCACGCCCCCGCCTAGGCGCAGAGAATGACCCCACCGGGAGACAGGCCGCGATGAGCGTACGCCCGCCCAGCCAGTACAGGATGGAAGACAAGGACCCGCTCGCCGCCGCCCTTGCGCAAGAGGTGATGGCAGAGAAGGCCGGAACCCTCGCCCGCCTGACCCGCAAGCTGGATGAGGCTCTGGCCCGGCTCGAAGGTGCCGCCCGGCGTCTGGCCGAAGCCCCGGAGGACGAAAGGCTTCGATCGCGTCATCAGGACCGGCTGGAGGAGGCTGCCGAAGCACTCTGGCATGTGGTGATCCAGCGCGAGCTCTGCGGCCTGCGTCAGCACCGGGAGTTTCTGGACCTGATGCAGGTACCGGCACCGGTGCGCCTGCGCATGGGACCAAGGCCGGCGCGCCGCTGAAGACTGGCTCCGTCAAAGCTCCCATCTTCCGTCAAGGCCTTGCAGCGTCTCCGTTTTTCCCCAGACTGACGCAACGGCACACAAAGACGTGATATAAAACCGCAACACCTGCCAGAAACCTTGCCGCCAAAGCTCTGGATGATGCGGTATAAACGGCCGCAGACATTGATTCGGGCGCTGGCCTCGCGTATTGGTTCGCACGCCTGAGAGCACTGCATTGTGGACTGGAAACAACACATTTTCAGGTTCCACGGCTGTTCCGGTGAGTTTCCTTGTTTTGGACTTGTATCTTGCGGAGAGCCCCGTCTATTTCTCCCGGCGGGGGCCTGGAGTCAGGCATGAGCATGTTTAATGGATTGCGTCTGACGGGACGCAGTGTGAAATTTGCCGCGCGTCAGCTTGCAGCGGCAGGACTTTCGGCTTCGGTTCTCCTTGGTGCATTTGCCGAGGCTTCTGCTGCTCCGCGCAGCGTGCCTCCCGGCAACCGCAATGCGGAGCAGCCCGCAATACCCTTCGCCTCGGCCCGCCGCACGGCAGCCATGCGCTCGACCTATGACGCGAAGTTTGAGCGCGTTCTGGGCGTGCTGCGCCGTGACACGGCTCTGATTTCCGACATCAAGCGCGTTGCCGCCCGGTATGACATCGACCCGGTCCATATGATCGGCGCTATCGTTGGCGAACACACCTATAATTATGACAGTCTCGACAGCGCCCAGAGCTATTACGTCAAGGCCCTGTCCTATGCCGGTGTCAGCCTGAATTTCGCCCATGGCGGCGTCAACGTGACGGACTTCGTTCAGAAGCCGCAGTTCAGCGCCTGCAACACCGGCGCCACCCAGAACGACAGCAACAAGCTGTGGACCTGTTACGAACGGGTCTGGGACAGCGACTTCCGCGGCAAGAGCGTGGACGGCACGCGCTATCCCCGTACGAATTTCAACGAGACCTTTTTCCAGCCGCTCTTCTCGGGCCAGAGCTTCGGCCTCGGCCAGCTCAGCCCGCTCACGGTGTTGAAAATGACAGACCGGGTCGCCCGCCAGAGCCGGATGCAGCGCCTGACCGCCGACAATGCCCGCGATGTCTATCAGGCAACGATGGATCCGAACATCTCGCTGCATTACATGGCCGCGATCATCCAGGATGCGATCGAGGCCTACCGGATCGTCGGCGATGTGGACATTTCCAACAATCCCGGGATCACGGCAACTCTTTATAACCTTGGCGACTCCTGGAACCGGGCGGCCCAGTTCCGCCGCAGCGGCAACACCTGGCCCCAGGAAAACTATTACGGCTGGCTCGTGAACGAGAAACTCGAGAAGCTGAGATCGCTTCTGTGAACATGACAAAGGGGCCGAAAGGCACCTCAGACTGCTGACAAACCTGCTGCTTCTCCATCGTCATCCTCGGCCTTGTGCCGAGGATCTATAGAAATCGATGGCCTGTAGATGGCCGGGACAAGCCCGACCATGACGAAAGAGAAGAAAACCTGCTTTGTCATCAACCTCAGGGGCCTCGCGGCCCCTTCTTTCATATCTGGCTCATATCAGCGCAGGAACGGATTGGTCAGGCGCTCGTGACCGAAGGTGGACGGGTCGCCGTGTCCGGGCAGGAACGTGACGTCATCGCCCAGCGGCAGCAGCTTTTCCCGGATGGAGCGGATCAGCGTGGCATGATCGCCCCCCGGCAGATCGGTGCGGCCGACAGATCCGGCAAACAGCACATCCCCGGAAATGGCGAACTTCAGCTCCGCATTGAAGAACACCACGTGACCGGGCGCATGGCCGGGGCAATGCAGCACCTGGAACACCAGCCCGCCGATATCCACCGTGTCACCCTCGTCCAGCCATCGGGCCGGTTCGATCTTCCGGAACGGCGGCATGTTGAACTGCTGCGCCTGACCTTCCGAACGGTCGATCAGCATCTGATCCGCCAGATGCGGCCCCTCGATCGGAACCTTGAGCGCATCGGCAAGATCGGCAGCGCCGGCGATGTGATCAATGTGGCCATGCGTGATGAGGATGCGTTCCACCTCGACCTTGTAAGCTGCAACTGTCTCCAGAATGATCTCGACGTCACCGCCCGGATCCACCACCACGCCCTTCATGCTGCGCGGGTTCCAGATGAGGGAGCAATTCTGGCGGAAGGGCGTCACCGGGATCACGGCAATCTGCACGGGCGGCAGGCCATCCTGCATCGCATCACCGTCGGTTGAAGTCATTTCGGGCTCCTGAAAGCTGGCATCTGCAGTTTCAGTAGCCTGCAGCCCCTCCCCCCGCAAGCCGCAGATCAGATGGAAAGCCGGACGGCAGATCCCCGGATTGGCGGAACACAGCTTGAAATGCCTGATTGGAAGGCAGAAGGCAGCAGCTTTCC
The DNA here is from genome assembly GCF_054073275.1 of Pannonibacter sp. Q-1. Taxonomy (NCBI): domain Bacteria; kingdom Pseudomonadati; phylum Pseudomonadota; class Alphaproteobacteria; order Hyphomicrobiales; family Stappiaceae; genus Pannonibacter; species Pannonibacter sp. Q-1. Next base: position 253,598 of record NZ_JBSXNB010000003.1, read on the forward strand.
CGCAAATTGGGCAGCAAGAGCGCAGGTGCCCAAATCACGTTGCGGCATTTGTGACCTTTAGACCATCGTCCGGTAAGGATTCGCTTGCCGGGAGCCGTTTTTCACAGCTATGATAATTCTGCGGCGGATTGGATCGGGTTGCGGCAGCGTTGTTTCTTCCCAATACCATGTTGTTGGCAGTGGCAAGTCCGTTGGCCTTGCGGGGTCAGCAGGCTGCATGGAACGTCCGCACTTCGGTGCGGGAGAGATAGGAATGGGTCGGAGCCGTGAAGACGGCACGCAAATAGGGTGTTTCAGCAATGCACGATGGCGATTCGGACCGGCGTTCGCGCGGACGGCGCGGCGGCAAGCGTGAGTTCGGCGGTCCGCAGGACTTCGGCAGCGATTTCGGCGGCGGCGGCAGTGAATTCGGCGGTGGTGACTATAGCGCCCCCCGCCGTAGTGGCGGATTTGGTGGCGGTTACGGCGGTGGCGAGGAATACGCTTCTGCCGGCGGCGGCCGTGATGGCGGTGGCGGCTACGGCGGTGGACGCAGCGGCGGCGGTTACGGCGGTGGCCGTGAAGGCGGCGGTGGCGGTTACGGCGGCGGCCGTGAAGGCGGCGGCGGCTACGGCGGTGGACGCAGCGGCGGCGGCGGTTACGGCGGTGGCCGTGAAGGCGGCGGCGGTGGCTACGGCGGCGGACGCAGCGGCGGCGGCGGTTACGGCGGCGGCCGTGATGGCGGCGGCGGCGGCTACGGCGGCGGACGCAGCGGTGGCGGCGGTTATGGCGGCGGCGGCGGTGGCCGTGGCGGCTTCGGCGGCGGTGGTGACGGTGATGGCGGCCCGCGCCGTCCGCGTCCCGAGTTCGACGGTCCGGTCGAGCGCGGCCCGCGCCAGATGGGCACTGTGAAGTTCTTCAAGGCCGACAAGGGCTTTGGCTTCATCACCCCGGACAACGGCGACGCCGATGTCTTCGTCCACATCTCGGCTGTGGAGCGTTCGGGCTTCCAGGCTCTGGACAGCGGTCAGCGCGTCTCCTTCGAGACCGAGCCGGATCGCCGTGGCAAGGGCCCGAAGGCTGTGAACCTGCAGGCTCTGGAAGGTGAAGCCACCTCCAGCGAGCAGGACGGCCAGGACGACGATGCAGGCTACGACGACTGATCTGGCCTGATACCGGACCCATGGTCCGGTGAGATTGCGGTGGCCTTCCCCGGAGGGCCACCGTTTTTCTTTTCAGCGGCAGCCGCCTTGCTGTGCTCAGCCGATCCGGCACGGGCTGTTGAGACGCGCCGGAGACACCGAGCCGCGCCATGAAGCCGGCAGCGCCCCGCCTGTGCTCCTGTTCCGGACCCAGGAGCCGCGAAGCTCCCCTTGCCAGACACGCCTCTTCCCCATAAAGCCCATCTGAGCGCCGCATCTTTCGACATGAGGAACACCACATGAATTACCGGCACGCCTATCACGCCGGCAACATCGGCGATGTCCTCAAACATCTCGTTCTCGCCCGCTGCATCTCCTACATGCAGCGCAAGGACGCGGCGTTCCGCATCATCGACACCCATGCGGGCATTGGCGGCTATGATCTGCGCGCCGAAGAGACGCAGAAGACCGGCGAATGGCAGCAAGGCATCGCCAAGGTGCTGGCGGCTGACGTGCCCGCAAAGGCAGCACCCGTGCTGGCGGACTGGCTCGATGTGGTGAAGGGACTCAACCCGGGCACCGAACTCACCCAGTATCCCGGCTCCCCTGCCCTGGCCCGTGCCCTTATGCGCCCGCAGGACCGGCTGACGCTGACAGAGCTGCATCCCGCCGATTTCGAAACGCTCGCCGCCCGGTTTGAAGGCGACTGGCAGGTAAAGACCATCCATCTGGACGGCTGGCTGGCACTTGGCAGCTTCGTGCCGCCCAAGGAAAAGCGCGGCCTTGTGCTGATTGATCCGGCCTTCGAAGTCACCAACGAGTTCGAACTCATGGCGGACGGGATGATCAAGGCTTGGAAGCGCTGGCGCAGCGGCATGTATCTGGCCTGGTATCCGCTCAAGGACCGCAAGAGCGTGGAGCGCTTCCACCGGACGCTGGAAGAGGCGGAGCTGCGCGATGTGCTGGTCCTGGAGCTCAACGCCGGTTACAGCTCACCCGATCGTCCGATGAAGGGGTCAGGCATGACCATCATCAATCCGCCCTTTACGCTGGCGGAAGAGATGCGCAACACTCTGCCCTGGCTGGCAGAGGTTCTGGCGCAAGGGCCGGGGGCATCTGCCCGGATCTTCCAGCTTCTGGACGAATGATATCAAGACGTTGCCGGCTGGTGCGGGATGCCTTGCACTTGCTCCGCACCGGCTTGACCAGCGCTCCGTGGAGTTGGTTCACCAAGGGCGGGTATGAGAGACACCGCTTGACGGGGACGCAGGCTTCCCGCAAGGTTTCGCGGATTTTCTAGGCATGTTTTGCAAGGGAAGGTTCCGCGAAATGCGCGCATTTCTGAAGTCAGGTTCCATCGTACTGGCAGCCGCAGGCCTTGTTGCAGCGCTGGGCGTATCTTCCCCTGCGCTATCTGCCCCCGCGCCCGGCCGTCTCCCGGCCTGTGAGACGCCATCCGTCCTCAACGCCGCCATGGCCCGTATCGCCGCAGCAGACAAGGACTACAGGGACGGCATCACCATTCAAGCCATCGACCGCATTGCGCAGACCGCTTACCGCGAGCCCCTCGGCAGTCCTTTCGCCCAGCGCTATTGCTCCGGCCGCGCGGCCCTGTCCAATGGCACGCAGCAGACGGTCTACTTCCGTATCGTGGAAGACCGTGGCTTTCTCGGCCAGACCTGGGGTGTGCAGGCCTGTCTGCCCGGCCTCGACAAGTGGCATGTGCATGACGGCAAGTGCAAGGCAATCCGGCCCTGACCATCGATCATGAGACATCTCCGGCAAAGGCCTGCGCCTTGATGCGTCTGGCTTGTCTTGTGCTTGCCCTGTTGCCTGCACTGCTGCTGCCGTCCCCGGCTGCAGCACAGAACAGGGGCGCGCCCGAGCCCTTCGATTTCTATGTCCTCGCCCTGTCATGGTCACCCGCCTATTGCGAACTGAACCGGCAGCGCGCGGACCCGCAGCAATGCGGCAATGACAAGAATTACCGCTTCATCGTCCATGGCCTGTGGCCGCAGCGTGAACGGGGGTGGCCTGATTACTGTCCGCTGCCGCGTGACCTTCCGCCCTCCGCCGGTGACATCCGGTCCATGCTGGACATCATGCCGAGCCAGGGCCTCATCCAGCATCAGTGGCGCAAACATGGCACCTGCTCCGGCCTGCCGCCGTCAGACTATTTCTCCAAGACCCGCCAGGCCTTCGAAAAGATCCGCATTCCCGAAACCTTCACCCGTATGACACGCCGCGGCAGGATCAGTCCCGAAGGCGCCGAGGCCGCCTTTGCTGCGGTGAACCCGGGCCTCACCCGGGAAGGCATGGCCGTCTCCTGCAACCGCGGTATCCTGACAGAGTTGCGCATCTGCCTGACGAAGGACCTCGAGTTCCGGGCCTGCCCCTCCGTTGACCGCAGCGGCTGCCGTGCCTCCAGCCTCGACGTTCCGGCCCCCTGACAGGGACCTCCGCTGCGGAGTGTGGCAAGCAGAAGGCATGCACAGTGACCTTGCGCCTGCGCCAAGGGCATGCACAACTGACGTCCCCACAAAGGAGATTTCAGCCCGATGCTCATTCTGCGCTCCTCGCCTGCCTCCCCCTTCGGCCGCAAGTGCAAGATTGCCGCAAGCGTTCTCGGCATCTTCGACAAGATCGAGATACAGGCCACCGACACGACGAATCCGGCGGACACGATTCGCCTGCAGAACCCGCTCGGCAAGATCCCGGCGCTGATCCTGGAAGACGGCACCGTGCTCTATGACAGCCGCGTGATCGTTGAATATCTGGACTTTTTCGCCGGTGGCGGCCGCATCATCCCGGCAGGCGAAGGCCGGTTCGAGGTTCTGCGCCTGCAGGCGCTGGCCGACGGCATGCAGGATGCCAGCATCCTGCAGGTTTATGAAACCCGCTTCCGCGCGGAGGAAAAACGCTCGGCCGATTGGCTCAGCTATCAGGCGGAGAAAGTCTCCCGCGCCCTGTCCTCTCTGGAGGCTGCCCCTCCCGCTCCGGTCAAGGTGGCCAACGGGGTGGATGCCGGTCAGATCGCCCTTGCCTGCGCGCTCGGCTATCTGGACCTTCGCTTCGAGGGCGCCTGGCGCCAGCAGGCGCCGCATCTCGTCACCTGGCTGGACGGTTTCGAGGCGCATGTTCCGATGTTCGCAAAGACCCGGATCTTGCCTGCCTGACCTGTGAACAGCACCAGAAACAAAAGGCCCGGCGGAATGTCCGCCGGGCCTTTGTCTTGATCGTCCGGAATGGCCGGGATCAGAACTTGTAGCTCAGACCAACGCGGGTCACGTTGTCCTGCAGCTTCACGCGCTGGCTCACGCCACCAACGTCGAAGTTGTCACGGCCGTAGTCGGAGTGCAGATACTCGACGCGGGCAGTGATGTTGTTGGTCAGAGCGCCTTCAACACCGGCGCCGAGGACCCAACCGGTCTTCGTTTCATCGCGCTTGGTGCCGGCAACATTGGTTTCCATGTTGGCGATCGCCAGACCACCGGTGCTGTAGACCATCAGACGGTCGAACACGACACCGGCACGGGCGCGCAGCGAGCCGTTCCAGTTGGACGAGTTCTTGATCGAAACGCCATTGCCGGAGCTGCGCTTGTCAAGATCACGGTACTGGAAGTCAGCTTCAGCACCCGCCAGGAAGTTCGGCGTGATCTGGTAGTTGTAACCACCATGGATACCGATGGTCGGGCCATTGGTGCTGCTCTTGACGTTGCCCGTCAGAGCGGACGAATTCTTGAACTCGCCCCAAGCCCAGCCTGCGTTCGCACCGAAGTAGAAGCCGGACCAGTCAAAGCGAGCGTCCGAAACCGGAGCCTGATCATACATCACCGGTGCGGCCGGCGCAGGGAGGTCGGCAGCGAATGCCGGAGCCGCTGCGGCGAGCGCAACCAGGGACACACCAGCAACTGCGAGACTCTTCATGTTTTTGCTCCACGCAATACAGGTTCAAAGTCGAGGATCATACCTCATGGGCAAGACAGCCGATTGTCGTGGCGGCTATCCCCATCCTCACCCACATCGAGGTATGCCCCCCGTTTGTGTCGGAAAATTTGGCAGAATATGGAAAAATCGTGGCAAGCCCGGGGTTCTTTCGGGATGGTAAGCATCCGGTAAAATCACCCGGCAGAAGCTGCCCGCCGTTGCAAAATGCAAGAAATCCAGGGCAATGAGCGGTTCAGGAGAGTTGATCCGCGTTGAGCGATGCGCCGTATTCAAAGCATCAGACCGAAGAAGAGACAAGCACGAATGACACAGGCGGCCGGAACGGCACTCATCACCGGCGCATCCAGCCGCATTGGCGGAGCGATCGCCCGCGATCTGGCGGCGCATGGCTGGACAGTGCTCCTCCATGCCCACCATGGGTTGGAGCGGGCAGACGCCCTGAAGCAGTCGATCCTGTCAGGCGGCGGCACCGCACATGTCTTCCAGGCGGACCTGACCCGGCCGGATGAACTGGCTGGCCTGATTCCTGCGGCCACAAAGGCCGCCGGTCAGTTGGATCTTCTCATCAACAATGCCTCCATCTTCCAGCCCGACGAGGCCGGTGCTCTCGACCCGGCCCTTTTCGATGCGCATTTTGCCATTCACGTAAAAGCGCCGCTGTTCCTGACAGATGCCTTCGCCAGCGCCTTGCCTGCGCCGTCCGAGGGGCTGGTGGTCAACATCATCGACCAGCGCGTCTGGAAGACGACGCCGCGCTTTGTCAGCTACTCGCTCTCCAAGGCGGCCCTGTGGGAGCAGACCCGTATGATGGCGCAGGCCCTGGCGCCGCGCATCCGCGTCAACGCCATCGGCCCCGGCCCCAGCTTCCGCAATGAGCGCCAGACGGAAGAGGATTTCGCCCGCCAGCAGCGGGCCGTCCTGTTGCAGCATGGACCGGCCCCGGAAGAGTTTGGCGCCACCGTCCGTCATTTCTGGGCCATGCGCTCGATCACCGGCCAGATGCTGGCACTGGATGGCGGGCAGCATCTCGCCTGGGAAACGGCGGATGTGGTGGGCGTCGGGGAATAGACCTGCATTTTCCTCGCGCCGGGCGCCCCCATATTAGCGTCAGAGCACAAGCCGTCTAGAATGGCGCCACGTTGGAGCAGATTCGCCGGGCCTTTGTGCCCGGCCGAGGTATAGTGAAATCATGACATCCCGCCCGTCAGCCATGGACCGCCCGGAAGAGGCCGAGGAAACCGTTGAGGCCCCGGCTGCGCCGGAGGTGAGCTTCACGCCTGCCCAGGACGAGAACTCAAGCGGCAAGAAGGGCGTCGAGGTGATTGCCGATGTGGTGCGCCGCCTGCCCATGGGGCCGGGGGTCTACCGCATGCTGGATGAGAATGGCGACGTGCTCTATGTGGGCAAAGCCCGCAGCCTGAAGAAGCGTGTCACCAGCTACACCCGCCTGCAAGGCCAGTCGAACCGCATCATGCGCATGATCATGGCCACCGCCGCCATGGAATTCGTGCTCACCCGCACGGAAACCGAAGCCCTGCTGCTGGAAGCGAACCTGATCAAGCGCCTGCGGCCGCGTTTCAACGTGCTGCTGCGCGACGACAAGTCCTTCCCCTATATCCTGCTGACCGGCGACCATGCAGCGCCCGCCATCGTCAAGCATCGCGGTGCGCGGCGGCGCAAGGGCGATTATTTCGGCCCCTTTGCCTCGGCAGGCGCGGTCAACCGCACGATCAATGCGCTGCAGAAGGCCTTTCTCATCCGCAACTGCACGGACAGCTATTTCGAGAACCGCTCCCGCCCCTGCCTGCTGTTCCAGATCAAGCGCTGCGCCGGACCCTGCACCGGCGAGACCTCAAACGAGGATTACGCGCAGCTCGTGGCCGAGGCGCGCGGCTTTCTTTCCGGCCGCAGCCAGGCGGTGAAGAAGGAACTGGCCGCCCAGATGGAGGCAGCCTCCCAGCAGCTCGACTTCGAGCATGCCGCCGTCTACCGGGACCGGCTGGCGGCCCTGTCGCATGTGCAGTCGCATCAGGGCATCAACCCGCAGACCGTCGATGAGGCCGATGTGGTCGCCATCCATCAGGAAGGCGGGCAGACCTGTGTGCAGGTGTTCTTCTTCCGGACCGGCCAGAACTGGGGCAACCGCGCCTATTTCCCCAAGGCCGACAAGTCCATCGAGGAAGCCGCCATTTTGGAAAGCTTCCTTGCCCAGTTCTATGACGACAAGCCCGCCCCGCGCCTGATCCTGCTGTCGCATGAGATCGAGGAAATGGACCTGCTGTCGCAGGCTCTTTCCGAGAGAGCTGAACGAAAGGTGGAAATCGCCGTTCCCAAGCGCGGCGAGAAGAAGGAACTGGTGGACCACGCCCTCACCAACGCCCGCGAGGCGCTTGGCCGCCGGCTGGCGGAAACCTCCAGCCAGGGCCGCCTGCTGCAGGGCGTTGCGGAAGTCTTCGGCCTGCCCGCCGCCCCGCGCCGCATCGAGGTCTACGACAACTCGCACATCATGGGCACCAATGCGGTCGGCGGCATGATCGTTGCCGGGCCGGAAGGCTTCGCCAAGGGCCAGTACCGCAAGTTCAACATCAAGTCGCAGGACATCACCCCCGGCGATGACTACGGCATGATGCGCGAGGTGCTGACCCGCCGCTTCTCCCGCCTGTTGAAGGAACACGCCCGCACGCCGCTGGCCGCAGCCGATGCCCCTGTCCCCGAAAGCGCCGAAGAGACCAGCCTTGAGGAGGACGAGGAAGATGATGGCGTGCAGACCGGCAACGCCGACATGCCTGCATGGCCGGATCTCGTCTTCATCGACGGCGGGCAGGGCCAGCTCAATGCGGTGCGGGAGATGCTGACGGAGCTGGGTGTCACCGATGTGCCGCTGGTCGGCATCGCCAAGGGGCCGGACCGGGATGCAGGACGTGAGAAATTCTTCATGGAAGGCCGCCCGTCCTTCATGCTGCCGGAGCGCGATCCCGTGCTCTACTTCGTCCAGCGCCTGCGCGACGAGGCACACCGTTTTGCCATCGGCACCCACCGGGCCAAGCGCAAGAAGGACATTGCCCGCAATCCGCTGGATGACATTTCCGGCGTCGGCCCGGCCCGCAAGCGCGCCCTGCTGCGCCACTTCGGCACGGCAAAGGCCGTTTCAAAGGCGGGCATTGACGATCTGATGGCCGTGCCCGGCATTTCGGAATCGGTCGCAAAGCTGGTCTACGATCATTTTCACGAATGACCGTCTGTGCTAGGACGGGCCTGCCCGCGCTGCAGTGCAACAGGAGACGGCAGGCCCGATGACAGATCAAACCGGCGGCAAGACCTCGATTTTCGCCCGGCTTCTGCGCCTTGCCTCCGTCATGGGCCTGCTGGTGGCCCTGCTGTTCGGCCTTCTGTCCTTCGGGCCCTTCGCCGCGCCGGACGTCTGGGTTGCCGACAACATGAGCTTCTTCCTGCCGCAGCTGATTGGCGGCGGCTTTGTGGCCGTGTTTCTTGCGGCCATCTGCCGGCGCCTTGCCGGGCCGCCGCGCGCAGGCAAGGCCCTGCGGCGGCTGTTCCTGCTGACGGGCCTCACCCTGTCGCTGGCGCTGGGTGTCTCGCTCTACCAGACATACAGGATCGTCGCTCCCGGCTTCGCCGAAGCCCGCATCCCCGGCACGAAGAACCTGCGCATCGTCTCGATCAATCTGGAAGTGCGATATCTGGGTGATCCGGAGTTCATGGCCTATCTGGAGAGCCTCAATCCCGACATTCTCGTGTTTCAGGAGGCCGAGTGGCATCATCAGATGCGCTACCGCAAGCGCCAGGGGGATGACACGCCCCTGATCGGCCTCGGCCCCTATTTCGAGAATTTCCTGATCGGCGATCTTGGCAGCATGATCGCCTTCTCCCGGTACCCGGTCAAATCCAGCAAGATCATACCAGTTGAGGGTGCCTGCGGCCCCAGACGCTATGGCAACAGGGAAATCTTCTCGGCCATCATCGATGTGGACGGGTCCCCGCTCAACTTCATCGCGGTGCATCCGGACAGCCCGCGCTCGCCCTGCCGCTGGCAGTCCCGGCAGGATTATTTTGCAGCGCTTGCCGGTGTGATCGACGCATTGCCCGCCTCCGAACCGGCCATCATGATCGGCGACTGGAACACCTCCCCCCTTTCGAACCACTTCGAGAATCTGCTGGAGCAGGCCGGCATGCGTGTGCGCTTCCCGGCCGTGGTGCCCGTGATCACACGCTATTTCTATCACTACCGCTTCCGCTGGATCCTGGGCTCGGCGGTGGACCATGCCGCCGTCTCGGATGAAATCACGATCAGGGATGTTTCCATCGGCGGGGACGTGGGCTCGGACCATGTGCCGCTGATCGTGGACATCGCCATCCCCTGAGAAAGCCCGTCAGCTTCTGCCTTCCACAGTTTATGCCCGCAGCCTGCCGCCTGCCGTTTGTGTCTGACCGGCTGGATGGCAAGAGTGTGACAGACAGCGGGACCGATTCCCGCTGATGCGAACAGACCGGCGCAGGACCGATGGCCAAGCTCTATTTCAACTACTCCTCCATGAATGCCGGCAAATCGACGGTGCTGCTGCAGGCCTCCTACAACTATGTGGAACGGGGCATGCGCACCCTGCTGCTGACGGCTGCGGTGGATGACCGGGCGGGCGTCGGCCGCATTTCCTCCCGCATCGGCCTTGTGGCAGAGGCGGATATTTTCCGCGCCGGCGACAACCTGCTCGACCATATCCGCAAAGCCCATGAAGCGGCCCCCATTGACGCGGTGTTTGTCGATGAGGCGCAGTTCCTCACCGAAGACCAGGTGTGGCAGCTGGCCCATGCCTCCGACCGGCTCGGCATGCCGGTCATGTGCTTCGGCCTGCGCACGGATTTTCAGGGCAAGCTCTTCCCGGGCAGCAAGGCCCTGCTGGCGCTGGCCGACAGCCTGAAGGAAATCAAGACCATCTGCTGGTGCGGCCGCAAGGCAACCATGGTCGCACGGCTTGACGGCAGCGGACGGATCGTCGAGGAAGGCGAACAGGTGGTGATTGGCGGCGAAGAGTCCTATGTTTCCCTTTGCCGCCGCCACTGGGTCGACCGTGACCTCGGGCCGCGCTGCGACTGAGCAATTTCAAGGCGTGATGCGTCAGCACCGAAAGCCTTGGTATAACGGGCGCAGATCACTTCAAACCGCAAGGACGGGACAGGCAGATGCTGGGAAAACTGTTCGGATCACTTTTCAAGGGCGGCTCTTCCGCTGAAGCCCCCCCTGCCCCCGTGGCCACCGAGGACTACAAGAACTGCCGCATCATCGCCGAGCCGCGCCAGGCCGGCAGCCAGTGGCAGATCGCCGGCCGTATCCTGAAGGAGATCGACGGCGAACCGCACGAGCACACCTTCATCCGCGCCGACCAGTTGCCCACCCGCGATGAAGCCGCCGAATTCACCATCCGCAAGGCCAAGCTCATGATCGACCAGCAGGGTGATCTGATTTTCAAGAGCTGAAGGAGAGGGAAAGCTCGCTCAAGCGCAGCTTGTTTCTCAGCCCCTACCTCTCCATCGTCATCCCGGACGCGCATCGCGCGATCCGGGACCGGTGAGCCGAAGTGCCCATTGCTTCAAGAAGCTAGAGCCGAAAGACCGTGACTCACCGGTCCCGGATCTTCGCTTCGCTGCGTCCGGGACGACGCCCAAGGTTGGCAAGGCCTCAGCAAGAGCGCGCTTCTCGCCTAACCCCTCAGTCCCCCCGGCAATCCGCCAGACTGCGCTTCTGCCGGCCATCGGCGTCGAAGTTTTCCGGTGAGAGCCAGGCCTCGAAGCCGGCCTTCAGCCGCGGCCATTCCTTGTCGAGAATGGAGAACCACGCCGTATCGCGGTTGCGGCCCTTGTAGACGGTGGCCTGCCGGAAGATCCCCTCGAAGGTGAAGCCGAGCCGTGCGGCAGCCGCGCGCGAGGGAGCGTTGAGATCGTCGCATTTCCATTCGTAACGGCGGAAGCCCAGCCCTTCGAAGGCATGGCGCATCATCAGATACATGGCCTCGGTCGCCAGCGGCGTGCGCTGCAAGGCGGGGGCGAAGTTCAGATGCCCAACCTCGATGCAGCCTGTCGCAGGCTCCACACGCAGATAGCTGCCAACACCCATGGCCTTGCCGCTGGCCTGATCGATGATGGCGAACATCATCGGGTCCGCCTTGCCTTCCATCGTTTTCAGAAAGGCGATGCACTCCGCCTCTTCGGCGAAAGGTCCATAGGCCAGATAGGTCCAGACCCGGTTCTCCCTGTCGGCGGACCATGCGGCATGAAGCTCCGCACCGTGGCGTTCCGCGCTCAGCGGCTCAAGCCGGCACCAGCGCCCCTGCAGCACCTGAGCCACCGGCGCTGCCGCGCCCGCCCATCCACTCACCGGCTCTCCAATCGGCTGTCCCAATTCGTTCAGGCGCATACGCTCAGGTCTCCCAGCTTCAACTTGCTGTGACAGGCTTACCGCTCCATCCTTGCCGGCACCAGTTCAAAGACGGCACTCAGGGTGGTTTGCGCCGTCTGCCCCATTGTCAAAGTCACTCATCCGCCAGATGCGTTGACACCCGCGCGCCCTCATGCTTGTGTCCGGCTGACCCGCCGCCCGAGACGCGAAGCAGATACTTCACATGGCCAGACACGTCGCCCTGACCCTGCCTAACCTCTTGACCTATGCGCGCATCCTGGCGGTGCCTGCGGTGGTGGGATGCTTCTATTTCGATGGCCACACGGCGCGCTGGATTGCGCTGGCCATCTTCATCGCCGCCGCCGTGACCGATTTCTTCGACGGCTATCTGGCCCGCGCCTGGCAGCAGCAGTCCGCGCTCGGCCGGATGCTGGACCCGATTGCCGACAAGCTGCTTGTGTCCGTCTGCCTGCTGCTGCTGGTGGCCAAGGGGGATATTGGCGGCTGGTCGCTGATTGCCGCCATCATCATCCTGTGCCGCGAAATTCTGGTCTCCGGCCTGCGCGAGTTTCTGGCCGAGCTGCGCGTCAGCGTGCCGGTCACGAAACTGGCCAAATGGAAGACCACGGTGCAGCTCGTGGCGCTTGCCCTGCTGCTGGCAGGCCCCGCCGGGGAAGAGGTGCTGCCGGGAACCGAATTGTCCGGCCTTGTCGCCCTCTGGATTGCGGCTGTCCTGACGCTCTACACCGGCTACGACTATTTCCGGGCTGGCATCGGCCATCTGATCGAGGAGTAGTCTCTCAAGGACTGCCGAAGAAGGAGAGGCGCATGATCATCCGTTACTTTGCCTGGGTGCGAGAGCGGACCGGCGTGGAGCAGGAAGAGATCACCCTGCCGGACAGCGTGACCACCGTGGGCGGCCTGATCAACTGGCTGCAGACCATCGACGATGCCCATGGCCATGCCTTTGCCGAGCCGGAACTGATCCGCGCCGCCATCGACCAGACCCATGCCGAACATGACGCTCCGATTGCGGGCGCGCGCGAGATTGCCTTTTTCCCGCCCATGACCGGGGGCTGACGATGAGCCCGGTCCTGCGCGTCATCGTCCAGCCCGGCCCCTTCGATGCGGAGGCCGAATCCCGGCAGCTGTCCGAAGGCCGCGCCGATGTGGGCGCCATCGTCAGCTTCACGGGCCTGTGCCGTGACGAGGACGGGCGGCTGGAAGCACTGGTGCTGGAGCACTTCCCCGGCATGGCGGAGAAGGAGCTGGAGCGCATCGCCCGCGAGGCGCTGGAGCGCTGGCCGCTGACCGGCCTCACCGTCATTCACCGCCATGGCCGCATTCTGCCGGGCGAGCAGATCGTGCTCGTCACCGCCGCCTCGCGCCACCGCCGGGCCGCGTTCGAAGCCGCTGATTTCCTGATGGATTTTCTTAAATCCAGGGCCCCGTTCTGGAAGAAGGAAATCCTGCGTGAAGGCGGAACAGGCGGCTGGGTTGCGGCCAAAGCCGAGGATGAAACAGCGCTGGATCGCTGGAACGGCGTTCAGCCAAAAGCGTGAAATTTCCCGGAGTCCCAGGGTTGACCGACCGGTCAATTTGGACCACTGATAGGCAACACTGATATTTTGCACGCCGGAACGCAGGCTGCGGGCCGCGTTTCAGGCCGCTGTGCACCATACCTAAGGTTTGTTTATGTCCGATCTTGCCCGGAACACTGGCGCGAGCCAGACGCCCCATCCTGGGCTGTCCTTCGCCGAATTCGTCACCATGGTTGCCGCGCTGATGGCGCTGAATGCGCTGGCGATGGACATCATGCTGCCCGCCCTGCCCGACATCGGCAACGCACTCGGCATTGCCAACGAGAATGACCGTCAGCAGATCCTGATCTTCTATCTGATCGGTTTCGGCGGCGCGCAGCTCATCTTCGGGCCGCTGTCGGACTCCTTCGGCCGCAAGACCATTCTCGTCGGTGGCCTGGCGCTCTATGCCGCAGCCAGTGTCTTCGCCCTGTTCAGCACCAATCTCGATCAGTTGCTGATTGCCCGCGTGCTGCAGGGCATCGGCTGTGCCGGAACCCGCGTCATCGCGGTCTCCATTGTCCGCGACTGCTATTCCGGCCGCCGCATGGGGCAGGTCATGTCGCTGGTGATGATGATCTTCATGGCCGTGCCCATTGTTGCGCCTTCCATCGGCCAGTTGATTCTTCTGGTGGCCGAGTGGCACTGGATCTTCAGCACCCTGATGGGCGCAGGCGTTCTCATGCTGGTCTGGACCGCTTTCCGCCTGCCGGAAACGCTGCCCGAGGATGCCCGCCAGTCATTTTCGCCAGGCTCCATCTCCCTGGCCTATCTCAAGGTGGCGACGACCCGCATCAGCGTCGGCTACACCATGGCGACGACCTTCATCTTCGGCGGCCTTTTCGCCTTCATCTCCATGGCGCAGCAGATCTATGTCGATATCTTCGATCTCGGCGTCTGGTTCCCGCTCGTGTTTGCCGCCGTCGCCGTCACCATGGCCATTGCCTCCTTCCTGAACTCGCGGCTGGTCACCATCATCGGCATGCGGCGCCTGTCGCATGGCGCGGTGCTGGTCTTCACCGCCATGGGCCTGCTGCAGGTCGCCCTGGCGCTGGCCGGTGTCGAGAACCTTGCCATCTTCACCGTGTGCATGGCCATCAACATGGCCAGCTTCGGCTTCATGGGCGCTAATTTCAACGCCATGTCCATGGAGCCGCTGGGCGATATCGCCGGAACCGCCTCCTCCGCCATCGGCTTCACCACCACGCTGGGCGGCGCCATCCTCGGCTTCATCATCGGCCAGAATTTCGATGGAACCCTGCTGCCGATGTCCCTGGCCTGCGCCGTCTATGGCCTCATCGCGATCGGTTGGGTGCTCTTGGCCGAGAAGGGCAAACTCTTCCACGCCCAGCATCCGTCAGGCGCAAAACCGCACTGAGGCGGTAAGCACAGGCGGCAGAATCAAAAAGGGCGGCTGCACCGGATGCAGCCGCCCTTTATGACTTACCAAACAGGTTGACGCGTCACTCCGCCGCTTTCAGCCCGGCCGGATCGGCGCGCACCAGCGCGTCATAGTCCAGCATCAGCGTCTTGGTGATCTCGCCGACGGTGAAGCTGTGCGGCCCGATCTCCGAGACCGGCGTCACTTCTGCGGCAGTGCCGGTGAGGAAGCACTGCTCGAAGCCGTCCAGTTCCTCCGGCATGATCACCCGCTCGATCACCTCGAAACCGCGCGCCTTGGCAAGGTCGATCACCGTGCGGCGGGTGATGCCATTGAGGAAGCAGTCCGGCTTCGGCGTGTGGATCTTGCCGTCCTTGACAAAGAAGACATTGGCACCGGTCGCCTCGGCCACCTGACCGCGCCAGTCGAGCATCAGCGCATCGGCATAGCCCTTGCGCTCGGCTTCATGCTTGGACAGGGTGCAGATCATGTAAAGGCCAGCCGCCTTGGACTTGAACGGGGCAGTAGCCGGGTCCGGTCGGCGGTATTTTGCCATGTCGAGGCGGATGCCTTTCAGCCGCTCTTCCGGCTTGAAGTAGCTCGGCCATTCCCAGGCGGCGATGGCCAGGTGAATGGTGTTGTGCTGGGCCGACACGCCCATCATCTCGCTGCCGCGCCAGGCAATCGGGCGCAGATAGGCATCAACGAGGTTCATCCGCGTCAGCAGCTCTTCCTTGGCGGCATTGATGACCTCCGAAGAATAGGGAATCTCGAAGCCAAGCACCTCAGCCGAGGCATGCAGGCGCTCGGTGTGCTCGGCGCTCTTGAAGATCCGGCCGTTATAGGCCCGCTCCCCTTCAAATACCGCGCTGGCATAGTGCAGGCCATGCGTCAGCACATGCACCTTGGCATCGGCCCAGGGAATGAACTTCCCGTCGAACCAGATTTCACCATCGCGTTGATCAAAGGGAATACCAGCCATTGTTCTTGTCTCCCGCGCCTTGTCGCCCGGCGCAATCTGCTTCTTGTATCCATTTTTGTGGGCGTATGTGCCCAAAGGCTTTTGGCCCACTATTGCGGTTTTGCATACCTCTGCAACAATCGGTATCCATTTTTGTGGACACAACAGGCCCGGATTCTCTTAAAAGAATGAGGGCCATGTACGATCCGGACAAACACCCGGCACGGGGGCGCATGCGACCGAACATTTCGTCAAGGTGCCGCTACAGGTAACAATCGATCAGAAATAAGTCAATATGGCTGACATAAATTTCAAGACAGCACCTGCAGCGCCCCAGATGGCCCAAGACAGCACCCCCGTTTCAGGCAGCGGGACCACCGAGTCCACACCTTATGACCTGATCGAACTGCTGTTCTTCGCCTACCGGGATTTCACCGCAGACCCCGATCAGCTGCTCTCCGGGCTCGAATTTGGCCGTGCCCACCACCGGGTACTGCACTTTGTCGACAGAAATCCGGGCATCCGCGTGTCAGATCTGCTCGCCATCCTGCGCATCACCAAGCAGAGCCTTGGGCGGGTGCTGAAGCAGCTGGTGGATGAAGGCTTCATCGACCAGCGCCCCGGCGAGACGGACCGCCGCCAGCGCCTGCTGCACACCACGGACAAGGGCCACAAGCTGTCACGCAAGCTGGATGCGCTGCAGGCGGTGCGCATCAACGCAGCGGTGGATGCCCTGCCCGGACAGGATGCCGCCATCGTGCGCCAGTTCCTGTTCCAGATGATTGATCCGGAGCGGCGGCCCGAGGTGGCCCGCATGCTCTCCAACATTCCCCAAAGCGGCAGCAGCGGCCCAGCGCCCGAGCTGGCCGATACGGAGGCTTGACGCAATGACACGGGTGCCGGACGACAACGCCATCCACATCCTGCTGGTTGACGACGACAGCCGCATCCGCGATCTGCTGGGCCGGGTGCTGCAGGAAAACGGCTACCGGGTGACAACAGCCGCCAACGCCGCCGAGGCCCGGCGCTGCCTGTCTGGCCTCGCCTTTGACCTCCTGATCCTCGACATCATGATGCCGGGGGAGAACGGCCTGGATCTTGCCGCCTCGCTGCGGGCCGACAGCCCTGTGCCCATCCTGATGCTGACGGCCCGCGCCGAGGCGGAAGACCGTATCGCCGGGCTTGAGGCCGGGGTGGATGACTATCTGCCCAAGCCCTTCGACCCGCGCGAGCTGATGCTGCGCATCGCCGCCATCCTGCGGCGCGGTGCCACCCGCCGGATAGACCGCCAGCCGGAAATCCGCTTCGGCCCCTTCGTCTTCGTCACGGAACGGGGCGAATTGCGCCGGGGCGACAGCCAGATCCGCCTGACCGACCGCGAACGCCAGATCCTGACCATTTTCGCCGAACAGCCCGGCGCCACCGTGCCGCGCCACAAGATCGTCGGTGATGACAGCGGCCTTGGCGAGCGCACGGTGGACGTGCAGATCAACCGGCTGCGCCGCAAGATCGAGGATGATCCGGCCAACCCGGTGTATCTGCAGACGGTGCGCGGCATTGGCTACAGGCTGGCCTGTGACTGAAGCGCGCGCCCGCCTCCGCAGCCTTTTCGCAGGCCTTGGCGCATTTCTGGCCCCGGCTGCGAAACTGGCGGGCAAGCTGCTGCATCCGCTGCTGGTCCCCTTCGCCTTCATCTATGACCGGGTGGCCGGGCGGATCTACCGTCATATGCCCAAGGGGCTTTTCACCCGCGCGCTGCTCATCATCGTCACGCCCATGGTGCTGCTGCAGTCCGTGCTCGCTTTCGTGATCATGGAACAGCACTACCAGCAGGTCACCTTCCGCCTGTCACAGGCGGTGGTGCGCGAGATCGCGGCGCTGGTCTATACGCTGGAGAACTACCCCCAGGATGCGGATTACCGGCTGATCGAGGAAATGGGCAGCCGGACGCTGGACATGTCCGTCTCCATCCTGCCGCCCGAGCCCTTGCCCTCTCCCCGGCCCAGGGCCTTCTTCGATCTGGTCGCCGAAAATCTCAGCCGCGAGATCTCCCAGCGCATCGGCAAGCCCTTCTGGGTGGACACCATCGGCCGCTCCCGCTTCGTCGAGATCCGTATTCAGCTCAAGGACAAGGTGCTGCGCGTGGTGGCCCGCCACAGCCAGACCTATGCCTCCAACTCGCATATTTTTCTGGTCTGGATGGTCGGCAGCTCGCTGGTGCTGATCTCCATTGCCATGCTGTTCCTGCGCAATCAGATCCGGCCCATCGAGCGGCTGGCCAATGCGGCGGAAGGCTTCGGCAAGGGCCGTCCGGTGGATGATTTCCGCCCCAGCGGCGCACGCGAAGTGCGCAGGGCCGCACAGGCCTTCATCGAAATGCGCCGGCGCATCGAGCGGCAGATCGACCAGCGCACCACCATGCTGGCCGGTGTCAGCCATGACCTGCGCACGATCCTCACCCGCTTCCGCCTGCAACTCGCCCTCATCCCCGAAACGCCGGAGACCGAAGGCCTCAAGCGTGACGTGGACGAGATGAGCAACATGCTGGAGGATTATCTCGCCTTCACGCGCGGCGACAATGGCGAGGCGGTGGAGACGGCGGACATTACCCTGATGCTGGAGGAACTGGAGGAAGCCGCCGAGATTTCCGGTGCGAGCGTCTCCTCAAGTTTCACCGGCGAGCCGGAGGTGGAGTTGCGGCGCAATGCCGTGAAACGCAGCCTCATGAACCTGGTCATGAATGCCGCAAGGCATGCCAGCCATGTCGATATCCAGGGCCGCCATATGGACGGCTGGCTGACCGTGATCATCGATGACGACGGCCCCGGCATTCCGGAGGAAGAGCGGGAAAACGTCTTCCGCCCCTTCTACCGGCTGGACGAAGCCCGCAATCAGGACGCCTCCGGCAGCGGCCTTGGCCTTGCCATCGCCCGCGACATAGCCCGCAGCCACGGCGGCGACATCCAGCTGGAAGAAAGCCCCCTCGGCGGCCTCAGGGCCCGCTTCCGCATTCCGGGGTAAAGCTCAGAACAAGCGCCCGCCCAGCGGGGTGTCCTGATCGGGGGTGATGAGGACGACTTCGCCGTCGGCATCCGGCACGCCGAGCGTCAGGACTTCGGAGCGCATCGGGCCAATCTGGCGCGGGGGGAAGTTGACGACCGCCAGCACCCGGCGGCCGACGAGGCCTTCCGGCGTGTAGTGCCTGGTGATCTGGGCGGAGCTTTTCTTGATGCCGATATCCGGGCCAAAGTCGATCACCAGCTTGATCGCCGGCTTGCGCGCCTCGGGAAAGGGCGCAGCCTCGATGATCTGCCCGACGCGGATATCCACCTTCAGGAAATCGTCAAAACTGATCGGCTGCGCGGGAGCGCTCGGGGTCATGGCAGGTCTCCGGAAAATCCATGCGAAAGGATCTTCACAGTGCCGCGCCCGGCGCAACCGCGCAAGCCCTTGCAGACAGCCAGATAACGGTTAGACCGGCTGAGCCGCAGCCTCTCCGCCAGCCTCAGATACAGCGCCTGGGGCAGCTTCGCTGCGCCGGGACTTGCGGCGGGACATCGCCTTGCCGGCGAGTTTGATCAGGCCGCAGGCCACAGGGCGCGTCACCCGTTCCACCGCTCCCAGCCGCCGAAGCCAGTCCTCGCCCCGGTCCAGTTCCCTGTCGAGGGCAGCCATGGTGCGCGGCAGGCTTTCGTCTTCCTCCTCAAGGAAGGTTTCGAGCACGCGGGCGAAGGAAACCGCCAGCCCCTGCTGCACCAGACGGCCCTTGATGCCGGGAATGGAAACACCGGCAGCGGCCAGCATCCAGCCTTGCGAGCGCACGGCGATACCGTTCAGGCACATGGCCAGCGCCGGATCACGCATGGCGTCCTTGCGCAGCTGGGCCAGCGCAGATTTGTGGGGGCCCAGCGCATCCAGGCGTGTCATCAGCACGTCGAACAGCCGATCACGCGGCGGCTGGTCAAACATGCTGTCATCGCGGCCATCCAGCACGGCGGCATCCACCTGCCCGGCAAAAGCAGCCAGAAGCTCGCTCTTGCCGGAAACAGCCTGCCGGAGAGCCGAGGGCTTCAGCCCGGCTGCGTCAGCGATGTCAGTCAGGGAAATGTCCGCGTAGGGGCGGGTGGCGAGCAGTCCGAGAAAAGCCTCGACGGCCATCGTCCGGTCATCGGGACGTGGCGCGGCTTTGCGGCCGCTCTTCCCGGTCTTGCCTGCGGTGCCTTCTGCTTCCGGTGCCATGTCCGCCTCCTTCTTGGATGCCTTGGCAGGATGTGTTCCCCTTATAGGTAGGCACATCCTGTCCGCATGGAAGAGGCAAAGGCAAGCAATGCGGCAGGCCCGTCAGGAGCCGGCGAGTTCCCGGGCGCGGCGGGCAGCAGCTTCAACCGCTGCATCCATCAGAGGCTGCAGGCCGTTTTCCGCCATCAGCACGGAAAGAGCCGCCGCCGTCGTGCCATTGGGCGAAGTGACGTTCTGCCGCAGGATTGCGGGCGTGTCGTCAGACTGATGCATCAGTTCCCCTGCCCCGCTCACCGTTACTTCGGCAAGCCGTGCAGCCAGATCCGCCGGAAGACCGGCGCGCCGCCCGGCTTCCGCCAGGCACTCGGCCAGCAGGAACACATAGGCAGGGCCCGAGCCGGAGACGGCGGTGACAAGATCGATCTGCTCTTCCGAGGTCAGCCACTCGACGGCACCGATCGCCGACAGAAGCTGTCCGGCCGTCTCGCGCTGAGCTGCCGTGACGCGGGCGTTGGGGTAAAGCGCAGTGATGCCCCTTCCCACCATGGCGGGCGTGTTGGGCATGGCGCGGATGACGGCGATATCGCCGAATGCCGCTTCGAAGGTGCGCACCGGCGTGCCGGCGGCAACCGACAGCACCAGCGTATCGTCAGCCACCGCAGGCTTCAGCCCCGGCAGCACATCGCCCATGATCTGCGGCTTGACGGCCAGCAGCACCATACCCGCCTTGACGCCTTCCGGCACCTTCGACGCATGGGCAATGCCGTGGCTGTCCAGCTGGGCCACGAGAGCGGCGGACGGCGCGGGATCAACGACCAGAAGGCTGGCGGCATCAACGCCGCGGGCCATCCATCCGGCGATCATTGCGCCGCCCATCTTGCCCGCGCCGACAACGGCGAACGGGCGCTCAGCTGAAAAACTCATGCTTCTCCTGCGGTCTCGAACAGGGCGCACTCCAGCGCCTCCTGAGCTGTCTTGCCAGCCCAGACAACAAACTGGAAGGACTGATAATAGCGCTCGCAGGCTTCCAGCGCATTGGCCAGCAGCCCTTCGATCTGAGCACCGGAAGCTTCCGCACCGCCTGCCAGCAGCAGGGACTGGCGGAACATGATGACGTTTTCCTTGCTCCACAGATCGAAGTGCCCCATCCACATCTGCTCGTTGACGAGCGAGAGGAGGCGCATCACCTCGGTCTTGCGCGGCTCGGTGACCTTCAGATCGAAGGCACAGGCCAGGTGCAGGGCCTCCAGCTCCTCCATCCAGGAGAAGGAGACGTGATAGTCGCACCAGTATCCGCCGATGGAAATGGTGATCTCGTCATCATCCGAACGCTCGAAAGCCCACTCATTGAGCGCAGCCACGTGTTCGATCAGATCGACGGGATTGTCGGGGCGTTCAAAGTCGATTTCGATGAGGCTCATGGCGATCCTCCCCGTTTACGGGAGCCGGATAAGGGGCGGATTTCCGCAAATCCAGCGTCTTCCCCTGAACAGAGGCCGCGCCAAACCGCCTAAGGCGGCAGGGTCAAAACAGGACCCATTTCGGGGCGCGTGCGAATCCCTGTTTGGAATCAGTATATAAACTTCCTTCGCAAATGCAGCAGGAAACCGCCCTGAGGTTTTGATCAAATCCTGTGGACGATTGTTTCCACGCACCGGCGCAGGTCGCTTCACGGCATTGTGACGGCGGAAACACCTCCCGCCGCCGCTGCATTGCAGCCATTCGGGCTTGATCAGCCCTCGGTCTTGGCCTTGCGGGAGGGCTTTGCCTCGGCTTCAGCCAGCTTTGCCTCCAGCGCCGCGATCCGGGCTTCCAGAGCCTCGATCTGGTCCAGCGCACGCACCGCCATGTCACGGGCGACGTCAAAGTCCTCACGCTTCACCAGATCCATATCGGCCAGGAAACGCTCGGCTTGAGCGCGGAAAGCGGTCTCGACCTCACGGCGGGCTCCCTGCGCCACACCGGCGGCGTCAGTCATGAGCTTGGCGAAATCGTCGAAAATCCTGTTCGGGCCCTGGGTCATGACGCACTCCTGAAGATGGTGACGGCCCACCCTTGCGCTTGCTCTCCGGACCAATCCGGCGAGGCACTGCGGGCCGTGTCACACAGGTATTGACCTTTTGCTCCAAGTTCAAGGCGGCAATGCAGCGCCTTGACGCACCGGGGGGAATGCGCAAGGTCTGGTGCCGCTGGCAAATCGCCCCGGATCAACAGCACTGGACCCTGCATGCCCGTTCTCGCCCTGCCCTTCCCCGCCGTTGACCCGGTCATCTTTGAGGTTGGCCCCTTCGCGCTGCGCTGGTACGCGCTGTCCTACATCGTGGGCATCCTGCTGGCCTGGCGCTACATGCGCCTTGCGGTGCAGAAGGACAGGCTGTGGCAGGCCGTTCCCCGGCCCGGCCTTGTGGATATTGATGACTTCGTCACCTGGGGCACCGTCGGCATCATCGTGGGCGGGCGCTTGGGCTATGTGCTGATCTATGACCCGCTGACCTATCTCGCCAATCCAGTGGAGATTTTCGCCGTCTGGAACGGCGGCATGTCCTTCCACGGCGGCTTTGCCGGAACCGTTCTGGCCATGGTGCTGTTCGCCCGTGCCCGCGGCATCCCGCTGCTGACGCTGTTTGACCTTGCCGGCATTGCCGCGCCCATCGGGCTTTTCTTCGGGCGGCTCGCCAACTTCATCAATGACGAATTGTGGGGCCGCCCCACGGATGTGCCCTGGGCGGTGGAGTTCCCCTCCGGCGGCTACATCCCGCGCCATCCGAGCCAGCTCTATGAGGCAGCGCTGGAAGGCGTGCTGCTGTTCCTCGTCCTGCGCCTCATGTCGCACCGCTTCGGCCTGTTGCAGAAGCCGGGCTTCCTGGCAGGTGCCTTTGCCGCCGGTTATGGCATCACCCGCTCCATCGCCGAAGAGTTCCGCATGCCCGACGCCCAGATCGGCTTCCTGCCCGGCGGCTTCACCATGGGCATGCTGCTGTCCGGACCGATGATCATCGCCGGCATCGCGCTGATGGTCTGGAGCTGGCGCAGAGCCAAGGCCGCATGAGGAGAGACGCCCTGCCCGCCTCGCCGCTGAAGGAAAAGCTCATCCGCCAGATCGCGGCGGAAGGCCCGATGACGGTGGCCGCCTATATGGCCGCCTGTCTCGCCGATCCGCAGCATGGCTACTATACCACCGCCGCAGAGCCCTTTGGCGCGAAGGGCGACTTCATCACCGCGCCGGAAGTGAGCCAGATGTTCGGCGAGCTCATCGGCGCCTTCGTCCTCTCCGCCTGGGAGGCGATGGGCGCACCGCAAACCGTGCGACTGGTGGAAACCGGTCCCGGACGCGGCACGCTGATGGCGGATCTGTTGCGCATGGCAAGCCTGCGCCCGGCCTTCCTGCGCGCTGCCAGCCTGCATCTCGTCGAAATCAGCCCCCGGCTGAAGGCCCGGCAGGCAGAGGCGCTTGCCAATGCGCCGCTTGCGCCGAACTGGCATGACAGCCTGCGCGAAGTACCCGAAGGGCCGGTGATCCTGATCGCCAACGAATTCTTCGATGCGCTGCCCATCCATCAATATGTGAGAACGCCGGAGGGCTGGCGCGAGCGGATGGTGGGGCTGAGTGAGACCGGAGACCTTGCCTTCGGCACGGGTCCGGGCCGCCTGCCGCTTGCGGCCATTCCTCAGACCGCCGCAAACGCCCCGCTTGGCGCCATCCTCGAAACCTCGCCACTCTCCGCCGCGATTGCGCAGGAAGCTGCCGCCAGAATCACGGCGCATGGCGGGGCAGCCCTGTTCATCGATTACGGCTACCTGCGCTCTGCCCCCGGCGACACCCTGCAGGCGCTGCGCCGCCACGCCTATCAGGACGTGCTGGCCGAACCCGGCCTTGCCGATCTGACGGCGCATGTGGATTTCGAGGTGCTGGCCGCTGCTGCCCGGCGCGGCGGGGCAACAGTAGCCTCACCGCTGACACAAGGCGAATTCCTGCTGCGCATGGGGCTGCTTGAGCGGGCCGGGCAACTGGGCGCTGGCAAGGACGCCACCACGCAGGAACGCATCCGCAGCGAGGTGGAGCGGTTGGCGGCGCCGCAGGAAATGGGCGAACTTTTCAAGGTGCTGTGCGTTGCGCAACCGGGCCTTGTTCCCGCCCCGTTTGACAGTGAGGCTCTTCCGCCGCACGCTGGCGCAAATTCCGGAGAGGCTTGATGATTACCGCTGACCTTCTGACCCTGCCCGGCGTCCTCCGCCATGGCTTCTTCACCCGGCAGGGCGGCGTTTCCACCGGCATTTACAGCAGCCTCAACATTGGCCTTGGCTCAGATGATGACCGGTCGCATGTGCTGGAAAACCGCGCCCGCGTTGCCGCCATGCTGGACGTGGCACCGGAGCAGCTCGTCTCGCCCTATCAGGTGCATTCGCCCGATGTCATCACCGTCACCCGTCCCTTTACCGAAGGCGAGAACCGTACGGCAGACGCGCTGGTCACCGCCACCCCCGGCCTTGCCATCGGCGTGTCCACCGCCGACTGCGGCCCCGTGCTGTTTGCCGATCCTCAGGCCCGCGTCATCGGCGCGGCTCATGCAGGCTGGCGCGGCGCGCTGACCGGCGTGCTCGACAACACGCTGACGGCCATGGAAAAGCTCGGCGCAAGGCGGGAGAACATCATCGCCGTGCTCGGTCCCTGCATTTCGGCCGCCGCCTATGAAGTGGGACCGGATTTCCGCGAGCGTTTCGAGGCGGAAGCGCCCGGCTGCGGCCGCTTCTTCGGCACGTCGGGGCGCGAAAACCACTTCATGTTCGATCTGCAGGCCTTCATCATCGCCCGTCTGCAGGCGGCAGGCGCGGGCCGGGCCGAAAGCCTTGGTCTGTGCACCTATGCCGATGAAGCCCGCTTCTTCTCCTACCGGCGCACGACGCACCGCAAGGAGCCGGACTATGGCCGCCAGATTTCCGCACTCGTGCTGACAGGAGACTGACCCGATGGCGCTGCATTTCACCGACGCGGAATTCGAGAGCCGGTTCGAGCGGCTGAGGATCCGGATGGAAGACGAAAAGCTGGATGCCATGCTGCTGTTCGCACAGGACAGCAACTACTGGCTGACGGGCTATGACACCTTCGGCTTCTGCTTCTTCCAGTGCCTGGTCGTCACGGCCGACGGGCGCAAGGTGCTGCTGACACGCTCGGCCGACGAGCGGCAGGCCAAGCACACGTCCAACATCTCCGACATCCGCATCTGGGTGGACCGGGGCGGCGCCAGCCCGGTGGGGCAGTTGAAGGACATGCTCTTCGACATGGACCTGCTCGGAGCCCGGCTCGGCATCGAATATGACACCCACGGGCTGACCGCAAAGCTGGGCCGGGAGCTGGACGAAGCCCTGCGCAGCTTCGCCGAACTGTCGGATGCCTCGCACATCATCCCGCGCCTCAGGGCGATCAAGAGCGCTGAAGAACTGGTCTATGTGCGGCAGGCCGCAAAACTCGCAGATGCCGCCTATCTGGCCGGCCTCGACGAAATCCGACCCGGCGCGGATGAAGGACGCATTCTGGCAGCGATGCATACGGCCATCTTCGAGGGCGGCGGCGACTATCCGGGCAATGAATTCATCATCGGTTCGGGCCGTGATGCCCTGCTGTGCCGCTACAAATCCGGCCGCCGGGCATTATCGCCGCAAGACCAGATCACGCTGGAACTGGCCGGCACCTACCGGCACTATCACGCCGCCCTGATGCGAACAGTGGCGGTTGGCGCCGCAACGCCCCGCCACATGGTCATGCACGAAGCCTGCTGCGAGGCCTTGGCGGCCGTTGAGAGCAAGCTTCAGACCGGCTGCACCTTTGGCGAGATCTTCGACGCCCATGCCGGCGCCATGGATGCGCGCAACATGCTGCCCCACCGGCTCAATGCCTGCGGCTACTCGCTCGGCGCCCGCTTCACGCCCAGCTGGATGGACTGGCCCATGGCCTATAGCGGCAATGATGCTGCCGTTGAACCGAACATGGTCATCTTCATGCACATGATTCTGGCTGATTCGGGTTCGGAAACGGCCATGTCACTGGGTCGGACCTATCTGACTGGCGTGGATGGACCTGTTTCTCTTTCGGAACTGCCTCTCGACCTTCCGGTCAAGGCAAGCTAAACCTGTCCACACACAGGATTTCCGGCGCTCAGGCGACTGCGGCCGCCGCCACCAGAAACGGTATTCGGGAACAGATGACGACACTCATGTCCTCCACGGCCAAGAGGCTTTGCGCCGCGACCCTTCTTCTCGCCGTTGCGGCCTGCAACCAGACAGCGCCCACACCAAGGACTGTCGCCCCGTCCGTGCCGGGAAACCAGGCCCTCACTCCGGCTCCGAAGGTTCCCGCAAGCCAGGCCACCTTTGCGTTTGAGCCCTTCACCGGTGCTCCGGGCAACACGGCGGACGAACTGGCGCAGGAAATCGGCGCCCGGGCGGGCACCGAGCGGCTGAAGCTGGTGCGCCGCATCGACGCCAAGCCGACCTACCGCGTCAAAGGATATCTGACGGCCACCGGAACGGCGGCTGGCGGCTCGATCTTTTTCGTTTTCGACGTCTTTGATGCCAATGGCGTGCGCCTGACGCGCATCTCCGGCACCGAGGCCACCTCTGGCGTGAGCGGTGATCCCTGGACCGCTGTGGATGTGTCCACCCTGAAGCAAGTCGCGGCCCGTACGGTGCTTGAGCTGAAGGCCTGGGTAAACACGTATTGAGCCTTTGAAGCATCAATTGCACGTCTAAGTATTCACCTTAGGTGCAACGCAGCAGAAAAAAGCAGCCGGATGGCCTTTTGTGGTGTTGTCGGAAGGCAGCGGGGTTGTTACAACGCCGCCGCCTGAGACAAGCAAAACTCAGGGTGCTGCGCACCGCCCTGGTGCGTGACATGGACGCGTAACTGAAGACGTGAGGCAGGGGCCTTCCGGGTCCGGCGTTGCCGCGTCGCACAAAAGGACCAGTCGCCCATGAAAATTGTCGCGGGCAACTCCAATCGCGCGCTTGCCGAAGAAATTTCCAAATATCTGGATGTTCCTCTGGCTGCCTGCCAGGTGCGGCGTTTCGCTGACCAGGAGATTTTCGTCGAGCTTCAGGAAAACGTCCGTGGTGAGGATGTCTTCGTGGTTCAGTCCACAAGCTACCCCGCCAATGACCACCTGATGGAACTGCTGATCATCATTGATGCGCTGCGCCGCTCCTCGGCCCGCCGCATCACCGCAGTGATCCCCTACTTCGGCTATGCCCGCCAGGACCGCCGCGCCTCGGGCCGCACGCCGATCTCCGCCAAGCTGGTGGCCAATCTGATCACCGAAGCCGGCGCCGACCGCATCCTGACCCTTGACCTGCACGCAGGCCAGATCCAGGGCTTCTTCGACATCCCCACCGACAACCTGTTTGCCGCGCCGGTCATGACCCGCGACATCAAGGAGCGCTACGCCACGGATAACGTGATGGTCGTGTCGCCGGACGTCGGCGGCGTGGTGCGCGCCCGTGCGCTGGCCAAGCGAATCGATGCGCCGCTCGCCATCGTCGACAAGCGCCGCGACCGTCCGGGCGAATCGGAAGTCATGAACATCATCGGCACCGTCGATGGCATGGACTGCATCCTCGTGGATGACATCGTCGACAGCGGCGGCACCCTGTGCAACGCGGCAGAAGCGCTGCTGAACAAGGGCGCCAAGTCGGTGACGGCCTACATCACCCACGGCGTTCTGTCCGGCGGGGCAGTTGCCCGCGTCTCTGCCTCCAAGCTCAAGGAACTGGTGATCACCAACTCCATCGAGCCGACCGCCGCCATCAAGGCCGCCGCCAACATCCGCGCCGTCTCCATCGCCCCGCTTATGGGCGAAGCGATCAACCGCACGGCACTGGAAGAATCGGTTTCGAGCCTGTTCAACTGAGGCGGCCGCACGCCTTGGCCAAGATGAAAAGGCATCCGGAAACGGGTGCCTTTTTCGTTTCCAACATAGTCCGGCGGCCGGCAGGTTGCCCGTCACGAGGCAGGAAGGAATAGCTCATGACCCAGCATCTGGAAGCAACCATCCTTGGCGTCTTCACGGGCAAGGCCAGGGACCGCTGGGAGGGCAAGGCCCCAAGTGCCATAGCCAAGCAGGCGGCGCAGGACAGTCTCTGGCTGTCGAAGACAGGGCTTTCCGGCGACGAGCAGGCAGACACGGCCGTTCATGGCGGGCTGGAAAAGGCACTGCATCACTATGCTGCCGATCACATGCCGCACTGGGCTGCCGCATGGCCGGAGCAGGCGGAGTTCTTCAACCCCGGCTGTTTTGGCGAGAACATCTCCAGCCACGGCCTGACCGAAGAGAGCCTGTGCCTTGGTGACATCCTGAAGATGGACGGCGCCACGGTGCAGATCTGTCAGGGCCGCCAGCCCTGCTGGAAGCTGAACATGCACACCGGCCTGCCGGGCATGGCCCCTGCCTTCCAGAAAACCGGCTTCACCGGCTGGTACTACCGGGTTCTGGAAGAAGGCAATGTGGCGGCGGGCGGCACGATCCGCCTCATCGAGCGGCTGCATCCGGACTGGCCGCTGAGCCGCGTGATCGCTGCGCGCTTCAATCCGCGCCTTGATGCGGCAGAGGCCGCAGAGCTGGCGGCCATGGAGGTTCTCGCCGAAGGCTGGCGCAACGCCTTTGCCCGCAAGGTTGATCCGGCCTTCGTGGAAAACACGGACCGGCGCCTGAAGGGCTGAAAACGCCAGCAATCCGGGGCGCATTGCTTGCGCTTTCCCGGCCTTTCGGCTATAGACCCGCTCGCGCCCGCACCCCTGGAGGCGGCGCAGGGACCGATCCCGTCACTCTGGCCAATGGGTCTGGGAGGCGCCGGTCCATTTTTACATCCGAAGGAGTACTGTCATGGCTGCCAGCTACGAGCTGAAGGCATCTGTGCGGAACCGGGTGGGCAAGGGGGCCGCTCGTGCATTGCGTCGCGAAGGTCTCATCCCCGCCGTCATCTATGGTGACAAGAAGGCCGCGCTGCCGATTTCCATTCCGCTCAAGGAAACCACTTTGGCCCTGCACAAGGGCGGCTTCCTGACGCACATCGCCACCATCGAGGTGGACGGCGAGAAGCACCAGGTCATCGCCAAGGACTTCCAGCGTCATCCGGTCCGCGACGACCTGACCCACGTTGACTTCCTGCGCGTGTCCGCCAACACCACCCTCGTGGTCAACGTTCCGGTTCACTTCCTGAACCAGGAAACCTGCCCGGGCATCAAGCGCGGCGGCGTGCTGAACATCGTCCGTCACACGGTTGAAATGACCGTTCCGGCGAACGCCATTCCGGAGTTCCTGGAGCTGGATCTTGCGAACGCCAAGCTCGGCGAGTCGCTCCACATCTCCGCCATCAACGTTCCGGCCAACTGCCATCCGACGATCACCGACCGCGATTTCACCATCGCCACGATCGCCGCTCCGGCTGGCCTGAAGGACGTTGAAGAAGAAGGTTCGGCTGAAGCCTGATTTCAGGCTCGCCGGAATTTTCCGCGAAAGGGGGCGCATTGCGTCCCCTTTTTGCGTCAAGCCTCCGCCAGACTGACACCCTCAAGACCTGACCCGGCGATGCCGTCGCGCGCCAGTTCCGCCAGCCGCTGAAAATGAGCCTGACGCGGCGAGCCCTCCCGCCAGGCCAGCACGATATGCCGCTGCATGGGCCAGTCGCCCGGGCTCCGCAGCACCACCTGCCGCTCCCGCGCAAATTCGGAAGCCACATAGGCGGCCGGAAACAGGGAAAGCCCCATGCCGATGGCCACCATCTGGCGCAGGGCGTCAAGGCTGGTACCTTCGTAGTCTTCGCTCATCACCGCGCCGGACGCCGCGCACAGCGCCTGCACCTGATCATAGAGCCGGTGGCCGCGCCCCAGCGTCAGCATCCGCTCGCCCTCAAGGTCGGAAACGGACAGCCCGGGCCTGGCAGCAAGAGGGTGGCGCTGCGGCAGGCCCAGATAGATCTGCTCGCAGCATATCACCTCGCTGACGAGGCGGCTCTCCCGGACCGGCAGGGGCGTCAGGATGCAATCCACATTCCCCTCCCGCACGGCCGTTTCCAGAAGCGATGGCCGTTCCTCCCGGATGTAGAGCTGCAGGCCCGGCACCTGTTCCTGCAGAAGCTCGATGACACCGGGCAGCAGATATGGCCCGGCCGTGGGCGCAACGCCCATGCGGATCAGTCCGCCCAGCCCCTTGTCGGCCGCCTGCGCCTCGCGGACGAATTCATCCAGCGTTTCCAGCACCGTTCTCGCATAGGGAAGCAGGGCATGGCCAGCCGGCGTCGGTTGCACGGCACTGCCGCCCCGGTCTATCAGCACCACCCCCAGCCGGTCTTCCAGCAGCTTCAGCTGCGCCGACAAGGTCGGCTGGGAGACATGGCAGGCGCGTGCTGCACGGCCGAAGTGGCCATGCTCGGCAACGGCGACAAGGTACTCAAGCTGGCGGTGCGAAGGGCGGTAGGGCATGAGATAGATAATATCTATCACAGCCATACAGTCTATGTATTTTTATAATCGCGCGAAGCACTCCATATGAAAGAAGCTGGGTAATGAAAGGAGGAAAACATGCACCAGAAACTGGTCGCCTTGCGCGTTCGTCATGCCATTCTCGACGCAAAGATCGAGCGGGAGGCCCGCCGCCCTCACACCGATACCATCCGCCTCACAGCCCTCAAGAAACTGCGCCTCCGCCTCAAGGAGCAAATCGCGCAGGTGGAACGGGAGTTCTTCCGCAAGGAACTGCGGGGGAACGGGATGGCGCGCGCATGAACACCGGTTTTCCAGCCTTCTGGTTTGCCATGCATGGCTTCGGCCCCATCCGCCCCGCCGGGCGACGGAGCCAGCGGCTGACCGAACTTGACCGGCGGATGTCCGAATTCCTGACGGAGAAGCAGGGATCGGGCGGCAGCGAACTGCTGCCTCACGTCGCCGGTGAGCAGGCTCGCATTCGAGAGGCCTTGCGGGAAGGGGATTAAGTTACAACGTTCCGGCAGTGCGCACCCCGGCACTGCACCGCTCCGCAAGACCATGAGAAAGCAGCCGGAGAGTGGGCCGTCTCGACAGGGGCGGCCCATTGCTGTAAGCGGACGCTGACACCGCGCGGCCCCAAGGCCAGCGCCATTTCCCGTTTGCGCAGCTACGGACATGCCATGCAGATCATCGCAGGCCTCGGCAACCCGGGCGGACAATATGCCCGCAACCGGCACAACATCGGCTTCATGGCCGTGGACGAGATCCACCGCCGCCATTCCGGCTTCTCGCCCTGGCGCGCCCGCTTTCAGGGCGAGGTGAGCGAGGGCACCATCGGTGGCGAAAAGGTCATGCTGCTGAAGCCCATGACCTACATGAACGAGTCCGGCCGCTCCGTCGGCGAGGCCATGCGCTTCTACAAGCTGGAACCGGCGGATATTCTCGTCATCTATGACGAGCTGGACCTGCCGCCCGCCAAGTTCCGCATGAAGACCGGCGGCGGCCATGGCGGCCACAACGGCTTGCGCTCCATCACCGCCCATATCGGCGATGCCTACAGGCGCCTGAGGCTCGGCATCGGCCATCCGGGCGACAAGAAGCTCGTCTCCAACTATGTGCTGGGTGACTTCGCCAAAGTGGATGGCGAGTGGCTGGAGCTGCTGTTTGACGGCATCGCCGGTCATGCGGAGCTGCTGGCCAAACGCCAGGACAGCACCTTTGCCAACAAGCTGACCCTGCAGCTGGAGCCGGAGAAGGCGCAGCGCCCCGAGAAGCGCAAGGCCGCGGAAACCGGTGAGGCCACCACCCCGCCCGCGCCGCGCCCGGCCGCCAAGGGGCAGAGCCACATCCGTCAGGCCCGCCAGCCAAAGGCCCCTGCCCTGCCCACGTCCGGCCCCATGGCCGAGATGCTGAAGAAGCTGCTGGGCAAGAGCGGCGGACAGGACTGACCCGCCTTCCGTCTTCGCAATGCTTGACCTTGCCCGCCCCCTCGGGCAAGAAGCGGCTCAAATCTTCGATCAAACCGAAAGCGATCTCCCATGGGTTTCCAGTGCGGCATCGTTGGCCTGCCCAACGTCGGCAAGTCCACGCTCTTCAATGCGCTCACACGCACGGCGGCGGCTCAGGCCGCCAACTATCCGTTCTGCACCATCGAGCCGAACACCGGCGAAGTGGCCGTGCCGGACCCGCGCATGACGGCGATTGCCAAGATCGCGGGCAGCAAGGAAATCATCCCGACCCGCATCACCTTCGTGGACATCGCCGGCCTCGTACGCGGCGCGTCGAAGGGCGAAGGCCTCGGCAACCAGTTCCTTGCCAACATCCGCGAGGTGGATGCCATCGTCCACGTGCTGCGCTGCTTCGTCGATGACGACATCACCCATGTGGAAGGCAAGATCGACCCGATCTCCGACGCGGAAACCGTCGAGACCGAGCTGATGGTCTCCGACATGGAAAGCCTTGAGCGCCGCCTTGCCCCGATGAAGAAGAAGGCACAGGTCGGCGACAAGGAAGCCAAGGCCATCGCCCCGATCATGGAAGCCGCCCTCGCCCTGCTGCAGGACGGCAAGCCGGTGCGCACGCTGAAGCTCGCCGATGCCGAGGAAGAGAAGATCCTGCAGGGCCTGAACCTGCTGACCTCCAAGCCCGTGCTCTACGTCTGCAACGTGGAAGAAGGCTCGGCCGGCACCGGCAACGAGCTGTCCGCCAAGGTTGCCGAAATGGCAAAGGCGCAGGGCGCCGGTTCCGTGGTCATCTCTGCGGCCATCGAGGCGGAAATCTCCCAGCTCGACAATGAAGAGCAGAAGGAATTCCTCGACACGCTCGGCCTTGAAGAACCGGGCCTCGACCGCCTGATCCGCGCCGGTTACGACCTTCTGGGCCTGATCACCTATTTCACCGCAGGCCCGAAGGAAACCCGCGCCTGGACCATCACCCGCGGCACCAAGGCACCGCAGGCAGCCGGCGTCATCCACTCGGACTTCGAACGCGGCTTCATCCGCGCCCAGACGATTGCCTTCGACGACTACGTCAGCCTCGGCGGCGAAGTGGGCGCCAAGGAAGCCGGCAAGGCGCGTGACGAAGGCAAGGAATACATCGTCAAGGACGGCGATGTGATGCTGTTCAAGTTCAACACCTGACGCCAGCACCAGAAAGACCAGCGCATCATGACGAGCTTTGTGATCGACGTTCCGAAGATCCCCGCCCTGCCCGTGGCAGGTGCTGATGCGCTGTTTCCGGTACGCCGGGTCTATTGCATCGGCCGCAACTATGCAGCCCATGCGGTGGAGATGGGGCACGATCCGAGCAAGGAACCGCCGTTCTTCTTTCAGAAGAACGCGGACAATCTCGACGCCTCCGGCACCTTCCCCTATCCGGGCAAGACGGCGGATGTGCATCACGAGGTGGAACTGGCGGTGGTGCTGAAGTCCGGCGGCAGCGGCATCACGGTGGCCGATGCGCTTTCCCACGTCTATGGCTATGCGGTGGCCCTCGACATGACCCGCCGTGACCTGCAGGCGGTGGCCAAGGACATGGGCCGCCCCTGGGACACGGCCAAGGCCTTCGAGCATTCCGCGCCCATCGGTCCGGTGGTCCCGGCCAGTATCTGCGGTCATCCGCAGGCAGGCGCTATCACCCTTACCGTCAATGGCACCCTGCGCCAGAGCGGCGATCTCAACCAGATGATCTGGAAGATCCCGGAGATGATCGCCTATCTGTCGGACTATTTCACGCTGGCCGCCGGCGACGTGATCCTGACCGGCACCCCCTCGGGCGTCGGTCCGGTTGTGCGCGGCGACAGGCTGGAGGCCAGCGTCGAGGGTTTTGCACCGCTCACTGTCGACGTCGTGTGATCAGCCCGCAGGTCCATCACAGCTTCTGGCGGATGACACCGTACCAGCCAAGGCCCGCATAGGTCTCGTAACCCGGCGTCCTGTGGAAGGCGACGGTGGCGCCGTCCCGGTCCACATAGAAGCCATGCTCCTGGCCGCCGGTCTGGAGCTGGAACTGCTCGCTCAACACGCCCTTGCCATCCGATGAGGCCAGCACACGGCCATTGCCGCTGACCAGCATCACGCGTGAGCGCTCCCGCTCCTGCGGTGTCAGGCGCACGCCGTCGACAATCGCCTTCGCCTGCGGCTCCCAGTCGAAGTGGACAGCCAGCATGCCGATCGGACGGCCATTGCTGCGCCCTCCCTCCCGCACGCTGGCAAGATACGTCGCCACCTGCCCGTTGCCGAGCAGCGGCTCGCGGGAGATTTCGTCGGCCACATAGTCATCACCGGAGCGCAGGGACCGCCCACGGCCGAACCAGCCGCGGGAAGACACATCGGCACCGGCAACCTTGAAGCGGTCCGGGCGGCCATTGGCGATCACCCGGCCGTTGAGGTCACACAGCCACAGATCCGTATAGACCGTATAGGCTCCGAGAATGACGCCCAGCCGCTCGCAGGCATAGGCAACCGCCTCCGGCGTGGACTTCTCCGCGCAGCCGGCCACGGCCGAATCCGTCGCCCACCAGCGCACGTCACAGGTGCGCTCATAGAGGTTGCGGTCGATCAGTTCGATGGCGTTGAGCGCCAGATCCGTCAGGCGCGAGCCCTGCGCCTGCAGCGCCATCTGGCGCGTCAGCGTTTCCAGCGCCTCGATCTCGCCCGCCAGTTCCTTGGCCAGCGCGCCGGAAATGCCCTCGACAGCGGTTGAAATCTCGCGCACTTCCTGCGCAACAACCAAAAAGCCGCGGCCCTGATCACCCGCGCGGGCGCTCTCGATCATGGCATTGAGCGCCAGCATGCGCAGCCGCCCCGTTACGTCCCGGATCTGGCCAACCTTTGTTGTGGTCAGTTCACGCACCTCGGAGGTTCGTTCCACGATGTCGGACAGCGCCGGGGCACGCTCCGTATCGGCAATCAACTGATCCATCTAAATATCTACCTGCCGCTCAGCTCCGAAGAGCCTGATGTCAGGAATGTATTACCGTCAAAAATCACTAACAAAAAGGAAAGCAAACCCATTGCCGGAATAATTTCATCAATGGAAGCGGATACTTAAACCCATTTGCCTAACGTCAAGCCAAAAGCAAAACAAATAGGCAGATCCGGATGCAGAGATTTTTTCCT
This sequence comes from Pannonibacter sp. Q-1, assembly GCF_054073275.1. Taxonomy (NCBI): domain Bacteria; kingdom Pseudomonadati; phylum Pseudomonadota; class Alphaproteobacteria; order Hyphomicrobiales; family Stappiaceae; genus Pannonibacter; species Pannonibacter sp. Q-1. Next base: position 288,330 of record NZ_JBSXNB010000003.1, read on the forward strand.
GCGCCCATTCAAACAGGCCACGCAGATACTTTTGTTCAAAAAACAGGCAGTGATTTGAACGGCATACCCGCCGCCCTCCGGGCCGAAATGCCACGCCCGGAAGGGCTTGTCCTTGCGCTTTCCCCTATGGTTCAGTGCGGGCGGTCCACAGCGGCCGGATCGCGGCGCGCGGCGAAGGCTTTGCGCCGCTTCTGGTCGAGGTGATCTGCCCCTATCTCAACGGCAGGCAGATGTCGGTCAGAAGATCGGACGGGGCCGTGTCGCGAGGGTTGTTCAGGTAGATTTCCATGGCCGGCCCATCCGCCGGTTCATGGCCAGATGCCGGCAGCCAGGTGCCGTAGAGCCAGTCATAGGCGGCCTTCATGTCCGCATACGGCCCCTTGTGCCGCAATACGGCATAGCGCTGCGCCGGAACCTCGATGCGCTCCAGCGGCGCAGACAAGGCGATGTCCTGCCGCAGCTCGACCGCTGCGGCCGAACGCAACTCCTGCTCCGGCACCACGGACGGATCGCTGTAGTAAAAGCCGATCAACATGCCTGTCTTGTCCATCAGGCCACGACTGGCAAGGCTGCCGATCAGATGTTCAAAGGCACGGCCGATTTCGATGTAAGGGCCCTTGTGCGCGATGCCGGCCAGCACGCGCTGCGGTTCCTGGCGGATGACGATGTCATGCATGGGAGAAGCTCCAAGGTCAGCCGGCCGCTTGCGGGCCGGCGGGGTCCAGTCCTTGTCAAAGCGGCGATGCGGACCCGCGTCCCGGTATGTGGCCGGCGGCAGGCCATAGGACTGACGGAAGGCGCGGGTGAAGGCAGTCAGGCTGCCATAGCCGGCCTCCCGTGCCAGCCGTTCCAGATCCGTCTCGCCCCTGGCCAGCGCCGTGGCTGCCCGCTGCATCCGGAGCCGCCGGACCATGGCAACCACACTTTCACCGAAACATGCCTGCCACACCCGGTGCCAGTGCCACCGCGACATGGCAGCGATATCCGCGAGCTGATCGAGATCAAGCGGCTCGTCGAGATGATCATGCACATGCTCGATGACGCGGGCAAAGCGCCGTTCGTAGGTTCTGGCCGGGGTCAGGTCCGAAGGCGGCTGAAAGGTCATGTTGCTCGCTCACTTTGACGCACTGGGCCTATCATGGGTGGTTTTGACATATCTTGCGGTTTAGATTGCGGGGAGTTCCCTCATCCTTTCCTGATCGGATCGCGCAGATGTTCTCCCGGTTTCTGTCGACTGGCCGCCGCGACTTTTCATCGCTGAGCGAGGCCGAAATCCTTGCGCTTGCCATTTCGTCCGAAGAGGACGACAGCCGGATCTACAAGGCCTATGCCGATGGGCTGCGGGATGATTTTCCCGCCTCTGCCGCCGTGTTCGATGCCATGGCGGAAGAGGAAAATGGCCACCGGCAGCAATTGATTGCCCTGTTCCAGAACCGCTTTGGCGACAGCATCCCGCTGATCCGGCGCGAGCACGTGCGCGGATATTACACCCGCAAGCCCGACTGGCTGGTCCGCCCGCTCGGCCTTGAAAAGGTGCGGGCGATGGCGGAGCAGATGGAGGATCAGGCCGCCCGCTTCTACGAGGAAGCTGCAAAGCGCACCAGCGATGCCGCCACCCGCAAGCTCTTGGGCGATCTCGCCATGGCCGAACGCGGCCACGAGAGCCGTGCAGAGGCCCTCAGCGAGAGCCTGACCCCCACGGATGTGCGGGCCGAGGAAGACAAGACCGCCCACCGCCAGTTCATTCTCACCTATGTGCAGCCGGGCCTTGCCGGGCTGATGGATGGCTCCGTCTCGACGCTGGCCCCGATCTTTGCGGCAGCCTTTGCGACGCAGGACACCTGGCAGACCTTCCTCGTCGGCCTGTCCGCCTCCGTTGGTGCGGGCATTTCCATGGGCTTCACGGAAGCTGCGCATGATGACGGGGTGCTGTCGGGGCGCGGCTCTCCACTGAAGCGCGGCCTCTCGTCCGGTATCATGACGACGGTTGGCGGACTTGGCCACGCCCTGCCCTATCTCATTCCGGATTTCTGGACAGCCACCAGCCTGGCTGCGGCCGTCGTCTTCATTGAACTCTGGGCCATTGCCTGGATCCAGAACCGTTACATGGACACACCTTTCTGGCGCGCCGCCCTGCAGGTGGTTCTTGGCGGATCACTGGTGTTCGCCGCCGGGGTACTGATTGGCAACGCCTGATAACTTCTCTGTCATATAGACATCCAGTGATTGCATTATATCAATGCACGTTGATTATCGATACTAAGCGTCAGCTTTACAGGCTGTCGCAGCGGTGGTCTTGCTTTTCATGGAGCCTGCGGGCTGCGAAGAGTCGCAACTTGCCCATGGCTCTGTGGGGAGCATGATGAAAAGCTTCAATTTTCTTGCAGCGGCAGTTGCCGCAACCTTGACCGCAACCGCACCGCTGATGGCGGCCGGAACCGGGCAGGAAGGCTACTTCCAGATCTACAACAACACGGACAGCAACACGGTCGTTGGCTTCTACACCAACGGCGGTGACGGCTGGAGTGACAACTGGCTGAGCAACCGTCTGGCTCCGGGCGACAATGTGCGTGCCACCTTCCACGCCAATTCTGGTCCTTGCGAGCAGACTTTCCAGGTGGGCTGGCTCGGGACGGACGGCAGCGAAGTGCTGGACGACCCGATCTCCATCGACATCTGCGAAGCCTCGAACGTCTATCTGGACGACAACGAGATGTATTACGATTGAGGCCAATCGCCGGAGCGGGCGGCGGCCGTCCGGATCTGGCGCATGGTCTGACCCACTGGCATTCAAGCTCCGCCAAAAGGAGCATTTGCCAGAAGCGGAATGAGCCCCATCAACCACTGGCGCGGGCGGTCATGGCAAGATAAAACAAGTCCCATGACCGCCCACCGCTACTTCGAAGACTTCTCGCCCGGCGAGACCATCCCCCTCGGCACGAAGACCGTCACGAAGGATGAAATCATCGCCTTCGCTGCGGAATTCGACCCTCAACCCTTCCATCTCGATGAGGAGGCCGGCAAGGCCTCGCTGCTGGGCGGCCTTGCCGCATCGGGCTGGCACACCGCATCCATGTTCATGCGCATGCTGGTGGACGGGCTTCTGGCGCAGTCCGCCGGTCAGGGCGCGCCGGGCATCGACACGCTCACCTGGCGGCGGCCGGTCTACCCGGGCGACACGCTGAGGGCGGAAGCCAAGGTGCTGAGCTGCCGCCCCTTGCGCTCGCGGCCCGGCCTTGGGCTCGTCACCTTCGCTTTTTCCGTCTTCAATCAGAACGGTGACACCGTGATGGTGCTGGAAAACCCGATCCTCTTCACCTGCCGTGAAGCGGCACCGGAGGCGGGCGCATGAGAACCTGGTTTGACGAGATGGAGCTGGGCGAGCGCGTCGAGCTTGGCTCCCACCACTTCACGGCAGAAGACATCGTCCGCTTTGCCGCCGCCTTCGACCCTCAGCCCTTCCACCTGACGGAAGAAGGTGCAGCGGCCACACACTTTGGCCGCCTCTGCGCCTCCGGCTGGCACACGGCCTCCGCCTTCATGCGCCGTCTGATCCTGACCATGCAGGAACTGGACGCGGCCACGCTCGCTCGCGGGGAAACGCCGGTGGAGCGCGGCCCCTCGCCCGGCTTCGAAAACCTCAAATGGATCAAGCCCGTCTTTGCCGGCGACACGATCACCTACGCCAGCGTCGTGATTGCGAAGGATGATATCCCGCAGCGCCCGGACTGGGGCGTGCTGCGCGGCCGCAATGAGGGCACCAACCAGAACGGCGAACTGGTCTTCAGCTTTGAAAGCAAGGTCTACCTCCGGCGCAGGCCGCAGCAAGCCTAACCTTCGTATTGCCGCAGCCTGGTACCAACTCTCGATCAACTTGGCCCATCAAGAGCTGCTCAAGCCCGTGCGGCGCCTGAGCCATTTCAAGGCGTGATGCGTCAGCATCGAAAGCCTTGGTACAAAGCCTAAAGGCTTCGGCCGAGCACCACTTCGTCATGCAGCGGAATGCCGTACTCGCCCATGAGCGGGATTTCGGGCTTGAGCTGGCGCTCGTCATCAATGACGCCCTGCACGATCCGCTCCAGCCGGAAGCCACGCCGCTGATAGAAGCGGAAGGCATCCAGATTGTCATTCGATGTGCGCACCATCAGCCGGGTCATGCCATGGCCGCGCGCATCATTGACCACCGCATCCAGCAGCTGCGTGCCCGTGCCTGCCCAGCGGCTGAGCGAATCGAGGGTCAGAATTTCCCATTCGCTCTCCCGGCGGATGACCGTGACAGCCCCGGCGAGTTGCCCGTCGTCCTCCGCCAGAAAGCCCGGCAGTGCCGAGGCATCGACCATGACGCCATCCAGCAGGATCTCCACGCCCGCCCACCGCTCTTCCAGCAGCTGTGCGAGCGACGCCCGGTCCTTGTCTTCAATCGGCCTGATGATGACTGCCAAAGGTTCCTCCTAACGGATGAAAATACGCCCTTCGAGCGGTGTGCGGGCCTGCCAGCCCTCCCGCTCCAGCTCCGGCACCAGATGCTCTTCCTCGGGAAAGCCGAGGCAGAGATAGCCGATCAGCTCCCAGCCGGAAGGCACGTCCAGCGTTGTCTTCACGGCCTGCGGATCGATGATCGACACCCAGCCGAGCCCCACGCCATGCATGCGCGCGGCAAGCCACAGGCACTGGACCATGCCAACGGCCGAGAAGGCAAGTGTCTGCGGCATCGTTGCACGGCCAAGCCCATGGCCCTGCTCCGGGTCCGGATCGCAGAAGACCGCCAGCTGAACCGGCGCTTCGCGCAGGCCAGCCAGCTTGAGCCTTGCGTAAAGCTCCGCCTTTTCGCCCTCATAGGCAGCAAGGGCGCGGTTGTTTTCCTGCTCGAACAGCCTCGTCACCGCGTCCCGCCGGGCTTCGCTTTCCACGCGGACAATGCGCCAGGGCTGACTGTTGCCAACGGACGGCGCAAGGTCGGCCAGCGCCAGAACCTCATCCAGCAGGCCATCCGGCAGACTGTCCTTGCGGAAGCGGCGCACATCACGCCGCCAGTGCAGCAGATCGGCAAAGGCAGCCCTGAACGCAGGGGAAAAATCCGGTCCGTGCCCGTGCTGCCCCGCCATGGTCAATGCCCCGGGAAAGACAGCAGCGTGCGCACCGGCACGCCCATGGCTTCCAGCCGCTGACGCCCGCCCAGGTCCGGCAGGTCAACGATGAAACAGGCGGCGACAATCTCCGCCCCCTGCCCGCGCAGCAGCTTGCAGGCAGCCTCCGCCGTACCGCCGGTGGCGATCAGGTCATCAACCACGATCACCCTGTCGCCCGGATTGATGGCGTCGCTGTGCATCTCGATTTCATCAAGGCCATATTCCAGCGAATAGGCAACACTGACCGTCTGCCAGGGCAGCTTGCCCTTCTTGCGGATCGGCACGAAGCCGGCAGACAGCTGATGCGCCACGGCACCGCCCAGAATGAAGCCGCGCGCCTCGATGCCGGCAATCTGCTCCACCTTGGAACCGGCCCAGGGCTGCACCAGTGCATCCACGGCCCGGCGGAAGGCGCGGGCATTGCCCAGAAGAGTGGTGATGTCGCGGAACAGAATGCCGGGCTTGGGGTAATCCGGGATCGTGCGGATGGCCTGCAGCAGCTCATCGGAAACGCTGGGAATGTCCATATCGTCCTCTTAGGGCGCGTCGTGTCTTGAGTGGCCACTGCCCCGGGGCAGAGCCCCGGCTGCTGGGCCTTTGCCAGATCTTATATCAAGGCGTGGCTGCCGGGGGCAAAGGCATAACCGCCTTGCCCACGGCCAATGCGCCGCAGCGCTCAGCCCCTGTCGAAAAGCACCCGGCCTGCCACGGCATCAAGCTTCGCCAGCAAGGCCGGGTCGCGCCGCTCCGGCGCTGTCATGATTGCATAGTCGAGGGCCCTGTCCGAACCGACGGGGCAAGGCTCATGCTCGCGCGGCAGATCACGGGCAAGGCGCGCCACCAGCTGCTGGGCGTGATGGGCATTGTCATGCAGCACCTTGATGATCTGCTGGATATCCACCTCGCCATGGTCCGGGTGCCAGCTGTCATAGTCGGTCACCATGGCCACCGTCGCGTAGCAGATCTCCGCCTCGCGGGCGAGCTTGGCCTCCGGCATGTTGGTCATGCCGATCACATCACAGCCCCAGGAACGGTAGAGGTGGCTCTCTGCGAGGGAGGAGAACTGCGGCCCCTCCATGGCCAGATAGGTGCCGCCGCGCCGGTATTTGAGGTCTTCCGCCCGCGCAGCCGCTTCCACATGATCGACCAGCCGGGGGCTGACCGGATAGGCCATGGACACATGCGCCACGCAGCCCGTGCCGAAGAAGCTCTTCTCCCGCGCAAAAGTCCGGTCGATGAACTGCTCCACCAGCACGAAGGTGCCCGGCGCCAGTTCTTCCTTCAGCGAGCCGCAAGCCGAAACGGAGATGAGGTCCGTAACGCCGCAGCGCTTCATGACATCAACATTGGCGCGGTAATTGATCTGCGAGGGAGAATGCAGATGGCCGCGGCCGTGACGGGGCAGGAACACCACCTTGAGGCCATTGATCTGGCCGATCCGCACCGCATCGGATGGCTCGCCCCAGGGGCTGCCGACGCCAACCCACTCCGCCCCCTCAAGGCCCGGCAGATCATAGATCCCCGACCCGCCAATCACGCCCAGAACCGCCTCAGTCATCGGCACCCCCAAATCAGACCGGCCTGATTAGGTCCGGTTTGCCGGTGCTTGTCAAACCCGGCAAGAGCCCCGGAAAATGCGAAGGGCCGCCCCAGGGGACGGCCCTTCTCAGCATTTGCGGTCACCCGGCGGGTGCCGGTATCAGTGCTCGACGTTGCGCCACAGCTTCTTCTTGGTGAAGTAGAGCATCGAGGCGAAGACGATCAGGAAGATCATGACCCGGAAGCCCATCTTCTTGCGCTCTTCCATGTGCGGCTCAGCGGCCCACATCAGGAAGGCGGAGACGTCACGGGCGTACTGGTCCACCGTCATCGGCGTGCCGTCGGTGTAGTCGACCTGCTCATCCGAGATCGGAGGGGCCATGCCGATGAAGGAGCCGCTCATGAAGGCCGGATTGTAATACTGGCCTGCAGGAACCGTGACACCCTCCGGCACTTCCTCGTCGTAGCTCACGAGCAGCGCATGGACATAATCGGCGCCCTGCTCGTTGTACTGGGTGAAGGCGTCGAAGATGAACCACGGGAAACCACGGTGGGCAGCACGGGCCTTGGCGATCAGCGAGAAGTCCGGCGGATAGGCGCCGCCATTGGCCGCACGGGCCGCCTGCTCGTTCGGGAACGGCGAGGGGAAGCGGTCGGCCAGAATGGCCGGACGCTCGAACATGTCGCCCTCGTCATTCGGTCCATCAACCACGGTATAGTCTGCCGCAATTGCCTTGGCCTGATCTTCGGTGAAGCCCGGGCCGCCCGGCTGCGCCAGGTTGCGGAAGGCCACGAACTTCAGGCCATGGCACGAGGCGCAAACCTCGCGGTAGACCTTGAAGCCGCGCTGCAGCTGGGCCTTGTCATAGGTGCCGAAGGGACCTGCGAAGGACCACTGCTCACGCGGGATGTGCGGCCCCTCACCCGCTGCGAAAGCGGGCGAGGCGATGGCAACCGCGAGGGTTGCGGCAAGCGATACGCCAAGGGCGCGGACGGTCTTGATCATGGTGCTCATTTCAAAAACTCCTGACCCTTTCCGTCACTTCGTCTGAGGTGCAGCAACTGCAGCCGCCGGCTTGCCGGAACCGCTTGCCAGCACCGCTTCGGAGATCGAGGCCGGCAGCGGCAGCGGCTTCTCAAGGAAGCCCAGCAGCGGCAGGATGATCAGGAAGTGGGCGAAGTAGTAGATCGTGCAGATGCGCGACAGGATCACGTAGATGCCTTCTGCCGGCATCGCACCGAGATAGCCGAGGGCCACCGCGTTGATTGCGAAGATCCAGAAGAACTGCTTGAACAGCGGGCGGTAGACGCCCGAGCGGACCTTGGACGTGTCGAGCCAGGGCAGGACGAACAGGATGGCAATGGCGCCAAACATGGCCAGAACGCCGCCGAGCTTGTCCGGCACCGCACGCAGGATCGCGTAGAACGGCAGGAAGTACCATTCCGGCACGATATGCGCCGGCGTCACCAGCGGATTCGCTTCGATATAGTTGTCGGCATGACCCATGTAGTTGGGCACGTAGAAGACGAACCAGGCGAAGAGGATCATGAACACCACGATCGCGAAGGCATCCTTGACCGTGTAATACGGATGGAACGGAACCGTGTCCTGACCGGACTTCGGCTGCACGCCCGTCGGGTTGTTGTTGCCCGTGGTGTGGAAGGCCCACACGTGCAGGATGACAACGCCGAAGATCATGAACGGCAGCAGATAGTGCAGCGAGAAGAAGCGGTTCAGCGTCGGGTTATCGACGGCGAAGCCGCCCCACAGCCAGGTGCGCACGGCTTCACCCACCAGCGGGATCGCCGAGAACAGGTTGGTGATCACGGTGGCGCCCCAGAAGGACATCTGGCCCCAGGGCAGCACGTAGCCCATGAAGGCGGTGCCCATCATGATGAGGAAGATGATCACACCCAGGATCCACGAGATTTCGCGCGGGGCCTTGTAGGAGCCGTAGTAGAGACCGCGGAAGATGTGGATGTAGACGGCGATGAAGAACATCGACGCGCCGTTGGAATGCAGGTAGCGGATCAGCCAGCCGAAGTTCACATCACGCATGATGTGCTCGACGCTGTAGAAGGCTGCCGTGGTGCTGGGGGTGTAGTGCATCACCAGCACGATGCCGGTGATGATCTGCGAGATCAGCATGAAGAAGAGAATGCCGCCGAAGGTCCACCAGTAATTGAGGTTCTTCGGGGTCGGGAAATCGACGAAAGAGCCGCGAACGAGCGAGATGACCGGCAGACGGCTCTCAAGCCACTTCGCCGCCGCGCTCTGCGGAACGTAATTGGAATGTCCAGCCATGGCTGTCTCCTGGGGTCTACCGGTCAACCGATCTTGATCTTGGCGTCTTCAACAAACGCAAACGGCGGTACGAGGAGGTTCTCTGGAGCAGGCCCCCGGCGGATACGCCCTGCAGTGTCATAGTGCGAACCATGGCACGGGCAGAACCAGCCATCGAAGTCGCCGGCATTGCCCAGCGGCACGCAGCCCAGATGGGTGCAGATGCCGACCATGACGAGCCAGGCTTCCTTGCCTTCGGCGGCGCGATTCGCGTCGGAGGCATCGGCGGTATCGGACAGGTTGAGGTTGCGCGCCAGTTTGTCCGGCAGTTCGGACAGCGGCACAGCCTTGGCCTCTTCGATCTCCTTGTCCGTACGCTGACGGATGAAGACCGGCTTGCCGCGCCACTTCACGGTGATCGACTGCCCCACCTCGACGGCGGAGACGTCCACCTCGATGGAGGCCAGAGCAAGAGCCGAAGCGTCCGGGTTCATCTGGTCGATGAAGGGCCAGGCGACAGCGCCCGCGCCCACAACGCCCATGGCGCCGGTCGCAAGATAGAGGAAATCACGGCGGGTCGGTTCCGCCGAATCCGTATGAGCCAAGGTCGCGTCCTCTCGAAACCTGTTTAACGTATACCGAATGCCCACAGGCAGACAGCCTCGCCCTCCCCTCCGGAACGGTCGGCTGCCCGGCGCGGGCATTAACGGCAAACGGGTGCGGCAATCGCCCGCACCACACCAAGCGGTGGTCTTTTTGCACCGTTCTGCCGCATTGTCCAGATGACCTTCGGCCAGAACGCTAAATGTCGCACCGCTTGGGATGCCGTCATCACCTTTTTGATGCCCTGAAAAGGCCCCAATTGAAAGCCGGATCGTTTGATCTGGATCAAACTTCTGCAGCTGACTGCAAAAATCCGCCAGACTGATGCGACCACAGCTGTGCATAGAGGCCGCCCCGGGTCAGCAGTTCTTCATGACGCCCCTCTTCGATGATTCGGCCCTTGTCCATGACGATGAGCCGGTCCATGGCCGCGATGGTCGACAGGCGGTGCGCGATGGCAATCACCGTCTTGCCTTCCATCAGGTCGAAGAGACTGTCCTGAATGGCTGCCTCCACCTCGCTGTCCAGGGCAGATGTCGCCTCGTCCAGCAGCAGGATGGGGGCATTTTTCAGCAGAACCCGGGCAATGGCAATCCGCTGGCGCTGTCCGCCGGACAGCTTCACGCCGCGTTCACCCACCTGGGCCTGAAGGCCGCTGCGCCCGTCCCTGTCCTCAAGTCCCTGAACGAACTCAAGGGCATGGGCCTTGCGCAGAGCCTCGATCACCTCCGCTTCCGACGCCTCCGGCTTGCCGTAGGCGACGTTCTCATAGATGGACCGGTGCAGCAGCGAAGTATCCTGCGTAACAACACCGATATGAGCGCGCAGGTCATCCTGGCGGACACGGGCGATATCCTGCCCGTCGATACGGATTGAACCGCTCTCAAGGTCATAGAACCGCAGCAGCAGATTGACGAGGGTGGACTTGCCCGCACCGGAGCGGCCGATGAGTCCGATCTTTTCGCCCGGACGGATCGTCAGATCCAGCGCATCGATGACACCCTTGACCTTGCCATAGTGGAAGGAGGCCTTGTCGAAGACGATCTCGCCTTTGGTGACCGTAAGAGGCGCTGCATCCGGCACGTCCTGCACCTCCCGCTCACGCGCAATGGTGCCGATGCCGTCCTGCACCGTGCCGACGTTTTCAAACAGGCCCGCCACTTCCCACAGGATCCATTGCGACATGCCCTGGATACGCAGGACGAGCGATACGGCCACCGCCACATCGCCAGTGGTGACCACTTCATGCTGCCACAGGAAGATGGACAGCCCGGCCGTGGAGAACAGCAGCAGCGTGTTCAGCGTGTTCAGCGAGATGTTCAGCAGAGTCACGTAGCGCATCTGGCCGAAGACGGTCTTCATGAAGCCCATCATCGAATTGCGGGCATATTCTTCCTCACGCCTTGCATGGGAGAAGAGCTTGACCGTGGCAATGTTGGTGTAGGCATCCACCACGTGGCCGGTCATCACCGAGCGGGCATCCGCCTGCTCCTGCGAGATCGCCTTGAGGCGGGGAATGAAGACACGCAGCACGCCAACATAGGCAAAAGTCCAGACCACCAGCGGAATCGCGAGATAGAGGTTGGCATCAGCGATGACGATCAGCGCGCTGGTCAGATAGACCAGCACATAGACCATCATGTCGACGATCCGCGTCACCACTTCGCGCACGGCCAGTGCCGTCTGCATCATCTTGTTGGCGATGCGGCCGGCAAAGTCGTTGTGGTAGAAGGTCATACTCTGGCGCAGCAGATAGCGGTGCACGCGCCAGCGCACGGACATGGGATAGGTGCCGATCACGCCCTGATGGAACAGCAGCTCCCAGAAGGCCTGCGTCAACGGCAGGCACAGCAGGATGACACCGGCCATGAGCGAGAGCTTCACCCAGTTGTCGGTCCAGAACGTCGCCCGGTTGGCCTCGCCCAGCCAGTTGACCAGATCGCCCAGGAAGGCAAAGATCGCGACCTGAAAGATCGCGATCATCGCCCCCAGCACACCGACACCGGCCAGCAGCGGCCAAAGCGGCTTGGTATAGTACCAGCAGAAGGCCCCAAACCCCTTCGGCGGCACATCCAGCTTAAAGTCCGCGAAGGGATCGATCAGACGTTCAAATCTGGAAAACATTGTTCAACTCCAGAGATTTACGGCCCTCGCCCGCGGACCGGGCAGAACCGCGCAGACGCCTGATTTTAAGGCGCTGCCAATAGGGACGGCGGCCACCGAAGGCCAGCGAAAAGACGAAACTGACCAGCGCACCGGCAAGCACCAGCGTGCCGAGAAACAGCTCGATCAGATGCGTGCGGTACTGAGCCGCGCTTTGCACCGCATTACCGATCCGGACAGCCTCCAGCGACCACAGGTCAGCGAGGAGAACCGGCAGGAAAATCAGCATGGCGGCACCAGCCGTTGCAGCGGAAAAGACGGCAACAGCCGCCCCGCCAAGGGCCAGGCGCTGGCGCCAGGACAGCGTCACACGCGGCAAGGACGCAGCAAAGTCATCCGGACGCGGCAGGTCCGGCGGATAAGGCAGATCGAAAGGATCCAAAGGATAACGAACAGACATGGTTCTGCTCCAGACGGAATCGGACTGATGAGGCACGGCTGGCGGAACGCGCAAATGAAAGACGCGCAGCACCGGAGGAGTCCGGTTACGCTTGAAGCCAGTCGCTATTCAGCTGGAATGTTTTGAAACGCCGTCTCAGGCTGCCGGGTGGCAGGAGATGGGAAACGGGCCCACGAGAGCAGGGGCTACGGTCATATGGACACGTGACGTATTGGTCATGAATACCCCTCCTCTGTTAGCTCGGTTGACGGCAATAGACAGCGCGGCAGAACGCGCCTGACTTTCTTAAACTGTTCGGTTGAAATCGCAAGGCCTCAAGCACAGCTCAAACATGCTTTACCTTCCGCCTGTTGCCATGAGGCAACAATGCAACCAGTCCTTGAGAGGCTCCGCCCCTTCTCCAGTGCCTGTCCGGATCAGAGTGAACCTGACAGACGCCGGGTTTCTTTGTTTCCATTTGTCTTTTCGGGAAAACCGGTGGCCGCTTTCCCCCGACAAACTCCGCGCCCGCCTTCAGGCAAGCCCTCCGTCTGCGGGCGGACAAAAAAATGCGGCGGAACCCGTCCGCCGCATGTCACCGTCCTGTGGATTGCCTGCCTCAGGCTGCGCGGATGCTGGTGAGGAACTGACTCACCTGCGTCTGCAGGCTGGCGGAAAGATGGGTGAGTTCACCCGCTGCCGCGTGCATTTCATCCGTGGCCGAGGTGCTCGCCTGCATTGCTTCTGCAAGGCGGTTCATGTTGCCCCCCACGCGCTCGGTGCTGGCATTGGCCACGTGGACCGAACGGGAAATCTCACCGGTCGCCTGCATCTGGCTCTGAACCGAGCCATGAACGGCTTCGGAAATCTGGCTGATCTGCTCGATGGTCGCGGTGATGGAGCGGATCGCCCCGACCGCCTGCTCCGCCACGAACTGCACGGAGGCCACCTGGGAGGTGATTTCTTCCGTTGCCTTGGTCGTCTGACCGGCCAGAGCCTTCACCTCATTGGCCACCACGGCAAAGCCGCGGCCCGCTTCGCCCGCACGCGCCGCCTCGATGGTGGCATTCAGGGCGAGAAGGTTGGTCTGGTTGGCAATCTGGCTGATGAGTTCGACAACTTCACCGATCTGACGGCCCGTCTCCGACAGGCGGCCGACGATTTCATCGGTCTGGCGGGCTTCAAGCACGGCAGCGCTGGCGATCTGGGAAGCGTTTTCGACATCACGGCCGATGGTCGAAATGGAGACTGCCAGCTCTTCGGCAGACTGGGACATGACACGCACCGACTGACCGGCCTCTGCCGTTGCGGTGGACACTTCATCCACGGCGCGGGAGGAGTTGCCGACCGCCTGACGCAGATCAAGGGCATTGCCGCCAACCGCATGCGCCGTGCTGGTCAGCGCTTCCACGACGCTGATGACCGAGCGTTCGAAGTCGCTGGCCACGTCGTGCATCAGTTCCCGGCGCTCCTGTTCCATCTGGGTCTGCTGGGCCGCCTGGAGTTCAACTTCCTCCTTGGCGCGGGCTGCCAGCTTTTCACGGAACTGGACAACGGAGCGCGCAATGGCACCGATTTCATCGCTACGGCTGGCACCGTCGATATTCACATCCAGCTGCCCCTGGGACAAAAGATCAAGACCATCCTGCAGCCGGTTGAGCGGCCGGGCGACGCCCAGGGCCAGCACCACGGCCAGTGCCAGGAAGGCAATACCGATGGGCGAGCAGACAAGAACAATCTGCAGCATCTGATCGATGATCAGGCCATCAAGCAGCGAGGAGGCCTGCGGACCGAGAAAAGCCTGTGCCTGCGACGGGTCCCCCAGAGCAGAGGTCAGCGCTTCACGGAACACATAGAACGCATACCCCGTGCCGGCCACCATGATCAGGGCCGACGTCACAACCAGGACAAGAAACCGGCCAAGGATCGAAAGGCGGATGCCCGTACTTACATTATCGTGCATGTCCATTCCCGATGGTCAGAAGAAACGTTCTTCGGTCCGATACCATGGGCAATAGTACTAGGCAGCGAGCGTAAAGATTTTCTTCACGCGGAGGGATAAATCGTTCAGGACAACAGCTTATTCGTGATGGCATAGCCAGCGGCAGCCGATACCGCACTGAGGAATGCGCCCCAGGCAATGTCAACGAAAACAACCTCCAGCGGCCAGTTTCTGAGAGTTGCATAATTTGTCATGTCATAGGTTGCATACGCAATAAAACCTAGGACCGCACCACAGACCACTGCTGTCCAGATGCTTTCAGACTTCAGTGCAGGCAGCACAGCGAAGAAGACAAGACCGCCGACGTAAAGCAGATAGAAAATCGCCGCCGCACCGAGATTGGGCTTGTCCATCATCAGATGCCCGATGCGGTCAAAATAGAAACGCGTTGCCACTTTTCCGAGCCATACCGCGTCAATCGCAAGAAATACGGCGGCAGTGGCAAGGTAGGCGGTGATGATCTGACCCATACGGAAGTCCCCCTTCTGGGAGATCTTACGTGGCCTCATGTCTGCCGGATCACGCAAGACGGATGTCACCTTTCCTCAACAGCCATCATTTCCCCGGCAGGCAGGAACCCGCCGGACTGGCGCTCCCACAGATCCGCGTAAAGCCCGCCGCGCGCCAGAAGCGCCTCATGGGTGCCCTCCTCGACGATCTTTCCCCCGTCCATGACGATCAGCCGGTCCATGGCCGCGATGGTGGAAAGACGGTGGGCGATGGCCAGCACCGTCTTGCCCTGCATCAGCGGCATCAGATTGTCCTGAATGGCAGCCTCGATCTCTGAATCAAGGGCAGAGGTCGCTTCATCCAGCACCAGAATGGGTGCATTCTTCAAGAGCACGCGCGCAATGGCGATGCGCTGGCGCTGGCCGCCGGAGAGTTTCACCCCGCGCTCGCCCACCTGCGCCTCGAAGCCGGAGCGGCCCTTGCTGTCTTTCAGGTTCTGGATGAACTCCAGCGCATGGGCCTGCTGCGCCGCATCCTCAAGCATCGCCATGGTGGCATCCGGCCGGCCATAGGCGATGTTCTCGCGGATGGAGCGGTGCAGCAGCGAGGTGTCCTGCGCCACCATGCCGATCTGCGCCCTGAGCGAGGCCTGCGTCACCTGCCGGACATCCTGACCGTCCACCAGAATGCGCCCGCTCTCCACATCATGAAAGCGCAGCAGCAGGCTGGCCAGCGTCGACTTGCCCGCGCCTGAGGGGCCGACGATGCCGATCTTCTCCCCGCCCTTCACCGCAAAGCTCAGATCATCGATGACGCCCCCGCGCTTGCCATAGTGGAAGCTCACCTTGTCAAAAACGATCGCGCCCGCGCTGACCATCAGCGCCGGAGCGCCCGGCTGGTCCGTGACGGCAATGGGACGCGTCAGCATGTCGACACTGTCCTGCAATGTGCCGAAGGAGCGGAACAGGGAGTTGAGCTGGCCCAGCATCCGCCCCAGCAGAAGATTGAGCCGCAGCGCCAGCCCCAGCGCCACCGCCACATCGCCGGCCGTCAGGATGCCATCCTGCCACAGCACGAGGGAGAACCAGCCGATGCTCACCATCATGACGCTGCTCAGCAGCGACATCAGCGAGCGCACTTCGGTCAGGTTGCGGGTGAAGCGTTTGAGCACCGCAAGGTAGCTCTCGAAAATCGCCCGCACACCGGCCTGTTCGCTCTCGCGGCTGCTGAACAGCTTCACCGTCTGGATGTTGCTGTAGGTGTCAACCAGCCGTCCTGTCGCGCCGGAAGCCGCATGGGCAGCGGCGCGGGAATGGTTGCGGATGCGCGGCACATAGTAGCGGGCGATCACCGAGAAGACCGCCAGCCAGACGAGAATGGCCGCGCCAAGGCGCCAGTTCAGTTCGCCCAGCAGCAGCAGCGTCGCCAGAGCGTAGACCGCGATGTACCAGACCACCTGCAGCAGCGTGACCATGAACTCGCCCGCCGCCTGCCCGGCCTGCCAGACCTTGGACGAAATGCGGCCCGCGAATTCGTCGTGAAAGAAGGCGATGCTCTGGTCCATGATCCGCTGATGCGCCTGCCAGCGCACGCGGGCATAAAAGCCGGGCACCACGGTCTGCTCTTCAACGCCTGCGGTGAAAAAGGCCAGCACCGTGCGCAGCACCAGAACAACGGCCGCCATGCCTGCGAAAAGCTGCCAGTTCTGCCTGAAGAGTTCGTCCTTCGGCGTGGTCTGCAGCAGATCGACAATGATGCCGATGAAACTGTAGAGCCCTGCTTCCACCAGAGCTGTCGCCCCGCCTAGCAGCAGCATGGCCACGAAGGGCCAGGGCGACTGGCGCACGAGGAACCAGAGATAGGCGCCTGCGGTGACGGGCAGTTTTCCGGCAGGCGCAGAAACGAAGGGGTCGATCCAGCCTTCAAGGCAGCGCAAAATTCTGTTCAAAGGCTTGGTCCGGTTTCGAGATGTCCCCTTGCAGGGTTTTAGCACCCGCACCGGGAATGGCCAGCCGCAAGGGGCTTAAATTGCTGTAATGACTTGCCGCAGGCTGCAAGGGACAGGCTCCAGCCGCTGGACAAACGGCGGAAAACCGGGCACTGCGTGGCCATGCCAGACCTTGCCCTTTACCAGCCGGATATCCCGCAGAACACCGGCACCATGATCCGCATGGCCGCCTGCCTTGACGTGCGCGTGCACCTGATCGAGCCAGCCGGTTTTCCCCTGTCCGGCAGCGCGCTCAAGCGGGCCGGGATGGATTATCTGGAGCGGGCCGCCCTCATCCGGCACCTCGACTGGGCCGCCTTCGAGGAAGCACGCAAGGCTGCCGGGCGGCGGCTGGTGCTGCTGACAACCAAAAGCATCCTGCCCTACACGGACTTCACCTTCGGGCCGGACGACATGCTGCTGCTGGGCCGCGAAAGCGCGGGCGTGCCCGATGCCGTGCATGACAGCGCCGATGCGCGGATCACCATCCCGATGGCTGCAGGCATGCGCTCGCTGAATGTCGCGGTTTCCGCCGCCATGGTGCTGGGCGAGGCCTTGCGCCAGACCGGAACCTTTCCAATCCCCTCCCGTTGACCTCCGGCAGGACAGATCACCGCTTTGCAAATCGCGGCAGGGGCTTGATAAGAAGAGCCAGAATCGGCCGCCCCAGCTCAAGCGCATGGCGGCAACAGAAATGACGAAGGAGCGCCCATGACCAAGGCAGCCGAGCCCACACGCGGCGGACCCGTGCCCGCAGATATCGAGACCAAGAAGACTGTTGCGCCCGAGTGGTTCGCCAGCCTGCGCGACCGGATCTGTCAGGCTTTCGAGGATCTGGAGGACGAGATCGGCGTGAAGGGCGGACCGCTGGCGGATCAGCCGGCCGGCCGTTTCGTCCGCACCCCATGGGAGCGCACCGACAGCAGCGGCACCAAGGGCGGCGGCGGCGTCATGTCGATGATGCACGGCCGGGTGTTCGAGAAGGTGGGCGTGCATGTCTCTACCGTCCATGGTGAATTCTCGCCCGAATTCCGGGGCCAGATCCCCGGCGCTTCGGAAGACCCGCGGTTCTGGGCGTCGGGCATCAGCCTGATCGCCCACCCGCAGAACCCGCATGTTCCGGCGGTGCACATGAACACCCGCATGGTGGTGACGACGCGCCAGTGGTTCGGCGGCGGCGCCGACCTGACGCCGGTGCTCGATGCCCGCCGCACCCAGACGGACCCGGACTCCATCGCCTTCCACAAGGCCATGGAAGAGGCCTGTGCCCCGCACAAGAACGCTGACTACCCCCGATACAAGGAGTGGTGCGATGAGTATTTCTTCCTCAAGCACCGCAACGAGCCGCGCGGCATTGGCGGCATTTTCTACGACTATCTGAACTCCGGCGACTGGGACGCGGATTTTGCCTTCACCAAGGACGTCGGCCTTGCCTTCCTCGGCATCTATCCCGAGCTGGTACGGGCGAACTTCGAGAAGCCCTGGTCAGAGGCAGAGCGCGAGGAACAGCTGATCCGGCGCGGGCGCTATGTGGAGTACAATCTTCTCTACGACCGCGGCACGATCTTCGGCCTCAAGACCGGCGGCAACGTCGCCTCGATCCTGTCCTCCATGCCGCCCGTGGTGAAGTGGCCGTAAGCCTTCATTTTGCGGCAACCGCGGCAAGAAGCTCGTCGCGGGCTGCCCGGTAGTCCGAGGCGGCCCAGAGGCGGCGCAGGTGCTCCATCGCAGAGCCCAGCGCCGGGCCTTTCGGCACGCCTGCGGTGATGAGATCATGCCCCGTCACCGGAAACACCGGAATGTCCCAGCTCCGGGCCAGCTCATGCAGGCCCGCGAAACCCGCTTCATCGCGGGCGGCCGAACGGGCGCGGGCATGGGCAAGAATGAGGGCCTCTTGCGCCGTCTCCCGCCCCCAGGCCAGCATCTGCGCCTTCAGCACGGCTGCAGGATCTGACGCCTGCAGCAGGGAAGCGGACCCTTCGACGGCGCGGAACATCACACTCCGCTCCTGATTGGACAGGCGCCAGCGGCGGGCGATGCGCCCGGCGTCTTCGCCCACGAAACCGGTAAGGCAGGCAAGTGCCAGAATGGGCGAACCGGCTTCCGGCAGTTCATCACTGAGAGACTTCAGCGCGGCAAGGCTGGCAAGACGGGCCACACCACCCGTCAGCAGCGGCAGGATGCCCGTCCCTTCCATGACGGCGATCACCGGCGGGCAGGCTCCGACGGCAAGGATCTTCTTCATCTCCGCGCCGATCCGCTCCGCCGAAAGCTGCGTCAGCCCGCCACGCAGGCGCACGGAAGCGGACAGGCCCTCGTCATCCGTCGGGCCGGCGCCATAGGTGGCATGAAAGCGGAAGAAGCGCAGGATGCGCAGATAATCCTCGCGGATACGGTCCTCCGCCCGGCCAATGAAACGCACCCGGCGGGCAAGGCAATCCTCCAGCCCGCCACCGAGCGGATCATGGATGGTGCCGTCAGCGCCGCAATAGAGCGCATTCATGGTGAAATCACGCCGGGCCGCGTCATGCGCCCAGTCCCGGCCGAAGCGCACCACCGCGTGGCGGCCGAAGGTTTCCACATCCTCGCGCAGGGTGGTCACCTCAAAGGACTCGCCGGAACTGATCACCGTCACCGTGCCATGGTCTATGCCGGTGGGCACAGCCTTCAGCCCGGCCGCTTCCGCCCGCTCCATCACCTGCTGCGGCAGGGCGGTGGTGCACATGTCCACGTCACGGATCGGCTCGCCCAGCAGCGCATTGCGCACCGCCCCGCCCACGGCCCGCACTTCGTCGCCATCCTTCTGCAGGGCATCGAAGACGCGCTGGATCGCAGCGCCGCGCAGCCATGGCACGGCAGAATCGGGGAGCTTGCGGGGCAAGGTCATGATGTCAGTCGCTTTCGGCGTCCGCGTTTCAGGCCCTATTCATAGCGGCCCGGCACCAGAACGCCATCGCGGAATTCCACCGGGCGGTAGGTCTGGCCCTCATGGCCTTCCTTGAAGCTGGCCATCACCACGAAGCTGACAATGACCAGCAGCCCGCCCGCAACGGTCAACCAGAAGATATGGCCCCGGCTCCAGGCCTTGGCCGTCTCCGTTTTCTTCGAGAGCCACAGCCACAGGGCATAGACCGCGAAAGGCAGAAGGAAGAAACCGACCTGGGTGAGTGTAATGCGGAACATCAGGCATAGACCGTTTCATAAAGCGAGCGCACGATGCCGGCCGTGACACCCCAGATGTACCGGGTCTCATAAGGCATGGCATAGAAGTAGCGCGGGCGGCCCTGCCATTCACGGCTTTGGCGCTGGTGATTTTCAGGCCGCATCAGAAATCCGAGCGGCACGTCGAAGATATCCGCCACTTCGCCCGGATTGGCCGTCAGCGGCGGCAGTTCATGCACAAGGCCCACGACCGGCGTAATCCGGTAGCCGGACCCGGTGAGATAGGGCGACAGGCGGGCGAAGGGCTCGACGGCCGACGGATCCAGCCCGATTTCCTCCTGCGCCTCGCGCAGGGCAGCAGCTTCCGGGCTGCCGTCTTCCGGATCGATCTTGCCGCCGGGAAAGGCGATCTGTCCGCCATGGGCATTGAGATGCGGCGTGCGCAGCGTGAAAAGCACCGAGGCTTCGCCCGGCTCCAGCCCCTGCAGCAGCGGCCGGGCGAGAACCGGGATCAGCACAGCCGCTTCGCGCGGATCCCCCGTCCACTTGGCATAAGGCCCAAGGTCCGGATTGAGAATATGGTCGCCCGTGTCCCGCTCAGCGGCAAATGGCAGGCGCCGCAGCGCACGGGAGCGGAAACCTTCAAGAGAAAACAGATCGTCTGCCGCGCCTGGCGTCCGTCCGGTCCGGGACCCGATTGCGTCCATCACGCTCATGACTGGTCTGCGCCTCCCCGTTCCGTCCCGCCCAATGCCCCCTCTGGCAGAGGGAAAAACGCGCCGCCGCTCCACACGCCCGGCACCCCGTCCTTTTCCTCGATCAGCTCCGCCAGATCATAGAGCAGCGGACGTGTCAGCCGTGCTTCCAGCCGCCCTCGCACCAGAACATAGGGCACAAGACCATCATTTTCTTCATCCAGCCGGAAACGCAGCGGATTTTCCGGCCCTGCAGCCACCACATCGCCAACATTTGACCGGAACGTGAGCGTCCGTGAGTCGCCTTGTCCGAGGCTGTGCATCTCGACAGCGAGGAACGGGGCGTCTGCGACGCGGATGCGGACCTTTTCCACAGGGGTCACAAGATAGTGACACCCGTCCTCGTCCTTCCGCAGCACCGAGGCAAACAGCTTGACCAGCGCCTCACGGCCAATAGGAGAGCCCATGTAGGACCAGGAGCCATCTTCGTGGATCGCCATGTCGATGTCGCCGCAGAATGGCGGATTCCAGCGCTCTACCGGCGGTTTCTTGCCATCACCGCCGCCCGCACGGGCAATCAGCGCCGCCAGCGCGTCAGCCAGCCGGGCCGGGCCTGCAGAAGTGGAAAGCCGGGTTTCGTCTGTCATCAATCGGGCCGCTGCATCCGCCTTGCTGTTTCTGCCATGGTTCCGCCACCGGGGCACTGTGTGATCCACACTGATCTGGAGCATCGTAGGCCTGTGCACAACCCGGCGCACGGAAAAAAGGCTTATACCGGCCCGGATAAACTGTCAGAGTGAACGGATGCAGCAGCGATCTGCCTGCCGCATCAGGCCGCCGCAAGGATGGCCGGTATATGAAAGACGGAACGCCCTCCCTTTCCCGCCGGGCAAGGACACGGACAACGGCTTGAAGAGGTTTCCATGAGCGCAATCACCACCACGCCCGCCAGCTCCGTCAACATTGTTGAGCAGGCCGAAAAGGCCGTCGCCCGCATTGGTGCGGCGCGCGCCGATGTGGCCCGGGTGATCTTCGGCCAGGAAGCTGTGGTGGACCGCGCGCTCGTCACCATTCTCGCCGGCGGCCACGGGCTGCTGGTCGGCGTGCCCGGCCTTGCCAAGACCAAGCTGGTGGAAACGCTGGGCACGGTGCTTGGCCTCAACGCCCGGCGCATCCAGTTCACCCCCGACCTGATGCCCTCCGACATTCTCGGCGCGGAAGTGATGGAGCAGGCCGCCGATGGCACGCGCGGCTTCCGCTTCATCCCCGGCCCGGTCTTCGCCCAGCTGCTGATGGCCGACGAAATCAACCGTGCCAGCCCGCGCACCCAGTCTGCCCTGCTGCAGGCCATGCAGGAATATCACGTGACGGTGGCCGGCCAGCCGCATGATCTGCCCCGCCCCTTCCACGTGCTCGCCACCCAGAACCCGCTGGAGCAGGAAGGCACCTATCCGCTGCCGGAAGCCCAGCTGGACCGCTTCCTGATGCAGATCGACGTGCATTACCCGACGCTGGAAGCCGAGCGCCGCATCCTGCTGGAGACGACCGGTTCTGCCGAGGCCAAGCCCACCGCCGTTCTGAACGGGGAAGAATTGATCGCGCTGCAGGCGCTGGTGCGCCAGATGCCGGTGGGCGAAAGCGTGGTCGATGCCATCCTGAAGCTGGTCCGCTCCGCCCGCCCGGCAGAACAGGGCGAAGGCGATGATCTGTCCCGGCTGATCGCCTGGGGCCCCGGCCCGCGCGCCAGTCAGGCGCTGATGCTGACCGTCCGCGCCCGCGCCCTGATCGAGGGCCGCCTTGCGCCTTCCATCGATGATGTTCTGGCACTGGCCGAACCGGTGCTGCAGCACCGCATGGCGCTGACCTTTGCCGCCCGCGCCGATGGCCACACCGTGCGCGAGGTGATTTCCCGCCTCAAGACCCGTATCGGCTGAGCCGGGAGGACCTGAATGGCAGGCACCAGCACGGCACCGGCAGCAGACACAACACAGACCAGCGGGCTGGGGCCGGGCATGCTCGCCTCCGCCCGCACCGTGGCCGAAGCCTTGCCCGAGCTGCTGGTGGAAGCGCGCCAGGTGGGCAATACGGTTGCCACCGGCTGGCATGGCCGCCGCCGTGCAGGACCGGGCGAAACCTTCTGGCAGTTCCGCCCCTTCTCCATGGGTGAGCCCGCGCGCCGCATCGACTGGCGCCGCTCCGCCCGTGACGAGCATCTTTATGTGCGCGAGCGCGAATGGGAGGCGGCCCACACCGTCTGGCTCTGGGCCGACCTGTCGCCCTCCATGAATTTCGGCTCGAAGCTTGCTCCGGTGGTCAAGCGCGACCGGGCGCTGGTGCTGATGCTGGCTCTCGCCAGCATGCTTTCCGGCAGCGGCGAGCGCGTCGGCCTGCCCGGCCTCACCCGCCCCCTCACCAGCCGCGATGCACCGGAACGCATGGCAGCAGCCCTTGCCCACGCCCCCCGCACCAATGCCCTGCCGGACACCACCGCCGTGCGCCGGTTCTCCGATGTGGTGCTGATCGCCGATTTCCTTGATCCCATCGCATCAATCACCGAATGGGTGGGCCGTGTGGCCTCGACCGGCGCACGCGGGCATCTGGTGCAGATCCTTGATCCGATCGAGGAGAGCTTTCCCTTCGACGGGCGTGTGGAATTCCGCGATCCCGAAGGCGGCTTGCGGCTGACGACAGGCCGGGCCGAGGGCTGGCGCGAGGCCTATCAGGCACGGCTTGCCGCCCGCAAGGCGCAGCTGCGCGAAATTGCCGGGCGCGCCGGGTGGAGCCACATTCTGCACCACACCGACAGGCCCGCCACCGAGCCGCTGCTGGCGCTGCATGGCCGCCTGTCCGGCCAGCCGGGCGTGATGGCCTCCGGCATGGGAGGGCGGTGATCCATGTTCGGCCTTCCCATCGGCTTTGCCTCACCGCTGATCCTCTCCGCCCTCGCCCTGCTGCCGGTGATCTGGTGGCTGCTGCGGCTCACCCCGCCGCGCCCGCGTGAGGTCACCTTCCCGCCCACCCGGCTGCTGCTGGAGATCGAGAAGCACGAGGAAACCCCGCAGAAGAGCCCCTGGTGGCTGACCGCTCTGCGCCTGCTGCTCGCCGCCCTGCTGATTTTCGCCCTCGCCGGCCCCGTCTGGCGTCCGGCAGAGCGGCTGGCGCTTGAGGGCGGGCCGCTGCTGCTGGTCATCGACAATGGCTGGACCTCCGCACGGGACTGGGAGCGGCAGACCGCCACGGCCCAGCAGATCCTTGATACGGCGACGGAATCCGGCACGCCGGTGATGCTGCTCGCCACTGCCGAAGGCCCCGGCCAGACGCTCACGCCCTCCACCGCGGCTGCCGCAGGTGAGCGGCTGCGGGCGCTGGAGCCTCGCGCCTACGCCCACCAGCGCGCCGAACTGATCACCGCCCTGCGCAAGGCCCTGCAGGACAATCCGGTCGAGCAGGCTGTGTGGATTTCCGACGGGCTGGAAGATGACGCGCCGGGTGCTTTCCAGCGCGACCTCGGGTCAATGCTGGGAGCCAAACCGCTCACCGTCTACACCGGCCTCAGGACCCCCATGGGCCTTGCAGGCCTCAGCAGCAATGCCGACGCGCTGACCGTGACCGTGATCCGCAAGCCCGGCGAAGGCCCGGCAACCGTGCGCGTGCGTGCCGCCGACATGCGCGGCCTGACGATTGGCGAGACGGATGCCGCCTTTGCGGATGGCGCGACGGAGACAACGGCCTCCTTCTCCCTGCCGAGCGAATTGCGCAATGACATTGCCCGGCTGGAAGTCAGCGGCGAACGCGCTTCGGGCGCAGTCAAGCTGCTGGATGACAGCTGGCGGCGGCGCACGGTTGCGCTGATTTCCGGTGCGGGTGCCGACCAGTCGCAGCCGCTGCTCTCGCCGCTCTACTACCTGCAGCGCGCCCTTGCGCCCTTTGCCGATCTCAAGACGCCGCGCACGGCAGACCTCAGCGAATCCGTTCCGGATCTGCTCGCCGAAGGCGTCTCGGTGGTGATGCTGGCCGATGTCGGCCGCCTGCCGGACAATGCCGCCGCCGAGCTTGGCCGCTGGGTGGAAGGCGGCGGGCTGCTGGTGCGCTTTGCCGGGCCCAGAACCGCAGGCGGCACGGATGGCCTGCTGCCGGTGCGACTGCGCGCCGGAGACCGCACGCTGGGCGGAAGCCTCTCCTGGGAGCAGCCGCAGAAGCTGGCGCCCTTCCCGCAGCAGTCGCCCTTTGCCGGGCTCACGATCCCTGAAGAGGTGGAAGTGACCCGGCAGGTGCTGGCCGAGCCCACCGCCGATCTGCCGGACCACAGCTGGGCCATGCTCAGCGACGGCACGCCGCTCGTCACCGCCCAGTCGCGCGGCACCGGCGCCATCGTGCTGTTCCACGTCACGGCCGACACCGGCTGGTCCAACCTGCCGCTCTCCGGCGTCTATGTGGAGATGCTGCGGCGGATCGTGGCCCTGTCCAACCCGGCAGCCGCAGCGCCCTCTGCAGAGACGGAAGAAACCGGCACCAGCGCCGCGCTTGAAACCGACACCGCCGTGCGCAACGTTCTGCCGCCGCTGCGCCTGCTGGATGGTTACGGCGTTCTCTCCAGCCCGCGTGCCGATGTCTCCCCCATTGCCGTGGCCGACTTTGCCCGCACGAAAGCCAGCCGCGCCACGCCGCCGGGCCTTTATGGCGCAGATGACGGCTTCCGGGCGCTCAATCTTCTGGATCAGGGGGCCAAGCTCGTGCCGCTCGACATGTCCCTCTCCCCCAACGCGGAGCTTCGTCCCTATGCGGACAGTGAACCGGCAGACCTGCGGGCGCCGCTGTTCCTCTCCGCCTTCGGCCTGATGGCACTGGACGCGCTGATCGTGCTGCTGCTGGCCGGCCTCATCAGCCGCCTGCGCCTGCGCCGGATGGTCCGCACGGCGGGTGCGCTGCTGCTGGTGCCCGCCCTCGCCCTTTCGCTTGTGGCACAGCCGTCACCAGCCGGGGCGCAGGATAGCGCTGACGATGTAAAGGCGCTGGAAGCAACGCTGGAGACACGGCTCGCCTATGTGGTGACCGGCAATGCCGAGATTGATGCGGCATCCGCTGCCGGGCTGGAAGGCCTGTCGCGCTATCTTGCCGACCGGACCGCACTGGAGCCCGGCACGCCGATGGCCGTCGATATTTCAAGGGACGAGCTCGCCTTCTACGCCCTGCTCTACTGGCCGGTCGATCCTTCCACTGCCAAGCCGGATGAGCGCACGATGGCGCGGATCGACAGTTTCATGCGCAATGGCGGCAGCATCCTGTTCGACACGCGCGACAATCTGGCGAGTTCCGCCAGCGGTTTCGGCACGACGCCAGCCACAGCCAAGCTGCGCGAGATCCTTGACGGCCTCGACGTGCCGCCGCTGGAGCCCGTGCCCTTCGACCACGTGCTGACCAAGACCTTCTTCCTGCTGGAAACCTTCCCCGGCCGCTATGCCACAAGCCCGCTCTGGGTGGAGGCCAGCGAAGACGCCCCGGCAGATGACGGGCGGCCGGTGCGTGCGGGCGACGGCGTGTCGCCCATCCTCATCACCGGCAATGACATGGCCGCTGCATGGGCCGTGGATGCCAATGGCACCTATCTTTACCCCACGGTGCCGGATGATCCGCTCCAGCGCGAATATGCCTTCCGCGCCGGAGTCAACATCGTCATGTACAGCCTGACCGGCAACTACAAAGCCGATCAGGTGCACGTTCCGGCGCTGCTGGAACGGCTGGGACAGTGAGGGGAACGCGGCGATGAACTGGTCCCTTTCCTTTGCTCCCTTCCTGCCCTGGCCGGTGCTGGGCGGCGCTGCCGTGCTGGTGCTGGGCTTCCTGGTGGCAGGCCTTCTGATGCGGGTGCGCGGCACATGGCTGCGGGCGCTGGCGCTGGCGCTGGCTCTTGCCGCCCTCACCAATCCGGCACTGGACCGGGAAGACCGGGAGCCGCTTTCAAGCGTCGTTGCGCTGGTGGTGGACAAGAGCCAGAGCCAGGCTTTGGAAAACCGTGCGGAGGTCACCGATAACGCCGCCCGCGAACTGGAAGAGCGGCTGGCCGCCCTCCCCGGCTTCGAGCTGCGCCGTATCGAGGTGAACCCCGGCACGCAAGATGACGGCACGGCGCTGTTCAGCGCCCTTTCCGGCGGCCTTTCGGATGTGCCGCCCGACCGGGTGGCCGGGGCCATCATGATCACCGATGGACAGGTGCACGACATTCCCGCCACGGCCGATGCACTCGGCTTCAAGGCGCCGCTTCATGCGCTGGTGACCGGACGGCCCGATGAGGGCGACCGGCGGCTGGCGCTGGTCCGCGCCCCGCGCTTTGGTCTTGTCGGATCGGAACAGACCGTCCGCGTGGAAGTGCGCGACACGGGCACGCTGGAAGGTGCCGGACAGCCTGCCACCATCCGCGTGCGCCGCGACGGGCAGCCCTTGGCCGAACTGCGGGCGCAGCCCGGCCAGACGGCTGACATTCCCGTGCAGATCACCCACGGCGGGCAGAACATCTTTGAATTCGAGACGGATACGCTTCCCGGCGAACTGACGCCGGTGAACAACCGTCTGGTGGTGACGGTGGACGGCATCCGCGAGAATCTGCGCGTGCTGCTGGTTTCCGGGTCCCCCCATGCCGGAGAGCGCACCTGGCGCAACCTGCTGAAATCCGATGCCTCGGTCGATCTCGTCCATTTCACCATCCTGCGCCCGCCGGAAAAGCAGGATGGCACGCCGGTCAACGAGCTTTCGCTGATCGCCTTCCCCGTGCGCGAGCTGTTCTCCGAAAAGATCGACGAGTTCGACCTGATCAT
This sequence comes from Pannonibacter sp. Q-1, assembly GCF_054073275.1. Lineage (NCBI taxonomy): Bacteria > Pseudomonadati > Pseudomonadota > Alphaproteobacteria > Hyphomicrobiales > Stappiaceae > Pannonibacter > Pannonibacter sp. Q-1. The sequence continues at coordinate 315,535 of NZ_JBSXNB010000003.1, forward strand.
CTTCGACCGCTACGTGAACCGTGGCGTGCTGCCGATGCTCTATTTCGACAACATCGCCCGCTATGTGCAGGCAGGCGGCGCGCTGCTGATCGCGGGCGGGCCGGATTATGCGGAAGCGGCCACCATCTACCGCACGCCCATGGCCCCGGTCCTGCCCGCCCGCCCCACCGGCAATGTCATTGAAGGCCCGTTCTATCCGGAGGTTTCCGAGCTTGGCAGCCGTCACCCGGTGACCCGTGGCCTGCCCGGCGCCGGCGCCGAGCCGCCGCAGTGGAGCCGCTGGTTCCGCGCTGTCGAGGCGGAAGTCGATGCGGGCGAACAGCTGATGACCGGCCCGAGCGATCTGCCGCTGCTGGTCCTCAGCCGTCAGGGCGAAGGCCGGGTGGCGACGCTTCTGTCCGACCACGTCTGGCTCTGGGCGCGCGGTTATGAAGGCGGCGGCCCCTACGTGCCGCTGCTGCGCCGCCTCGGTCACTGGCTGATGAAGGAGCCGGATCTGGAGGAAGAGGCGCTGCGCCTCTCCCTGCGCGGCCCGATGCTGCGGATCGAGCGCCAGACCCTGGGCGAAAGCGTTTCCCCCGTCACGCTGACGGACCCATCCGGCGCGCAGCAGCAGCTTGAGCTGGCGCAGGAAGAGCCGGGCCTGTGGACCAGCGGCCAGCGTGTCACCGGCCTTGGGCTCTACACCGTCACGGATGGCGAGCGCACTGCCCTCATCCACGTCGGACCGCAGAACCCGCGCGAATTTGCCGATGTCATCTCCACGACGGCCAAACTCGCCCCCCTTGCTTCCCACACAGGCGGCGCGGCGGTGCGGCTGGCTGATGCGGGCGGCGAGGTGAACCTGCCGCGCATCGTGCCCATGAACCGGGCCGACGGCTTCTCCGGCAGCGGCTGGATGGGGCTGAAGACATCCGAGGCAAGCGTGCTGAAGGGGATCGACCGCTACCCGGTCTTCAACGGCCTCTTCGGCCTCGCCCTTCTCCTCGGCGCCCTGTCCCTCGCCTGGTACCGCGAGGGAAGGTGAGAGGCTCAGGTCAGGCTGAAGGTCAGCTTGCGGCCGACAGCAGCAGCGGCCTTCAGCAAGGTGTCGAGTTGCACCCGGTCATTGGACGGATCAAGGATACGCTCCAGCTGCGAGGCACTGGTGCGCATCCGGCGCGCCATCTCGGACTTGGTGATCTTCTGCGTCTTCATGGCGTGCAGAAGCTGGAGCGCCAGCGTGCGCTTGATCGCAACCGCCGTCACCTCTTCCAGCAGACCGTCTTCTTCGAGCAGACTGTCGAGGCTGTCTCCAAGATGCGGGTTGTCAGCGTTTATGTCCTCAATGCAAGACATGGCTCAGCACCTCTTTCATTCGACCCACTGCTACCTCCAGTTCATGCTGGGGCAAGGCCTGACTCTTTTTCAAAAACCCATGCAACAGGACCATTTGCCCGCCATTCAGCAGGAAAAGAACTCGAGCGGTCCTGCCATCAGATATGTTTGAACGAACCTCATACATGTGCCTGAGGCCCTTGATGGCACGGCACCTTGGCATGCCAACCGGCCAGCAATACTCCAGCGTCTTGATATCCTCACCAATCGTCTGCCTGTCCTCCCGCGTCATCTCCAGAAGCCATTCCCGGACAGGCTGGCGGCCGGATTTCGACACATAGAAACGAGCTTGAAGCACTTTAACTGGCGGCTGCATCAAACTACCTCACACGGTATACCTTAAGATGGGTTTTCTCAAGGCGGGACCCATACCGTTGTTGAAATTATATAAAATTTCAATCGATAGTTGATTTCCGAAACAGAGCTCGCGCTTACCGGCCGCCGCGCACTGCGCCGGAGGGCATGGGAGCATCTGTCAGGCAAGCCACCAGCAGGCGGGCCGGATCGACCGGTCCCGGCAGGGTGATCTGCCCGAAGGGCACCGGGGCAAAGCCGAGCGGGCCGTAATAGGGAGGATCGCCCACCAGCAGCACTGCCGTTTCACCCAGCCGCCGGGCTTCATCCAGCGCCGTGCGCAGCAGCAGCTTGCCAAGGCCCCGGTTCTTGTACTCGGGCGCAACCGTGAGCGGCCCCAGCAGCATGGCGGGCGTTTCGCCAATGCGGATCGGCGTCAGCCGCACGGACCCGGCGATGGACCCGTCAGCAGTGCCGACATAGCTCAGATCCGCGGAATGGGGCACGCCCTCGCGGATGCGGAAGGCCGTCCGGGCGAAACGCCCCGGACCAAAGGCTTCGGCTTGCAGGGCTTCAACGGCGGCCTCGTCGGAGGGCGCTTCAAGACGGACGAACCAGTTCTCAGTCTTCATGGCAGATGACATCTCAGGTGCATGGTATGGCGTTCTGGCGCCCTGCCCTGAAGATGCCAACGGACGGACCGGTCAGCAGCCAGATACAAGACGCGCGCGTGCGATCGGGAAAAAGTCCCGTGCGCTCCGTCGTCGTCGCTGTTCGTGGCTCGAAATCATCGTGTCTCGTCCCGTCTCCGGCGCAACTGCAGCCGGAATGGATCGCGAGTATCATGAAGCTGGCGGGCGGGTCCAGCAGTTTTTGCAAGAGCTGCCGGGAACAGCCGGCTCACCAGTAGGCGCTGGGATGCAGCCGCCCGGAAATCTCGTCCACACGCCGCTGAGTCGCCCCGGTTATGTCCACCGGCAGCGCATTGGGCGAAAAGAACCGCGCTTCCTGGATTTCCTTGTTGGGGACGGGTGAGGAGACAGGCGGCTGCCAGACGGGGATCTCGAACAGGGCCACGTGGTCGCGGCTGGAGCCCTCACGGTTGTGATAAATCCCGAGCAGGTGCGGTTCAGCCTGAGCCACGATCCCGGTCTCCTCGAAGACCTCACGCACGGCCGCCTGCTGCAAGGTTTCGCCCACATCCACACTGCCCCCCGGCAGATACCAGCCGGGCAGATAGGTGTGCTTGACCAGCAGCACATAGCCATTGGCATCGCGGATGACCACGCGGACGCCGAGCGTATGCGCACTGCGGAAAAGATTGGCGGAATGGATGACGCGGCGCAGCAGAACTGGCGGCAAAATACGCAGAACCTTGTACATGCGCGGCAGTATGCTGAACATTGTGGTCAGGGCAAGCCCTTCCCGGAAAACGCGGTAAAAACCTGTTCACCTGTCATGCAGGAAACGCAGGGCAGCCCGCCACTTCCATGAGTTGTGCGCCCGCGAAGAGTGACTATATTCAGGTCATTCCGATGAAGAAATAGGCAGCCACTTGCGCAATGTCTGTGCAAGGCTCCCGCCGGAAAACCAGATGAGACCGACATGTTTACCGCCCTGTTCGCGCGCCGCACTCGCAACCGCCGCTTCGCATGGAAGCCCGCAGTTGACATGAGCAACCCGCGCATCCGCGCTGCTCTGACCACCTTCGCTGCCAACTGATACTGGCAATCTGGACGCTGCGCAGCAGGCCCTTTCAGCGGCCCGGACGCAGCACAGACGTGAAGCGAAGCTGCCGAAAGCGCCCCACCGGGGCGTTTTTTGCTTGACGGGTCAAGGCACACGGGGGAAGGAAAGGCATGTTCCGTCTTGCCCATCTTTCCGATCCGCACCTCGGCCCACTCCCCGAGCCAGAGCTGCTGCAGCTCCTGTCCAAGCGTATTCTTGGCTATGTGAACTGGCGGCGGAACCGGAACAAGGCCATGGGCGGCGGCTATCTGGCTGGCCTTGTCGAAGACATGCTGGCCGGGGCACCCGATCACATTGCCCTGACCGGTGATCTCGTCAACATCGCCCTTCCCCTGGAAATCGAAGCTGCCAAGGTCTGGCTGGATGCGGTGGCGCCGCCGGAAGTGATGTCGCTGGTGCCGGGCAATCACGATGCCTATGTGCCGGGCGCACTGAAGTCCGCCTTCAAGGCCTGGGGCCCCTATATGACCGGCGACCATCCGGCAGAGCCGGACAGCCGCACCAGCATCAAGGCGCATTTTCCCTATTTGCGCCGCCGCGGACCGCTGGCGCTCATCGGTGTTTCAACCGCCCGCGCCAGCGCACCGGGCCTTGCCACCGGCCGCATCGGCGTGCCGCAATCGCGCCGGCTGCAGGAGATGCTGGAGGAAACGGGCAAAGAAGGCCTGTTCCGTGTGGTGATGATTCACCACCCCCCGTTCAAGGGTGCCACACGCTGGCACAAGCGCCTGGAGGATGCCTCGCGCCTGCGCGCCGCCGTCAAGCGTAGCGGGGCAGAACTCGTGCTGCATGGCCACACCCATATCGACAGCCTGACCTCCATCGACGGCCTGAACGGCCCGGTCCCGGTCATCGGCGTGCCGTCCGCCAGCCACGCTCCCGGCGGCCGCCATCCCGGCGCCCGCTACAATCTCTTCAGCATCACCCGGGAAAACGGCAACTGGCGCTGCCTCATGCAGGAACGCGGCTTTCTGCACGCCGGCGAAGGCATCAGCACGATAGCAGAGCGGGAAATCGCGATTCCGGCGGGGCGATAGTGCCGCCTTCAGACTGCGGACAAACCTGCGGCCTCTCCATCAGCCGGGCACGGCGCCTGCATGTGGTTTTGCCCCGCCCTTCAACCTCACTCAGGCGGTCGCCCCGGACGAGAGCGAAGCGGAGATCCGGGGACCACTCGTTTCCAGAGCGGTAAAAACGAGACCCGGAAAAGCTGCTTGCACGAGAAAAAATCACGCCTCTGGACCGCACCGGACAATGGCTGCTCTCTGCGAACGAGTGGACCCCGGCTCGCGCTCCGCTTGGCCGGGGCGACGCCCCTGCGCAAAACTGGCCCCAGTCACAGCAGCAGACCGCCCCTCACAGCATCGGATAGGCAAACCAGGCGAAGGCGATCAGGCCAGCGGCTCCGGCGAGAGATCCCACGAGGAACGACAGGGCAACAGGCGCCCAGACGGATGCACCGGCAGGACGGGCTGAATTGCCTGCGATGGCTGCCTTCATGCGCTTGTCGAGCCAGTCGCCTTCCAGCGCCCGCTCCCGCTCGATGATGCGTTCCGCGATATATTCCGTCACGCAGTCCGCCATGTCGTCGATATCGGCCGTCTCCAGAATGACGAGACGTCCGAGACGAGTGTCCTTCAGGAAGCGGTAGGTCTTCAGGTCGCCGGCAACAACGATATGGCTCGTCACATCGATCCAGAGGCGCGGCGTCGAGCCTGGAATGATCTGGAAGGAAAACTGGTCGTCATCCTCCGGAACTTCCTTGAAGACATCCTGCAGTTCCTCGGCCAGCATCTTCAGGCGGACACGTTCGGTGTCCTGCAGATCGATGACCACATCGGCCCGCTCGGCCTCGCCAAGGCGCACCTTGCGCAGGGTTTCGCGCAGGCTGCGGACCTTGGAATGGGGCACCACGGTCGCGGCCGGTCTTGTGGTCTTCTGATCTGCCATGTGTTGTCCCGAGTCGTTTGCTGCTTTTGCCTTAAGCGGACTTTTACGGATCAGCGCCCTACTGGAAACCGGGGCAACCGGCCGGGAACCGCTCTTCCACTGGCAATGTCGCAGCTGTGGTTAACAAGTATTAATATATTCAGGTCCGCACGGCCAGACGCCGCGCTGCAAAAAACCGGAACAGCAGGATTTCACCCATGAAAGTCAATGGCATCCCCTACCGGACCATCTGGCGGAGCAAATCCGGCAAGAGTGTAACCATTCTGGACCAGACCATGTTCCCGCATGCGTTCGAAACGCGGGAACTCTCCAGCGTGACGGAGGCCGCCGAAGCGATTCGCACCATGCGCGTGCGCGGCGCTCCCCTCATCGGCGCAACGGCCGCCTATGGCTTGTGGCTGGCGATGCAGGCAGATCCGGGCGATGCGTCGCTCGACGGGGCCGCCTCCATGCTGGTCGATACGCGGCCAACGGCCGTCAACCTCGCCTGGGCGGTTGATATCTCCCGCCGGTCTCTCATCCATCTGGCGCCGGAGTTGCGCGCCGAGAAGGCCTTGCAGGTGGCCGAGCGGATCTGCGACGAGGATGTGGCCACCAACATGGCCATCGGCCTGCATGGGCTGGACCTGATCAAGACGGCGCTCGCCCGCAAAAGCTTCGGGGAACCGGTGAACATCCTCACCCATTGCAATGCCGGCTGGCTGGCGACGGTGGACTGGGGCACGGCAACAGCCCCCATCTACATGGCGCATGATGCGGGCATTCCCGTCCATGTTTGGGTGGACGAAACCCGCCCGCGCAATCAGGGCGCCTTTCTCACCGCCTGGGAGCTGGGCAAGCATGGCGTGCCGCACACCGTCATCTGCGACAATGCAGGCGGACACCTGATGCAGCACGGCGCCGTGGACATGGTGATCGTCGGCAGCGACCGGACCACGGCCAATGGAGATGTCTGCAACAAGATCGGCACCTATCTGAAGGCGCTGGCAGCGAAGGACTGCAATGTGCCCTTTTACGTCGCCCTGCCCTCCTCCACCCTCGATTTCTCCATCAGCAACGGCCTGACGGGCATTCCCATCGAGGAACGGGATGGCAGAGAAGTGTCCACCATCGCAGGGCTTGCACTCGACGGCACCATCCGCCGCGTCTCCATCGTGGCGGAAGGCTCCGAAGTTGCAAATCCCGCCTTTGACGTTACGCCGGCGCGCCTGGTGACGGGGCTCATCACCGAGCGCGGCGTGATCGAAGCCTCGCGCCCGGCACTGGCCGCCGCCTTCTCTGACAAGATCCGGCACTGAAGCCGGCGTCAGTCCGCCAGGCGCCCCAGCACCGGCACATGCGGAGCGGCGGTTTCGGGCAGGTGACCCGCAAGACGCGGATCATCAATCACCTCAACCGCCCGCTTGCACGGCCGGAAGCCGCTCGCCTGATAGAAGCCCAGCGCCACCGGGCTGTCACCGGTGCAGGTGTGGACGAAGAAGCGCTTCGTCTGCGGCCGCGACCAGGCGCGCCACAGCGCTTCCTGCATCAGCCAGCGGCCAAGCCCCTGCCCCGTGACCTCCCGCGTCAGCCCGAAGAAGGACAGTTCAACGTCCTGCGGATCGGCAAAGTCCAGTTCCAGCAGCCCGGCATCCACTCCGTCCTTGCGGACAATCCAGACCTCACGCGAGGGTTCGCAGAGAATTGCGGCCAGCTTCTCGCGCGGCATGATGAGCCGGGAGAACCAGAGCCATTCCTCGCCCACCTTGCGGAAGAGCTTGAGGAAACCATCCAGATCGGCCGCCTGAAACCGCTCCAGCGACACACCGGCAGGCGCCTTTGGTGCGGCGAGCCCTGCAGGCGCTCCGGTCATCTCCAGAAAGGTGACCACCAGCGCGATCTTGCTTTCGGGCAGGTCGGTGTAGCCGTTCATGTTGAGTGAGGTCATCAGAAGGTCCTTGTCGCGGCAGGCATCATGGCGCCCCCGTGCCAGCTGGTGCAGCGCTGCATCAGCCGGCACGGGGGAGAAGCGGCATGGTGTCGGGGAAAAACGAGCCGGATGCAAGACCTGCCTGCGCTCTGTTCGCAGCTGTCATAACGGTATTGTGAAAGGACGGAAATCAGGCAATTCGCGGCAGGTTTACCTTTCGTTAACCATATGCGCCAAGACTGTTCCCATGTCTAAGATCGGAAACAACCCCAACCGCAACGACAAAAAGCCCAGTCTCAAAGACTACAATGACGCATGGGCAACAGTGCGCAGGCGCGCCGTTCAACGGACAATCAATCTCAACGCCCAGCTCAATCAGGCCTTCTTTGAGATCAACACCGGTGTCGTGCAGCAACAGGCGTCCAACGCCATTCGCGGCAACAACGTCAGCGCTGCCACAGCCATGTCACGGCTGAATATTCTGGTGTGATGACACGCACAAAGCCGGAGACTTTCACCTCTCCGGCTTTGCCTCAGATTGACCCGACTGTCTTCAGCTTCGCCCGGGGATGAACCTCGTTCTGGCTCATCACCGTTGTATGCGCCCGGAAGCGTTCAACGATGGAACGCACAAAGGGCCGTGTCTGCGGTGAGGTCAGCAGAACCGGGACCTCGCCCTGGGTGGCCGCCTGCTCAAAGGCATCACGCACGAGGGTCACGAACTCCTGCAGCTTCGAGGGCTGCATGGCGAGCTGACGGTCTTCACCTTCCCCGACGATCGCTTCCAGGAACGACTGCTCCCAGCGCGGGCTCAGCGCAATCAGCGGCAGATAGCCGCCGGGCGCCATGTTGGCCGCGCAGAGCTGGCGCGCCAGCCGGCTGCGCACGTGTTCGGCAATCGTGTTTGTGTTGCGGGTAAAGCCAACCGCCTCGGCAATGCCTTCCAGAATGGTGCCCAGATCGCGCACGGAAACACGCTCGCCCAGCAGGGTCTGCAGCACGCGCTGCACGCCCGACACGTTGATCTGCGACGGGATGAGATCGTCCACCAGCTTGGCCTGATCGCCCTTCATCTCCTTCAGGAGCTTCTGCACATCGGCATAGGTCAGCAGTTCCGCCACATTGCCCTTGATCGTCTCGGTCAGATGGGTCGAGAGCACGGTCGCCGGGTCCACCACCGTATAACCGCGCAGCGAGGCATCCTCACGGTAGGCAGCCTCCACCCAGGTGGCTGGCAGACCAAAGGTCGGTTCGATCGTGTGCGTGCCCGGCAGCTTCACCTGACCACCGGCCGGATCCATGACCATGTAGCGGTTGGGATAGAGCGAGCCCTTGCCCGCATCCACTTCCTTGACCTTGATGACATAATCATTCGCGCCGAGCTGAATGTTGTCGAGGATACGCACGGGCGGCATGATGATGCCCATGTCCGCCGCAATCTGACGGCGCAGAGCCTTGATCTGCTCGGTCAGCTGATCGCCGCCGCCGGTTTCCTTGCCATTGATCAGGGGCAGCAGGGCGTAGCCCAGCTCGATACGCAGCTCATCCATCTTGAGGGCATCGGTGATCGGCGGCTCCGGAGGCGGCTTCGGCGCTTCCTCGATCACCTTCTTGGCGACTTCCGCCGCCGCTTTCTGCTGTTTCACATTTCCGGTCTTGAAAGCCAGCCAGCCAGCCAGCGCCGCCAGCGAGACGAAGGGGATCATCGGCATGCCCGGCAGGAAGGCCAGCGTCAGCATGACGGCGGAGGACATGCCCAGCGCCTTCGGATAGCCGGTAAACTGGGCCACCATGGCCTTGTCGGCCGAACCGACCACACCCGCCTTGGACACCAGAATACCGGCAGCGGTCGAGACAATCAGGGCCGGGATCTGCGATACCAGCCCGTCGCCCACCGTCAGCAGGGTGTAGTTCTGCGCAGCCTCGCCGAAACTCAGCTTCATCTGCGCCACGCCGATGATGATCCCGGCAATCACGTTGATGAAGGTGATCAGCAGACCGGCAATCGCGTCACCGCGCACGAATTTGGACGCACCGTCCATGGCACCGAAGAAGGTGGATTCTTCTTCCAGCTGCTTGCGGCGGCGGCGGGCCTCGCCCTCGTCGATCAGGCCGGCCGACAGGTCGGCGTCGATCGCCATCTGCTTGCCGGGCATGGCATCCAGGGTGAAACGCGCCGCCACTTCCGCGATACGGCCCGAACCCTTGGTGATGACGATGAAGTTCACGATCACCAGAATGGCAAAGACGATGATGCCGATGACGAAATTGCCACCCATCACGAAGTTGCCGAAGGACTGAATCACATGTCCGGCCGCAGCTGTGCCCTCATGGCCGTTGGCGAGGATCAGGCGCGTTGAGGCAAGGTTGAGCGCCAGCCGCAGCATGGTGGCGATCAGCAGAACCGTCGGAAAGGACGAGAATTCCAGCGGCTGCTGGATAAACAGGCCGGTCATCAGGATCATCACCGAAAAGATGATCGAGATGGCCAGGAACATGTCCAGCATGACCGAGGGCATCGGCACGATGAGCAGGACGAGAATGACCATCACGCCGATGGCAAGGCCCAGATCGCCCTGCCTCAGCGCACGCCAGATATCGCCCATACTCGGCATCGCGGCGCCAGTCCCCGGTCCGCGCCCTCCGGGCGGCGGTGGTGCGCCGGTGCCATTTGCTGATGCTTCACTCATGCAGCGTCCTCAAAAATCTGCAAGCGCCTCAAACCCGCGCTTCGCCCGGTCCTGGCACATGGATGCCCTCATCCGTGTACTGGTTCAGCTTGTTGCGCAGGGTCCGGATCGAAATGCCGAGGATCTTGGCCGCGTGGGTGCGGTTTCCAAGGCAGTGGTCCAGCGTATCGAGAATGAGATCCCGCTCCACATCGGCGACCGTCCGCCCGACGAGCGAGCGGTTGACGGCCTCGGCCGCCTGCGCTGCCCGCTCCACCGGCCCGCGCGGTGCCGAAGCCAGCGGTGTCCCATCCGGCATGCGGATCGCATCAACCCCGATCTCCGGCCCGATGGCGAGCAGCACGGCGCGGTGGATGGTGTTCTCCAGCTCGCGCACATTGCCCGGCCAGGGGCTGGTGGTCAGCGCCCGGCGCGCATCCGGGCTGATGGGCCGCACCGGGGCGCCATTCACCTGCGCATAATGGCGGGCGAAATAGTCGGCGAGTTCCAGAATGTCAGCCGGGCGCTGGCGCAGGGGCGGCAGTTTCAGGTTCACCACATTGAGGCGGAAGAGCAGATCCTCACGGAAGGTCCCCTGCCGCACGCTTTCCGCCAGATCCCGGTTCGACGTGGCGATGATACGGATATCCACCGGCACAGGCCGTGTGCCACCCACTCGGTCGATCACCCGCTCCTGAATGGCGCGCAGAAGCTTGGCCTGCAGGCGCACGTCCATTTCGGAAATCTCGTCCAGCAGCAGCGTGCCGCCATCAGCTTCCTCGAACTTGCCGACCCGGCGGGCAACGGCACCGGTGAAGGCGCCCTTCTCATGGCCGAAGAGTTCGGATTCCAGCAGATGCTCGGGGATTGCCGCGCAATTGATGGAGATGAACGGCTTGCCCGAACGTGAAGAACTGCGGTGCACGTGGCGGGCAATGACTTCCTTGCCCGTGCCGGATTCGCCGGTAATCAGGATCGAAGCATCGGAAGGAGCCACCTGTTCAGCCAGCTTCACCACGGCAGCCATGGCTTCGTCGCGGTAGATCAGGTCGCCGCGCTCTTCCGAAACGGCGGACAGAACCGCCGCGATCATATCCGGATCAGGCGGCAGCGGGATATATTCCTTGGCGCCGGCCCGGATGGCCGCCACAGCCGCGCGGGCATCCGTATCCGTACCGCAGGCAACGATCGGCACATGAATGCGCTCGTCCGTCAGCCGTGCAATCAGCGAGCCGATATCCAGTTTCACCTCGACCATCAGCAGATCGGCGCCCCGGCCGGAACGCAGCACCTTCAGCGCCCCCTCGATGTCATCCGCATGGGTGACCTGAGCGCCGCGCTGCATCGCGATTTTCGAGGCTGTCGTAAGCTGGCCGCCAAGCGTCCCAACAATCAGCAAGCGCATCTTCGTCTCCTGCCCGCTCTCAGCGGTCGGTCTTGATAATCTCGGTCATGGTCACGCCCAGCTTGTTCTCGACCACAACAACTTCCCCGCGGGCGACCAGCCGGTCATTCACATAGATGTCGATGGCCTCGCCGACCTTGCGGTCCAGCTCCAGCACCGTTCCCGATGCCAGCTTCAACAAGTCCGCAACATGCATCTTGGAATGGCCCAGCACGGCCGAGATGCGCACCGGCACATCGAAAACAGCTTCCAGATCGGCGGCCGATGAAGCGTGGCCGATGTCCCCCCGGTCTTCCCGGCGCCGGCCTGGGCTTTCAAGTTCATCCAGCGGAATTCCGCCATCACCTGTGTTGCTCATGCCTCAGTCTCCCCGGTTGCGGCTGTCTCACGCGCCTGAGGCCGCGCACGGGCAGCAGCCTTGGCCTGGAAATAGCCGCGAATGATCTGGTCAATCTGTTTCTCAATGGCCTTGCGGTCCCGCAGGATGCCGCCATCGGCCCATTCAATCCGGCAATCGCCGCGCTCGACCTCGGGTTCTCCGAGGATGACGAGACGCCCCTCGAAACCCTTTTCCTCAATCAGCGGATCCATACGCTTCTTCAACGCATCGACATCCTTGACCGCCACGCGGATGACCAGATGCGGGGCCTCCCGCAAGGGGCCGAGACATTCGGACACCAGCGCCACGATCTCTCCCAGCGGGCTGCGCGCGATCAGATGCGCGCAAAGCCGCCGCGCGACGAGAAAGGCGAGTGAAATCGCGTCCCGCTCGATCTCTTCCCGGAAGCCATCGATTTCGTCGAAAACCTGCTGAGCCACACTCACAAGACGGGCCGCCTCATCCGCAAGACGGCGCTCCTCGCCGGCACGCGCCTCTTCCATGCCTTCAGCCCGGCCCTTGCTGCGTGCATCGGCAATGGCGGCCGCCAGCAGAGCTTCATGCTGGGCAACCGGCATCATCGGCACGACCGGCTCCTGCGGCAATTCGGCGGCCGGAGCCTCCGGAGCCGCAAAGTCCGTGCTGAACAGGAATTTCGACGGTGTCGTGAAGCGTGACATGCTTCCGCTCTAGACCTCGCTTGTCATCAGTAGATGATCTCGTCGTCGCTCTTCGACTTCGCGATCATGATTTCGCCGCGCGCAGCCAGATCCTTTGCTGTCGCAACCATGGCGGATTGGGCTTCATCCACATCGCGCAGGCGCACCGGCCCAAGCGCTTCCATGTCATCCCGGAGCATTTTTGCCGCCCGCGAGGACATGTTGGAGAAGAAGAAGTCGCGCACCTGATCGGTAGACCCCTTCAGCGCGATGGTCAGACGGTCCTTCTCCACGTTGCGCAGCAGGGTCTGGCAGCTGGCCGCATCGAGCTTCATCAGATCGTCGAAGGTGAACATCAGGTTCTTGATGCGCTCCGCCGATTCCCGGTTCTCTTCTTCAAGCGCCGCCAGGAAGCGGGCTTCGGTCTGCCGGTCGAAGTTGTTGAAGATATCCGCCATCATCTCATGGCTGTCGCGGCGGCTGGTATTGGTCAGGTTCGACATGAACTCCTTGCGAAGTGTCAGCTCGACCTTCTCCAGAACCTCCTTCTGGACCGCCTCCATGCGCAGCATGCGGTTGATCACCTCAAGCGCCAGATCTTCCGGCAGGATCGACAGCACCCGCGCGGCATGGTCCGAGTTGATCTTGGACAGCACCACGGCAACGGTCTGCGGGTATTCGTTCTTCAGATAGTTGGCGAGAACGTTCTCCTGCACGTTGGAGAGCTTTTCCCACATGTTGCGGCCGGCAGGACCACGGATTTCCTCCATGATCACCGACACCTTGTCCTGCGGCAGGAAGGCCGCCAGCAGGCGCTCGGTCGCATCCACGTTGCCCATCAGCGAACCGCGCGAGCTCAGGCGCCGCACGAAGTCGGCAAAAAGCTCCTGCAGCATGTTCGGGGTGACAGGCCCCAGCTTGGCCATGGCCGCAGAAATCTGGCGCACCTCGATCTCGTCAAGGCGGGCCCAGATCTGCCGTCCATGGACTTCGCCAAGGGCCAGCATGAGAACCGCAGCACGCTCGGCTCCCCTGAGCTCCCGCTCAATGCCGTCGTCACTGACGGTCAGCTGGTTCTGCAATTGACTTTGCGCCATGGATTACGCCGCCTCCTCCAGCCAGCCGCGCACGATCGTCACGGCTTCAGTCGGATAATCTTCGATCATTGCGCCCACCTTGGCGATGGACGAGGCCTGCATGGCACCTTCACGCTTGGCCTCCTCCAGCCATTCGATGACCACACCATCATCCTCGTCGTCATGCTGCTGCGGCAGTTCGCTCTCGGCCACCAGCGTGCCATCCGGTGCGATGACCAGTTCCTGGGGCTGCTTTTCGTCCGGCGTCACAATGCGGCGCAGAAGCGGGCGCACCACGAAGAGGAGCAGCAGCAGCGCGATCAGCATCAGCACGCCCAGCTCGGCAAAGCGCATGATGTCATCGCGGGTGAAGTCGAACATGCTGGTTGATGCAGGCTCGAAGTCAGCTTCCGGCGCCTGGGCAAAGCGCAGATTGACGACCTCGACCACGTCACCGCGGGCAGCGTCGAAGCCCACCGCCGAGCGGACCAGCACGGCGATCCGGTCGAGCACTTCCTGCGTGCGCGGCTCATACTGGAGCACACCATCCGCATTCGGCGTGTAGACGCCGTCCACCAGAACAGCGACCGACAGCCGCTTGATGCTGCCCGCCTCGACCACTTCGGTCCGGGTCGCCTTGGAAATCTCGTAGTTGACGATTTCCTCGTTGAGGTTCGACGCTTCGACATCGCCGGTCCCCGCCCCGCCCTGATCCGCATTCGGGAGCTGGTTCCCGACAGTCACGGCATTCTGGCCAGCTCCGCGGGAGCTCGCTTCTTCCTTGGTCTGGGTCGAACGTACGACCTGACCCTCGGGATCAAAGCGCTCCTGCGTTTCCGTGACACGGTTATGATCGATCTGAGCGGCGACACGCACGCGGGCCCGCCCCGGCCCGACGACACTGTTGAGGATTTCCTCCACCTGATTGCGCAGCCGGTGCTCCACCTCGAAGGTGCGCTCCTGCAGCTGGGTGGAGAGCATCGCCTGCGCATTGTCGTCCGAACTGGAGGCCAGCAGCCGCCCGGCGTCATCGACGATGGAGACGCGTTCCGGCGTCAGTCCGTCGACAGCCGCAGCCACCAGATGCTGGATCGCCCGGATCTCGCCTGCCCCAAGCGAACCGCGGACCTTGACGGCGATTGAGGCCGAAGGCGGACGGGCATCACGCTGAAACAGCTGGCGTTCAGGGATCACGAGATGAACACGGGCGGAGACGATGCGGTCGATGGAGCGGATCGTGCGGGCCAGTTCCCCTTCCATCGCACGCAGGTGATTGATGTTCTGGATGAAGCTGGTGGCGCCCAGCGTATCCGAACGGTCGAAGATCTCATAACCGATGGAACCGCCGGTCGGCAGGCCGTTCTCGGCAAGCCGCATGCGGACCCGGGCGATCTGCTCCTGCGGGATCATGATCGTCGACCCTTCGCGCCGCAGCTCGAAGGGAATCGCCTGCTGCTCCAGCGAGTTGATGATGGCCGACGAATCCTCCAGCGACAGATCCGAATAGAGCTGTGCCATCTGCGGTGCCGTCACCCGCAGAATGATGAAGGCGAAAACACCAATGAGGATCGCCGCAACCGCCCCCATGGCGGCCACGCGCGCTGCACCCAGTGTTCTGATGAATTCGATCAATCCGTTCACGTTTGCCCGCTCGCGTTCGTTGGCCCTACCCGGCAGTTGAGGGAATCACGGCCCACTCTGACCCGAACCCCATTGTCCGATAGGCAAAATTTGCCCGCCAGAAGGTAAACAAGTTATTAACGAGTATTGACGTCAGCCGGAAAACCGGCGGAATTCCGCCACCAATTATTACCGCCATCGCTTGCAAATAGCGAAATTCTGCCGGTTTCCGTTAATCAGTGGGTAACTTTTGACGAGGCGGGCCATCTGGAGCGCGCCAGCTGAATCCGCTTCTAGCGGCCGGCAGCAGCATCGCGCCACCGGGAATCAGCGTCAGACCGGTTTGACCACAGATGGTTGCGGCCCCGCCTCCGCGGCCGGTCCGGGCAAGGGCAAAACAGAAAGGCCGGCCTCTTTCGAGCCCGGCCAGTTTTTGGAGGTACAGACCGTGCCTGCGGCAAGCCGCAGACCGAACCGTCAGTTTCTATATTGCTGGATACGGGTCGCTCTCAGACCCGCCAGCCCATGGCGCTCAATCGAGCTCTGCCATGACAGGAACTCTTCGACCGTCAGCGTGTAACGCTGGCAAGCCTCTTCCAGGGAAAGGAGGCCGCCGCGGACAGCTGCCACGACTTCCGCCTTACGCCGGATGACCCACCGCTTTGTACTGGGCGGCGGCAGATCGGCGATGGTGAGGGGGCTTCCATCCGGCCCAATCACATATTTCACACGCGAACGAATTTGCTCGGTCATTTTACTCTCACACAAACCATGACCAGGTCTTGAAGAGAGAATAGACAGCGGAGTTTAAAATTTACCTAAGCGAGCAGTTACATTGTATTAACTATGAAATTGCGATTTCTTGAGGCGGTGCTTAAGAAAGCACTTCAAAATAGTTCGCCTTTGTTTAGCCAAATTGAGAATTTGTTTACCATACGGTAATCTGTGGGCCATTCCCGGCCCTCCCCGTTCCCTCCGGCGGCAAACAAAAAAAGCGCAGGAGAAAACTCCCGCGCTTCAGATCTGCCGGATTGCGCCTGCCCTGTGGCAGGCCGGACTTATAGCAAGGCTCTGAGATGCTGACGCATCACGCCTTGAAATTGCTCAAGCGCCGCACGGGCCTGAGCAACTGCCGGTGAGTGATTCTCACCGGCAGCTGGTCTTAACTCGCCTTCGCGACCGACGTGACCGAGCTGACCGGGATCGAGACGCCGCCGATCTCAAGATAAGGCGTGCCGCTCGACAGATCGACGCGGTCGACAACACCGGATATCTGCGTCGTCGGTGTCACCTTGTTCCCGGCTGCATTCGACAGCCTGAAGGACACCGTATAGGCCCCATCCGGCATGACGGAGCCAGTGGCGGTCTTGCCGTCCCAGGTGAAGGTGTTGTTGCCCCTGTTGAACTCCACCGGCCCTTCATAGACCTTGGCGCCCGCGGAATTGCGGATCTCGACAGTGCCCGATGCCGCCTCTGAAACATTGGCCTTCCAGATTGCCTCGCCATTGGTCAGGACGCTGCTGGCGCCGGATGCGGTGACCTGGGAACCAAGATAGTTCACATAGGAGGACGCCTGCCCCGCCTGCATCATGGCAATCAGGCTTTCAAGGTGCTGGTTGCTCTTGATGGCCTGTTCAACGCTGGAATATTGCACCAGCTGCTGGGTGTATTGCGAGGCATCCAGAGGCTCGAGCGGGTCCTGATTCTTGATCTGCGTGGTCAGCAGCGTCAGGAACAGGTCATAGCTGCCAAGCAGGGTCTGCTTGCTGGCTGCGCTGGAGCCCTGGGCCGCAGCGGCTGCGTTGTTCGTGGAAACCGTCGCCATTCTCTTCACTCCTGACACCGGCGGCCTGCAGCCAAGCCGGAGTTTGCACGCATACTAGATCCGGATATCGACGCCGCTGCGCCCGTTCTGGCGGTAGAGCTGCACCACGCGTTCGCTGATGCCGCGCTCTGCTGCCTGCCCGTCCTGTCCCTGCTGCTGATCCTGACGGCCGGACTGGCCGGAGCCATTGCCCTGCCCGTCACCGGAAAAGGCAAACTGGCGGCCACTGCCCTCGTCACGCAGTGAAAACTGCAGCCCGCCCTGCTCGGCCTTCAGACCGATCTGCTCCAGCGCCCGCTCAAGGCCCTTCTGGTCGCGCATGAACATGTCCAGCGTTTCGGACTTGTCGACGATGAGGTGAGCTTCGACTTCACCGCCGGCCTTGACCCTCATATGCACCTCGATCCGGCCGAGCTCCGGCGGATCGAGCCGCATCTGGAACCGGCTCTGCCCGGCGCGGGACTGCAGCTGGATCTGTCCGGCAATCTGGCTGGCGGCAGCCTGGGCCTGTGCCTGCGTGGGCACCTGCCCGGACACAGATGCCTGCGCCGTGCCCGCACTCGTTGCCGTTTGCCCGTCAGCCCGGCCAAAACCGGTAAAATCCATCCGTCCGGCGCGGGCATCCAGTGCCACGGCCGGGTCCGATCCCTTGTCCGCCTCTGCGTCATCCGGCGCAGCAGCGTTTGCGGCAGCCTGACCGGCGTTGACGGCAGCCGATGCGCCCGCCAGATCAGCCGCCTGCGTGCCCTTGGCTCCGGCGGCCTGCATCCCCGGCTTGTCAGACGCAACCTCATCCGCAACGCGATAGCGGCTGCCAGAACCATCCTTGTCCGCAGCCCGCTTCTGAACCGCCAGCTGCACAGCCTCGTCAGCCTGAGCTGTCTGCGCGGCCGTTCCCGCAACTGCCTTGGCCGTCAGGCTGCTGGCAGCCGCATTTGCGACAGCACTGGCCACCGCCTGCTGGGCCACGACCTCGGGCCGGGCAGCGGGAGCCCCGGCAACATCATCCGCACCGGCAGCAATGGCAAAACGCAGCGTCTCGACCCCGTCCGGCTGGGCATCAACCGCAGGAGCTGCCGTTGCGGCCACCGGCTGGGACGCAGCACCGTCTGCTGCCACAGGCGTGCCAGCCGGAGAAACCGGCTGCGGACGCGCCTGAGCCTGGGTCTCAACCTGGGGCGCAGCAGTTGCCTGAGGCTGAGACTGTGTCTGGGCCTGAATCTGGGCATCAGCGGAACCGGTAGAACCTGCCCTGGCGGCCACCGCCTCACCCTGGGCAGAGCGTGCAAGCGCTGCCAGAACATCCGGCTCCAGAGCTTCAGCCTCGCTGGCTGTGAGCCCTGCAGCGGCAAGCGCCGCCTCAAGACCGGCGCCCGCCTGCGGCCAGGCAGTTGTCAGCTGCTGAACCACCTGCGGCGCAGCGCCCGGAGCGGGGGCAGATCCGGCATCAGCACCAGCAGGAGCCACCGGTTGCGCGGCCACGGGGGCCTTGCCCGCCTCAGCGGACGGCATATCCCCGCCAGCAGGCGCAGGGGGCGCGGAAAGAGACGCATCAACCTGCGGCCGGGCCATGCCGGGCTGCACCTGCGGCTGCCCGCCCGTCTGCGGCAGATCCGGCAAGGCCGGGGTGATGCTGCCGCGCAGGCCATCCGCGCCATTGAGCGCACCATCCTGAAGGCCATTCTGCACGGGAGCAGAGACAACCGGCTGCGGCGCCGGCAGAGGCGCGGGGATGACGAATGCCACCACCATCGCCGCCGCATCCGCGGCCTCAACACCGTCTTCGCCATCCGGCACCGGCGCATCCACAACCGGCAGACCATCAGATGCAGTTTCACCGGTCGCAGTGCCGGGAACCGGAGACGGCAACTCACCGGGAGCTGCAACCGGCACCTGAGGCAGGGGCACAGGCAGCGCCGCATCCGCATCAATGGCCGCAGGCTCCACCACGGCGCCGGGCTGCAGCACCTGCAGGCCCTGCGCATCAATGGCCTTCTGCGCCGGAAGGCTGCCGGAAGCAGACGCATTCACCGGCACAGGCTGCGCACCCGCAAAGGGCGACCCACCGCCTTCAACGCCAGCGCTTGCCAGAACACCGGCGAAGACACCCTCCGCCGCCTGACCGCCAGCCGAAGTCCCGGCGCCTGCCCCAGCAGGCGCGCCCATGCCACCAAGATCGATCCGAAGCTGAAATGCCTGCACGGCAACCCTCGACGCTTGCCCACAAGGGGCGGATTTATCCTTGCCAGTCAAAAGCAAGGACGGGGCCAGTTTCAGCACCCGAAAATTGTTGTTTTGAATCAAGAAAATGACCGGTGGACGCCACTTCCCTCACGCCCTCAGCCCGGCAAATCCTGCCCGGCACGGCAAGGCTTGCCCGGTCACTTGCACCTTTTGCCGGGCCGATTGGCAGCAGCGCGCCTTGCCTGTATACTGCCCCTCATCTCCCGGACGGCCTGACCGCAGTTCCGCCGGGCTGCCTGCGGCACATGCGGGACAGCCTGACCTTCGGCATTGCTGCAGTCATGCCCTTCCGGCCAACGCCCATCCCGCCCCCGGCCCTTGACCCCGGCGGAACGAGAGGACGCAAAATGCTGAATACCCTTCATCTGCCGAAGCCCCCGGCAGAGACCCGTGTCGTTGTCGCCATGTCCGGCGGCGTCGACTCTTCCGTTGTCGCAGGCCTGATGAAGCGCGAGGGCTATGATGTCATCGGCATCACCCTGCAGCTTTATGACCATGGCGCCGCCGTGCACCGGGCAGGCTCCTGTTGCGCCGGGCAGGACATTCACGATGCCCGCCGCGTGGCCGAGCGCCTCGGCATTCCCCATTACGTGCTGGACTATGAGCGCCGCTTCAAGGAGCAGGTGATCGACCGTTTCGCCGACAGCTATCTCAACGGCGAAACGCCGGTGCCTTGCGTCGCCTGCAACCAGACGGTCAAGTTCTCCGACCTGCTGGCCACCGCCCGCACGCTGGGTGCCGATGTGCTGGCGACCGGCCATTATGTGCGCACCGCGCCCGGCGCTGACGGCCACCACCAGATGTTCCGCCCGGCGGACCTTGACCGCGACCAGAGCTACTTCCTCTTTGCCACCACGCAGGAGCAGCTGGACTTCCTGCGCTTCCCGCTCGGCGGCATGCCCAAGGCCGAAGTGCGCGAGCTGGCCCGCGAATTCGGTCTGTCCGTCGCCGACAAGCAGGACAGCCAGGACATCTGCTTCGTGCCCAAGGGCAAATATTCCGATGTGATCCAGAAGCTGCGGCCCGATGCGCTGGAGCCGGGCGACATCGTGCATCTGGACGGGCGGGTGCTGGGCCGGCACGAGGGCATCATCCACTACACCATCGGCCAGCGCCGCGGCATTGGCGTTGCCACCGGCGATCCGCTCTATGTGGTGCATCTGGATGCGGCGCAGAAGCGCGTGCTTGTCGGCCCCAAGGAGGCGCTCGCCACCCGCACGCTGGAACTGCGCGACCTCAACTGGCTGGGCGCAACGCCTGCCACGGAGGGCATGCGCGCCGAAGTCTTCGCCAAGGTCCGCTCCACCCGCCCGCCAACCCCGGCGGTGCTGACCATCACGGATGGCGTGACGAAGGTGGAGCTGACAGACGGGGAAACCGGCGTTGCGCCGGGGCAGGCCTGCGTCTTCTATGACAGCGACGACAGCAGCGCGCAGGTTCTGGGCGGCGGCTGGATCGCCCGCGCCAGGCCCCTCGGCCTCACCAGCCCCGCCTTCACCCGCGAGGAAAACCGGACGCTGCCGGCAGCGTGAGACTGTCTTCCTCTCCGACCGCTGCGGGCGGAGAGGAAAACCCCGGAAGCATCAGGCGGGTTCGCGCACCTGCATCTCGATGCGCAATCCCGCTGCGGCTGCCATATTCACCAGCGCATCAAGACCGAACAGATTGATCTTGCCGCGCATCAGGTCAGACACACGCGGCTGCGTCACGCCAAACATCTGCGCGGCCTGCGCCTGATTCAGTCCGGCACGCTCGATATGGCTCTTCAACGCCATCATCAGCGTGGAGCGAAGCTTCATGTTCTCCGCTTCTTCCGGCGTGTCTTCGATGGCGTCCCAGACACTGGCAAACCGCTCACTGGCAAACTGCGGCTCATTCATCGGCCCTGCTCCTTCAGCAAATCGCGGTAACGCTTCGCCGCGAGATCAAGATCGGACTTTGCCGTTTTTTCCGTCTTCTTCTGAAAGCAATGAAGCACGTAAACAGCATCAGCAAACCTGGCGGCATAGATGACGCGGAACGCACCGGACGCATCGCGGATCCGGATTTCCTTCACCCCTTGCCCCACCGTGTTCATCGGCTTCCAGTCATCCGGCTCATGACCGCTTTGCACCCGGTCAAGCTGATACCCCGCTTCCCGCCGCACCTCTGGCGGAAAGGCGCGCAGGTCATCAAGAGAGCTGCCGCAGAAAGCGACTGGTTTGGATCCCGCCATAATCCAAGTATACAAAATCTTGTATAAAAGACAAGCTGCAACAAGGTCTCTGTCAGCTCATCCGCAAACCGCGCCACACCCACCGCGCCGTCCCGGCCTCCGTGCCGGGACCTGTTGTGGGCGCAAAGCCCTCGCCCGCCGCACCATCCGCGCCGGAGGGTCATCCATACAATAAACTGAGTAAATCATGCATACGGTGCCACATCGCGCCTGCCGCATCAAAAGCCAGGCAACGCCATGGGGGCAACCGCTCCAAGGCACCAGAAATCCGCCAGTTCCCCCAAGCTTGACGGACAGCTTCACCGCCGTCATCCACAGGCGGAACAGCCGCTTGTGCCGCCTGTCAAAATCCCGTCGAACCCCGCTTGACAGGAACCCCCGCCCCTTCCTATAAGCTCCCCACACCGGCGCCACCGCGCCGCGCTCAAGCCTCTGCCCGCCGGACAGCACCAACCGCTCCGGCCCGATGAAACGGCAGACGGACGGATGGCGGAGTAGCTCAGTTGGTTAGAGCAGCGGAATCATAATCCGCGTGTCGGGGGTTCGAGTCCCTCCTCCGCTACCAAACTTAATTGAAACTTGTAAATTTTTGCTCCTTCATGACTGATAACTATATCTGGTCACGGGATCGCCTTTAGTTCGCGAATACATTTCGATACAGCACAGTCTCAAAATATGCTAAATTGATGATCTTGATTGCTCAGCCTTCCGAAATATTCGCTGAGCTGCGCTCAATAACTCCGACGCGACGAAAACGGGTGAGTAGTGGCTGAAAAATCTGAGATTGGCGATATGAAAGACATCGACATGACGGCGGCCAACGCTCTTCCTGCACGCGGCCAAGAATTGATGTGTATCATGACACGGTTTGAGTATGCGTTAAAGGAAATAGGCTACGGGAAGTCAGGTAATAATAGAGCTGTCGAAGCCAATTGGGACGAATTCGCAAACAAGGAACTGAAGGCTGTTTTCTTTGAGCAAATTAGAGAAAATAGTATTGCGCCAAATATCCTTCTCAAGCCGCCCAGCCGACAGATTTTGAGGGATCGCTCGTTAGATTGGGAAGCAACCGCACAGCCTAATGACATTCAGTCATTGATCGGTGCAGTGCGTCGTGTCCGCAACAATCTCGTACATGGCGGCAAGTCCGGAGATAAGGACTCCGACCGGAACGACCTTTTAGTTGCTGAAGCCATCGAAATTTTGAAGCACGCACTACTCGAGCACAACGACCTGCGTGCAGCATTTGAAGGAACATGGTAAGAGCCAATGACGCAACCCCTTTAGCCTAATCCGATCCGTGGCAGACGCAAGCCCAGACCCAACCTATGGGACTACAAGCTCTACGGCCTCTCCCTACCCCAACATCTGCCTTATCGTCCCAACCGGCAAGAACATCCGCAGCGGATTTGACGGCAGCACCTGGAAACCATAGCCCGCATAGAGCCTCATCCGCCGTTCGACGAGGTGGGGGTTGCCGTCATCGAGAACATCAAGCACAACAACAGCGATCCCCAGATGCTCCGCAGCTCGGGCGACGCGCAGCAGAGCATCGACCAGAAGGTCGCCGCCGTAGCCCTGACCAGCATAGCGCTGGTCCACGCCGATCATGGACAGGAACGCCGCCGGAATGGATCCATGCGCAGGCCGGGTGCGGGCGTATTTCGCCGGCAGGTCCCGATAGTCGATCGCATGGGCATTGAGCGCATAGAAGCCGGTCACTGCACCGTCTGGGGCAGTCATCGCTGAGCCCTTCCCTCTGGCTGACCGCCGGCGGGCTTCAGGCCTGAGGCTGGTGCTGACCCGCGCTTCCCTCTGCCCGGCAGGTCCGGGCTTTCAGCGACCCGGGTGCTAGCAGATGCGCGGCAGCTGTTCGCCGACCAGCATGTCTACGATGCGCATTCCGCCGAAGGGCGTGGTCATGCGCACCTGGCCCGGATGGGCGGCGCTCGCCCGGCCGATGGCGGCCGCACCGCGCCCCTCGGGCCGCGCGCGCATGGCCGCCAGGGCGGCGGCGGCCTCCTCCTGCGGAACGAACAGGACAAGCGTCCCCTCGTTGGCGAGATAGAGCGGGTCAAGCCCGAGGATTTCGCACATGCCGCGCACTTCCTCGCGCAGCGGCAGGGCGGTTTCCTCGATGACAATGCCAACGCCGGCCGCCGCCGCCATCTCGTTGAGAGCGGAGGCAAGGCCGCCACGGGTGCAGTCGCGGGCCGCGCGCGTTCCCGGCGCGGCAGCGATCACCGCCTCCATGAGATGGCCAAGGCCGGCACAGTCGGAGCGGATGTCGGAGGACAGGGCAAGATCGCCGCGCGCCGCCAGGATCGCGGCGCCATGATCGCCGAGGACGCCGTTGACGATGGCGACATCGCCGGGCTGCAGGAGGCTTGCGGCCAGTTCCCGCCCCGGCGGGATGATCCCGACCCCGGCCGTGGTGACGAAGACCCCGTCGGCCGCGCCGCGCCCCACGACCTTGGTGTCGCCGGTGACGATGCGCACGCCGGCCTTGTCCGCCTCCGCGGCCATCGCGGCAACGATGCGGCGCAGCAAGGCCACTTCCGTTCCCTCCTCGATGACGAAGGCGGCCGAAAGCCAGAGCGGCCGCGCACCGCCGACCGCAAGATCATTGACCGTGCCGCAGACCGCCAGATGGCCGATGTTGCCGCCGGGAAACTCCAGCGGCGTGACGACGAAACTGTCCGTCGTGAAGGCGAGACGGGCACCCGGCTCGGCAAGGGCCGCATGAGCAAGGCGGGCCTGGTCCTCCATCCCCGGTGGATCGAACACGCCGGTGAACACGTCCTCGATCAGATCGCGCATGGCCCGGCCACCGCCGCCATGGGCCAGGGTCACATGCGTATCGCGAAGCGCCATTCCTGCTCCCGCCTTTCTGCCACTGTCTTGTCTGTACGCCGCCAGCCTCAGGAGGCCAGCGCCCGCGCCCCGCCATATTGCCAATAGGCGGCGCAGGCGCCTTCCGAACTGACCATCAGGGCGCCGAGCGGCGTCTCCGGCGTGCATTGGGTGCCGTAATGGGGGCAGGCCGTCGGCTTGATACGGCCGGTCATGACCGACCCGCAGGCACAGCCTTCCGGCTCGGCGATGCGGCGGCTCACTGCGCCATATCCGACGCCGAACTTCGCCTCCGCGTCATAGGCCGCATAGGCCGGGCGGATGCGCAGGCCCGAGGCCTCGATCTCGCCAAGACCGCGCCACTCGAAACTCGGGCGCCGCTCGTAAACATCGGCGATGGCGGCGAGGCTGGCGGGATTGCCCTCCCGCGGGACGACGCGGGCATACTGGTTCTCCACCTCGGCCCGCCCTTCGGCGATCTGCCTCAGCACCATCAGCACGGACTGCAGCAGGTCGAGCGGCTCGAAGCCGGCGACGACGATCGGCTTGCCGAACTCCTGCGCGATGAACGCATAGGGCTCCAGCCCGATCACCATGCTGACGTGGCCGGGGCCGACAAAGCCGTCGAGCCGCATGTCCGGGTCCTGCAGCAGGACGCGAATGGGTTCCGGCACGGTGATGTGATTGCAGAAGACCGAGAAGTTCTCCAGCCGCTCCCGCGCCGCCTGCTGCAGCGCCAGCGCCGTCGAAGGGGTGGTCGTCTCGAAGCCGAGACCGAAGAAGACGACCTCCCGGTCCGGGTTGCGGCGGGCAAGCTCCAGGGCATCGAGCGGCGAATAGACCATGCGGATATCGGCGCCGCGCGCCTTGGCCTGCAACAGGCTGCCACGGGAGCCCGGCACCCGCATCGCATCGCCGAAGGTGGTGAAGATCACATTCGGACGCTCGGCAATCTCGATACATTCATCGACACGGGTCATCGGCAGCACGCAGACCGGACAGCCGGGCCCATGGATGAATTCGATTCCCTCATGCACCAGCTTGTCGAGGCCATAGCGAAAGATCGCATGGGTGTGACCGCCGCAGATCTCCATGATGTGCAACGGCTTTTCCCGCGTGGCGCCGATCCGGCCGGCAAGCCGGGCGATTTCGGCGAGCACGGCTCGCGCCGCCAGGGGATCGCGAAACTCCGAGGCAAACTTCATGTCCGTTCCTCCAGGGCACGCTGGCCCTCCGCCATCGCATCAAGGGCCTCCTGCACCTCGCCAAGGTCGCGCAGGGCAGCAAGCGTCCGGGCCGCCTCGTCCTCGTCGATCAGGGCCATGGCAAAGCCGACATGGATGAGCACCCACTTGCCCACCAGACTGTCGAGCGAGGTGCCCATGACGCAGGTGACATTGACCTCGCGCCGGACACCGGACACTTCGGCAAGCGCCATCAGCCTCTCGGGATCGGTGATCGCAACGATTTGTCCGGGAATGCCGAGACACATGGTCTAGTCCTCCTCTTCTTCGCCGCGCCCGCTCGGGTCGGCGATGCCGTAGCGGTCGAGCTTGGCCCTGAGGCCAACCCGGCTGAGGCCGAGTTCCGCCGCCGCCCGGCTCTTGTTCCAGCGATGGCGGGTGAGGGTTTCGCGCAGGATGCGCGTCTCCACCTCCTCCACCCGTTCCTTCAGCGTCGTGTCGCCGGTCAGGAGCATGTCGAGCGCCGCGTCGCGCTCGGCCTGAAGCCCGCCGGGCATCGCCTGCAGGATATGCCGGGAGATCAGGTCCGCCCCCAGCACATCGTCCTGGGCAAACACCAGCATGCGGGTGACCTCGCCGGTCAATTCACGCAGATTGCCGGGCCAGTCATAGGTTTCCAGAAATTCCAGCGCCGCATCGGTGAAGCCGCGGACCGGCTTGCCATGGGCGATGGAGAGATCGGCGGCGATCTGCTGCGCCAGGATGGCGATGTCGCAGCGGCGCTGGCGCAGCGGCGGAACGATGATGCGTCCGACGGCGAGCGCATGATAGAGGCCCGGCAGGAACTGGCCTTCCGCCACCCGTGCCGCCAGTTCGTTGGTCGCCCCTGAGATGAGGCGGACATTGGTGTCGATGAGTTCCTGCCCGCCGAGCGGCGTGAACGTGCCTTCGGAGACGACCCGCATCAGCGCCAGCTGAATCTCGGGCGAGGCCGTCTCCAGCCCGCTCAGATAGAGCGTGCCGCGATCGGCCCGCTGCATCAGCCCGACGCGATAGGTGCCCCCCGGCAGCACGCCGCGCTTGGCCCCGAACAGATGCAGCGCCGCCAGTTCCGACGGCACGCCGGTCAGGTCGAACGTGTAGAACGGCTTGTCCGACCGCAGCGAGCCCAGATGCATCGCCCGCGCGATCCGGCTCTTGCCGGTGCCGGCTTCGCCGGTCAGCAGCGCCGGCAGGTCGAAGCTGGCATAGCGCCGCGCGTGATCGATCACCTGGTTCATCGGCGAGGCCGGAGCGCAGCTTATGGTCTCGAACCCCGCCCCCTCGCGCAGCGCCTTGCGCCGCCGTTCCAGCCGCTCCTTCGCGATGTTGGTGAGGTAGCGCATTTCCAGCACCAGCCGCTCGTTCTCGCGGGCAAGCTGAAACAGGCGCACTGCATTGCGCGCGGCGATCATCAGATGGTCGGGATGCCAGGGCTTGGTCAGGAACTGGTGGATGCCGGCGTCGTTGATCGCCGCCATCATGGCACCGGGATCGGTATAGCCGGTGATGATGACGCGCACCGTCTCCGGCCAGCGCTCCCGCACATCCGCCAGGAACTCCACGCCGGAGCGGCCGGGCATGCGCTGGTCGCAGAAGATCGCGTGCACCCACTCCTTCTCCAGCGTCTGCAGCGCCTCCTCGGCGCCCGGCGCCGTCAGGATGTCGAACTCGTCCTCAAGCGCCATGCGCATCGCGGTCAGCGAATGCGGCTCGTCGTCGACGAGAAGCAGGGTTGGACGGGATGAGGGAGCTTTCATCTCGCGCGGCCTTTCACGAGGCCCTGGCCAGGCGCTTCTCGGCGCGGCGCGCGGCGAGCCAGGCAAGCCAGGCCTCCATTCCCTCGCCGGTGCGGGCCGAGACGAACAGCACCTCGATCAGCGGGTTCACCCGTTTCAGGTTCGCCTCATAGGCCTCAAGCGAGACGTCGCAATGCGGCGCAAGATCCGTCTTGTTGACCAGCGCAAGGCGCGCGGCAGTGAACATGTCGGGATATTTCAGCGGCTTGTCCTCGCCCTCGGTCACCGAGAGGATCGCCACCTTGGCATCCTCGCCGAGATCGAAAGCCGCCGGGCAGACAAGGTTCCCGACATTCTCGATGAACAGCAGGCTGTCGGGCGCGAGCGGCAGGTCGTCCATCGCATGACCCACCATATGGGCATCGAGATGACAGCCCTTGCCGGTGTTGATCTGGATCGCCCGCGCGCCGGTCTCCCGGATGCGGTCGGCGTCGTTCGAGGTCTGCTGGTCGCCCTCGATCACGGCGAGCGGCGTTGTTCCGAGTCCGCGGATGGTGCGGCACAGCAGCGTCGTCTTGCCGGAACCGGGTGACGACACGAGATTGACCGCGTAGACGCCGAGCGCCTTCAGCACCCGCCGGTTGCCGGCGGCATGGCTGTCGTTCTTCGACAGGATTGCGGTCTCCACCGCGATCAGCCGCTCCTGCGACAGGCCGGGCACGGAAACACCTGCCGGCCCCGTGCCGTAGTGATGGTGGTCATGATCGTGATGGTGATGGTCATGGTGGCCGTGGTCATGAGAATGGTGATGATGATCGTGATGGTGGTGACCATGACCATGACCATGACCATGACCATGACCATGATCGTGAGGATGATGCTCGCCGATCGGCACGCCGTCCTTCGTCACGCTGTCGCCGCAGCCGCAAACCGTGCACATTAGTTCACCTCCAGGTCTTTGATCCGCATTTCATCCCCGCCCACGGGCAACAGCCGCCCGCCGCCACAGCGCGGACAGGGCGCCAGCCGGTCGTCGAGATCGACCTCGGCGGCGCAATCGAAGCAGGTCGCCCGGCCGGGCAGGTCGATGATCTCCAGCCGGGCGCCGTCGGCAACCCCGCCCCGCATCACCACGTCGAAGGCGAAGTCGAGCGCGGCCCGCTCAACGCCGGCGAAGCGCCCGATTTCCAGCCGCACCACGGCGACCCGGGAAAAGCCATGCGCCTCGGCCTGTCCTTCGATCACCTGGCGGATGCCTTCGCAAAGCGACATCTCATGCATGGGTCACCTCCTCCACCTCGAACCGCTCGCACGGATTGAGCAGTCTGACCACCACCGGCGCAAGACAATGGCGCGACGGCGCGAGGCGCGCCAGGGCGCGTTCGATCGCCCCGCCGGGCGCGGTCAGATCATCCGTCGGCGTCAGCCGATCGAGCCGGGTCAGCAGACCGCCGCTCGCGGTCGCGGTCAAGGCATAGGTGCCACGCGCGGCTGGTACCAATGCGCAGGACGGTGCGGCCAGTCCGGCGGCAAGGTGTCCGGGCACAGCCAGCGCCAGCAGGTCGGCCACAAGGCCGAGAGCCTGCCAGAGAGGCCCGTAACCGTAGCACCGGGCGGCTTCGGCCAGCACCGGATGCGTTGCCACCCGCGCCGCCGGCACATTCAGCGCCTCGCCGGGGCGCGGAGCCGCGCTGCGGCCGAGCGGCGGCAGGCCCGGATCCGCCTCCCCCGGTGGAAAGGCTTCGGCGATGCGCCGCATGAGTGGCGACACGCCCTCGCCCGAGGCCAGCCATCCCGGCAGGTCGCCTGCGGCAAAGCGCTCCGCCGCCCCGCCAAGCAGGGCGGCTTCGAGATCGCCGCGCGGCGGCGCCTGCGGTGCAAGCCCCAGCAGCGGCGGCAGATGGACGAAAACCTGAGCGAGGTGATCGGTCCGGATCTCGGCCGCAAGACCGGCTTGATCTGGCGCACCGAGCCCGAGAGCGAGGTCCAGCGCGCCCAGATGGGCACAACGGCACAGGCCGAACAGGCGGCCAAGGAACTGGCGCGCCTCGGCCACCGGGCGGCCGAGCAGCAGGGCTTCCACCGGCATGGCGGGCGCGCGGGCAAGGCGGGCTTCGAGCCCGTCCCCCCGACGCCTCAGCAAGATGGTCAGGCCCTGCCCGCTCATCATCAGTCGCGCTCCCCCGTTTCGGGCGCCGCGGCAACGGGCGCAGGCTCGCTGGCTAGGCCGGCAGTGATCAGCCGGCGCCGGCTTGGCGCCGTCTCCGTCACACCCTGTTCACCGGCGGGATCCCCCTCACTGCCCGCCTCGGGCATCCCGGGCGGCGGCGCCAGTTCGGCCTCACGCGCCGCCCGGATGTCGGCCGCGCGGTTGGTCTCGTCCCGGTTCGCCGGATCGAACAGCGCCATCATCACCGCCCGCGCAACGTCCTGCGCCTGCATCTGGCTGTTGAAGTCGCCCATGGGCGAGAACAGCGAACAGGCCTTGTAGCCGCCGGTGAGATCGCGCCGGTTATGCAGGAATTCGTAGTCGCCCGACGGGAAGCCGACGACCTCCTTCGTGCCCTGCACCAGTTCGCTCCAGTCGTCGCCGGGCCCCGGCAGCAGCACGAGGTTCATGAACCAGGGCGTGATCAGCACGCCGAGCGGGCGCCCTTCATGCAGGCGGAAGCCGATCGCCTCGACATGCAGCGCCTGATTGATCAGCGGCACGTCGCGCATCTTCGACAGCCAGACGTCCTTGAAGTCGGCGACCAGCATCGCCGTGCGTCCGGCAATGTCCTGTTCGGCCATCAGGGCCGGCGAGCCCGGATCCTCCCGCACCATGAACTGGTGCTTGGGGGCATCGCAGCCGGGACATTTCCAGTCCTCCGGCAGCGCCTGGAACGGGGTACCCGGCAGCACCTGCCGCGTGTCGTCCCCTTCCGCCGGATAGTAGGGCGTCCAGCAGATCTTGCATTCCATGATCGCCAGCGGACTGATCCGGTCGTTGGCGCCGAGATAGGATCCCTCGAACCGGGTCATCGGATCGCCTCCAGAACCTCACGGATGCGCTGGCCGCTGTCGGCAAGATCCTCCGGGGCGGCCAGCGCCACTTCGGGAATGGCCGTCACCTCGAATGTGTCGAGGATCAGCGTGTCCATCGAATTGAAGAACTGCACCCGCCAGACCTGCGGCAGGGCGCAGGCGCTGATCCGGCAGTTGCCGTAGCCGCGCGACAGGATGGTCACGGCCCCTTTGCCGAGCGCCGCATCCAGCCACAGGAGATCCTCCTCCGTATGCGGCAGCAGCGAGAGATTGACCACGTGCGGCATCCCGCCGGACCGCCAGTTTGCGGACTGGTCCGCCAGTTCCGCCAGCAGGGCGGGCGCGTTGACGACGCCGGCCGGGCGCGGCGCGGAGAGCATCGGCGCCGGGGCTCCGCTGCCATGGGCGCGCCGGACCGCCTCGGCCGGGACAGGGCCGACCTCGATGCGGTCGATGCCCGCCCCCGCCAGCATCCAGACCCCGGCGAACACGCTTTCCTGAACCATCAGGGCCGGCACGCCCCTCAGCTTCATGGACACTTCGCCCTGTCCGAGCGTTTCGGCCATCAGAGCCCGGCTCGCCGGGTCCATGGCCGACAGGTCGAACTCGGCGCGCTCGCCGCCAGCGGTGGCGGCGATCTCGCAGGCCCCGGCGATATCGGCCAGCGTCTTCAGGGCCGGCGTGACCTGCGAGGGATCTCCCACCTCGGGCAGATGCGGCACATAGGTGCGCATGCCCGACGGCAGCGCCATGTAGGACAGTTCCTCGTCGTCGAGGGGCTGCGAACCCGGCCCGAACCCGGCCGGAGGAAACAGGAATCCGTTGCTCATTGCATCCGCTCCGGGGTTCTGAGGCCAAGCAGGCGCGGCAGGTGCACCATGTAGTCGTCCCAATCGCGGATCTTCTGGATCGATCCGAGATAGGTCCCTTCTGCAAAGAACAGGAAACCCGGCGTCTTCAGGGCCTTGAAGGTCTCGCGCACCTCCGCCTCCACCGCGTCATCGACGAGCGCGCAGTCGAACACGCCCTGAAACGCCATGCGAAGTTCCGGCAGGATCACCGCAGCATCGGCGGTCTCCAGATTGCGAACCGGATTGCCCGGAACGAGAAGGCAGTGGGTTCCGGGCCGGGCCGTGAAGGCTGAGACCTCGTCAAGGCTTGCCAGCAGCGGCCAGCCCAGATCGTCGACGAGACGGCGCAGAAGCGGATGAGAGAGAGAGGCGCCGGAGGCAAGAGCAGCACCGGATGGATCGTGCATGAGGATCATCCCTGGCTGTGACCGGCCGCAAGAGCGGCCTGAAGATGGGGTGGCAGTTCAGGTTCCCGCGCATCCAGGTCGGCAAAGGCCGCGCCCGGATCCTGTCCGGCCATGACCCGCCGCAGCCCCTCCAGCGCGGCGGCGATCACCGCCGCCTCTTCCGGCTCCAGGATCTCGCGTGCCGTGCCGAGAAAGCAGAGAAGCCAGTCCCCCGCCTTTGCGTCAGGGGTCAGCGAGAGATCGATCAGGGTCTCCCGGCCGTCGATCATTGCCACACCGGCAATCCCGCTGCGCGAGACGAGCCGCGCCGGCTCGCCGATGCACATCACAGGCTCCCGGGGAAGAAGCGGGCGTCGCCGGTGCGGCAGGCCTCCTCCGCCGAGGGGCGCCCCTGCTCATAGGCGGTGCGGCGGATCGACGGATCAGCAAGGTCTGCAGCGCTGCGGCCGGCAGCGATCTCCACGCCCCAGGCAGCCAGTTCGGCACGGGCAAGGTCCAGCGCGCCGGGAATGGCCGCAGCGACCTGCGGCCGCAGACCGCCGCCGTAATCCTCCAGCTCCACCGGCTGGCAGCCGATCAAGGTAAGCTTGTGCGGACAGCGCCCGAGCAGTTGCGCGGTGGCAATCACGTCCTGGAAACCGGTCTGGTGAAGGCTCATCTTCCTGGCGCCCATGAAGGCGGGCACCTCGCCGTCGCGCACCAGCTTCAGTGTGCCGGGCTCCAGGCCGTAGTCGATGGCATCGAAGACGAGAAGGGCCTCCGCCTCCTCCAGAAAGGGCAGGAGATAGAGCCCCTGCGTGCCGCCATCCAGCAGGCGGACGTGCTCCGGCAGCGCGACGGCGGAGGCCAGCGCCTCGACGCAGCGCACTCCGAAGCCCTCGTCGGCCCACAGGACGTTGCCAATGCCCAGAACAAGAATGGATGATGGATTGGTTGCTGGCATGTTCCCCTCCCCGGAACGGTGCTGGCATGCGGGCTTTCCGCCCTTTGAGGGAAGACTAGGCCAACCGCCGGTTCCGCGGCAGGTTTTTCCGCAAACCGGTGAAAATTATTATTTATCAGTTATTACAATGAGATAGGTGACCTTCCCGCCCCACGCGGCCGCAATAAGCCGAAAATTACTCTTCCAAAACTCATGCTCAACGGAAAGGAACTTTCCAGCATACCGGTATGATTCGGGTGACGGCATGCGGCCGCCACCCGAACGGGACGTTCAGTCCGTGCGGTCGTCCTTGAAGGTCCTGTGACCGGAGATCATCGTCGAGACGATCGACTGCCGGCTCATGATGTCCTCGCGGATCGCGACATAGATATGCACGATCATGAAGATCACGATCCACCACATGCCGAGGTGATGCAGGGTGTGGAGCCGCTGGGTGTTGCCGGCAAGGCCGATGACCCAGCCGAACAGATCGTCATACAAAGATCCCTGGCCCGCCCCTTCCGCGTAGAGCGCCATGCCGGTCACGATCATGAAGCTGGTGCCGAGCGTGATGAAGAAGAACATGGCGAGCTGGGCCAGCGGGTTGTGGCCGATATATTTCTTCGGCTCGCTCTCCAGGAACAGGTACCAGCGGATCTCGAACCAGATCTCGCGCCACCAGTGCCCGTTCAGCACCGGCAGATAGAAGAGCTGCCGGGCGTGGTGATTGCCGAAGATCGCCCAGTAGATGCGGCCGAGAAAGCCGACGGTCAGGATCATCCCCGCGGCGAAATGCGCGAAGCGGATATAGCCGAAGAGGAACTGGTCATAGGCCTCGTGCTGGCCGGCCGAGGGCGGCGGGCTGCCGATGAAGTACCCGGTCACGCACAGGACCAGAATCGCCGACGCGTTCACCCAGTGCCAGATCCGCACCGGCGCCTCGTAGACATAGACCGATGATTGCCGCTGGGCCGTGGCGAGTTCCGCCTCCAGCTCGAGGGCATGGCTGTCCTTGTTCATGTCCGCCTCCTCATGATGCAGCCAGCAGCAGGCCGGCGGCAGCGATGGCGCCGCCCAGGACACGCTGCAGCACCAGCTTGCCGGCGATACCGCGCGCAACGCCGATGCCCGCCACATGCAGAAGCGAGGTGGCGATG
Organism: Pannonibacter sp. Q-1; assembly: GCF_054073275.1. Classification (NCBI taxonomy): domain Bacteria; kingdom Pseudomonadati; phylum Pseudomonadota; class Alphaproteobacteria; order Hyphomicrobiales; family Stappiaceae; genus Pannonibacter; species Pannonibacter sp. Q-1. The sequence continues at coordinate 349,085 of NZ_JBSXNB010000003.1, forward strand.
ACGAAGCCCGCCACATAGGCGATGGCACCACCCTCAGCCTCGCTGGCATGAGCATGGCCGTGACCGAGCGCGAAGAAGCCGATCGCGACAAGAGCCGCGGCCGTGAGTGCGGCCGGCATCTCGGGCTTCGCCACCAGCACCAGGAGGCCGAAGATCACCACCGAAGCGAGGATCAGCGTCTCGACCGCCGGCATGGTGACACCGGCGAAGGCGAGACCTGCCCCCGCCAGCATGGCGCCGAGGAAGGCGGCTGCCCCGCCCCAGGGATGCCGTGGCAGCGCAAGACCCGACCAGATCCCGACCGCCACCATCGCCAGCAGATGGTCGAGGCCGAGGACCGGGTGCAGGAGCCCGGCGAGGAGACCCGAGGTCCCGCCATGGCCGGTATGGGCCAGGGCTGGGGTCGACAGGAGCAAGGCTCCCAGAAAGACTGCGTAGTTCATGGGGTTCCCTCCCTCAGCGGACCTTGACCGTCGTCAGCGTGCCGCCGTCGGGCGACATCACATGGGTGGAGCAGGCAAGGCACGGGTCGAAGCTGTGCAGCGTGCGCAGGATCTCCACCGGCTCGTCGGGGCGCTCCATGTAGGTGTTCATGAGCGAGGCCTCGAAGGCGCCGATATTGCCCTTGGTGTCGCGCGGACTGCCGTTCCAGGTGGTGGGGACGACGCACTGGTAGTTGTCGATGCGGCCGTCCTTGATTCTGATCCAGTGGCCGAGGGCGCCACGCGGTGCCTCCGTCATGCCCACGCCCTTGGCCTCCTTCGGCCATGTCTTCGGATCCCATTTCTCGACATTCGCCGTCGACTGGTCGCCGTTCTTGATGTTGGTGATCAGCTTGTCGAAGAAGTATTTCTGCAGGCGCCCGCAATATTCGGACTCCAGCGCACGCGCCGCGGTGCGTCCCAGGGTCGAGAACAGCGCGGAGACCGGCAGGTTCATCGTCCGGAGCAGGCCGTCGACCTGGTTCTTGATGTCCTCGTGCCCCTTGGCATAGCCGACGACATAGCGGGCCAGCGGGCCGACCTCCATGGCATGGCCGCGCCAGCGCGGTGCCTTGATCCAGCTGTACTTGGCGCTCTCGTCCAGTTCCTCGATGTTGGTGCGGGTGCCCTTGGCTTTCGGGCCGAGTTCGTATCGCGGCTCGGTGACGCCGTCCCAGGGATGCAGGCCCTTGCCGGGTTCGGCATAGGTGTACCAGCTATGGTCGACGAACTCCTGCACCTGCTCGGGATCGCGCGGATCGACGTCGTGAACCTCGTTGAGGTTGCCGTTGATGATGGCGCCACGCGGCAGATGCAACTGCCCTGCATCGAAATTGTTCGGATGCTCGGGGATGTCGCCATAGGCAAGCACCGCCTGGCCCGACAGACCACCGCCATAGAGCCAGTTCTTGTAGAAGCCGCCGATGGCGATCACGTCCGGGATGTAGACGTTGCGGTTGAACGTGTTGCACAGGTCGATGATGGAACTGACCATGTTCAGCCGTTCCATGTTGATCGCCCCGACCGCGCCGACGCCGTCGATGTTGATCGGACAGGGAACGCCGCCGACAAGCCAGTTCGGATGCGGGTTCTTGCCGCCGAAGATGGTGTGGACCTTGACGATCTCCTTCTGCAGGTCGAGCGCCTCCAGATAGTGGGTCGTCGCCATCAGGTCGGCTTCCGGCGGCAGCAGATAGGCCGGATTGTCCCAGTAGCCGTTCTTGAACAGGCCGAGCTGGCCGGATTCGACGAACTTCTTCAGCCGGTTCTGCACGTCGCGGAAATAGCCCGGCGACGACAGGGGATGGCTCGGGCTGACCGCCTGCTGCAGCTCCGACGTCGCCTTCGGGTCGGCACGCAGGGCATTGATCGGATTCACCCAGTCCAGCGCATGCAGATGGTAGAAATGCACCACGTGATCGTGAATCTGCAGGTTGAGCTGCATGATGTTGCGGATCGAGTTGGCGTTGTCGGGGATGGTGATCCCCAGCGCGTCCTCGACCGCACGCACGCTGGTCAGCGCATGGGTGCCGGTGCACACGCCGCAGATGCGTTCGGTGAAGGCCCAGGCATCCCGCGGGTCGCGTCCCTTGAGGATCACCTCGAGGCCGCGCCACATGGTGCCGGTGGACACGGCGTTGCGGATCACGTTGCCTTCGTCGACATTGACCTCGCAGCGCATGTGCCCCTCGATCCGGGTCACCGGGTCGACGACGATACGCCGGCCCGAGGTGTCGAGGTTGAAACCATTCGGAGTTGCAGTCATCGTTTCAAGCCTCCACCTTGTCCTGGGTCTTCTTCTGCGCGCGCTTCAGCGCCGAGACCGCCGCATGCACCGCGACGGCGCCACCGACGACGCCCGCAGCCGTCATACCCACCTGATCGGCGTTCGCTTCGACGCCGAACTGCTTGATGTTGGTCAGCCGGTCATAGAAGCTGCCCTGATCCCAGAACCCGTCTTCCGAACAGCCGATGCAGCCATGGCCCGACTGGATCGGGAAGGAGACGCCCTCGTTCCAACGAATGGTGGAGCAGGCGTTGTAGGTGGTCGGTCCCTTGCAGCCCATCTTGTAGAGGCAGAAGCCCTTGCGGGCGCCTTCGTCGTCCCAGGTCTCGACGAACTGGCCGGCGTCGAAATGCGGCCGGCGGTAGCACTTGTCGTGAATGCGCTGGGAGTAGAACATCGCCGGGCGCCCCTGACGGTCGAGCGTCGGCAGCCGGTCGAAGGTGAGCATGTAGGTGATGACGCCGGTCATCACCTCGGCGATCGGCGGGCAGCCCGGCACCTTGATGATCGGCTTGTCGAGGATGACCTTGTGAACCGGCGTTGCCCGGGTCGGGTTGGGCGCCGCCGCCTGGACGCAGCCATAGGAGGCGCAGGCGCCCCACGAGATGATCGCCTTGGCATGCTCCGCCGCATGGCGCAACTGGTCGACGAACGGCTTGCCGCCGACGATGCAGTACATGCCGTCCTCGTTGAGCGGCGGATTGCCTTCGACGGCCAGGATGTAGTTGCCCTTGTACCGCTCGATCGTGTCCTGCAGCGCCGCCTCGGCCGCGTGCCCGGCCGCCGCCATCAGTGTGTCGTCATAGTCGAGACTGATCATCGACAGCACCACATCCTTGGCCAGCGGATGGGCCGAGCGGATGAAGCTCTCTGAGCAGCAGGTGCATTCCAGGCCGTGAATCCAGATCACCGGCGTGCGCGGCTTTGTCTCCATCGCATGGGCGATCTTGGGGACGAAAGACGGCCCGAGGCCGAGCGCGGCCGCCGTCAGGCTGCAGTATTTCATGAAGCTTCGCCGGGTAATGCCCTGGCGGCGCATCACGTCGTAAAAGGTTTCGACTTGCGACAAGGTGTCCTCCCTCGGTGCGTGAAATGTCGTGTTTCGACCGTACCGAGGCGATGATGCCGTGCCGGACATTCCCCGCGCCTGCACAAAAACACCTGCCGCAGAAATAAAAAATATCTGTTTTATATCAATAGATTGATCTGATTTTTTGGACTTTTCGCGTCCGGCGCATGTCAAGACCCTGACCGCCGGACAGGGTCAGGCGGTCAGCCCGCTTCCGCCCCGGCGCGGGCAAGGCAGACAAGGGCCTGCCCCAGGGCAAGGCCGCCGTCATTGGCGGGAACCTGACGGTGGACCAGCACGGGCAGACCGGTCAGTTCGGCCTGACAGGCCTCCAGCAGCCGGGCGTTCTGGAAACAGCCGCCGGTGAGGGCGACGGCCCGCGCCCGTCCCGTCTCGACGAGATGGCGGGCGGGCGCGCAGAAGGCGCGGGCAAGACCCGCATGGAACGCACCGGCGATCCGTGCCGGAGCCACGCCGCCCGCCTGATCCGCAAGCAGCGCGCGGATCATCGGTGCGGGGTCGATCTCCCCCGCGCTTGCTGCAAAAGGATAGGCGGGCGCGCTCACCGCCATCGCCTCCAGCCGCATCGCCGCCTCGCCCTCATAGCTCTGCACTTCGGGGCAAATGCCGAGAGCCGCGGCGACGGCATCGAACAGGCGCCCGGCGGAGGAGGACATCGGCGCGTTGATCCCCGCGCGCAGGGCGGCGCGCACCTGCTCCACCGGGCGGCCCGCCATCAGCCGCTGTGCGAAATCCTCCGCACCGCCGGTGAGCTCTGCCTGGTCGAGGCGCGCCAGCAGGTTGCGCCAGGGCTCTAGTGCGGCGCGGTCGCCGCCGGCTAGCGGTGCGGGGCGCAGCCGGCAGATCCGTTCGAAATCGCCATAGCCGCCGAGCAGCACCTCGCCGCCCCACAGCGTGCCGTCGGTCCCAAGGCCGGTGCCGTCGAGCACGATCCCGGCCACCGGCCCCGCATCCGGGGGCCAGAGATTGTCGGCGAGGCAGGCGGCAAGATGGGCGTGGTGATGCTGGACGCGGGTCACCGGCACGCCCATCGCCTCGCCCGCCTGGCTTGCCCGATAGTCCGGATGCAGATCGATGGCGACCCGGCCGGGCCGATGGTCGAACAGCGCCGTGCAATCGGCGATGGCCTTGTGGAATTCGTCCAGCGTCAGGGCATCATCGAGGTCGCCGAGATGCTGCGACAGCAGCGCCTGACCATTCTTGACGAGGCAGACGGCGCCCTTCATCTGGCCGCCCAGCGCCAGAACCTGCGGCCCGGCCGCAAACCCGGGCGGCAGGGGCAGCGTGCCGGGAACACGGCCGCGGGCGCGGCGCAGCACCATCGGCGGCTCCGCCCGCTCCACCCCGTCGTCGAGACGGCGGAGGATGTCGCGGTCATGCAGCAGGAACCCGTCGGCAAAGGCGGAAAGCTTCTCGCGCGCCTCGTCATTGCCGGTCACCTGCGGCTCACCGGAGAGGTTCCCTGAGGTCATCACCAGCACGCCGCCGAACGCGGCAAGCAGCAGATGATGCAAGGGCGTGTAGGGCAGCATGACGCCGAGCGAGGTCATGCCGGGTGCCACCGCTTCGGGCAGCACCCGGCGGGAGGGAACGAGCACCACCGGCGCGGCGGGGTCGCGCAGCAGCGCCAGCGCCGCCGGAGACAGCTCGGCGATCGCCGCAAGATGCGCCTCTGCGGCCATCAGCGCGAAGGGCTTGGCCGGACGGCGCTTGCGCCGGCGCAACAGGGCGAGGCTGCCAGCATTCCCCGCATCGCAGGCCAGATGAAAGCCGCCAAGCCCCTTGACCGCGACGATCCCGCCCGCCCGCAGCCGCTCCACCGCCAGCGTCAGCGGATCGCCGGGGCAGTCACGCCCGTCCTCCTCATAGGACAGCCTCGGTCCGCAGGCCGGGCAGGCAATCGGCTGGGCGTGAAAGCGCCGGTCGGCAGGGTCGGAATACTCCGCCGTGCAGTCCGGGCACATGGCAAAGACCGACATGGCCGTGCGGGCGCGGTCATAGGGCAGGCTGCGCAGGATCGAATAGCGCGGCCCGCAATGGGTGCAATTGGTGAAGGCGTAGCCCCGGCGGCGCCCCGGTCCGGCGATCTCCGCCGCGCAGGCGGAGCAAGTGGCCGCATCCGGTGTCACCCGGGTCTCGGCGCCCGAACCGGCCGAAGCGCGGATGTCGAAGGTCAGCGGCAGGTCACTGAAGCCGGCCGGCTGGCACTCGACCGCATCGACGCGGGCCAGCGGCGGCGCCTGTGTCCGCAACGCCAGGGCGAAGGCATCGAGACCCGGCTCTTCCATGCCCGGCTCATCGATGCCCGCTTTGGCGGCATGGATCAGCACCCCCTGCGGATCGTTCAGCACGAAGCCGCGCAGGCCATGCTGGCGGGCCAGCGTCCAGACGAAAGGCCGGAAGCCGACCCCCTGCACCTGGCCACGCACCCGGATGATCCAGCCCTTGACCATGACCGCCTCCTGCGTCAGTGCACGGTGCAGACCATGCAGGGATCGAAGGAACGGACCACATGCTGGACCGCCACCGGCGTGGTCTCCCCGTCCTGCACCGGCGTGCCCACCAGCGCCGCCTCCAGCGGCCCCGGAACGCCGGCGGCATCGCGCGGGCTGAAATTCCAGGTGGTCGGGGCGATGATCTGATAGCCGGAGATCCGCCCGTTCTCGATCCGCAGCCAGTGCCCGAGGGCCCCGCGCGCCGCCTCCACCAGGCCCACACCAACGGCCCGCTGCGGCAGGCGGCCGGAGACCATGAAGCTGGCACCCGGCTCGATGGCCGCGACCAGGCGCTCCATCAGGATCTGGGTGCGGGCGATTTCAAGGAGGCGCGCCGCCACCCGCGCCAGAACGCCGCCCTGACGCGCGAGGTCGAGCGCCAGCGGATGGCCGTCGACCACCTGCCGCGCCAGCGCTCCCGTCTCCATCGGCTGCCCCGACAGGCGCGGCGCCTTGCACCAGCTGTAGGCGTCCTCGCGCATGTCCTCGTCTGGAAGGGTTGCCCCGGCCAGCGGGTGCACCGCCTCGCCCAGCATCCAGGCATGGCTGACATCCTCGATCACCGCGCCCGTGTCGAGCGGCTTCAGCACGCCCTCCCAGACGCCGGGGCGGAATCCGTAACCGCCGGCCAGCGGATAGGCGCCGAAGCTGAGATAGCGTCCGGCGCCGCGCCCCAGTCCGGCAAGCTGCGTATCGGCGGCGATCTCGAGGAAGAGGCCGGCATCTCCGCCCGCCCAGCGCATCAACTCACCGGCGGAGCCAAGCTCCGCGAAAGCCTCGACCTCCGCTCCGAACACCACTGTCTCCAGATAGCGGCGGAAGGCGCGCAGATGAGTTGCCAGCCGCACCTTGTCGCGGGGGCCGGGTGCGCGGGTGACCCCGCCCGGCTGGATCGCCAGCGTGTGCGGCCACTTGCCCGCCAGCATGCCGAGGATATGCATCAGCCCGGCCCGCGCCTCGACCGCCGCCCGCTGGGCGCTGCCCTCCATCGCCGTGAAGCGCGACACCGCCTGCCCGTGCCAGGGCCGCGCCGCATAGGCCGGGCGGGTGAAATCCGGCATGAAGAACAGGTTGAAATGGGTCAGGTGGTCGCTGACATTCTCCACCGCATGGATCAGTTGCGCCACCAGCAGGCCCTGCGGCGAGGGGGCAAGGCCCATCGCATCCGCCAGCGCACGGGCGGCGGCGGCTGACTGGCTGATCGAACAGATGCCGCAGATGCGCGGCGTGATGGTGAGCGCATCGCGCGGGTCCTTGCCTTCGAGCATGCGCTCGAAGCCCCGGTAGAGCGGCGCATTGACGCGGGCGCTGCGGACAGCCCCCTGCGCCAGATCAAGATGCACCTCAAGATCCCCCTCAACCCGGTTGAAGGGGCCGACAATCAGGCGTCCTTCGCTCATTTGCGCGGCTTTCGGATCGTCGGCGGAACCATGACGCGGTCGGCGACCGCATTGCGGGCGATGCGCTGCGGCGTTGCCGCCTTGGACAGGGAAGCCAGCGCCATGAACCAGGCCTTGGGCATGTCGGACGGCAGGCCGACGGGGATACCGGCGATCTTCGGCGTCTCGGTGAAGGGGTGGCGCGGCTCCTCGAACTCCGGCGCTGTGCAGGCGATGCAGGGATAGCCGCCGCGCGTGCAGGAGCCCTCCCCGTTCCACGGCCGGATGTTGCAGTCGCCGACCGCCTGGGTGCCGACGCAACCCAGATGCTCCATCATGCAGCCGATTTCGGACAATTCCCGGGCGCTTGCCTTGTACTCGTAGAACTCGTTTTTCGGGCAGCCGTGATGAACCAGATGATCGGCATAGAATCTCGGCCGGCCGAGCGCGTCCATGTCGTCCGCGCCGAAGACGCCCGCCTTCAGCAGCAGCAACGTCTCGCTGACCCAGTCCGGATGGGTCGGGCAGCCGGCGACGTTGACCACCGGGAGGCCGAACCGGCCCCGGAAATCCGGCGTCAGGATGCCGTCGGAGTGGGTGCCCTCGTATTGCAGGCCCGCCGCATCGGAGGGATTTCCACCGGCCGAAGTGATGCCGCCATAGGCCGCGCAGGAGCCGACAGCAACGACATGACCGGCAAGCGGGGCGAGCTGGCGCACCCAGTCGAGCATGGAAACGCCCGTTCCGGAGAGCATCTGGTAACGGCCGGTGCCGCGCGGCCCGCGCGCGATGGCACCTTCCACGCAGAGGATGTCGAGCGCCAGGCGTCCCTCGACGATGTCACTGAGCAGTGATCTGACCTCGGCACCCGTCTCCAGGCTGAGCGCGGGATGCCACAGCACCCGCAGCCCCGCGTCGGACAGAAGCTCGAACACGTTGGGATTTTCCGCGCAGAGCAGCGACATGGTGCAGCCCCCGCATCCCGCACTTTGCAGCCAAAGGAGGTTCATCGCCCGCCGTCCTCCGCAGGGGTCAGATCGAGTTGAAAACAGGCGCCGCGGCCCGCCGGGCACAGACGCAGGCGGCCGCCATGCTCTTCGGCGATCTTGTGGCTGATCGACAGGCCGAGCCCGGTGCCGCTGCCGACCGGCTTGGTGGTGAAGAACGGGTCGAAGATCTCGTGCTGCAGGCTGGGCGGCACGCCCGCGCCATTGTCGCTGACGCTGACCCGGGCGTATCCATCGGCCAGTTCGTGGCGGATCTCGATCCGCGCGTCCTCCTGCCCCTCCAGCGCGTCGACCGCATTCTGGACGAGGTTCATGATCACCTGCTGGATGTGCCCCGGCCGGCCGATGGCCATCAGACGCTCGCGGCCGGAGACCGCCACGGCGACCGGCCTGCGGGCACCGCGCAACACCCAGTTCGCGGCAACCGCCGTCGTCTCGACCAGATCGAACGGCACCATCTCGCCCGTACCGTCGGCGGACAGGCGCCGCAGGTCCTCGACGATGTCGCGCACCCGCTCGGCCCCTTCGCGCGCGCCCTGCACCGCCTCCCGCAGGTTGCGCACCTCGCGGTCGAGCCGCAATTGCTCGCGCAGCATGACGAGTTCCTCGCGCCCGGCCCCTTCCTGGACCCGCTGGAAATAGGTCTCGAACTTGCCGGTGTAGCGCTCCAGCGCATGAGCGTTGGCATAGACGAAACTGATCGGATTGTTGAGCTCGTGGGCGACACCGGCCAGCAGGCGGCCGAGCGAGGCCAGCTTCTCGTTGCGCACCAGTTGCGCCTGGGCGGATTTCAGCTCGTCGTGGCTGCGGGCCAGCGCCGAATAGGCCTGCCGGAGCTCGCCAACCGAGCGGCCGGACAGGACGAGGCCGGCCAGCCGGCCACGCTCGTCGAGACGCGGCGCCAGGTTCAGCTCCAGCGGCATCGCGCCGGCCTCCGCCACCAGATGCGCCTCGATGGTTTCCGGCTGGCGGGTCTGCATCACCCGCGACATCGCGGCGGCCAGCGCCGCCTGCTCGTCCCGCGCAAACAGGCTGGCCACCGGGCGCCCGGTCACCCGGTCGTGGTCGACATCGAGATGGCGCAGCAGCGAGGCCGAGGTTTCCTCAATGTCGCCGTTGCGGTCGAGGATGATCAGCACGTCCGACACGGAGGCGAGGATCGAGGCCAGGAACCGGCGCATCGCCTCGAGTTCGGCATTCTGCCGCTCCAGGCGTCCCTGATACTCGACAAGGTCGGCATAGGTCCGGTCGACGGCGGACAGCACCTCCATCCAGACCTCGTCGCTGAGCGCGCCCGGGTGCTGCGCCGGATCAAATGATATCTGCTGGGCCATCGCTTCCTCCAGGCAGCACCTTACCTCTCCGGCGCGGCCGTGGAAATGGGCGCCGTGCACCGCATCGCTCAGACGTCATGCGAAACCCCCTCGACTGCCGGCAGATAGGTGCCCTTCAGCCCGAGAACAGCCTCGGCGACGGATTTCGCCGCCGGCCGGAGCGGATACTCCGCCCGGTGCACCAGAAACCAGTGGCGCAGGATCGGCAGTTGCGGCGCGGCCAGCATGACCAGTTGCCCGTGGCGCAGTTCCTCCGTCACCGTGTGCAGCGACAGGAACGCAAGCCCCAGCCCCGCCATCACCGATTGCTTGATGGTCTCGTTGGAGCCCATCTCCACCAGGCGGAACACCTGCCCGTCGCCCAGCCGGTCGAGATAGCGCGTCATCAGGATGCGGGTTCCCGATCCCGGCTCGCGGGAGATCAGTGTCTCGCCGAGGAGATCGGCGGCGGACAGGGCCTGGCGTCCGGCAAGCGGATGATCCGGCGGCGCGATCAGCCCGTGCGGATGCACCCCGAGCGCCGACGCCTCGACCAGCGGCTGGCGCGGCGGGCGCCCCATGATGGCAAGATCGACCGCCCGATTCTCGAGATCGCGGATGACCTGGTCGCGGTTGCCGACGCGCAGCACCAGCTCGATGTTCGGGATCAGCGTGTGCAGGATCTTGACCAGCCGCGGCGCGAAATACTTGCCCGTCGAGACGACCCCGAGCGTCACCCGCCCGGCCAGCCCCTCCGACAGGGCGCGGATTTCCTGCGCCGCCTGCGACAGCGCCGTATCGATCCGGACATGGGCTTCCAGCAATACCCGCCCCTCTTCTGTCAGGCTCGATCCGCTGGCGTCGGAACTGCGATGCAGCAGGGCAAGGCCAAAGGCCTGTTCCAGCGCCTTGAGCTGGCTGTGCACCGCAGGCGGGGTCAGGCCGAGCGCGGCGCCCGCCGCCGCCATGCTGCCGTGGCGATCGACCGCAGCCAGCGCCCGCAACTGCTTCAGCGTCACCGCGTCCAGATGGTACATTCAAAAATTCCTTCTCAGAAATAAGAATTATTAAATTTTCACGAAAGACCCGGCAAGGCAAGACTGCGCGACCAAGGCAGCACATCTGGGAGGAAACGATGCGGCCCGAGGAGCAGATCTTGCCGGCACTCGCCGTTTCGGCGGCGTTGCAGGACGTGCTGGAACGTCTTTGCCGCACCGGTGCGGCCCTGTCCCGCCTCATCGCGGCCGGAGACCCAGCCCGTGAGCTCGGCGCCAGTTCCGGCGAGGAGAACGCGGACGGCGACCGGCAGAAGCTGCTCGACGTGATCGCAGACGAAGCCTTCATCGACGGCTTGCGCGGTTCCGCCGTCCGCTACCTCGCATCGGAAGAGCAGGAGAGCATCCTGCAGATGTCGGACGGCGGCAGTCTGGCGCTTGCCATCGATCCCCTGGACGGTTCGTCGAACATCGACGTCAACATATCGATCGGGACGATCTTCTCGGTCTATCCCGCCGCCGGCAGCCCCGAGGCGAGCTTCCTGCGTCCGGCAAGCGAGCAGATCGCCGCCGGTTACATCATCTACGGCCCGCAGACCCTGCTGGTCGTCACCCATGGTGAGGGCGTGCTGAAGTTCACGCTGGACCGGGACCGGGGCTGCTTCCATCCGGCCGCCGCGAAGATGGCGATCCCGCCCCGAACCAGCGAATACGCCATCAACGCCTCGAACTATCATCACTGGCACGCACCGGTCCGGGCCTTCATCGACGACATGGTGACCGGCGCCCTCAGCCGCAACGGGCAAGGTTTCAACATGCGCTGGGTCGCCTCGCTGGTGGCCGAGGCGCATCGCATCCTCACCCGGGGCGGGGTGTTTCTCTACCCGGCCGACCGGCGCAAGGGCTACGAGAAAGGCCGCCTGCGCTTCCTCTACGAATGCGCGCCGATCGCCTTTCTGGTCACCCAGGCCGGCGGCAGCGCCACCGACGGTGTCGACGACCTGATGCGGCAGTCCGCGGCCAGCCTGCATGGCCGCACTCCCTTCGTTTTCGGCAGCGCGGAGAAGATCGCCCGCGTCACCGCCTATCACGACCTTGCCGAGGCCGGCGATGCCGCCCTGTTCGGCAAGCGCGGCCTGTTCCGGAGCTGACCACCCATGAGCCAGAAGCATCCCATCATTTCGGTCACCGGCTCCTCGGGCGCCGGCACCTCGACGGTGAAGACCACCTTCGACCAGATCTTCCGGCGGGAAAGCATAACCGCGGTGTCGATCGAGGGTGACGCCTTTCACCGCTACAACCGCGCCGACATGCGCGCGGAACTGGAGCGCCGGGTCGCCGCGGGCGACTTCACCTTCTCCCACTTCTCGTTCGAAGCCAACGAGCTCAAGGAGCTGGAGCGAGTTTTCCGCGAGTATGGCGCGACCGGGCGCGGGCGCACCCGCACCTATGTCCATGACGAGATCGAGGCCGCAAGAACCGGCGTCGCGCCGGGCAACTTCACCGCCTGGGCGCCGTTCCAGGACCACAGCGACCTGCTGTTCTACGAAGGGCTGCACGGAGCCGTCGTTGCCGATGACGTCGACATCGCCCGCCATGCGGACCTGAAGATCGGCGTCGTGCCGGTGATCAACCTCGAATGGATCCAGAAGATCCACCGCGACCGGGCGCATCGGGGCTACTCGACCGAGGCGGTGACAGACACGATCCTGCGCCGCATGCATGCCTATGTGCACTGCATCTGCCCGCAGTTCACCCAGACCGACATCAACTTCCAGCGTGTGCCGGTGGTCGACACCTCGAACCCCTTCATCGCCCGCTGGATCCCGACGCCGGACGAGAGCCTCGTGGTCATCCGCTTCAAGAACCCGCGCGGCATAGACTTCCCCTACCTGACGGCGATGATCCACGGCTCCTGGATGAGCCGGGCCAACTCGATCGTCATTCCGGGCAACAAGATGGATCTCGCCATGCAGTTGATCCTGACGCCGCTGATCGAGCGGCTGATCCGCGACGCCAAGCGGGCCTGACCCGCCTGGCAGCTGCCGCGCCCTCTGAAAAGGACAGATGATGATGACCCAGCTTCTGCGGGCCAACGAACGGCTCATGGCCAATGCCCTGCGCGCCCTTGCCATGGACGCGGTCCAGGCGGCCGGTTCCGGCCATCCCGGCATGCCGATGGGCATGGCGGATGTCGCGGTGGTGCTCTTCAACCGGTTCATCACCCTTGATCCGGCGGCGGCCGGCTGGCCGAACCGCGACCGTTTCGTGCTGTCGGCCGGGCACGGGTCGATGCTGCTCTATGCGATCAACCATCTGCTTGGCTATCCGGACATGGGAATGGACCAGATCCGCGCCTTCCGGCAGCTCGGCAGCCGCACTGCCGGCCATCCGGAATACGGCCATGCCCTCGGTGTCGAGGTCACCACCGGCCCGCTCGGCCAGGGGCTCGCCACCGCCGTCGGGATGGCTCTGGGCGAGCGGATGGGCGCCGCCCGCTTTCCCGGCCTCGTCGACCACTGGACCTATGTGATCGCCGGCGACGGCTGCCTGATGGAAGGGATCAGCCACGAGGCCATCGACATGGCCGGCCATCTGCGGCTCGGCCGCCTCGTGGTGCTGTGGGACGACAACCGCATCACCATCGACGGCAGCACCAGCCTCTCCACCTCCACTGACCAGGGCGCCCGGTTCGCCGCTGCCGGCTGGCACGTGGTCCACTGCGACGGACACGACCGGGAACAGATCGCGTGCGCCATCGAGGCGGCCCGCGCCGATCCGCGCCCCAGCCTCGTCTGCTGCCGGACCGTCATCGGTTACGGCGCGCCCAACAAGCAGGGCAGCCACGACGTGCACGGCGCCCCGCTCGGGCCGGACGAGATCACCGCGGCGCGCCAGACGCTCGACTGGCCGCACGCACCGTTCGAGATCCCCGCCCCTATCTACACGGCCTGGGGCGGGATCGCGGCACGGGGTGCGGCGGCGCATGCCGCCTGGCGCGACCGGCTGGCAGGCTCGCCGAACCGCGACGCCTTCGCCGCGGCCCTTGCGCGGGACACCGGTGACCTGACGGCCGCCATGCGGGAGCACAAGCAGCGGCTGCTTGACGAGCAGCCGGCGGTGGCAACGCGCAAGGCCAGCGAGATGGCTCTTGAGGTCGTCGCCGGTGCGCTGCCCTTTGTGGCCGGCGGCTCGGCCGACCTGACCGGTTCCAACCTCACCCGGCCGAAAGGCATGACCGCGATCCGGCCCGGCGACTATGCCGGCCGCTACATCCACTACGGCATCCGCGAGCATGGCATGGCCGCCGCCATGAACGGCCTCGCGCTGCACGGCCTGGTGCGTCCCTATGGCGGCACCTTCCTCGCTTTCGCCGATTATGCCCGTCCGTCGATCCGCCTCGCCGCGCTGATGGGCGTGCCGGTCGTCCATGTCATGACGCATGACTCCATCGGCCTTGGCGAAGACGGACCGACGCATCAGCCGGTCGAGCATCTCGCCAGCCTGCGCGCCATTCCGGATCTTCTCGTCCTGCGGCCCTGCGATGCGGTGGAGACTGCCGAGGCCTGGGAGATCGCGCTTGCCGAGACGCGGCGGCCGAGCCTGCTGGTGCTGTCGCGTCAGGCGTTGCCGCTGCTGCGCGGCAGCGCGGCGGTCAATGCCAGCGCCCGCGGTGCCTATCTGCTGCGCGCGACGGCGCGGCGCGACGTGACGCTGATCGCCACCGGCTCGGAGGTGGAGCTTGCAGCCGCCGCCGCGGACCAGCTCGCCACGGCGGGCATTGCCGCCGCCGTGGTCTCCGCCCCCTGTTTCGAGCTCTTCGCCGCGCAGGACCCCGCCTATCGCGCCGAAGTGCTCGGCGAGGCGCCGCGCGTCGGCATCGAGGCCGCGCTCCGCCAGGGGTGGGACGGGACCATGCTGAGGCCAACTGACGCTTTCGTCGGCATGAGCGGGTTTGGAGCCTCGGCTCCGGCCGCCCGGCTCTACGAGCATTTCAACATCACCGTGCCGTCCGTCGTTGCGGCCGCGCGGCAGATTGGGAGGGGATGAAATGCGCGCAAGGAGTATAAGCAGCGGTCTCGGCCGCACCGGATCGGAACGCGCCCGGCAGACGGGCGTGACCATCGCCGCGATCACCGGGGCCGAGGTGGCCGGCCGGCGGCTCGTGGTACGGGCGGACCTCAATGTGCCGATGGCCGGCGGACGGGTCAGCGATGCGACGCGCCTCACCCGTTTCGCGCAGGGCATGCGCCCCCTGCTGGCACGCGGCGCGGCGCTTGTCGTCCTGTCGCATCTCGGCCGGCCCACGGGCCGCGACGAGCGCGCGTCACTGGCCGCGATTGCCGGCGATCTTGCGGCGGCGCTCGGATGCGCCGTGGACTTCGCCACGCTGGACGAGGCGGGCAAGGCCGCGGCCCGGCTGCGGCCCGGCGAGGTGCTGCTGGTGGAGAACATCCGCTTCGAGGAAGGCGAGGCGCGCAACGACCCCGCGCTTGCGGCGCGTCTTGCGGCGCTCGGGGATTTCTATGTCAACGACGCCTTTTCCTGCGCCCACCGCGCACATGCCAGCACGGCGGCCATCGCCGGCCTGCTGCCGGCCTTCGCCGGGCCGCTGATGATGGAGGAGCTCGCCGCGCTCGCCGCCGCGCTCGAAGCGTCGGCACGCCCCTCGGTCGCAATCGTCGGCGGGGCGAAGGTGTCGAGCAAGATCGGCGTGCTGAAACACCTCGTCACCCGCCTCGACCATGTGATCGTCGGCGGCGGCATGGCCAATACCTTCCTGTTCGCCATTGGTATGCCGATGGGCCGTTCGCTGCACGAGCCCAGCCAGACCAGCACCGTCCAGGAGATCCTCGCCATCGCCGAGGCGCATGGCTGCCGCGTCCACCTGCCGCTCGATCTGGTGGTGGCACGCGAGTTCCGGCCCCATGCCCCGGCGGAGATCGTGCCGGCGGACGCCTGTCCGGCCGATGCGATGATCCTCGACGCCGGCCCGAAGGCCTTCGCCACCTTCGCCCGGATTCTCGATACGGCGCGCACCATCTTGTGGAACGGCCCGCTCGGCGCCTTTGAGATCGAGCCCTTCGACCGGGCGACCCTGGCGCTCGCCCGTCTCGCCGCCGGTCTTACCGATGCCGGGCAGACCGTCACCGTGGCAGGCGGCGGCGACACGGTTGCCGCGCTCAATGCAGCCGGGGCCGCAGAGAGTTTCACCTATGTCTCCACCGCCGGTGGAGCCTTTCTGGAGTGGCTGGAAGGGCGCCCGCTTCCGGGCGTCCAGGCCTTGCTGCGCGCCGATGCGGCGTCTTGACGGGAGAACGACATGGCACTGATCACCCTGAGGCAGCTCCTCGACCATGCCGCAGAGCATGGCTACGGCGTGCCCGCCTTCAACATCAACAACATGGAGCAGGGGTTGGCGATCATGGAGGCGGCGCAGGCCGTCGACGCGCCGGTGATCCTGCAGGCCAGCCGGGGCGCCCGCAGCTATGCCCGCGACATCATGCTGGCCCGTATGGTCGAAGCGCTCGCGGCGCTCTACCCGGACATTCCCCTGTGCCTGCACCAGGACCACGGCAATGACGAGGCGACCTGCCTCTCGGCAATCCGCCACGGCTTCACCTCGGTGATGATGGACGGCAGCCTGATGGCCGATGCCAGGACACCGGCATCCTACGACTACAACCTTGCCATCACCGCCAGAGTGGCGGCCATGGCGCATGCAGTCGGCGCCAGCGTGGAAGGCGAGCTCGGCGTGCTCGGCAGCCTGGAGACCGGCGAGGGCGAAGCGGAGGACGGGCACGGCGCGGAGGGCAAGCTCGACCATTCGCAGCTCCTGACCGACCCGGACCAGGCTGTAGACTTCGTTGCCCGCACCGGCGTCGACGCGCTCGCCATCGCCTGCGGCACCTCGCATGGCGCCTACAAGTTCACGCGCAAGCCCGACGGCGGCATTCTCGCCATGGACGTGATCGAGAAGATCCACGCGCGGCTGCCGGACACGCATCTCGTCATGCACGGCTCAAGCTCCGTGCCCCAGGAGATTCAGGACATCATCAACGCCCATGGCGGCGAGATGCCCCAGACCTTCGGCGTGCCGGTGGAGGAGATCGTCCGCGGCATCCGCCACGGGGTGCGCAAGGTCAATATCGACACCGACTGCCGCATGGCGATGACCGCCGAGTTCCGGCGCATCGCGGTGACGAGCCCACGGGAATTCGATCCGCGCAAATTCCTGAAGCCGGCAATGGACGCGATGCGCGACCTGTGCCGCTCCCGTTTCGAGGCCTTCGGCACCGCCGGCCATGCCTCGAGGATCAAGGCCGTGCCCATGGACGACATGGCCCGGCGCTACGCATCCGGCGCACTCGATCCACGGCGTTCCCCCAGCAAGGCAGCATGAAGGAGCAGATGATGGCCGACGACAGCAACACGCGGATTACCGACGCCTCGAAGCGCTACAAGGCCGGCGTCCTGAAATATGCCCAGATGGGCTACTGGGACGGCGACTACGAGCCGAAGGAGACCGATCTCCTCGCCCTGTTCCGCATCACCCCGCAGGAGGGCGTCGACCCGATCGAGGCGGCGGCGGCGGTGGCCGGCGAAAGCTCCACCGCCACCTGGACGGTGGTGTGGACCGACCGGCTGACGGCCTGCGACCAGTACCGGGCCAAGGCCTACAAGGTCGAGCCGGTGCCGGGCACGCCCGGACAGTATTTCTGCTATGTCGCCTACGACCTGATCCTGTTCGAGGAAGGCTCGATCGCCAACCTGACAGCCTCGATCATCGGCAACGTGTTCTCGTTCAAGCCGCTGAAGGCGGCGCGGCTGGAGGACATGCGGCTGCCCGTCGCCTATGTGAAGACGTTCCGCGGCCCGCCGACCGGCATCGTCGTGGAGCGCGAGCGGCTCGACAAGTTCGGCAAGCCGCTGCTCGGCGCCACCACCAAGCCGAAGCTCGGGCTTTCGGGCAAGAATTACGGCCGGGTCGTCTATGAGGGCCTGAAGGGCGGCCTCGACTTCATGAAGGACGACGAGAACATCAACTCGCAGCCCTTCATGCACTGGCGCGACCGCTTTCTCTACGTGATGGAGGCGGTCAACAAGGCCAGTGCCGAGACCGGCGAGGTGAAGGGGCACTACCTCAACATCACCGCCGGCACGATGGAGGAAATGTACCGCCGGGCGGACTTCGCCAAGCAGCTCGGCAGTGTCATCGTCATGGTCGACCTGATCGTCGGCTGGACCGCGATCCAGTCGATCTCGGAATGGTGCCGGCAGAACGACATGATCCTGCACATGCACCGGGCCGGCCACGGCACCTATACCCGCCAGAAGAACCACGGCATCTCGTTCCGCGTCATCGCCAAGTGGCTGCGGCTTGCCGGCGTCGACCACCTGCACACCGGCACGGCCGTCGGCAAGCTGGAGGGCGACCCGATGACGGTGCAGGGCTACTACAATGTCTGCCGCGAGACCCGCAACGAGGTTGACCTGCCGCGCGGCCTGTTCTTCGAGCAGGACTGGGCGGACCTGAAGAAGGTCATGCCGGTGGCCTCGGGCGGCATCCATGCCGGCCAGATGCACCAGCTTCTCTCGCTGTTCGGCGATGATGTGGTGCTGCAGTTCGGTGGCGGCACCATCGGTCATCCGATGGGCATCCAGGCCGGCGCCACCGCCAACCGCGTCGCACTGGAGGCCATGGTGCTGGCCCGCAACGAAGGCCGCAACATCGACGCAGAGGGGCCCGAGATCCTTCGCGCGGCGGCGAAGTGGTGCAAGCCGCTGGAAGCGGCCCTCGATACCTGGGGCAACATCACCTTCAACTACACCTCGACCGACACGTCGGACTTCGTCCCGGCGCCCGCGGTCGCCGTTTGAGGAGCAAGACCATGCGCATCACACAGGGCTGCTTTTCCTTCCTGCCCGACCTGACCGGCGAACAGATCGCCGCCCAGGTCGACTACTGCCTGTCGCGCGGCTGGGCAATCGGGCTCGAATACACCGATGATCCCCATCCCCGGAACACCTACTGGAACATGTGGGGCAACCCGATGTTCGACCTGCGCGACGCCAAGGGCGTGATGATGGAGCTTGAGGCGTGCCGCAAGGCGCATCCGCAGACCTATATCCGCGTCAATGCTTTCGACAGCACGCGCGGCGCCGAGACGGTGACCATGAGCTTCATCGTCAACCGGCCCGGCGACGAGCCGGCACTCGTGATGCGCCGGACCGAGGCAGATGGCCGCTCGATCCGCTACACCCATGACGTGATCCGCTGACCTCCCAAGCGCAAGACCGGCAGGGGACGGCCCGCCGCCCCCTGCCCCGTTTCAAAGGGTCCAGCCAAAAGGAAGTGACCGATGGATGCCGACACCGCCCCACCGCCCGCGACGGTCGACCTGCGCGGGGAGTTCGAGAGTTCCGGCGTGAAGGAGCTGCTCGATGAACTTGACCGCGACATGATCGGCCTGCGGCCGGTGAAGCAGCGTATCCGTGAAACGGCCGCTCTCCTCTTGGTCGAGCGGGCGCGCCGCTCGCTCGGGCTCAGCCATGAGACGCCGACGCTGCACATGTCCTTCACCGGCAATCCGGGAACCGGCAAGACCACCGTCGCGCTGAAGATGGCCGGGCTGCTGAAGCGGCTCGGCTATGTGCGCAAGGGGCATCTTGTCAGCGTCACCCGCGACGATCTGGTCGGCCAGTATATCGGCCATACCGCGCCGAAGACCCGCGAAGTGCTGAAGCGCGCCATGGGCGGCGTGCTGTTCATCGACGAGGCCTATTATCTCTACCGGCCCGACAACGAGCGCGACTATGGCCAGGAGGCGATCGAGATCCTGCTTCAGGTGATGGAGAACAACCGGGACGACCTGGTGGTGATCCTCGCCGGCTATGCCGACCGCATGGACCGGTTCTTCGGCTCCAATCCCGGCTTCCGCTCGCGCATCGCCCACCACATCGACTTCCCCGACTATACCGACGAGGAACTGCAGCGCATCGCCCGGCTCATGATGGCCGAGCAGAACTACCAGCTGTCGGAGGCGGCCGGTGCGGCACTGGCCGACTATATCCGTCTGCGCCGGACCCAGCCGCATTTCGCCAATGCCCGCTCCATCCGCAATGCCTTCGACCGGGCGCGGCTGCGCCAGGCCAACCGGCTGTTCGACGGCGCTGGCGGGCCGCTCGACGCGCAGACACTGAGCCTGATCGAGGAGAGCGACATCCGCTCCAGCCGGGTGTTCCGGGGCGGCCTCGACATCGCGCCAGCGGGCCAGGCCGGCGAAGGAGCGCAGCCATGAGCTTCCTCCGCCACATCAGGATCGCGCCGTCGATCCTGTCCGCCGACTTCGCCAACTTCGGCGCCGAGTGCCGCGCCATCGAGGCGCAGGGCTGCGACTGGGTGCATGTTGACGTGATGGACGGGCATTTCGTGCCCAACATCACCTTCGGCCCCGCCACGGTGCGCGCCCTGCGCCCGCATGTCGGCGGCACCCTCGACGTGCATCTGATGATCGCTCCGGTCGACGCCTATGTGGCCGGTTTCGCCGACGCCGGTGCCGACATCCTCACCGCCCATGTCGAGGCCGGGCCCCATATCCACCGGACGCTGCAGGCGATCCGCGGCCATGGCCTGCGGTCGGGGCTCGCGCTCAACCCGGGCACGCCGGTGGAGGCGGCCGCGCCGCTGCTGGACATGGCCGACCTCGTCTGCGTGATGACCGTCAACCCGGGTTTCGGCGGACAGGAGTTCCTTCACTCCCAGCTGGAGAAGGTGCGCCGCCTGCGCCGCCTGATCGGCGACCGCCCAATCCATATCGAGGTCGACGGCGGCATCACGCGGCAGACGGCTCCCCTCGCCGCCGCTGCCGGTGCGGATGTGCTGGTCGCCGGCTCCGCCGTCTTCAAGGGCGGTTCGGTGGAGAGGCCCGAAGTCTACGGCGCCAATATCCGCGCCATCCGCGATGCCGCGGCGGCTGCCCTTCCCGGGGCGGAAGGATGAGCGGCGGGCGGCCGGGTCCAGCCGCGCTGATCTTCGATGTCGACGGAACGCTGGCGGAGACCGAAGAGCTGCACCGGGCCGCCTTCAACGCCGCCTTCGCCGCCCATGGGCTCGGCTGGCATTGGGACAGGACCACCTATGGCGGGCTCCTCGCCGTCACCGGCGGCAAGGAGCGCATCCGCGCCTATCGCGACCGCCATGCCCTCGCCCTGCCGCAGGACGTGGACATCGTCCGCCTTCACGCCGACAAGACCCGCCGCTACGGCCGGATGGTCGCGGAGGGCGCGCTGCGGGCCCGGCCCGGCGTCCTCTCCCTCCTCGCCGAGGCACGCGTCCACGGCCTGCGGCTCGCCGTCGCCACCACCACCAGCCCGGAGAATGTCGACGCCCTGTGCCGGGCCCTGTGGCGACGCCCGGCGGGCGAAATCTTCGACGTGATCGCCGCCGGCGACGAGGCCGCAGCCAAGAAGCCGGCTCCCGGCGTCTACCTGCTGGCACTGGCGCGGCTCGGCATTGCCAGCGGCACGGCCCTCGCCTTCGAGGACAGCGAAGCCGGCGTCGCTTCCGCCCGCGCGGCCGGACTGAAGGTCGTCGCCTGCCCGAGCCTCTACATGAGCGGCGGCGACTTCTCCGGCGCCTGGTGGGTCACCCCCAGCCTTGACGGCGCCTGGCGGCACATCACCGCCAGTTTCTGAGCCGGACGCGGCACAGGCGGATATGCCAGATACTTTTTGATCGCCCACTCAAACAAGGTTTCGGCCAGAGCATGTCTAGACGTCATGATGCGGCGCGCGAAAAGGACTAACCGACGCAAAACTGTAACAAAGCCCGAATAGGTATGCGGAATGTTACAGCCCCTACCAGTCGATCGCTCTCTGGCGCTGATCGCGACACAGATCGCAAAATCATTTGGCCCCAACAAGGTCTTGGGGAACATCGACCTTGCCCTCGCACCGGGTGAGGTCGTCGCCCTCCTTGGTCCGTCGGGCTGTGGCAAGACGACACTGTTACGGATCGCGGCAGGGCTTCTAAGCGCGACCAGTGGCCAGATGGAGATCGCGGGTCAGCGCGTGGTCGATGGCAGCGGTTTCAACGCCCCGCCCGAGGCCCGCGGTATCGGGATGGTGTTTCAGGATTACGCCATCTGGCCACATCTGAGCGTGCTCGACAATGTGGCCTTCCCCTTGCGGATGCGCAAGCTGGGACGCAACGACCGCGAAACGCGGGCCAAGCGCGCGCTTGAGCGCGTGGGATTGCAGCATCTGGCAGACCGCTTTCCCGGCACATTGTCAGGCGGCCAGCAGCAGCGTGTGGCGCTGGCCCGTGCAATTGTCGCCGAGCCGCCCCTGGTGCTGTTTGACGAGCCTCTGTCCAACCTTGACCGCGAGTTGCGCGAGGGGTTGGCGCTGGAAATCGGCGGGTTGCTGCGTGATCTTGGACTGTCGGCAATCTATGTGACCCATGACCAGTCCGAAGCCTTCACCATCGCCGACCGGGTGGCGGTCATGCTGGGGGGCGAAATCGCGCAAATCGACTCGCCCGAACAGCTTTTCTCGGCCCCGGCTTCTGTCGAAGTAGCGCAGTTCCTCAATATCGGGGCGCTGATCGAGGGGCATATATCCCGCCAGAGCGGCTTTACCTGCAACCATGACCGGCTGAACCTGCCCCATCTGGCGAACTCGTCGCCCGAGGGGCCTGCGCGCGTCCTGATCCCGCGCACGGCTGTTCGCCCCGCCTCCGAGGGCGCGTTGATGGCGAAAGTGCTGCGCTGTCAGTTCCAGGGCGACCGGTACCTGCTGCATCTGGGACTGGACGAGACCACCGCAAGCCTGGTGTGCCCGGCAGATCGCGCGGTTGCACTGAACACGCAGATTCCGCTGTCGATTGATCCCGATCGCCTGCGTGTCTTTCCTCACTGACTCCACAAGGAAGAACCCCATGCTTCGCACGACTGCTTTTGCAACCTGCTTTGCTTTGATCGGAAGCTTTGCCCAGGCTGAGACGCTGACTTTCTACACCGCCGGCCCAGGTGGTCTGGCCGATGCGCTGGCTGAAGCTTTCAAGGCCGAAACCGGGATCACGGTCAATGTGTTCCAAGGCACCACCGGACAGGTCATGGCCCGGCTTGAGGCCGAAGAGGCAAACCCGCAGGCCGATGTCGTCGTGTCGGCAAGCTGGGGTTCGGCTGTGGAAATGCATGAACGCGGCCTCTTGATGGAATATGTCTCGCCCAATGCTGAAAATGTGCCGGACTTCCTCAAGCACAGCCATTACACCGCGCAAGGCATTTCGGCGCTGGCGATGGTCTGGAACACCCAGAGTGGCGCACCGCGCCCTGCCGAATGGACTGATCTGTCGGGCGAGGCTTACCGCGGTCTGGTCACCATGCCCGATCCTGCGCAATCGGGCTCGGCCTTCGACCTGATCGCCGGCCTGGAAACCGCGATGGGCGAGGAGGCATGGACCCTGCTCGCAGCGCTTGCCGCCAACGAGATGATTGTGCCCGGTCCGAATGCTGCGGCATTGAACCCGGTGCTGCAAGGCGCAAAGGCCGTGGTCTTTGGCGCGGTCGATTACATCAGCTACGCACAGGCCGCTGGCGGCGAGACCATCGAGGTGATCGTGCCCGAAAGCGGCACTGTGATTGCGCCGCGCCCAATGATGATCCTGAACTCGACCTCCAATCCCGACGCGGCCAAGGCCTTCGTGGATTTCGTGCTGTCCGACGCCGGGCAGAAACTGGTCGCCGCCACATGGATGATGCCCGCGCGTGCCGATGTCGCGGGCCTGCGTCCGGGCATTGCGGATCTGAAAGTGATCGAGGTGGATGAAAGCGCTGTTGCCGCACGGCGCGAAGAGATTATCGCACGGTTTAATGCAACCGTGACCAACCGCTGAGCAAACCCTAAAGCCATGTGTTTGGCCCCGGTGACGTCCGGGGCCAAACATATTTATGTATCAAAGGCCTGTTCATGGCGCGCGGACAATCCCTGCTGACCTTTATCGCCGCCGCCGCGCTCGTGATCCTTGTCGGGCTGCCGGTGCTGTTCATCCTGCTGCAGGCGGTCTTTCCCGACTTTGCACGCGGCTCTTTCGTGGGGGCCTTTTCGAAACTGGTCATCCTGACCGAAAACGACCGGCTGCTGATGCAGGCCCGCAATACGCTCATGCTGGCCTTTTCGGTGATGATGGGCTGCCTGATCTTCGGGCTGCCCATCGGCATCCTGCGCGGCCTGTTTCATGTGCCCGGTGCGCGGATCTGGGATGTGGTGTTCCTGATCCCGTTCCTGATCCCGCCCTTCATTGCCGCGATTGCATGGATGATGATCCTCCAGCCGCGCGGCTATCTGTTTCAGCTTGCGGGCTTCGACATGGGGCGGTTCCTGTTCAGCTTCACGGGCGTGGCCTTCGTGATGACGCTGAACCTGTTTCCGCTGGTCTATTTCGCGGTCAGCCGCGCTTTGGAAATGGTCGGCGGGCGCTTTGCTTCGGCAGCCCGCGTGCATGGGGCAAAACCCTTGCAAGCGTTCTTTCTGATTACCTTGCCACTGTCGATCCCGGCGATTGCCGCGAGCATGCTGATCGTCTTTGCCATGTCGATTGAGGAGTTCGGCACCCCCGCCGCCCTGGCCGCGCGCACGGGCTTCGAGGTGCTGGTAACAGGTATCTACACGCGCCTGTCGGACTGGCCCATCGACCTGTCGGGCGCGGCGCTCGGGTCCGTTCTGCTGATGGCGATGGTGCTCGCGGCTTTCATCTTGCAGAACTGGATCGCCACCCGGCGCTCCTACATCAGCCAGACCGGCAAGCCTGCGGATCTGGATAAGGCCGGTCTCGGACACTGGCGCTGGCCCGTGCTGGGACTGTTTGCGCTGGTGGCCCTGATCGGCGTGGTGATCCCGCTTGCCGCGATTGCGGTCACCTCGGTCACGGGCACGATCTCGGGCGGGCTGCGCTGGTCGAATTTCGACCTGCGCCACTACGAGCCGCTCTTTCGCGCCGGCAGCCGCGCCACGCAGGCGCTGATCACAAGCGGCTGGCTGGCCGTTCTGACGGCCTTCGCAAGCGCCGCCATTGGGGGACTGGTCGCCTATATCGTGGTGCGCGGAACCGGGCGCGGACGGGCGATCATGGACGGTTTGTCGGTCTTGCCCAATGCGATCCCTGCCATCGTGCTCGCGGTGGGTATCATCCTGTTCTGGAATTCACCGTACCTGCCTGTCTCGCTCTATGGCACGGCCATGATCCTGCTGATCGCCTATACCGGCATTCTGCTGCCCTATCCGATCCGCTATGCCGTTGCGCGCTTGCGGCAGATATCGGGTTCGCTTGACGATGCAGCCCGCGTGGCAGGCGCCAGCCAGATTCAGGCGCTCAGACATGTCACGCTGCCGCTTATGGCGCCTTCACTGATCGCGGCGATGATGCTGGTCTTTGCCATCGCCTCGCGCGAGCTGGTGGCGTCGATCATGCTTGCGCCCGCCGGAATGCGGACTGTCGGCACTTTCGTCTTTTCGCAGTTCGAGCAAGGCTCGGTCCAGACCGGAATGGCAATGAGCGTCATTGCGATCACCATCACCTCGGGCATCCTGCTGGCCGTCAATCTCTGGCTTGCGCGGCAGGGCAGCAGCGCATTCTCGGGCTAAGCCCATGGCCTTGATCGCACAGCTGACCGACCTGCATTTGCGTGATGATGGCAAGGATCCGCTTCACGACCCGGAAGCAACGCTCCAGATGGCCTTTTCGACAATCGCCGCGATGGATCCCCGTCCGGACGCGATCGTGCTGACCGGAGACATCATCGACCGCAGCGCGACAGGCTACGCGCATGCGCTAGCGGTCCTGCATCAGACCCCGGTGCCGCTTTGGCCATTGCCGGGCAACCACGACGACCCGGTGGCCTTTCGAACAGCTTTCGATGGCTGGGTTCCATTTGCGCCCGGTCATTTGAGCTATACAGCCCGGATTGCCGGTCTGCGGCTGATCGCGTTGGACAGCACTTTGCCAGATGGCCGTCCCGGCCTCGATGCGGCGCAGCTGGACTGGCTCGCAGACATCATCGGCTCGTCGCAAGAGCCGTCGCTCCTGGCGCTCCACCACCCGCCTTTTGCAACGGGAGCGCCCCATATCGACAGCCCAGGCTTTCACAACGCGAATGCTCTTGCGCGCCTGATCGAGAACAGCAGCGTGTGCCGTGTCATCGCAGGGCATAGCCATCGCGCAATTCAAACGGTCTGGGCCGGACGGCTTGCCAGCACAGCCCCCGCAATCGGCCATGGCCTTAGCTTGTCGCTATCCGGCGCGGAACCTCACAAACCCGTTCCCATGGCTGCGGCGTTCGATCTTCACATCGCTGGACCGGACGGTTTTGTCAGCCATCAGATAACGCTTGCAAAAAGTTCGGAAGTACCTGTTTGACTGGAGTCGCGTGACCTTACAGTCAGCTAGCCGCCCGTTGCGGATGCAGTGGAAGCAGGCTCTGCTATCCCCGCCCCCGTTCGTTGCCGCAATCCGGCGGGAGCTCCGCACCGCTTCGTTACAATCTGACGCTTTGCCGCAACAGACCCAGCCAGCTTGCTCTGCTTTTGCTTGTATCCGGATGCAATCGCTTGCCCCTGAACCCAAGCCGGCAACGATATGCTGTTTGGCTGCGCAGATAGAGGAACAACGGTGATGCCGGAGAAGTGAGGGCTCCCCGGATCTGCAAGATTGGATCAGCCGGCGATGGTGAGCTTAGCCCGCTCGCTATGGAAACCGAGCTTCTCGGAGATTTCGTTGGCGGCCTTCAGCAGGCTTTCGAGATAAGCCGCGCGATTGCGCAAACCGTCTTCCCGGGGGGTGACAAGACACAGGGTCGCGATACAGGCACCGTCAGCCTGGAAAACCGGGACAGCGAAGCAATGGGTGAAATTCTCCACTTCGCTATTGAAGGTGAAGAAACCGTCGCGGCTTGCCTGGCGAACCTGTGCAATGAAATCCGAAGGCTCCATGCGCCGGCCGCTCGGCAGAACAAAATCCTCCGGCGGAATGAGGTCGAGGATCTGCTGGTCGCTCAAATGGGAAACGAGCAAGCGGCCAGACGCTGTCCAGGCGATGGAGACCAGTTCGCCGACATTGGAAGAAATACGGAAGGGGCGGATGCCTTCACGCATCATTGCAACTGTGTATTTGCAACCTTCGAGCAGACACATCTGTGCTGTCTCGCGGGTTTCCTCGGCCAGCCGTACCAGCATACGGTCGCATTCACGCATCAGGTCGAATTGCTCAGCATAGGCTGTGCCGAGAAAGTAGAGGCGGCGGCCGAGGAAGACCCGGCCGTCACCACCCTGGTGTTCAAGCATGCCGTGGCTGAGCAGCAGGTTGACCAGCTCATAAACCGACGAGCGGGGAGCGCCGATCTCAATCGCGATCTCGTTCGGCCGCATGGGCAGCCGCTTCACGCGAAGGAACTCCAGGATCTCGAAGGCCCGATCCAGTCCCCTCGTCCGCCGCGATACCGTATCGGCTGCCGCCTCGGTCATGCTTTTCTCCAGAATTTCCGTCAGGCGCGGTCGGCGCGATAGGCCACGCAGTCGACCTCTACCTTGCAATCGACCATCATCCGCGACTGAACACAAGCGCGAGCTGGCGGGTTGGCACCGAAGTACTCGGCATACACACCATTGAAGCTCCAGAAGTCACGCGGATCGTCGAGCCAGACGCCGACGCGAACCACATCTTCGATGCCGTAACCGGCCTCATGCAGAATGGCAATCAGGTTTTCGATCGCCTTGCGGGTCTCGGCGACGACGCCGCCGCGCACAATCTCGCCCTTCTCCATCGGCACCTGCCCGGACACGTAAAGCCATCCATTCGCTTCGACGGCACGCGCGAAAGGAAGGGGCTGTCCGCCTGCGCCGGTTTCGCCTGCGCCGTAACGTTTGATCGTCATATCATTCTCTCTTTTCTTTTAGTTGAAGCTGGATGTCTTTAAAAACTCGGCCAGCCTCTCGGTCTTCGGCCGGATAAACATTTCCTTCGGATCGCCTTCCTCGCAGATCACGCCCTGGTTCATGAAGATCACGCGGCTGGAGACCTCGTAGGCGAACCGCATCTCGTGGGTCACGAGCAGCATGCTCATACCGTCGGCCGCGAGCCCCTTGATGACCTGCAGCACTTCACCGACCAGTTCCGGATCGAGCGCTGACGTCACCTCGTCGAACAACATCAGCTGCGGCGCCATCGCGATGGCGCGAGCGATTGCAACACGCTGCTGCTGGCCGCCCGAGAGCTGCCCGGGATAGTGCCCGCCACGCGAGGCGAGCCCGACGCGGTCGAGCAACTTCTCGCCGACGGCATGTGCCTCGTCACGGCTCATCTTCTTGACCTTGACAAGGCCAAGCATCACGTTCTGCAGCGCCGTCATGTGCGGGAAGAGGTTGAATTGCTGGAAGGCCATGCCGGTCATGGCGCGCTGGCGGGCGATTTCTCTTTCGCTCTTCCGCCTGCGGGCGGCGCCAGCATATTCATAACCGATCTCTTCTCCGGCGAGCCGGATATGACCGCCTTGGAATTCCTCCAGCATATTGATGCAGCGGAGCATCGTGGTCTTTCCGGAGCCCGACGAACCGATGATCGAAATCACCTCGCCCTCGCGCATTGTGCAATCGACACCCTTCAAGACTTCGAGCGGACCATATTGCTTGCGCAGCCCCTGGATTTCGAGAAGTACCTTGCTCATGACATGCAGCCTTAAGACGGAACGGCGGTCTTGCGCTCGACATATTTACCGAAGCGCTCGATGCTGTAGTTGACGACGAAATAAAGGAGGCCAGCTAAAAAATAGAATTGCAGGCTCATGAAGTTGCGGGAGATGATCTCCTGGGTACGCAAAAGAAGCTCAGCGACCCCGATGACCGAGAGAAGCGTCGAGGCCTTGACCATTTCGGCAGCAGTATTGACCCAGGCAGGAAGGAATTGCCGTAACGCTTGCGGCCAGAGCACATAGGCAAAGGTTTGGCTGAAGGTCAGGCCGATCGCCTTGGCGGCTTCCGTCTGGCCTCTTGGGATAGCCTGCAAACCGCCACGAACAATCTCACCCACATGCGACGAGCAGAAGATTGCCAGTGCCAGCACACCGGCCTGGAAGGGGCCGAGCTTGATGCCGATCGTCGACAGCACATAATAACTCGCCAGAACCAGCACGAGCACCGGTGTTCCCCGGATGAAGTCGGTGTAGGCGCGCACGACGAAGCGCAGTGCCTTGTTGCCGTAGACCAGCGACAGACCCACGAAGACACCCAGGATGGAGCCTGCCATGATCGCCAGCAGAGAGATCGACACGGTGACGCCGAGACCCTTGAGGATTACGGTGCGGGCCAGCCAGACCTGTTCGAAAAACGCGGAAAAGTCCGTCATCACATCACCTCGGAACGGCTAGGCGGCGCTCGGCGGCACGCATCAGCGCTGCAAGCACGGAACAAGTGGCGACGTAGAGACCCGACACGACGATCCAGGTCTCGATGACGCGGAAGGTCTCGACATTGATCTTGCGCGCCTCGAAGGTCAGTTCGGGAACCGCGATGGCGGCTGCAAGCGACGTGTCCTTGAACAGTGAGATGATCGTCGACGACAGTGACGGCAGCACGTTGCGGAACATCAGCGGTGCGATGATCGATTTGCGGATCTGCATCGGTGTCAACCCGATGGCCAGCCCGGCTTCGGTAAGCCCCTTGGGAATAGACAACAGGCCGGCGCGAAACACTTCGGCGAGATAGGCCCCCGAATAGATCGCGAGCACCGCAACGAAGCTCTCCATCTTGCCAAGCCGGACACCTATTTGCGGCAGCGCGAAATAGGCAAACAGGACCAGCACGAGGATCGGCAGGTTACGGATGATTGTGACATAGGCCGCAGCTGGGGCTTTGACCCAGTTGCTCTTGGAGATCAGCGCGAAGGCGGCAAAGAGGCCGATCAGTGCGCCGATCAGAATGGAAACGAAAGCCAGGCCGAGACTGAGCAGCAGGCCTTCCAGAAGTTGGTCGAAGCTCCGCCACACGGCGGCGAAATTGAGCGAATAGCCCACGGCGTCATCCTGCCATAGCGGTGTCAGAATGGACGAAGGGCGACAGCCCTCCGTCCCAATGAAACAAGCCGGGGCTCACTTGTACTCGACCGGGAAGCCGATCTGCGGTGGCTCCAGTTCTTTACCGAACCAGGTCTTGTAGGAGTTGGCATAGAAGTCGAATTCGACGCCGGTCATCGCTTCGTGGAGCGCGGTGTTGACGAAGTTCAGCCAATCCTGGTCGCCGCGCTTGACGCCGCAGGCATATGTCTGCGGGTTCCAGCCATAGCCTGCATCTTTGTAGCGGCCCTGGTTCTGAGTCATGTACCAGGCAAGCGAGGACTGGTCAGTGGCGGCGGCATCTGAACGGCCGGCCTCCAGTGCCTGGTAAATCATGTCGACAGATTCATACTGGTCGACATTGGCCTCCGGCAATGCGGCGTGGACCATGGCTTCGGCATAGACGTTCTGCAGGACCGAAATTGTAACGGATGAGCCGGCAGCCTTGAGTGCCGCGTAGTCGGCATATTTGCCGTCAGCCTTGAGCATCAGGCCAACGCCTTCGCGATAGTAGGGAATGGTGAAAGCGATTTGCTGAGCACGCTCGCCGGTCACCGTCATGAACTGGCAGGTCAGATCCACTTTGCCGGTGGTGATGTTGGGGATGCGGGCATCGGAGGACTGGTTGACATACTCGATCTTGTCCGGGTCCCCGAACAGCGCCTTAGCGACGATGCGGCCCATATCGACATCGAAGCCTTGCAGCTTGTCATCGGCACTCTTGAAGTGCCAGGGCGCATTCGTACTGCCGGTACCAAGGACGAGATGGCCACGCGCTAGGACCTCATCAAGCTTGCTGCCATTGGCAAGAGCCGGGGTGGAAAGGAAGGAGGCTGCGACCAGCAACACAATGCCGGCGCGACAGGACATGGTCATGATGTTCCCCTAGGATTATGCGTTTCTTTTAAATCCAATATACTGGACATATGTCTGTTTTATCGGATTGACATATCAACTCCCATGGAGGATGTCTTGTCAATAGGTATGGCCAATAATTGATGCAGCGCTGGAGAGCGGCGCAATTTTTGGCAATGCAACATTTGCGAGTATCGAGGATTTCATGCCGTTTTCGCCGTCAGACATCGCCGCCGCCAACACCCCTGCCGTCCTGATCGACCTCGATATCGCCCAAGCCAATATCGAGCGCTTTCAGGATTATGCGGACCGGCACGGCTTGAAAGTCCGGCCTCATATCAAAACGCATAAGCTGCCCCTTGTGGCCGAGATGCAACTGGCTGCTGGTGCGGCCGGCATTACGTGCCAAAAAGTCTCGGAAGCCGAAGCCATGATCGCTGGCAGTGCCGCTGTCACCGACGTGTTGATCACCTACAACATCGTTGGCGCCGAAAAGCTTGCACACCTGAAGGCACTGGCGACGAAAGTGAAGCTTTCCGTGGTGGCCGACAGTCAGGCTGTCGTTGACGGCCTTTCCCGTATTTTCCAGGACGGGCCCCAGCCGCTTACCGTGCTGGTGGAATGCGACACCGGCGCCAATCGCTGCGGGGTTGTCTCACCTGCTGCGGCGGCGGATCTTGCTGCACACATACATAGATCGCCAGGCCTCGTCTTCGGCGGCCTCATGACCTATCCGCCAGCAGGCGGGGAGGCGGCAGTCGAGCGTTTCATGGCGGAGGCGAAAGCCCGGATTGAGGCGCAAGACATTGCCGTGCCGGTGATCACGTCGGGTGGCACGCCCTCAATGATGCATGCGGCAGAAGCACCGGTAACGACCGAGTACCGCCCCGGAACCTATGTCTATAACGACAGGTCCCTTGTCACGCGCGGCGTCTGCGGCTGGGATGATTGCGCCTTGACCGTACTCGCCACCGTTGTCTCCGTCCCGGCACCGAACCGGGCAATCATCGATGCAGGATCGAAGACGTTGACCTCAGACCTCCTCGGTCTCAATGGTTATGGCCATGTGCTGGGCCGCGATGATATTTTGATAGATCAGTTGTCGGAAGAGCATGGCCGCCTCGTCAGTTCCGGCAATATTGGCCTGTCCGTCGGCGACCGGCTACGCATCGTGCCGAACCATGCTTGTGTGGTCACCAATATGGTGGACCATGTAATGGCAATCGGAGCCGGACGGCCCGTCCCTGAACTGCTTCCGGTGGCCGCGCGCGGAAAAATCGTCTGACATAAGGAAGCCCAAAATCTCCTTTCTGACAGCAGGTTTCCACGGTCAACCTCATGCAGAGAACCGTAACTGCACCCCGCGCCGCCGTCCGAAAACAAGAAAGCCGCCCCGCACCGGCATCACCGGCACAAAGGCAGCTTCAAAAACACATCCGGAAACCGGAAGACGGAAAGCCTCGGCCCCTTACGTCGCCTTCTTGACGAACTCGGACTTCAGGCCGATCGGGCCGATGCCGGGGATCTTGCAGTCGATGTTGTGGTCGCTGTCGGCGAGGCGGATGCCGCGGACCTTGGTGCCGATCTTGAGGACGCTGGAGGAGCCCTTGAGCTTCAGGTCCTTGATCAGGGTCACCGTGTCGCCATCGGCGAGCAGGTTGCCGACGCTGTCGCGCACTTCAAGGCCCGCCTCGGCGGCGGCGGCCAGCGGCCATTCATGCCCGCATTCGGGGCATGTCAGGGTGCCTTCCACTTCGTAGGTGAAGGTGGAGCGGCATTCGGGGCAAGGGGGCAAAGTGTCCATGGCCGGGGTATAGGCCCCGGTCCGGCAGATGGCAACATCAGGGTTTTCCCGTACGCCGGCCGGGCTGCACAGACGCCTACTCCCCGCTCATCGCCCGGATCAGCACATCGCGCAGGCCGTCCATGCCCGGCTCCTGGCCTGCCTGCGGTGTGGCGGCCGGCATCATGCCGGGGATGAAGCCATGCTCGAGGAAGCGGGAAACAAGCGCCCGGTCGCGGCTGACGACATGGACGGGCACGGCGCGCGAGGCCCCTTGCCCGGTGATGATCGCCGCCGGCTGGTGGTCGCCCAGAAACACATAGAACGCCTCGCCGTCCGAGCGGGCGATATAGCTGCCGAGGGTTTCCAGCGCATAATCGATGGTGCGGATATAGTGATCGCGCACCCGCTCCGGGTCGGCCCAGACCACGGCGGGACTGTCGCCGCTTTCGGCCTGAGCGTTGAAATTGCTGCCCTCCGCGGCATCCTCCCAGTCGATAAGGCTTGGCACCGGCGTCCACGGCGCATGGCTGGAGATGAGGGCGATTTCCGCCATCACGGGCTTACCCTCTGCCGCTGCGGGCTGGCGCGCCAGCCTGTCGAAGGCCGAAAGGGTATACTGGTCCGGCATCGTCACCCAGTTGAAGGGCTTGCCGGTGTAGCCGAGGTCCTTGGCCGCCAGCACCGTGTCATAGCCGTAATAGGCAGACTCCGGCCAGTCCATGGTGATGGCGGGCATCACCGCCACGCTCTGCCATCCGGCATCGCGGAACATGCGGTTGAGGCTCGGCCTGTCGCTGCGCATCAGCAGGTCATAGCGCGCCTGACTGTCCACCCACAGGCCCGACAGCAGCGTGCCATGGGCGAGCCAGCTGAGTCCGCCCACAGTCGGCGCGCGCGTCCAGCCGCTGGCCATGGCATAGCCCGCACCCTCCAGCTCGGCCTGCACGGCGGCAAGGCGCGGGCCGGTGAGCGGGGCATAGCGCGGGTCCTCGATGGCGCTGCGGCCATAGGATTCGATGAAGGCCAGCACCACATCCCGTCCCCGGACGCGGGCAAACAGCTGCTCCGGCGGCGGCAGGTCCGCAGGCTGCACCAGTTCGGCCTCAAAGGCGCTGAGATCGGTGATGGAACGGGCCACCACCTTCAGCCGCTCACCGAGGCTGGCGCTCTGGAACCCGGCATTGCCGCCGGCGGCCAGCATCGCAAGCCCCCCCGCCAGTAGAATGGCAAAGGCGGCCAGCGCAGGCAGGCGCAAGGGAGCACGCATACGGATGAGGCAGACTGCCGACCAGAAGAACGCCGCCATCACTCCTGCAAGCACGGCAAGGGCCAGCGCCACAGCCAGCGCGGCGGTGAAGGTGCCGATGGTGCCGGACAGAAGGTTCCAGCCGTCACCCAGCATCCTGATGTCGAGATAGGGATTGAACGGGCGCTGAAACGCCATCTGCACGCCGGTGTCGGCAAGCTTCAGGAACAGCAGAACGAAGACCAGCAGCGTCACCAGCGCAGCCGCAACATAGGCAAGCCGCCTCGGCAGCAGCAGCAAGGCAAGGCCCGCCAGCGGCAGCTCGCAGGGCAGGTGCGCGAAAGCGGCCAGCGTGTAGCCGCCCGGCCGCACCGGCAGGTTGCAGGCCATCATGAAGACCACAAGGAACACGGCCAGCGCCACGACGGGCTTCAGATATGCGGCGCTGCCGCCATCGCCCTGCCCGTCCCTCGCCTTCGGGGTCTTGCCGCTCCATCTATTGCCTGTCATTCACTCTGCCTTCTCTTGTTCCGGAGCCACGCTTGTACCCTGCCCCATCCGACCGCCAGCCTGAGACTTCCCCTTGCGCAAGATAAGGCTGCTTGCGTCCCTTGCGGGTCTGGCGCTTCTGGCTGGCCTCATTGCGCTCTTGAATCCGGCCAGCATCGCGGCGGCCCTTGCCAAGGCGCCCCCTGGCCATCTGCTGGCCGGGCTGCTGCTCGTCCAGTTTCAGACCGTGCTGTCGGCGCTGCGCTGGCGTTTCACCGCTGCCCGCCTTGGCCATGCCATTCCGCTTGGCGCGGCCATCCGGGAATACTACCTCGGCGGCACGCTCAACCTGCTGCTGCCCGGCGGCATGGCGGGGGATGCGGCGCGGGTCTACCGGGTGAAGGACAGCGCGGACGGCGGCTGGAAACAGGCGGCCACGGCCGTGGCGCTGGAGCGGATGTCCGGCCAGCTTGCCTTTGCGCTTCTCATGGGCGGCGGGCTCCTCGCCTGGGCCTTCGTTCTGCCGGCGGGGAGCATCCCCGTCTTGCCGCAGGTTTCCGCGCCCTCCGCATCGCCCCTCGTCTGGCTGGCCGCTGCAGGTCTTGTGCTGGCTGCGCTCGCCCTGCCGCTGCTCTTCCCGGCCGTGCGCGCCCGCCTGCGCCGTTTTCTGCCCGTGGCCGGTCAGGCGCTGCGTGCCGCCTTCTGGACCAGAGGCGCGCTGGCCGTGCAGGCGGGTCTCAGCCTGCTGATCACCGGCGGCTATGTGCTGACCTTCCTCCTCGCCTCCGATGCGGTGGGCGCCAGCCTGCCGCTTCTGGCAGTGGTCACCATCATTCCGCTGTGCCTTCTCACCATGCTGATACCGGTGGGCGTCGGCGGCTGGGGCACGCGGGAGGCTGCGGCAGCAGCCCTCTGGCCGCTGTTCGGCTTCACCGCAGCGCAAGGGCTGGCGGCAAGCCTGCTCTACGGGATGCTGTCGCTGGCCGGAGCGGCCTTGCCGGGGCTCGTTCTTCTGGCGCTGGAACTGCTGCGCCAGAAACGCTGATCCCGCCAGCCGCATCAGGTCGCCAGCCTTGCATAGATATCGCCCGAGGGGCTTTCCGGCGTCAGCCCTGAAATCTCCGCCAGCATGTCATCCCCTGTCACCCAGTTGCCGCTGACAAAACGGTGCTGCTCGCCCACCACCCGGTTGAAGCGGTAGGGGCCGAGCTTCTCCAGCAGAGCCACCGCCTCGCGCGCCACCTGCGGCAGGGCCGGGATATATTCAAAAGCCAAGAGAGGGACAGGCTGCGACAGGCCGCGCAGGATATCGCTTTCCGCGCCTTCCACGTCGATCTTGCAGAAGGCCGGGAGGCCATAGCGCTCGATCAGCCGGTCCAGCGTCGTCACTGGCAGGCGGATCTCGCTGTCCCACACCACGTCGCGGAAACCTTCCGTCCCGCGCACACCATCGATGAACCGGTCCGAAATGGTCGTCACCGTCGGGTGGCGGCTGGAGATGTGCAGCACAGTCTCCCCCTCCTCAGCCCCCACGGCCACGGTCTCGAAGCCGCGCAGGCGGTGGGCGAGATGGCGCCGGATCATGCCGGCAAAAACGGGCTGCGGCTCCACCGCCACCACTTCGGCGCCAAGGCCCAGCAGCGTGGCGCTGCGGCTGCCGACATGGGCGCCGATATCGAACACGAGATCACCGGGAGAAATGAGCGGGCGGTAGAAGCGCCGCAACTGACGGCGCCGCCAGGGCTGGCCGTAATAGATGACAAGCGACCGGGCAAGGCCCAGCGCGGCACGGACTGAAATCCTTCCGGTCAAAGGCCAGCCTCCGGCTTGCGCAGCAGATAGGCCGTGTCCACCGCAAAGGACCAGGCGAGCGCAGCCAGCGCCATGGCCGCGATCCAGACAGATAACGGCGCCGTAACGACCGGCAGCAGCAGCACACAGAGCACCGCCACCTGCACCACGCAGACCAGCTTGCGCCGGAAGGACGGTGGCAGCGGTGCGGCAAGGCGCGGTTCAGCAAATTGCGCCAGCACGAAGCCATAGCGCATCAGCCCGATCAGCAGCACCCAGGGACCCGCCTTGTCCAGCTGCCACACGGCAGCCGAAAGACACAGGATCAGGAAGGCATCCACTTCCATGTCGAAGCGGGCGCCAAGATCCGATTCCTGATGGAGACGCCGCGCCAGATAGCCATCCAGCCCGTCCAGAGCCAGCGCCAGGCCCGCAAGCCCGGCCAGCGCCCAGTGAACCTCAACGCCGGCCCGGTGCATCTCCGCAAACAGCACCACTGCCGCAACAAGGCTGACCATCGCCGCGCGGATGGCCGTCACCGTGTTGGCCGCACCGAATTTGTGGAACTGGTGATGGACCAGCCCGCGCAGCACCAGACCAAACACCGCCAGCAGCACAGCGGATGCGGCCAGCGGCACATCGAGCCCCAGCCCAAATTGCAGCGAGGCCAGCGCATAGAAGACAAGAGAAACCGCAAAAACACACGCAAAAACGGCAAGAACATTACCTCTGAGGCGCGCCATGGCGCTTGCTTGCGGCGCGTCTTGCAGGCGCCCGGCATCTGCAGGCAATCCTGCCCGCCCTGTCACCGGCTCTCTCAATTCCATGGGCAGGCCCTCCGCAACCCGGCACGCGCATCCCGCTTACTTTCGCATCATACGCAAACTGCCCGAAGCCGGATTGCAGAAAGCCGCCGGAACGCTGCCCCATGACGTCATCGGAGCAGCACGGGCATCAGGCACAGCCTGTCCTGCATGAGCAGAGCCGGACAAGTAAACTTGCGCAGGAGCCACCGGGCAAATTTCCAGTGCGCCTGACAACTACTACATGCACCAAGTCAAATATATATTCAAAAAATCATATGTTCCAGGAGCTGCAACTGCGTTGAAAACCTGAAAAAGACTCGTTGCTGAAAACCTTCCCGCGTGAAAATATTGACTTCGGATTGTGAGCAGTGGTCACGGTCTGAGAGGACTTGAGCATTCAAAGCATATCGCAAAAGAAAATACTTATTTGTTTAAAAGAGAACGCAGGCTCAACAACAGCAACTAAAAGCTGAGGCGGGGCGCCGGGGAGCGGAATAATGACGCAGGTAGACGCTGTGCAGGGCAAGTTTGTGACAAGCAGGAAGCGGTCCATCAACCGCACCGCTATTGCGCTTCTGGCGTCTACTGCACTCGTTTTCCCTCACTCTCTTGTGGCAGGAGAGTTGCCAACCGGCGCAAATATTCAGGCCGGAGGAGCCTCGATTGACGTGACCGGAAATCTCATGACGGTGACGCAGGGGACAGACCGCTCCATCATCAATTGGAACAGCTTCTCCGTCGGCGCCGGAAACACCGTAAACTTCATTCAGCCGGGCGTCACATCCGCCATTCTCAATCGCGTTACCGGTGCAACGCGCTCCTCAATCGCCGGCACGGTCACCGGCAACGGGCAGGTTGTCCTCGTCAATCCGAACGGCATTGCCATCACGCCGACCGGCACGGTCAACATTGGCGGAGGCTTCATTGCCTCGACACTCGATATTGCCAATGAGGACTTTCTGAACGGCAGCCTGAACTTTGCAGGCGATGGCGCATCGAAGTCCGTTTCGAACGAAGGCATCATCACCGTAGGCCGGGGCGGTTACGCAGCCCTCCTCGGCGGCACCGTGCGCAATGATGGACTGATTGCAGCGCCAATGGGCAAGATCGGCCTTGGCGCGGGCGAACGGGTGACGCTGGACCTTGCCGGCGACGGCTTCATGCAGGTGTCGCTGCCCACCGCAGAAGGTCAAGAAGGCGACGGCGCGCTGATCGAGAACGGCGGCACGCTCTCGGCCGATGGCGGCACTGTCGTGATGAGCGCAGCCACAGCCCGTGAAGCGGCACGCAAGGCCGTCAACATGTCAGGCGTCGCCGAGGCCCGCACGGTTTCCGGCAAGAGCGGCGCCATTGTCATCGGCGGCGGCGATGGCGGCAGCGTGGAGGTTTCCGGCAAGCTCAATGCCAGCGCCGCATCCGGCAAGGGCGGCAAGATTGCCGTCTCCGGCAAGAGCGTTTCGCTGAAGGACGCCAAGGTCAACACCTCCGGCACCACCGGCGGCGGCACGGTCAAGGTCACGGCAGCGACCGGTGCTGACGGCGGCACCGCGCTTGTCGGAGCCGGAACAACGCTGGATGCCACGTCCACGGGTGGCACGGGCGGCACGGTCATCGTCACCGGCCAGCTTGTCTGGGCTGAAAGCGGCTCCCTGATTGATGTCAGCGGCGCAACCGGCGGCACCGTGCTTGTGGGCGGCGATTATCAGGGCGGCAAGACGGCAGCCAACAACTTCGTATCCGAAAAAGTCGCGAACGCAACGCGCACCTATCTGGCAGAGGGAGCAGTCATCAAGGCGGATGGCACGGCAGGGGCTGGCGGCAAGGCTGTGCTCTGGTCAGATGACACGACGATCTTTGCAGGCTCCATCAGCGCAAGAGCGGCAGGAACCGCAGCAGGCGGCCTGATCGAAACCTCCGGTCACAACCTGCTGTTCGGCAGCAACTTCGGCATTTCGACGATTTCGGAAAGCGGCGCAGCGGGAACGTGGCTGATCGATCCCTACAACGTGACCATTTCTTCTTCAAGCAGCAGCGGTATGACTGTCAGTGTTGCTGGCGATCCATGGACCGTAACGCCCCTCAACTCCGGAGCGAACATTAACAACTCGACTCTGGCTGCATATCTTTCCTCGACGAATGTCACGATATTTACCAATGGCGCAGGCTCCGAAGCAGGCAACATCACCGTCTCGACTCCCGTGTCCTGGTCTGCGAACACGACGCTCACGCTGAATGCCGATGCCACGACCGGCGGCATCTTCATCAATAACAACATTGCATCATCCGGCAGCAGCGGCGGGCTTGTCCTGATCGCCGGTTCGGGCGGGATCAATCAGGCAGGCGGCACCTCCGTTACCGTCAACACGTTGACTGCAACGGCGTCGAATGGCGGATCGGTCAGCCTGACGAATGCCGGAAACTCGATTGCCGTTCTTGGCACGTCCTCCGCTGACGGGTCATTTGCCGTGAGCAGCAATCGCGCAATGACCGTGACCGGCCCGGTGACTTTCGGCAGTTCTCTGTCCCTCGCCACAACATCCGGCAATCTGGCAGTCAACGCTGCACTCGCCAGCAGCAGCGCCAATGCGGATGTATCGCTGACCGCAGCAGATGCGCTGGTCCTTTCGAAGGACATCACGCTGACCGGTGCAAACGCGCAGCTCGCCCTAGGGTATGGCTCCAGCTACACGCTTGCCAATGGCGCGCGCATCACCTTGTCCGGCTCGTCATCCTCACTGGAGATCGATGGAACCGGCTACACACTGATCCGCAGTCTGGATGACCTTCAGACCCTGATGAACGGCAACCTTGCCGGCAGCTTTGCCCTTGCCTCCAGCATTGACGCCGGAGCGACAGCCAGCTGGAACAGCGGGGAAGGCTTTATTCCGGTCAACGGCTTCAGCGGCACATTTGCAGGCCTTGGCCACTTCATCGACGGCCTGACGATCAACCGGCCGAACCAGTCGGTACAGGGATTGTTTGGGCTGATGTCCGGCACAGCCCGGGACGTCACCCTGTCCAACGTGTCGGTGAGCGGCAATGGCACCGTAGGCAGCATCGCCGCCCGGCTTTCAGGTGGCCTGCTGACGAATGTTCATGTGACCGGCAGCGTGACCGCGCAGAATGACCTCGCCGGAGGCCTGGTAGGCTGGAGCGATATCGGGACGATCAGCCTCTCATCCGCCCATGTCACCGTCTCGGGCGCCGGTGGAGTTGGCGGACTGGTCGGACGGAACCGGGCTGCCACGATCAGCGATTCCTATTCGACCGGGTCCGTGACCGGCACGGGCAGCGGAATCGGAGGGCTGATTGGCACCACGGTGCAGGGCACCACCCTGACCAATGTCTATGCCAGCGGGCTGGTTACGGGTGGCACGGATGTTGGCGGCCTGATCGGCAGTCAGGATGCCACGGCAATTACCGTAACCAATGGCTATTGGGACACCGGCACGACCGGGCAATCCACCAGCGCAGGCGGCACCGGCATCAGCACCGCGAATGCCTACACCCAGGTCACCTACTCCGGCTTTGATTTCACCAACACCTGGGTGATGTTCGCAGGTGACACCCGCCCCATGCTGCGTAACGAATATTCCAGCGTCATCGCAACGCCGGTTGCGCTGCAGCTGATGGCCCTGGATCTTGCCGCCAGCTATACGCTGGGTGCAAACATCAACATGGCGGCGGCGCAGGCAACCGGAGGCATCTGGGGCGCTTCCGGATTCAGACCCGTCGGCGGAAACGGTTCAGAGTTCACCGGCAGCTTCAATGGCAACGGCCATACGATTTCCGGCCTGATGATCAACCGCACCGGCTCGAACTATGTTGGTCTGTTCGGCTTCACCACTGGTGCCACAATCAGCAATGTCACCCTCTCCGGTGGCAGCGTTGTGGCGAACAGCAATGTGGGTGCACTTATCGGCTACATGTCCGGCGGCTCGGTCTCGGGCTCCTCTGCGAGCACAGACGTGTCATCCACGAGCACGGGCGAAAGCAACGCAGGCGGCCTGATTGGCACGATTGACGGCGGGGCGGTCAGTGACAGCTCCGCGAGCGGCAATGTCACCGGTGCAGGCTATCAGACTGGCGGGCTGGCCGGCTATCTCATCAACGGCGGCACCATCACCAGGTCCTTTGCGGCAGGCAACGTCACGGGCACAAATACCGTCAACGGATATGGCTATGTGGGCGGGTTCGTCGGGGCGAACGGTTACACCGGCAACAATGGCGGCACGATTTCGCAATCCTATGCCACGGGCACAGTGACAGGCAGCAGCGGCCCGATTGGCGGCTTTGTGGGCCACAACGAAGGCGTCATAACCGACTCCTATGCCACCGGCCGCGTTATCGCCCTCGGCAGCGCCACCAATACCGGCGGCTTTGTTGGCGTCAATTATCTCAATGGCACCATCACCAATGCATATTCGACCGGCTATGTCACCGGCGGCACAGGCGTTGGGGGCTTCGCGGGCTACAACAACAACAACAGCTCAGCGCTGACCAATGTCTACTGGAACACGCAGACAAGCGGACAATCGACAGGCATTGCAGGCGGCTCAGGCAGTGCAACCGCCCGCACCACCGCCCAGTTGCAGGGCAGCCTTCCCGCCGGCTTCTCCCCGGCCGTCTGGGGCACCGGCACCAATCTCTATTCGTATCTCAACTGGCGCTACTCAACGACACCGGTCGCCGTCTCCGGCATCGCCTACAGCGATGCGGGCAGCACGGCTCTGGCCGGAAGCCTGATTACCGCCGTCTCCGGCGGCGCCAGCATTGGCAATACCGTAACCGGGGCCAATGGCTACTACTACATCCTGGCAGATGCATCTGCGCTCAATTCAGCCGGCGTCCTCACCTATGTTGAGACCGGGGACAGCACGCTCAACGCAGCCTTCTCGGACACCATTGGCACCAACGGGGTGCAGAATGTCTCGATTTACGGCGGCGCAATCCATCTGATAACCGGAGAAGCAGGACTGCTGGCAACCCAACTGAAGCTGGCCAGCACGCGCGGCAGCTATACAGATACGGAACTGTCCAGCCTGTCCAACGTCACCCTGACGCCCCTGACAACGTCTGCAAGCGGCGTCTATCTGGACGCAAGCGCCGCCTCCTACGCCCTCGACGCAAACCTGACGGCCGGTGGCGTTCTGTCCCTGAACAGCGGCGGCGCCTTTACAATCGACGGCACCAGAAGCCTGAGCGCAGGGGGAGATCTGACCATTTCGGACAATCTGTCCTGGTCATCCGTTCCCCATACCCTGACGCTGAACGCAGGCGGGGACATATCGATTGCGGGCATTTCTGACGGCGGCACGAATGGATCGCTCGTTCTGAACGCTGCCGGCACGATCACCGCATCCGGTGCCATCAGCGTGGGCACTTTTGACCTGCAGGCAGGCTCATGGAGCCAGATTGCCGCCTCG
Organism: Pannonibacter sp. Q-1; assembly: GCF_054073275.1. NCBI lineage: Bacteria > Pseudomonadati > Pseudomonadota > Alphaproteobacteria > Hyphomicrobiales > Stappiaceae > Pannonibacter > Pannonibacter sp. Q-1. The sequence continues at coordinate 391,137 of NZ_JBSXNB010000003.1, forward strand.
CTTCCCGCCTTCTCGGCCACGGATTTCCGGCTCGGCAGCGGTGCCACATTCCTGCGCGTGACCGGAGGGGACGGCTCGTCTGGAACGCCGTATCAGATCGCGGACATCTACGGCCTTCAGGGCATGGCTTCCACCAGCCTCCGGTCTCTCGATTTTGTTCTGACGTCCGATATCGACGCCAGCGGCACGTCCCTCTGGAACTCAGGCACAGGCTTCATCTCCATCGGAACGCAGGCCGACAGTTTCGCCGGCTCGTTTGACGGGCAAGGCCACACGATTTCCGGGCTCACGGTCAACACCTCCGGAAACAATGCCGGTCTGTTCGGTTACATCGGCGGTGCCGGTGCAGTCTCCAATCTGGCGCTGACCAATGTCAGCATCTCGGGTGCCGACTACGTAGGCGGCATCGCCGGGCAGAACTTCGGCACGATCACGAACGTGAGCGTTGCCGGATCTGTGACCGCCACCAACGCAGCTGCCGGCGGGATCGCAGGTTACAACGCCGGCAGTCTCACCAGCTCCCGAGCCACGGCGGATGTCACCGCCGCAGAATCGGCCGGCGGCCTGACGGGACAGATGGCCGGAGGAACGCTCACGGCCTCCTATTATGCCGCAGGAACCGTTTCGGCCGGACGTTATGCGGGTGGCATTGCGGGTTCGGTGTCAGGCGGCGGCATATCGAATGCCTTTGCCAGCGGCAGCGTCAGCGCAAGCATTGAGGGAGCGGGCGGCCTTGCCGGGTACATGTCAGGCGGCTCCCTGACCAACACCTACGCCACAGGCACCGTGACTGCCCAGGACAGAGCCGGTGGCCTGGTGGGCTATGGCAGCGACAGCACGATCACCAACAGCTATGCCACCGGCGCCGTGACCGGTGCAGGCACCAGCGGCGGCCTTGTTGGCGCACGCGGCGGCGACCTGATCGTCAACGCGTCCTTCTTTGACACACAGAGAACCGGTCAGAGCCTCGGCGTGGGCGCAGGCGGATCGCCGGATGTTACCGGCCTCACCACGGCCCAGATCAACAGCCTGTCCACCTTCACAGATGCAGGCTGGAGCATCGACGACGAAGGTGGCACGTCGTCCGTCTGGCGCATCTATGACGGCTTCACGGGACCGCTGCTGCGCAGTTTCATGACCGGCCTGACGGTGACCGGCGGCAGCGGCAGCAAAACCTACGACGGTTCGGCCTCCGCCAGCAGCACCGGCACCCTCACCTATAGCGATCCGGGCCATGATACCTCGCTTGTCTCGGGAACGGCTGTCTACACGGCCAGCAGCACAGATGCCGGCAGCTACAGCGGCAGCAACCTCATTCTGTCCGGTCTCCATTCCAGTCAGCTTGGCTATGACATCACGTTCATTTCCGGCACTCTGACGGTCGACAAGGCCGCTCTGACAGCCACAGCCAATAACGACAGCAAGACCTATGATGGCCTCGCCTATTCGGGTGGCAATGGCGTTACCTACTCAGGCTTCGTCAATGGCGAAACCGCCTCGGTTCTCGGCGGCACGCTCACCTATGGCGGCACCTCGCAAGGGGCAGTGAATGCGGGCTCCTATGGCATCGGTTTGTCGGGCCTGACCTCGAACAACTATGACATTACCTTCGTGTCCGGCACGCTGACGGTGGACAGGGCAAACCTGATCGTGACCGCAAGAGATGATGTTCTGACGGCGAATGGATCGCCCTATGCGGGCGGCGCGGGCGTCACCTTCTCGGGCTTTGTCAATGGTGAGACCGAGGCCGTTCTGAATGGCAGCCTGTCCTATGGCGGTTCGGCCATCGGCGCAACCGCCGCAGGCAGCTACCTCATCTCAGTGTCCGGGTTGAGCGCTGCGAACTACACATTGCAGTTCCAGAACGGCACATTGACCATCACCCCAGGCCCCGCACCGGCCGGGCCAGACAACAATCTGCCCTCCAGGCAGAGCGTCAACCTTGTTAGCTGGCGGGGCGGAGGAATTCCCGCGCCCAGCCTGTCCAAGCCCGTCTGGCGGCAGGTGACAGGCGTCACCACCCCCGCCCAAAGCGGCACACAGGGCGGTCCGGATGATCAGGAGAGCCAGTTGCTGTTGCGGGACGTCTGGCTTTCAGGCATCAACTGCCTGGCTGCAGGCGGCTGGGCTCCCGCCTGTGCTGGTGGTGCAAACTGATGGCGTATGGCATGATGACCTTCCTCAATCCCCGGCGGCTGGGCCTGCTGGCAGCTGCCGGTCTTCTGCCGCTGTGCGCGCAGGCTCAGACGGCCAGCCAGCTGGTGCGCCCCGACTATGCCCCGGCAACCATTTCCCCCGTGCGGCAGGGGCTTTCGCTTCCCGCCACGACAGGGCTCGATGCGCCTGCCGGCGCGGAGAAACTGGAGGTCACCCCGTCCGGCCTCACCGTCGAAGGCGGGCTTGCCGAGCTTTCGTCCGAAACGGCCCGCATCGAAGCAAGGCTCAAGAACCGGCGGGTGACGGCGGCAGATCTCTTTGCCGCGGCACGCGATCTGGAGGCGGCCTATGTACGGGCGGGCTATGTGCTCGTGCGTGTCAGCCTGCCGCCGCAGACCATCGTGGATGGCAGGCCCTTGCGGCTGACCGTGACGGAAGGCTATGTGGAGGTAATTGATGTCTCTGCCTTGCCGGCCCGGGTTCAAAACATCGTGCAGCGCACGCTGCAGCCACTGACCGGCCGCAGGAATGTCACCTTGCAGGAGCTGGAGCGGCGGCTGCTGCTGGCGGGCGATACGGCCGGTCTGCTGCTCAGGTCCGCGCTTCAGGCGGGCAGCCAGACCGGAGCCACGGTCATCGTCGTGGACGGCCGGCATGATCCGGTTACGGCCACCCTCTCCCTGGAAAACAGCCTAGACCGGAATCTCGGACGCTACTCCGTGAGTGCAGGCGTTGATCTCAACAGCCTTCTGGGGCTGGGTGAAGTCTTCTATCTGCGGCTGATGGGCTATCCGGGCCTTGACGGCGGCTTCTTCAGCAATGATCCGCGCAACCGGCAGATTGCCGGCGGCGTTTCCATGCCGCTTGGCACCAATGGCCTCTGGTTTGGCCTGGAAGGCGTCGACAGCCGCACCCACCCCCTCAGCCAGACAGGCTTCACCCTGCTGGATCATTACCAGCGCGGATCAGTCCGCCTGGGCTACAAGTGGGTGCGCAGCCGGACCTTCAACACCAGCAGCCAGATCAGCCTGGATCTGGCGGCCGAAAAGCAGAGGCTCGCCGTCGGGACATCGCGGTTTGACTGGGCGCAAGACCAGACCCGGGTGCTGCGCTTCAACCAGTCGGCAGATTTCTATGCCCCGTGGGGCGCAGTGATTTCGGGCGACATGACCGCCTCCTTCGGCCTGGATGCCCTGGGCGCGCGTTCTGCCACAACGAGCCTGCCGCTCACCCGTTTCGGCGCCAAGCCGGACTTCAGCAAGCTCGATATATCGGCCCGGTACAGCCAGTCCTTCTTCAGCCAGCGCCTGAATTTTCAGGCGAGCGGCAAGGCACAGACGTCCTTCGGCGATGCTCTGGTGGCTTCCGAGCAGACGAGTCTTGGCGGCAGCGAATGGGTTTCGGCCTTCGGGGCGGGCAAGCTTGAAGGCGATGCGGGTGCGGCTGTCCGCGCCGAACTCTCGGTGCCGGTCGCCCTGCCCCTGCCCGGCGGTTTCAACGCCGCCGCAGCCCCCTATGTCTTCGGTGCGGCCGGTATCGCAAAGCTCGAAGCCGCCACCGCTCTGGAAACCGAACTCACCCGGGCCCACGCCTTCGGCATCGGCGTCCGCGCCGGCCTTTCGGAGGCCTCAAGCCCCCGCTCAGCGACGGTTTCGCTTGAGTATGCCCACGGGTCCGCGACCGGGATGAAGGATACCAGCCGCTTCAACCTGCGTGTCATGACAAGGTTCTGACGGCTGGTCCTTCATTCCTTCACCCCAAAGCCATGATCTGCTGCCAGGCGTCATAGGCGGAAAGGACGGTTTCCATCTGGGCGGTGTGGCCGGTGATGAAATCCGGGCCGTAGATGGTTTCGTCCGGGTATTCGGTGATCAGCGTCACCGGCACCGTATGGCGCGCGTCCACCGAGCACAGGCACGGGAAGCCGTTGACCATGCGGAACCCGGTTTCGCCTGCGTGGGCTTCGTAGAGCGCGATCTGGCGGGCGTTTTCCTCCAGCAGGCCGGGAATGGCGGCGAGATGGCGCGTCACCCGGTCCATCAGGTCCTCGGCCTGCCGCTCCCAGCCGTCAAGATAGCGCAGGATCAGGAAGAAGCCTTTCGGCAGCGTCCACATGGCAAAATGCCGGGGCACGTAGCCGGAAAGCGGCCGTGTCCACTCATGCGAGGGATAGCCATGCAGGTTGACGTGCAGCTGGGCACCCGTGCGTGCTTCTGCCTCAATGCGGATGGCCTTCTCAAGGAGAAGATCCCCGGCGGTTTCGGGCCTGCGGTACTCAAGGTCATCCCCCAGCGCGGTGTAGCGGGCGGCGTGATGCATGTGCAGGGGATTGTCCGCAATCAGCCGCTGATGCAGGGCATAGCCATCCGGATTTTCCTGCGGCGACAGGGTGAAATGCGCGCCGTCGCGGGCTGCCAGAACCTGCCCGGCACGCAAGGCCCCCACAACCCCGGTCGTCTCGTTGGCATGCTGGCCGGCGCTGATCATCACCGGCACATCTGTGCCCTTCCGGTAACGGGCCTCGACCTTGCGGCCCGCGCGTGAAGACGCTGAGAAAGCCTCGCCGCCCACCCGCGCCAGCTCTGCGGAGATCTGCGCGGGAGACAGGGGCGCGGCCGCCTGCACCAGATCCTGCTCTGCCGGACTATGCACTGCCGCTGGCATGGTTCTGGCTGAGAGCGGACGCAACTCGATGCGCAGGTGATAGCCCTCCTGCCCGCCGCGCACTTCCGGCACGATCTGTCCCGGCTTCAGCCCCCGGTCGCCCTGCGGGCGGCCGGATTTCATCTGAAAGAACTCGAGCAGCGAGAAATAGAGATCCTCGTGCATCGCCTCGGCAAGGCTCATCACCTCATGCGCATGGGCAAGAGGCTGATCATTTGCGGGCAGGCGGACGGCAAGGTTCAGTTCCTCGAACCAGGGCTCGGCCACGCCCCAGTCATGGCTGCTGACGGCATCCAGCGCTTGCGCAAACAGCGCCTCGTAGGGCGTCTCAAAGGGCAGGCCCGATGCATCGCCATTCACTCTCACCCAGCCACAGGGAGAAAGGTTCGTCTGTCCGGCAAGATCCTGATGCTCCCGGTTGGGGGCAAGGACGGTGACTGTCTGTGTGCTGCCATCGTGATGAGTCAGCACCAGCTCATACTGCAGGCTGCCATCCGTCCGCGCCGCAAAGGTGAGCGGGCGCGGCGCGATCAGGGCAGCGAGCGGATAGGCCTCCAGCCGGAAGCGGTTTTCCGGCGCCAGCGGATGCACCGGATAGCGCAGCTCTGCGGCGGCAACGCCGTCCAGATCCACCTCCTCCAGCACCGCATGAACCAGCGGCTTGTAGGCACTGCGGATGATCGCCGTGATGCCCTGTTCCGCCAGCGCCGCTTCAATGGCGCGGCGGGTCTTCAGATCATCGAAGGTCCAGGCCTCCAGCGCCGTGATGCCCGGGCGCAGCAGCGCCGAGAGGCGGTCGAGCGTGGAGGAAAAGCCGGCGTCTTTCAGACAGATGGTCGTGCTGGTCATCGGCTTACCTCGTGCTGCGTCCGGTGGGGTCGAGGCTGTCACGCAGCCAGTCGCCGAGAAGATTGAGGCCCAGCACCGTCAGCAGAATGGCAAGGCCGGGGAATACGCTGATCCACCACGCCGTCTGCAGATAGGTGCGGCCATCGGCCAGCATGCCGCCCCAGCTCGGCACCGTGCGGTCAACACCGAGGCCGAGGAAGGTTAGGCTGCTTTCCAGCAGGATGTTGTTGGCCACGTTCAGCGTCATCAGCACGATCACCGGTCCCAGCAGGTTGGGCAGGAGATGCTGCAGGATGATGCGCCAGTCGCGCACACCAATGGCCTTGGCGGACTGGATGAACTCCCGCTCGCGCAGGGTCAGCACCGAACCGCGCACAAGGCGGGCATATTGCACCCATTGCGAGACGATCAGCAGGATGATGGTGTTGGTCAGGCTGCCGCCAACGATGGCGATGAAGGTGATCGCCAGCAGGATGAAGGGCATGGCGAGCTGCAGATCGGCAAAGCGCATCACCACCATGTCCCAGAAGCCACGGTAGTAACCGGCGATCAGCCCCATGATGACGCCGAAGACAACGGCACCGGCCACCGACACGAAGCCGACCAGCAGCGAGATCTTGCCGCCGGCCACCACCCGCGCCAGCACGTCGCGGCCCAGCGCATCGGTGCCGAAGGGATGCGCCCAGGAGGTGAAGGGCGCCAGATTGCGGGCCATGAAGTCGATCTTGTCCACGCCGCCGGGAAACAGCAGGCCGGAGAAGATGACGGCAAGGCAGATCACCGTGGTCAGGCTGGCGCCCAGCACGAATTCAAGGTTGGAGAAGCGCCACAGGCGCGAGGTTGCGGAAGCCATGGCGCTTACTCCGTCCGGATGCGGGGATCGACCAGCCCGTAGGCGATGTCGACCAGAAGGTTGATGCCGACGATCATCAGCGAAAGAACCGTGATGACGCCCTGCAGCAGCGGATAGTCTCTGGCGCCCACTGCATCGAAGGCGAGAGAGCCAAGGCCTGGCCAATTGAACACCCGCTCGATGACGACGATGCCGCCGAGCAACCCGCCGAACTGCAGGCCGAAATAGGTGATCAGCGGAATGGCGCAATTCCTGAGCGCATGCTTGTAGAGCACCTTGCTCTCGCTCAGGCCCTTGGCACGGGCCACCATCACATATTGCGACTGCAGCGTTTCCAGCATGGCGGTGCGCACCAGCCGCACGTTGGTGGCGGTCAGGATGACGCCCATGGTCAGCGCCGGCATGATGTAGCTCTCGATGCCGCTCATGCCGCTGGGCGGCAGGATGCGCAGGGTGATGGCGAAGAGCAGCACCAGCATGGTGGCCAGCCAGAAATTCGGAAAGGACAGGCCGATCAGCGAGAAGATGCGGATCACCTGATCCACGCCCTTGCCCCGAGAGATGGCGGCCTTGATGCCGAGCGGGATCGAGATGGCGATGGACACGGCCATGGAGACGAAGGCAAGCAGCAGGGTTGCCGGCAGTGCCGCGCCAATCAGCTGCGACACGGGCGTGCCGCCCACGAAGCTGCGGCCGAAATCAAGGGTAAGCAGCCCTTTCAGGAAACTGAAATACTGCACGAAGAAGGGCTGATCCGTGCCCAGTGCGGCGCGGATGCGCGCAAGGTCTTCCTCGGTCATGCTGCCGCCACCCTGGAACATCATCACGGCAGGGTCGCCGGTGAGGCGGATGGCAAACGAGACGACAAGCGTCAGCGCTATGACGACGAAAATGGCCTGCAGCAGGCGCTTGATGAGGAAACTGGCCACGTTCTTCTCCTTCAGGGCAGGAAAGCTGCCGCCCGCACGGGCAGGCGGCAGCCGCTGTCATGAGGTCACTCGACGGTGACTTCGTTGAGCTTCAGGCGCGTGTCCGGCGCCGGCACGAAGCCCTTCACCCGCTTGTTGATCGCGTAGATGGCGTTGGTGTTGTAGAGCGGCAGCTCCAGCGCCTTGCCGGCCACATAGGCACCGATTTCCTTCAGCACCTTCTCGCGCTCTGCGCGGTCGGTCATCGGGCGCTGGGATTCCAGCAGCTTGTCCAGCGTCTCGTCCTTGTCATACGGGTTCCACTTTTCGCCCGTGTGGTACATGGCGTAAGCGGTGTTGTCGTAATCGAAGGTCCAGCCGCCCCACTTCTGCTGGAACATCGCGCCGGTCTTGCCCTGCGGGATGATGTCGTTGATCAGCGTGCTGGTCTCATGCGGAGTAACGGAGACGTTGAGGCCGACGGACTGCAGGTAGAAGGAAATGGCCTGAGCCACTTCGTTCATGGTCGCATCATTGCCGCGCACGTCGATCTGCAGCGTGGCGCCTTCCGGGACACCGGCTTCCTGCAGCAGCTTGCGGGCGCCTTCCGGATCATAGGGCAGAGGCTTCAGCTCAGCGTCGTAACCGAAGGACAGAGCGCTCTGGAAGCTGGCGATCTCTGCGCCCTGACCGGCGAGGATCGACTGAACGATCGCAGCGCGGTCCACGGCCATGATGATGGCCTTGCGCACGCGCGGATCGGCGGTGATGCCGTCACGGGTGTTGAAGCGCAGGGCATCCACCGTCGGTCCGGGAACGCTGACGATCTCCAGGTTGTTGTCGCTCTCGATGGTGGGGATCATACCGATCGGAATGGTGGGCGGGATCACCAGATCGACGCGGCCGAACTGCAGTTCGGCAACGGCCGTCGCAGGCTCGGAGATGAAGCGGTATTCCAGCTCGGACAGCTTCGGCGCACCGCCCCAGTAATCCGGGTTTGCCGCCAGCGAGATGGAGGCCTTGGGCGCGTAGGAGACGAACTTGAACGGACCGGTGCCGACCGGATTGGTGTTGAAGAACTCCTCGCCCTTCTCGGCGATATACTGCGGCGGCACGATCATGGCGCCATAGCCGGCCAGCTTGGTCAGCAGCACCGGATCCGGGTTCTTCAGCTTCAGGTCCACCGTGTAATCGTCGATGACTTCGACGCTGTCGATGACGATGTAGTTGGAGCGCTGCGGGCCCTTGGCACCTTCTTCGCCCAGCAGGCGGTCGAAGGTGAACTTCACGGCCGCGGCGTTGAAGGGCTCGCCGTTGTGGAACTTCACGTCCTTGCGCAGGGTGAAGCGGATACGCTTGCCCTCGTCCAGCTCTTCCCAGCTCTCGGCAAGGCCCGGCACCAGTTTCAGGTCCGGCCCGCGGTAGGTCAGGCCTTCAAAGATGTTGGTCGAAACGGCGGCCCAGGCGACGAGGAAGGTGTCGATCGGGTCCCAGCTGCCCGGATCCTGCGGGGAGGAAATCGTCAGCTTGCCAGCCGCAAACGCAGGCTGTGCCGTGAAGGATGCGCCGGAGATGGCCAGCGCAAGGGCGGCAACGCCCATGCCCCATGTCTTCAGTTTCATTTCCAAGTCCTCTGCTGATTGGCTTTGGGTCTGCGGGTCACGGTCAGGCGCCGCGGGCGGCAAAATGGCCGGGACTGATTTCCTCGTGGGTGAGGATGGCAGGCTCGTCCCCCACCCGGCGGACCGGGCTCGGGATTTCGCCCTCGATCAGCACACCGCCACGCGGACGCGACGGGTCGGCGACCGGGACAGCGGCGAGCAATTTGCGGGTATAGGGATGCGCCGGCGTCTCGAAGACCTGGCGGCGGCTGCCCATTTCCATGATCTGGCCGAGAAAGAGCACCGCGACCCGGTGGCTCATCTTCTCCACCACCGCCATGTCGTGGCTGATGAAGAGATAGGCGAGGCCGCGCTCGGCCTGCAGATCCATGAAGAGATTGATGATCTGCGCCTGGATCGACACATCCAGCGCCGACAGGGCCTCATCGGCGATGATCAGTTCCGGGTTGGAGGCAAGGGCGCGGGCGATGCACACGCGCTGGCGCTGGCCGCCGGAAAACTCGTGCGGATAGCGCGCCGCATGCTCGGACCCAAGCCCCACGCGCTCCAGCAGCTCATCCACCCGGCGGCGCACGGCCTTCGGATCGGCGATCAGGCCGTGGGTGTGGATCGGCTCGGCAATGGAGAAGCCCACCGTCTTGCGCGGATCGAGCGAGGCGAAGGGGTCCTGGAAGATATACTGCACCTTCTGGCGCATGGCATGGCGCTCGGCCCGGCTCATCTGAGCGAAGCTGCGCCCGCCGAACAGGATATCACCCGACTGGGCTTCCTGAAGCTGCTGGATGGTACGGCCGATGGTGGACTTGCCGGACCCGGACTCGCCCACGAGCGCCAGCGTCTCGCCCGGATAAATCTCGAGCGACACGTTGGAGACCGCACTCAGCCGGTGCGTCGTGCGGCCCAGCAGGTTGCGCCGCACATCGAAGCGTACGAACAGGTCCTTGACCGACAGGAGCGGCGCACTGTCATAGCGGGCGGTGTCCTGCACCCGCTCCTCCTGCTTGCCCTCCATGCTGCCGTCAGCACCGGCAAGATCGGCGAGGCGCTTGGGGAAGTCCTCACCCGTCATGCTACCAAGGCGCGGCACGGCGGCCAGAAGCGCCTGGGTATAGGGATGCTGCGGGCTGTTGAAGATCTGCCCCACCGGGCCTTCTTCCACCTTGCGCCCCTTCCACATCACCACCACGTCATCGGCCATTTCCGCAACGACGCCCATGTCATGGGTGATGAAGATCATCCCCATGCCGAGTTCCTTCTGCAGGTCCCGCAGGATGTTGAGGATCTGCGCCTGAATGGTCACGTCCAGCGCCGTGGTCGGCTCGTCGGCGATCAGCAGCTTGGGACGGCAGGCCAGCGCCATGGCGATCATCACCCGCTGGCGCATGCCGCCGGAGAGCTGATGCGGATAGCGCTTCAACTGCTCGGCGGCATCGGGCAGGCGAACCATTTCCAGCAGGCGCTGCGCTTCGGCAAGGGCTGCCGCCTTGCTGCTCTTTTCATGCAGCATCAGCACTTCGCTGATCTGGTCACCGATGGTGAAGACCGGATTGAGCGAGGTCATCGGCTCCTGGAAGATCATGGCGATCTCCTTGCCGCGAATGCTGCGCATGTCCTTCTGGGAGGTTTCCAGCAGATTGCGGCCGCCGAAAAGAATGCGCCCCGTATCGAAGCGCGCGCCCATCATGTCCGCAAGGCGCATGACGGAGAGGGATGTGACCGACTTGCCGGAGCCGGATTCGCCCACCACCGCAACGGTCCGGCCCGGCTGAACCGAGAAGGACAGATCATCGATGACCTTTGTGCTGCCGAAACGGACGGTCAGGCCCTCGATGGTCAGGAGCGGCGCTGCGGCCTGCGGGGTTTCCGGGCTCGTTGAAAGCGTCATGCCTTGGCCTCCGGCTGTGCCACTGCGGGCGAAATACGGGCAAGGATTGCATTGGCAGCCTGCGTGGAGCCTGCGGCAGCAAGTCCGGTGATACGCCCGGAACAGGGCGCGGTGACGGCGGTTTCCATCTTCATGGCGTCCATCATGGCAAGGACGGCCCCCTCCTCGACGGCGGCCCCTTCCTCAACGGCCCAATGGGCGAGCGTTCCGGCGACAGGCGCCCGCACGGCGCCAGCGTCTTCGATCTCCCCGCCGCCATCCCCGGCAACGGGAGCCGCCGTCCCCAGCAGGCGCAGAAAGCCATCGGGGATACCCACCTCGACCAGACGGCCATCAATCTCGATCCGGCCCCGCAGCAGCGGACGGATGGCGGGCGCATCCGGGCGGGCCGCTTCCTCCAGGGTTCCGGCGAAGTCGGTCTCGATCCAGCGGGTATGGACCTCGAAGTCGGCACCGGTAAAGTCCGGATGCTCCAGAACCGCCTGGTGGAACGGCAGCACCGAAGGCACGCCCTCGATGACGAACTCCGCCAGAGCGCGGCGGGCGCGGGCAATGGCCTTGTCGCGGGTGGGACCGCGCACGATCAGCTTGGCGCAAAGGGAATCGAACATCGGCGGAATGAGCGAACCGGTCTCCACGCCGCTGTCCACCCGCACGCCGGGGCCTGAAGGCTCACGCCAGCGGCGGATTTCACCGGCAGACGGCAGGAAACCCCGGCCCGGATCTTCGATATTGATGCGGAACTCGAACGCATGGCCGCGCGGCTCCGGCGTCGTGGCGAAGGAGAGCCGCTGTCCCTCGGCAATGCGGAACTGCTCGATCACAAGATCAAGCCCCGTGGTCTCCTCCGTCACCGGATGCTCGACCTGAAGGCGGGTGTTCACTTCCAGGAAGGAGATCAGCCCGTCGGCACTCAGCAGGAATTCCACCGTGCCGGCGCCGGAATAGCCGGCCTCCGCGCAGATATCGCGCGCGGCCCGGTGGATCGTCTGGCGCTGTGCGGCGCTGAGGAAGGGCGCGGGCGCCTCCTCCACCAGTTTTTGGTTCCGGCGCTGCAGGGAGCAGTCGCGCGTGCCCACCACCACCACATTGCCGTGCTTGTCGGCCAGAACCTGCGCCTCGATGTGGCGCGGGCGGTCGAGGAACTGTTCCACATAGCACTCGCCCCGGCCAAAAGCGGCAACGGCTTCGCGGGTGGCGGACTCGAACAGCTCCTCCACCTCGTCCAGATGCCGGGCAATCTTCATCCCGCGCCCGCCGCCGCCATGGGCAGCCTTGATGGCCAGCGGCATACCGAACTGGCGGGCAAAAGCCAGCGCTTCGGCAGCACTCGACAGCGCGCCCTCGCTGCCTGCCACCAGCGGTGCGCCCACCTTCTGGGCGATGCGCCGGGCCTGCAGCTTGTCGCCCAGCACCTCGATCACCTGCGGGTCCGGCCCGATCCAGGTGAGGCCTGCGTCAATCACGGCACGGGCAAATTCGGCGCGCTCAGACAGGAACCCGTAGCCCGGATGCACCGCATCTGCGCCGGACTGGCGGGCGATGGCGATCAGCTTGGCGATGTCGAGATAGGTGTCCTTCGGCGAAGCGCCGTCGAGGGCATAGGCCTCGTCCGCAAATTCCGTAAACAGCGCCCCGGCGTCGGCATCAGCGTAGACGGCCACGGAAGCGAGGCCATAGTCCCGGCAGGCCCGGATGATGCGCACGGCAATCTCGCCGCGATTGGCAATCAGCACTTTTTTCATGGAGTGTCACCTGCGCAAAGGGAATAGGCCGTGAAGGGACGGACGGCCCGGAAACGGATGAAGGCACCGGGAGGGATCTGCCCGGCCAGATCAAGATGATGTGCCGCCACCGTGGCCATGACCGGATAGCCGCCGGTCAGCGGATGATCGGCAAGGAACAGCACCGGCTGGCCATTTGCGGGCACCTGAATGGCCCCGCGCAGCGTACCTTCGCTCGGCAACTCGCCCGTGACAGCCCGCTCCAGCACCGGCCCTGACAGACGCAGGCCTGTGCGGCTTGCCTGAGACGTCGCCGCCCACGAGGTTTTCAGGAACTGTTCGGCAGAGGCAGGCGTGAACCAGTCCGTGCGCGGCCCCAATACCACGTCCAGCACCGTGGTTTCCCCGGCGCGCGGCATGGCGAAGGCAGAAAGCACCTCTGGCTCGACGGCGGAGAGCTTCATCCCGGATGCCGCCCGCAGCCGCGCCCCGGACGTCACCGCAGCAGGACCGATCTGCGCCAGCGTATCTGCCGAAGCACTGCCGAGCACCGGCTCAACCGCAAAACCGCCGCGCAAGGCGAGATAGCTGCGCAGGCCCGCCGTGGGCGCTTCCAGCGTCACGCGGTCGCCCGGCTCCAGCGCCAGAGGCCGGTTCATGGGCCCGGAAATGCGCGGGCCCCGCTCCGGCTGGATGGTGATGGCCCGCTCCGCGCCCGTCACCGCGATCACGGCACGGCCGCTCACGCGGAAGGAGAAGACGGCGGGCGCGATTTCGAGAGCTGCGGCGTCTGCCGGGTTACCCGCAATGCGGTTGGCCAGCGACAGGCTGGCCCGGTCCGCCGCGCCCGAGCGGCTGATGCCCTGCGCTGCCAGTCCGGGACGGCCATGGTCCTGAAACAGCGCAGGAAGCCCGGCACTCAGCACATCGAGATGCAGACCTTCAATCCTGCACTCCAGCGCGGCGGCGGCAGGCGTTGCATCTTCTGCGGGGATCTTCGCCACCGGGTGAACCGTGGCTTCCGCCATGTCGCGGAACCGCACGTGCTGGCCCGGTTGCAGCAGCGCGGCAGGCTTGCGGGTCAGATCGAACATGGCGAGCGGTGTCGTGCCGATCAGCTGCCAGCCGCCGGGGCTGACCTTCGGATATATGCCGCTGAATTCGCCCGCCAGCCCCACGGCGCCCGCAGGCACATGGGTGCGCGGCGAGGCGCGGCGCGGCACATGCAAATCCGCGTCGGGCGCGCTGAGATAGGCAAAGCCCGGCGCAAAGCCGGTGAAGGCGACGAGATACTCAGCCTCCACATGGCGGCGAATGACTTCACGTGTGGAAATGCCCAGCAGCTCCGCCACATCGGCCAAATCCTCCCCGTCATAGCGGACGGGAATCTCCACCACCTCGGCCATTCCCGCCTTGCGGGGCATACCGAGCCGCACAACCGCCTCGGCAGCCACCTGTTCGGCAGAAATGGTCAGCGGATCATGGCTGATCAGCAGCGTCCGGGCCGCCGGAACGATCTCCAGCACCCCGGCCACCGGATCGGCTTCCAGCGCATCGAACAGGGCAAGCGTCACATCAAGGCTGGCGAGTTCGAGCAGCACTGCGCCCTCGCGCAGCATCAGCACCCGCATGGACCGGCGCGCCGGCATCTCAGGCCTTGCCTGCTGCTGCAAAGGGGGCAATGCGGTGCCCGGCTGCCTCCAGCACCTCGCGCACCCGGCGGGCCATGGCGACTGCATCCGGGCTGTCCCCGTGCACACAGATGGACCGGGCGTCGACCCGGGCAAGGCTGCCGTCAATGGCTTCCACGGTTCCTTCCGTGACGAATTGCAGCATCCGCCGGGCGACAAGCTCCGGATCATGCAGCACGGCGCCAGCCTCGCGGCGTGACACCAGCTTGCCATCCGGCGTGTAGGCCCGGTCGGCAAAAGCCTCGCCAACCACATCAAGACCGGCCGCACGGGCCTGCGCGATCAGCGGCGAGCCTGCCAGCGCCACCAGCACGAGCAAGGAATCCACCGCCTTTATGGCATGGATGACATCAGCGGCCTGCCGGGCATCAAAGGCGATGGTGTTGTAGAGTGCGCCATGCGGCTTCACATAGGTGACCTGCGTCCCCGCAGCCGCCGCCAGCCCCTTGAGGGCACCGATCTGGTAGATCACATCACCGGTCAGTTCTTCGCTGGACGGATCCATGGTGCGCCGGCCGAAACCGGCAAGATCACGGTAGCCCACATGGGCGCCAACCGTGACGCCGCGCGCGGCAGCAGCCTTCAGGGTGCGCAGGATACCGGCCGGATCGCCCGCATGGAAACCGCAGGCCACATTGGCGCTGCTGACGATGTCCAGCATCGCGCTGTCATCGCCCATGGTCCATGCACCGAAGCTCTCGCCCAGATCGCTGTTGAGGTCGATCACCCGCATCTGCCCTGCCTTGCCACGCAACCCTGACAGGAGGACAGCACGGCCCTCCCCTTGCTCCAAGGCGTAGCAAAGGCAAACAGGCTTGTCCATATTGTTGAACAATTTTATTGTATTGCACTGCAATGTGGCATGTTGACGCCTACAATTTTAGCAAATACTGCAGGTTTGCACATGCAGGCAGCAGAGGCGCCCGAAGGCCTGCGCATGCCGCTTGAAGCGGTGCGCAGTGCCTCATACCTTGCGCGGATATCCGATTCTCCGGACCCGGCACGGGCATCAGACAAACGCGGGCACCAGGCAAACGGATGGGAGAGGGTGGCGGGGCAGCCATTCCGCAGGGAGCACACATGAAGAAACCCGCTCCGGCAGGCCTTGCGGCCCCGGCAGACGAACAGGCGCAACCTCTGGCGGACGTGATTGCCGGGCGCATGCGGCAGAAGATCATCGACGGCGTGCTGACACCGGGCAGCCATCTGTCGGAAGTGCAGCTGTGCGAAGCCATGCAGGTTTCCCGCAACACCCTGCGCGAAGTGTTCCGCCTGCTCACCAAGGAAGGCCTGCTGCGGCACGAGGCGAACCGGGGTGTTTTTGTCGTCACGCCGGACATGTCCACGATTGTGGATATCTACCGCATCCGCCGCCTGATCGAATGCCCAGCCCTTGCCAGCGCCCATCCGCTGCACCCGGCCGTGACCAGGATGCAGGCCGCCATTGACGCCGCCCGCGCCCACCGTGAAGCCGGCGAATGGCTCAGCGTCGGCAGCGCCGACATCGCCTTCCATTCGGCCATCGTGGAACTCGCCGACAGCCCGCGCCTATCGGCTTTCTATGCGCAGGTCTCCGCCGAATTGCGCCTTGTCTTCGGCCTTCTGCACGATCCGGAATATCTGCATGGGCCTTATGTGGACCAGAACCAGATCATTCTCGGCTTGCTGACCGCAGGCGACGCCAAGGGCGCCGCAGCAAAACTCGAGGCCTATCTGCTACAGGCCGAGCGTTTCATCCTGGGCGCCTACGAAAGGCTGGAACGCAAACCGGCGGACAAGCGCTCGCGGTAAAGGAAATGCCATAAATCAGGGACTTCACCCTTACCTGAACACCCCGTCGCTTTCGGCAGCATCCCCCCTCTGGCCGGTTGAACTTGTGGCGCCGGTCATGCAAGTTGCGCCGGCATGCGGAGAGAGAACAGAGGGGCGCAATGACCACTCCCGTTTCATATGAAGTTCAGGACGGCATTGCCGTGATCACCATCGCCAACCCGCCGGTCAACGCACTGTCGCAGGCGGTGCGGGCCGGGCTGCTGGAGGCGGTGGCGCGGCTGGCGGCGGACGACAATGCCGTGGCCGGCGTCATCACCGGCGCAGGCCGCATTTTCGTTGGCGGTGCCGACATCACCGAGTTCGGCAAGACGCCGCAGCCCCCCTATCTGCCGGACGTGATCAACGCCATCGAGGACAGCGCCAAGCCCATTGCGGCCGCCCTCAACGGCGCGGCCATCGGCGGCGGCTGCGAAGTCGGCCTCGGCTCGCATCTGCGCATTGCTTCTGAGACGGCCAGGGTCAGCCTGCCGGAAGTGACGCTGGGCCTGATGCCCGGCGCAGGCGGCACCCAGCGCCTGCCGCGCCTTGCGGGCGTGGAAGCCGCCCTCGACATCATCACCACCGCACGTCAGGTGAGCGCTGCCGAAGCCCTGTCCCTCGGCATTGTGGATGCCGTGGTGCCTGCGGCGGACCTGCTGTCAGCGGCAAAGGACAAGGTCCGCGCCGTGGCAGAAGGCTCTGCCGGCCGCCCCGTGGCCTCCGGCCTGCGCCCCCGCCCCGTGGCCGAAGCCTCCGTCTTTGAGGCTGCCCGCAAGAAGGTACGTGCCCGCAACCGTGGCGAGGTCTCGCATCTGGCCGCCATCGACGCGGTGGAAGATGCCACCCGCATGGACCGGGCCGAGGGCCTTGCCGCCGAGCGCAAGCGCTTCCTCGACCTGATGCAGACGCCCCAGCGCGCCGCCCTCATCCACGCCTTTTTTGCCGAGCGCAAGGCCGCGCAGGTGAAGGAGATCGCCGGGCTGACCCCGCCGCCCTATGCCTCCACCGGCGTCATCGGCGGCGGCACGATGGGCGCAGGCATTGCCACCGCCGCGCTTTTGGCCGGTCTGCCCGTCACCCTGATCGAACGCGAGGAAGCCTTTGCCGACAAGGCCCGCGCGACCATCGCCCGCAATCTCGACGGCGCCGTCGCGCGCGGCAAGCTCAGCGCGGAACAGCGCGATGAAATCCTGAACGGCAAGCTGACAACCGCCACCACCTATGAGGCGCTGGCGGATGCCGACATCATCATCGAGGCGGTATTCGAAAGCCTTGAGGTGAAGACGGACGTTTTCCGCAGGCTGGACGCCATCGCCAAGCCGGGTGCAACGCTGGCCACCAACACCTCCTATCTGGATGTGAATGCGATTGCCGCCGTGACCGCGCGCCCGGAAGACGTGATCGGTCTGCACTTCTTCTCCCCCGCCCATGTGATGCGGCTGCTGGAGATCGTGGTGGCGGAAAAAACGGCCCCCGCCCATGTCGCCCGCGCCTTCGATCTGGCCCGCAAGCTCGGCAAGACCGGCGTCTATTCCGGCATCTGCGACGGCTTCATCGGCAACCGGCTGATGATGCAGTACCGGCTTGCCTCCGACTACACGATGATGGACGGGGCAAGCCCCTACGAGATCGACGCCGCGCTGACGGACTTCGGCTTTGCCATGGGGCCGTTCCAGGTTTCGGATCTGGCGGGCATTGACATCGGCTATGCCTCGCGCCAGCGCCGCGCGCCCACCCGCCCGCCGGAAGAGCGGGTGGTGACCTTTGCGGACGGGCTCTATCACCGGGGCTGGCTCGGCCAGAAGACCGGGCGCGGCTTCTACATCTATGATGAACAGAGCCCCAAGGGCCGCCCGGACCCGGAAATCCTCGCCCTGCTGGAGGAGGCCCGCAAGGAGGCCGGCATCACCCCGCGCAGCTTCACGGCGGACGAGATCCAGCGGCGCTACATGGCCGCGATGATCAACGAGGCCGCCCGCGTTCTGGAAGAGGGCATCGCCCGCCGGGCATCGGACATCGACACGGTGCTGCTCACCGGCTACGGCTTCCCCCGCTGGCGCGGCGGCCCGCTGCATTATGCCGATACGGTGGGCATTGCCCCGGTGCTGGAGGACATCAGGCGGCTCTCGGCAGACGACGCCTACTTCTGGCGCCCCGCCCCCCTGCTCGTCCGCCTTGCCGCCGAGGGCAAGACCTTCGCCGATCTGGATGCAGGAGAGGCAGGCTAATCCTCGCTTAGCCTGCCCCTGCGGCTCTCGCGCTGCTGGGGAGGCGGCATGCAGGCAGATATAGCGCTTGAAGCCGGAAACAGCTTGGGGAACGCCCACAGTCTGGTCATTCTGGTGCGGCGTATCAGCCCCCCTCCCCTTGGTGGCTACCGGTTTCACACATCAGGTTCGGAAACTGCCCGCAATGAGGCGTTTGCTTTTCGGGAGGACGCCTGCCGCCCCCTCCCCCTGGTGGGGAGGGGTAAGGGGTGGGGGGCTCTGAGCCGAAAACTATATGAAAGACAGATAGATGCCTGGAGCGACATCAAGAAGAACGGCTGTCCGGAACCAATGGACACTCTGCCAGACTGAAATGCTTTCCCCCCACCCCTAACCCCTCCCCACGAGGGGGAGGGGGGCTGAAACGCCGTGCCGGAATAACCAGACCACACCCTCTCCGGCTCAAAGCACGATGTGTGCATGCAGTAACCCTCGTGGGGAGGGGGGGGCGGAGAGGCCCTGCCACAGATCAGATACATCACCGTGGGCGGCGTCAAAGCCTGACGCGTTAATCCAGTAGCCCCGCCTCGAAGGAGAGGACTTCGCACCTGACTGGCTATCCGGATCAAACCCCACTCTTGCGGACAAAATGCTTCTGCAGATTCCCCTAAAAATGGCTGGCATCGGATGGGCAAGGCGGTCTATCACAGGCTGAAAATCAGCCGGTGGCCCCTCAAGCCCCTTCCCCGCGCCTGCAGCCCGTCAAGGCCTTCCGCCTCGCACAGGAACCTGTGCAGGGCCGCCCTGCCAGCGGCAAAGGATGCGGAGCCAGCCAGAGGACCAGCCACAGGACGGCACGCAACCCCGAGGGGCTTCATCCATGTTTCTTCCTGCCCATGTCCGCCAGTCCATCGCAAAGCTTGGCGCGGACAAGACCAACGGACGCAGTTTCTTCGTCTATGATCTCACGGTCATGAAGGCCAAGATTGCCGCCCTCAAGGCCGCATTGCCGCAGGAAGTCGGCATCTTCTATGCGATGAAGGCCAACCCGAACGGCTCGTTCCTCAAGGCGGCTCTGGCGGCGGATGTGGCAGGCGTCGAAATCGCCAGCATCGGCGAGGGCCGCAAGGCGCTGGAGGCGGGATTCGCGCCGAAGCAGATCGTCTTCACCGGCCCCGGCAAGTCGCCGGAAGAGCTGGAATGGGCGGTTTCCACCGGCATCAAGCTGGTGCATGTGGAATCGCTGACCGAGGCGCACCGGCTGGAGCAGATCTGCGCCCGCCATGGCGTGACGCAGGAAATCCTCGTCCGGGTCAATCCCAACTTCCATGTGCATGATGCGCAGGCCAGCTTCTCCGGCGACAGCTCCAAGTTCGGCATCGATCAGGAGCTCTATTTCGGCCAGCTGCCGCAGATCGCCGCCCTGCCCCATCTGGCCTTCCGGGGCCTGCATGTCTATTCCGCCTCGGGCGTGCTGCAGCTGGATGATCTTCTGGAAAACTGCCGCCGCGTGTTCGAGCTGGCCAAGGAAACGGAAGCCCGCGTGCCCGGCCTCAAGTGCAGCACCATCGACTTCGGCGGCGGCTTCGGCATCGATTATCTGGAAACCGGCCGGGGCTTCCAGCCGAAAGCCTATGCGGCGCGCCTGACGGCACTGATCGCGGAGCATGGCTTTGCCGGACGCCACTTCGTGCTGGAACTGGGGCGCTATCTCACCGCCGACAGCGGCTGGTACTGCACGGAGATCGTCGACATCAAGACCAGCGTCGGCATGAAGCAGATCGTCTGCCAGGGCGGCTCACACCATTTCCGCCGCCCCATCGCGCTGAAGATCAATCATCCGGTGGACGTGGTGCGCATGGATGCCCCCGCCGTGTTCGATGGCCAGCAGTCGGTGCGCAATGAAACCGCCTTCATCGGCGGCGCTCTGTGCAATTCTGCCGACAAGCTGACGGCAACTCCCGTGCATCTGGAAGCGGCCGATATCGGCGATCTCTTCGTCGTCGGGCTCGCGGGCGCCTACGGCTATTCCATGAGCCATCTCGACTTCCTCTCCCACCCGCGTCCGCTGGAAATCGTCATCGCGGAATAACGCGTCCTCCGCGCCACCCCGGCCTGTGCCGGGGCCTGTCAGGGGGCGGCGGCCTGCAAGCCTGCTCAGCCGGCATCCCCCGGCAGGCGCGAGCGCTCTTCCAGTCCCGTGACAAAACGGTCGAGCAGAATGGCGAAGCGGTCGAGATCCTCCGCGCTCCAGTCTGCGGTGATGTCGCGGATGAAGCCCTGCTTCACCCGGTCGGCAACGCGGAAATACTCGTGGGCGCGCTCCGTCAGCTCAACGACGCTGCGGCGCGCATCCTCCTGCGACACAGTCCGGCGCAACAGGCCGCGCTGGACCAGATCCGCCACCAGCCGGCTGCTGCGGGAGGGGTCAACCCGGATGAATTCGGCAATCGCCCCGACAGTCACCTCGCCGTCCGGCGCGCGGCGGCGCACGGCGTCGATGACATCCAGATGGGTCAGCTCCAGCCCCGGCTCGGTCTGCTGCAGGGCGATGCGGCCAATGATGCGGCGGCCGATCATCATGCGCATGCGGCCGAGACTTGCGGAGATCAGCGCGAAATCCTCTTCCTGCCGTCCGCGGTCCTGATCTGCCATCTGCTCCGTCATCCCCTGCCTGTATCGATCCCAAAAGCAGCATAATCCCGCTGCGTGCACTTGTCACTTATTTGACATTGACACATATATGCGAAAAGCACATATTTTCGCAATCATCCGCCCGAGGGATTGCGGGATTTTCCGCAAGGGGCGGAATCTCTGGACGCGCCATTGCCATGAACAAACATCTTACGGAGCCGGCAGAGCTTGAAGCCGGTGCGGCTGCATCAGCGGCTCTTCCCCACACCACCCCGCCTGAAAGACCACCCCACCCGCGCAGGATCATCATTTTCCTGTTCCTGCTGATGGGCGTCTTCATGGCGACGCTGGACAACCAGATCGTCGCCACGGCCCTGCCGACCATCGTCGGCGAATTTGGCCAGATCGAGCGGTTCGGCTGGGTGGCATCCGCCTATCTTCTCGCCTCCAGCGCCGTGATGCCGGTCTATGGCAAGCTGGGCGATCTGTTCGGGCGCAAATACGTGATGCTGGCCGCCATCGCCATCTTCACCATTGGCTCGCTCACCTGTGCCCTTGCCGTCTCCATGAACACGCTGATTGCCGCGCGCGTGCTGCAGGCCCTTGGCGGGGGCGGCATCATGGTGACGATCTTCTCGATCAACGCCGACCTCTTCGCCCCGCGCGAGCGGGCCCGCTACCAGAGCTATTCCAGCCTCGTGCTGATGCTCTCCGGCGCCATTGGCCCGGTGCTGGGCGGCACCATGAGCGACCTGTTCGGCTGGCGCTCGATCTTCTTCATCAACCTGCCGGTCGGCATCATCGTTCTCACCGCCCTTGCGATCATGCTGCCCTACAAGCGGCCGGACCGGAAGCCGAAGATCGACTATCCGGGCGCCATCCTGGCCGCCATGGTGACGGGCAGCATCGTGTTGTGGGCCGATGGCTCGGAACTGTTCGGCGGGCTTCTGTCGCCCACGGCCCTTGCGGTCCTCGGCACAGGCATGCTGGCCCTCGTTGCCCTCATCCTGGTGGAAAGGCGCGCGCCGGAACCGGTGCTGCCGCTCTCGCTCTTCCGCAACCGCCAGATCTGCCTGCTCTTGACCATCTCGGCGGCAAGCGGCGCCATCGGCATTGGTCTGGTCACCTATTATGCGCTGTATCTGCAGTCGGGCCTTGGCCTCAGTCCCTCGGCAGCCGGCGTGTTCTTCATTCCGCTGACAGCCGGCATCGCCATCGGCTCGCTTTCCGCCGGACGGCTGATGTCGGCCTCGGGCAACTACAAGATCTTCTCCGTGCTCTCGACGCTGACCGGGGTCATCATGCTTCTGGCCTACAGCTTCACCGGCAGTAACACCCCCACCATCCTGCTGGGGCTCATCATGCTGGCGCAGGGCATCGGTGTCGGCATCGGCCAGCAGGTGCCCGTGCTGGGCGTGCAGAATGCGGCAGACAGGCGGGACGTGGGCGCGGCCACCGGCAGCGTCACCCTCACCCGCATCGGCGGCGCCTCCATCGGCATCTCGATCTATGGCGCAATCCTCTCCGCAGGCCTCGGCCGCCACATGGGCGAGGTGCCGGGTGTCGAGCATCTGGAAAAACTGTCGCCTGCACAGACAGCAGCCCTGCCGGACACCGCAAGGCACCTGCTTGGAAGCATCTACCAGTCCGCCTTCCATCCGCTGTTCCTGACAGCCGCCCTCATCGCCGCAGTCGGTCTCGTTGCCGCCCTCGCCTTACGCAACATCCGCCTGCCGGTGGGGGATGCCAAGGGCTGAACCAGTCCGAAACACACAAGCAAAAGCCCCCGTCAGAGGATCACTGGCGGGGGCTTTTTTGTGTTTACGGAGTGATCTCACTCGCCCGGCGTCATCCGCGCAGCACCGTCACGCGCATCTCTCATTTCCCGTTCCAGACGGCTTTCCTGTTCCGCCTGCGGCTTGATGAAGCGGCCGAGCAGCAGATAGGCAACCGGGGTCAGATAGAGGGTGGAGAAAGTCGCAAGACCAAGGCCGCCGACGATGATCCAGCCCAGGGCGATACGGGCCTCGGCCCCGGCGCCGGAGGCGAGAACCAGCGGTACGCCGCCGACGATGGTGCAGAGCATGGTCATCATCACCGGCCGCAGGCGGATGTTGGCCGCATTCTCCACCGCCTCGCGCACCCCAAGGCCCTTGTCCCGCAGCTGGTTGGCAAATTCCACCACCAGAATGCCGTTCTTGGCCATGATGCCCACAAGGAGCACAAGGCCGATCTGGCTGTAGACATTGAGCGAAGTGCCGCTGAAGGCCATGGCATAGACCGCGCAGGCCAGCCCCAGCGGCACGGTGAACATGATGATCAGCGCGCTGATGAAGCTTTCAAACTGCGCCGCCAGCACCAGAAGGATGATCAGCAGGGCAAAGCCGAAGGTGCGGGCCATGCTGGCCGACTGCTCGCCCAGTGTTGCGGCTTCTGCCAGCGGCACGATGCGCCCGCCCGGCGGCAGCAGCGGCGCAGCAATCTCCTGCGCCACCTTGTAGGCATCACCCAGCGCAAAATCCGGGGCAAGGCTGGAGGTAATCGCCACGGAACGCAATTGCTGCTCCCGGTCCAGCTGCGGCGGCACGGCCTTTTCGGTCAGCGTCGCAATGGTGGACACCGGCACGAAACGCCCGTCGCCGGTGCGCAGGAACACGTTCTCAAGATCCGTCGGGTCGTTGATCGGGTTGGTGGTGGAAACAAACTTCACATCGAAGCTGCGGTCTTCGATGAAGACCTGCCCGACGCGGCGTCCATCCAGCATCGCCTGCATGGCATTGCCAAGGCCGTTGATGTCGATGCCGAGATCGGACGCCCGCTCCCGGTCGATGGAAACGGAGAGCTGCGGCTGCGTTGCCTCAGTGGACAGGCGCGGCTGGGTGAAGCGCGGATCCTTTTCCAGCTCCGCGACGATCTTCGCAGCACTTTCCCCAAGGGCCGCATAGTTGCTGCCGGCCACGGCAAACTGAAGGCCTGAACCCGCCCCGCGAATGCCAAGGCTGTTGGGCTGGAACACAAAGGCCCGCACGCCCGGCACATCCCGGACCAGCCGCGACACATCGGCAACGATCTCCTGCTGCGAGCGCGTGCGAGCCTCCCAGGGCGCCAGACGCATCACCATGAAGCCGTTGTTGGACCGTCCGCCCTGCCCTGCGACAGAGAAGGTGCTGGTGATTTCACCACTGTCCCGCAGCGGTTGAATCAGCTCCTCGACGCGCGTCATCTGTTCCGCAAGATAGTCAAGACTCACGCCCTGCGGGGCCGAAATCCGCATGAAAGCCATGGACCTGTCTTCGGAAGGCGTCAGCTCGGACTTGATGGTGCCAAACAGAACCACCGCCGACATGGCGAAAAGCAGCGATACGGCAAGCACCACCATGGGCGCATCAAGGCAGGCTCTCAGGGTCCGCCGGTAGAGACTTGCCAGACCGCTATAGGCCTGCCTGGAGGCCTGTCTGGCAGGGACAGCTGCCTGCGGTGCTCCGGCATCGTCCTGTGCCTCTGTTTCAAGGATGACGGTCTCGTCCGCCCCCATATTGGCGACCTTGCCTTTGAGCAGGCGGGACGCCAGCATCGGACAGAGCGACAGCGCCACCACAGAAGACAGCAGCACCGCAATCGCCAGCACGAAGCCGAACTCCCGGAACAGGCCGCCGGTCTGTCCGGGCAGGAAGGACAGCGGCACGAAGACAGCCGCCAGCGTTGCCGTCGTCGCGATCACGGCAAAGAACACCTCGTCCGTGCCCAGAACGGCGGCCGCCCGTGGCCCCATGCCCTGGTTGCGGCGGCGCACGATGTTTTCCAGCACCACGATGGCGTCATCCACCACAAGGCCCGTCGCCAGAACCAGCGCCAGCAGGGTGAGGATGTTGATGGAGAAACCGGCCAGATAGATCGCCGCCAGCGTGCCGATCAGGGCCACCGGCATGGTCACGGCCGGAATAAGCGTTGCCCTCCAGTCCCGCAGGAAGAGGAAGATGATCAGCAGCACCACGCTGACGGAAATCATCAGCGCAATCTCCACCTCATGGATGGAGCCGGTGATGAAGGTTGCATCATCGCTGGTGACTTCGATCTTGGTGCCTTCCGGCAGGGTCTGCTGGATTCGTGCGGCAGCAGCAGCGACACCCTGCGAGATTTCCAGGGTATTGGACTGGGCCGCGCGAATGATGCCAAGGCCGATACCGGATTTGCCATTGGCCCTGAGCTGCGACTGGCCGATATCCGGCCCCAGCGTAACCGTGGCGAAATCCCCCAGGCGGGCCCGGCGGTTCAGGATGATGCTCTCAAACGCTTCCGGCGTATCGATGGCGGCACTCGCCCGCACGATCAGATCCTGCGTCTGACTGGTCAGCGAGCCGGCCGGCGTATCGAAGGCCATTGTGGACAGGGCCGAAGCCACGTCACCAACCGTCAGGTTGAGGCTGGCCATTCGTGCCTGATCGATATCGATGCGGAAGATCTTTTCCCGGTCGCCGGACACCTGCACATCGGCCACACCGGGCACGGCGGATAGAACGTCTGCGACCTCGTCTTCCACCAGTACCGTCATATCCTCGACGGACATGCTGTCGGAGGTCAGCGCCAGACGCACCACGGGCTGGGCGTTGGAGTCAGCCTTGATGATACGGGCAGCGTCGGCATCCTCGGGCAGGTTGTTGGTGATGCGGCCCAGCGCATCACGCATGTCCGCCGCTGCCGCATCCAGATTGACGTTGGCATAGAACTCGACCGTCACACGGCTTTCACCGTAGGAGGACGAGGACGAGATCGACTTGACGCCGGAAACCCGCGACACCGCGCCCTCAATGACGCCAGTGACTTCCCGGTCGATGGTTTCGGCAGAAGCGGAGTTGTAAGTAGTGCGGATGGAGATGACCGGCTGGTCCACATCCGGCAGTTCGCGCACTTCCACGCCGAAGAAGGCGGCAAGGCCCGCAACGACGATCAGCATGTTCATCACGAAAGCCAGCACGGGGCGGCGGACGAACAGGGCGGTGAAGCTGCGGTCAGGCTTATGGCTGGAGCTCATCTTGGCCTCGTTCCAATATCCCGGGCAGCCCGCCGCATCAGGCGGTGCGGACTGCGGGAAGGATTGTCCTCAAAGGCAGGACCGCGGCACCACACCATCGGGGGCACCAGTGCGGTCATGCACGGCAGCGGCCGGCCCTATCCGGCCGCCCGGGCTCTCAGGAACCGCTCGGCGCGGCGGCGGGCTGAGCTGTCTTGTCGCCTCCAGCTCGCGGCAATTGGCGGCCGGCGATGTTCAGCGGGGCGCCTTCACGGGCCAGATGCAGCCCTTCCGTCACCACCTCGTCACCAGGCTTCAGCTCAGCTTCCACAAGCACATTGCGGGTGTTGCGCTGGATGATGCGCACCGGCGTGCGCTTTGCCTTGCCGTCCTGCACCGCCCAGACAAAGGCGCCATCCGCGCCCCACTGAACAGCCAGCGGATCAACCGCGGTAAAAGTCTCGCCGGGGAAACGCATTTCCACCTGGAAGGACATGCCCGGGCGCAGCCGGTCACCATCGTTCCGGATGCTGGCCTGCACCTGCAGGGTGCGGCTTGCGGTTTCGACCCGGTTGTCCACGGCGCTCACTTCGCCATTGTAATATTCCCCCGGGCGGGCAACGGACACGGCCCTCAGCGGAGCGCCGACGGCAATTCCGGCAAAGCGTTCAGGAACCCAGAAATCCACCAGCAGCTCGGAACGGTCCTCGACGGTAGCAATCACCGAGGACGAGGTGACATAGTTGCCCTCCGTGATCGGCAGGATGCCGACAATGCCATCGATCGGGCTTTCGACCGAGCGGCGCGACAGGGCCAGCCGGGCATCGCGCAGGGCAAGCTTCGCATTCTGCGCAGCCAGCTCTGCATCCGTCACCTGCACCTCACTGGCCGAATTGGACTGGCGCAGTTGCCGGGTGCGGCCCAGCCGCGCTTCGGCATCCTTGAGGGCGATCTCGGCGCGTTCGGCGGCAATTTCCTCAGCCTCGGAATCAAGCTTGGCAATCACATCGCCACGCTTCACGACGGCACCGGACCTCACAAGAATTTCCGTCATGCGGCCGGATTCGAACGGCCGGACCTCGACAGACCGGACAGCGCGGCCCGTGCCGATGGCAGACAGGCGGTCGTTGATCGTCTGCTGGGTGACCGGCGCCACGTTGACGATCCCCTGCGGCCCGCGGCCACCCTGACCTCCCCCTTGGCCGCCCCCCTGCCCGCCGCTGGATGCCGGAGGCGTGGAGGCAGCTGCGAGCCAGCCAAGACCTGCAGGTGCCAGAATTTCACCTGCACCGGGATAAAACCTGGCCCAAAGGCCAAGGCCAGCAACAATAATGACAAGGCTTAAAAGCGATTGTCTCCAGAGCGACACATGAAACTCCAGTTCAAATTTTCCGTTCGGCCGCCAAGCTCAAAACCGGTATCGCCCTTCTACCATCAGAATATGTAGCGTGAACGTTACACGAGGAAACATCAAAATTTTTTGACTCTGGCGCCAGCGGAAATTTGCGGCAAAGCTGGTCAATCTGGTGGCATTGGGCGAAAAGCCCCGGAAAATTTGTACCAGAATGTATCCGGCGGGCTCCTGCCCGCACGTACGGCTCCTCTTGATGCTGACTTTACCTGGCAGACGCGGAAACGCTCTCACGCCGCCGCCCGCTCCTTGGCAAGCGCTGCCAGATCGAAGCCGCAGGCTTCCAGCTCGGCGCGGGAGGGCGGGGTTGCACCGGCCAGCAGCTTGCGGGCCTGCATGTGGGTCTTGGCGTCATTAATCGTCTCGACTGCCGAGAGAACACCATCGCGCAGGCGCAGCACGGCATCCGGCCCAAGGGCAAGGCCTTCATCTCCCGGCCCGGCGAGGCCTGCGATCTGCAGCTTCCAGTCTGCCTGATCCGACCAGAACCACGGAACAGCGGCATAGGGCGCGCCCGCGCCCTTCATGAGGCGCCGGGCAATATGGCGGGCGTGATCGGTCGCAGCCTGCACGCTTTCAAGGCGGATGCGCGCGCCCGTCACCGGCTCAGGGAAGGACGCGCAATCCCCCAGCGCCGAGATGGAAGGATCGCAGGTCAGAAGCTCACCATCCACCGCAACGCCATTGGCCACATCCAGCCCAGCCTCAGCCGCAAGTTCCACATTGGGCACCACGCCAGCCGCCAGGATCACCAGATCCGCCGCGATGCCAGAGCCATCCGCAAGGGTGATGCCCTCGTCTGTCACCGCGCTCACCGGCCGGCCCAGCAGAACGCGGGTGCCCATGCCTTCGTGCAAGCAAAGGAAGCGGGCGGAGAGCTCCGGCGACAGCACCCGCGCCATCAGACGGGGCGCGGCTTCCGCGGCCGTCACCTCGTGCCCGGCAGCACGGGCAACTGCGGCAAATTCCAGCCCGATGAAGCCGCCACCGATGATGGCAATGCGCCGGGGCCGTTCCAACTCGCCGCGCAGCCTTGCCGCATCTTCCAGCGTGCGCAGATCCAGCGCCCGCTCCAGCCCGGGGATCGGTGGGCGCAGGTTGCGGGTTCCGGTGGCAAGGATCAGATGATCGTAGGGATAGACCGTGCCGCCCGCATGCACCTCACGGCCTTCGCGGTCAATACGTTCCGCCCGGACACCGGAGACGAGCGTGATCTCATTCTTGTCGAAGAAGGCTGCCGGGCGCAGGTCCAGCCGCGCGCCGTCACCATCCTTGAGATAGGCCTTGGACAGCGGCGGGCGCTGATAGGGCAAGCCCGGCTCGGCACCGATCAGCGTGATAGTGCCGCCGAAGCCTTCCTGCCGAAGGCTCATGGCCGCCTGCAGGCCGCCCTGCCCGGCCCCGATGATGACGATCCGCTGCATGGTCTGCCCCCTTTTCCAGCTTACATCTGCTCTTCGGGCAGATGCACGACGAGGCCATCCAGCGCCGGGCTCAACCGGATCTGACAGGACAGGCGCGAGTTCGGCTTCACCTCGGCAGCGCCGCAGTCCAGCATGTCTTCCTCGCCGTCGCGCCGTTCTCCGGCAGCGTCCAGCCATTCATCATCCACATAGCAATGGCAGGTGGCGCACATCATGGCCCCGCCGCATTCGCCGACGATGCCCTCCACGTCCTGGGCCACCGCCGTGTGCATCACGGTGTCGCCCTCCTTGCCGTCCACCTCGGTGCGCGTGCCGTCATGGTGCACGTAGGTCACCTTCACCATGTCTCTCCCTCCTCCATTCGAGACCTTGCGAAACTTGAAACAACCAGCCTAGTTCAGCGTCACCGGCAGATTGATGGGCCCGCGGAAGCCGAAGCCTTTCCACTTCACCGCCGACGGGTCCGGCAACTCCATGTCCGGGAACCGGTCAAACAGCAGCGGCAGCATGATCTGGCCGACCGTGCGGCGGGCGATGTGAGCCCCTGCACAGTGATGCGGGCCGCTGCCGAAGGCCTGATGCGGGTTCTTGTCACGGAAGACGAAGAACTCCTCGCCGTTCTGATAGATATCCTCATCCCGGTTGGCGGAGGCCTGGATGGTCATCACCGTGTCGCCCTTGGGAATCTCGAAGCCGCCGATCTCCGTGTCCTCCAGCACCCGGCGGGACGAGGCCTGAATCGGTGCCACCCAGCGCACACCCTCTTCAAACGCCTGTTCCCAGGCATCCTGACGGCGCACTTCGGCGAGCTGATCCGGATTGCTCAGCAGGCCATAGATGATCGTTGCGAGCGCATCGCGCGGCTCGTTGATGCCCCCGCCGATGGCAATCTTGATGTTGGCGTAGATCTGGCTGAGCGGGATCGGATCTGCCGCATTCAGCATGATCGAATAGGCCGATGCATTGGGCTCGGCCTTGTGGCGGGCCTGCAGCCTGTCGAACAGGGCATTCATCTCCGCATTGGCCTTGTCGCTGGCCTCGAAAGGCTCCGGCCGCCAGCCGAAATTGCCAGCCCCGTCAATGAGAAGCTGCGACCAGCGCTGCATCTCCTCGTCGGTCGCTTCCTCAACGCCAAGGATATGCGCCAGAATGCGCGCCGCCACCGGGCCGCAAAGATCCGTGAACAGATCCACCGTCTCCCCGCGCGGCAGGCGGGAGACATAGTCCTCGGCGATGGACTGATAGAGCTCCGCCCAGTTGCAGCGGATCGCCTTCGGCGTGAAGGCCGGCTGCATGGCCATGCGCTCGCGCCGGTGCTCCTCCCCGTCCTTGCGCATCAAGGTATGGGCCTGAAAGGCCGGCTTCATCGGCGTGTTGGGATCATCGGAGCTGAACAGGTCCGGGTTGTCTTTCACCGCCTTGGTGTGGACAGCCTTGGTCAGGAACGTGCGCTTGACCGAAGCAACGCGGATGACAGGCGTTTCAGCCCGCATGCGGCGGTAGACCGGATAAGGGTCATCCGTCAGCTGGGCAATCGTGGTGGTCTCGTCGAGTGGCGCGAGCGGCATGTGCAGTCCTCCTCCCTTGATCTGCAATCCGTGGTCCCACGAAAGCGCATGCGCCTTGACGCGGCAATGCGGTTTCCCTGATACCTGAAATCGGGAAATTTGATGGAGCGATTGGGAGAGCGCGCCATGCTGGAGGAAAAGCCGGATAACAAACCGGGCACAGGCCGGGCCGGGCCGCTGGGGGTGGATTTTGCCGCGCTCAACACCCTGCATGTGGTGCATGCGCAAGGCTCCTTCAGCCGGGCCGCGGAGGTTCTGGGGCTGAACCAGTCGGCCGTCAGCTACACCATCGACAAGCTGCGCAAGGTCTTTGCCGATCCGCTGTTCCTGCGGGTCGCAGGCCAGCAGATGCCCACGGCGCGCTGCGAGCAGATCCTCTCCACCACCCGCACCATGCTGGATGACTTCCTGCGCCTTGCCGAGCCGGACCCGCTGGATCTCGCCCTTATCGAAGGGCGCTATGTCATCGCCTGCAACTACTATGAGCGGATGATCATCATCCCCGAGATCGTGCGCGATCTGCGCCAGGCTGCGCCCGGCTTCAGCATCGAGATCATTCCCTCCGCCGACATCGGCCCAGACCAACTGGTGCGCTCCCATGCGGACCTGCTGCTTGGCCCCTTCCGCCGCAACGATGCCGCCTTCTACAGCCGCAAGCTGTTCGACGAGCACTATGTCTGCGCCATGGACAGGGACCATCCGCTCGCCGGCAAGACGCTGACACTGGAAGATTATCTGGCGCTCGATCATGTGGCAGCCACCTATGGCGGCCTTTGGAAGTCCGGTTATCTGAGGGCGCTGGAGGCCATGGGCCACCGGCTGAAGCCCAGTCTCGAGGTGCCGAGCCCGGCGGGCCTGCCGCGCCTCATCCGCACCACCGGCTATGTGGCCACCATGCCGGGCCTGCTGGCGCAGTATTTCTCGGACGAGCTGCACATCACCCCCTGTCCGGTGCCAGCCCCCTTCGACGTGCTGATGGTCTGGACCGAAAGGGTGCACAAATCCCCGCTCCATCGCCAGATCCGCGACATCATCGCCCAGTCCGTCAACCGCACGCTTGGGCGCGGCTGAGCGTCAGGCCCCGGCCGGTGCCGGAAACACCAGCGTCACCACCGTGCCTTCACCGGGGGCGGAGAGGATGCGGGCGTCACCGCCGGACTGGCGCATGAAGCCATAGACCAGCGCAAGCCCCAGCCCCGCGCCGCCGCTGCCCGGGCGGGTGGTGAAATAGGGCTCGAAGGCCTTGTCGGCGACATCCGGCGTCATGCCTGTGCCGGTGTCCTTCACATCCAGCACCAGCATGCCCGCCTCTTCCCGGCAGGCCAGAACGATGCTGCCGCCCTGCGGCATGGCGGCGGCTGCGTTGAGGCAGAGGTTGAGCACCGACTGCTCGAAGAGGGCCGCATCCGTCTCGATCCTCGGCAAGGGCTCCTCGCAGCAGATCTCCACCTTGCAGCTTTCGCCCACGGCGATCTCCAGCACATCGGCCATGCTGCGCAGCAGAGCGCCCACATCCACGCTGGCCGGGGTGATGGGCTGCTGGCTGCCGACGGACAGCATGCTGGAGGCAAGTGCCCGGCCCCGGTCTGCCGCCTTGCGGATGCGGGCGAGATGGCGGCGCTGGCGCTCGTTGAAGCTGTCGTCCCGCTCCAGCAGGCCAAGGCTGCCGGTGATGATGCCGATCATGTTGCCCACCTCATGGCTGACCTGATGGGTCATGCGCATGATGCCGTCGAGCCGCTGCGCCCGCGCCGCTTCCGCCTCCTGCCGGTCGGTCTGCGTCACATCCCGCGCCAGCAGCACGATGCCACCGTCGGCCTGCCGCGAGAGGGAGATTTCCGTCACCCGGCCGGTGCTGTCCCGGTGGCGCAGGGAGACAGGCCCCGCCAGCAGCCCCGGCCCGCCATCGCCCGGCAGAAGGCGCGGATCAAGGCCAGCGACTGGCGCCACAAAGCGCCGCGCCGGCAGCTTGCGCGCAGCGCCCTTGTGCCCGACCAGTTCGATGACCCGGCGGTTCATGGTGATGGGCTGCCCCTGCGGATCAAACAGGGCGATGCCTTCGTTCATGCTGCGGAAGGTGGAGCGGATGGTGCGTGCGGCCGCTTCCGCCGTCTTGCGCAGGCGCGTCACCCGCTCCACGCTGTCGCGGAAGGCGCGGAAGGCATCGAGCAGCTGCAACAGCTCGCTCTCCCCGCCCGCATAGGAAGGCGGGCCCACATCCTTGTGGCCCTTGGCCAGCGCCTGCATGCCCTGCGACAGATCCACGATCCCGCGCGACACCCGCATGGCCGAGCGGATGGAGAGGATGGCAAGCCCCAGCACCAGAACAGCCGCCAGCGCCACCATGATGAGCAGCCGCGTCAGCGCCTCGGAGGCGGCCAGAATGTTCTCGTTGAGGCTGCGCGTCACCGCATCCGACTGGGTTTCAGAGGCCAGCGACAGCTCCCGCGCCACCGCATGCAGCCGGGAAACGGACGAGCGGATCGCATACATTTCGAGGAGATACCGGGTCTGCGCCTCGAACACCCGGTCATAGGGCGCCAGCAGCGCCGGCGAAACCGGCGGCGGACCGGGTACTTCGGCCGAGCCTGCCGTTTCCTGCACATAGCGCCGTTTCAGCTCTCCCAGCTGGAACAGGCTGTCGGACCCTGCCGCCAGTTGCACGATGGCATTGAGGCGCCGACGCACACCCGCATTGGCCACGTCGCCCGCCACGGCGATTTCGCCCAGCGCGGCGGCCGCCCTTTCCTTGTGCTGTTGCGCGGCATCCGCATTGGCGGCCAGCACCAGCGTCTGCTCGCGGATCGCCTGCAGCAGGTCCACGATCCGCAGCTCTTCCGGCCCCGTCGCCGGACCATCGGACGGCTGGCCGGCCATGGCGGACAGCAATGTGTCCACCTGCTCCACCAGCGCCCGGCTCTTGCCCGAGACCCGGTAGGGTGAGGTGGCATTCATCAGCAGGGGTGCGCTGGAGACGAGGTCCGACACCTGCCGCGACACCAGCGACGCCTTGGCCAGGCTCGTATAGGCATCAAGCCTGTAAGCCGCCATTTCATCGCGCGCCCGTACCAGCCCGAAGATCGCCACACCCGACAGGCCGAAAACCAGTGCGCAGATGAAGACGATGGCAAAGGGCAGCCGGAAGGCGATGGAGGAGAGATAGGGGCGGCTCAGGACGCGGGTGATCACGTGTGCGGTCCGCCTGCACCCGTATGCAGGATGTAGCCCTTGCCGCGCCGGGTCAGCACATGACGCGGCAGATCGGGGTTGGGCTCGATCTTGCGCCGCAGCCGCAGCACCAGCACATCCACGTTCCGGTCGATATGCCTGTCTGTTTCAGCTCCCAGCCGGTCGAGGATCTGGGCGCGGCTGACAGGCGTGTCCGGCGTTGCAGCGAGGATCTCCAGCAGCGCAAATTCCGCCGCCGTCAGCGTGCGGCCCGGATCACTGCGGCAGATGGCCCGGCGGTTCTGCAGGTCGATGGACCAGTCTCCCAGAACGAGGGCTGCCCCATCCATCCCCTCCGCCATGGCCGCAACCCTGCCCGTCTCTCTCGTGCTGCTGCCCGAACGTTCTGTGGCCTCTCCGCCGCGCAGGGAAGGGTTCATCCGCCGCAGCAGCGCCTTGATGCGGGCCGTCAGTTCAATGGGTTCGAAAGGCTTCACCACATAGTCGTCCGCCGCCGTTTCCAGCCCCAGCACCCGTTCGGCCGCACTTCCTGCCGCCGTCACCATGATGATGCCAATATCCATGCTGGCCCGCAGGCGCTGGGCAAAGGCGCGGCCGGAGGTTCCCGGCAGATTATGATCGATCAACACCAGATGCAGCCGCTCGCGCCCCAACACTTCCGCCGCCGCCTCGGCAGAAGCCGCATGCGCAGGTTCCCAGCCTTCCGCTTCGAGCAGATCGCAGATCAGCTCGGCCATGTCCGGATCGTCTTCGACGACCAGAATCCTCACTTTCTGTGCCAGCAATTTACAGTCCTCCCACTTGCACTATAGAAGGCACTCCGCTGTTATTCAAAACATCTGTTCACTATCGCGTTGTAATATTTGTAATCTTTGAAGCATTTGAAACAACCATTGCGCGACACTGCAACAACTGAAACCATTCTTTGATTGCATGGCTTCCGTTTCCTGCGCATGTTTCTTCTGTCCGGACATGGAGGATGTCTGGCGGGGAGGAACAAGGTGAAGGCAGCAACCGCTCTGGCGGCTGCGCTCGGCTTCTGGCTGGGCGGCACCGCATTGGCTGAACAGACCAGCCCTGCACCCGGCACGCTCAACGTGCTGTGTGGTGTGGATGAGGACTGGTGCGCCGCCATGGAAGCGGCGTTCGAGCGCCACTCCGGCCTTGAGATCACCATGACCCGGCTCAGCACGGGCGAAATCCTCGATGCCATCCGCATGGATCGCGCGGCCCCCACCGTCGACGTGTGGTGGGGCGGCACCGGCGACACCCATCTTCAGGCCGCTGCAGAAGGTTTGCTGGAAGCCTACACCTCGCCGCATGAAGCGGACCTGCTGCCCTGGGCGCAGAACTTCCATGCCATGTCGGGAAGCCTCAGCTCCGGCGTCTATGCCGGCGCGCTTGGCTTTGCCTATAACGCCGATCTTCTGGCGCAGCGCCGCCTGCCGGCCCCATCCTGCTGGAACGATCTGACCGATCCGGCCTACCGGGGGGATATCCAGATCGGTAATCCGGAAACTTCCGGCACCGCCTATACCGCGCTGGCAACCCTGGTGCAGCTCTTCGGCGAGGACGAGGCCTTTGCCTATCTCGCAAGGCTTGGCGCCAATGTCTCCAGCTACACGAAATCCGGCGCGGCACCCGTCAAGGCCGCCGCACGGGGGGATACGCTGATCGGCATCTCGTTTATCCACGATGCCGTCACCCAGAAGCTGGCGGGCTCCCCGCTGGTCATCGTCGCCCCCTGCGAGGGGACAGGCTACGAGATCGGCGCCGTCAGCCTCATCAAGGGATCCCGCAATCCGGAACTGGCCCGCCTCTTTGCCGACTTTACCCTCAGCCCCGAGGGACAGGCCACCGGCGCACAGGCAGGCCAGAACCAGATCCCCGCAAACGCGAAAGCCGCTCTCCCGGCGGCCGCGCCGGACATTTCCCTCATGCGCATGGTCGATTACGACTTTGCCACCTTCGGTTCACCGGCAGAGCGAAGCCGCCTGCTCAAACGCTTCGCGCGGGAAATGCCCCTGACGCAATAGGGCCCCGCGCAAACCAACCGGTCCCGCACCGGCCAGTCTCACAGATCTGACAACTGACTGGCGGGCCGCCAACAGGCGGGCCGCACGGGACAGCCTTGCCCCGCGCCGCCCGCACAACAAGACCGCCTGCCAGGGCGGACCATAACGGAGGAGAACGACCCATGAAGACCGCATCCGCATTCACGCTTCTTGCCCTTGCTGCAAGCACCGCCCTTGGCACAAGCGCAGCACAGGCCGCCGGAGACCTCAACCTCATCTGCTCTGCCGACGTGGTGATCTGCGAGCAGATGAAGGGCGATTTCGAGAAGGAACACGACATCAAGGTCAACATGGTGCGCCTCTCGTCGGGCGAGACCTATGCCAAGATCCGCGCCGAAGCCCGCAACCCGAAGACGGATGTCTGGTGGGCAGGCACGGGTGACCCGCATCTTCAGGCCGCCTCTGACGGTCTGACGGAGGAATACAAGTCGCCCATGCTCGACCAGTTGCACACCTGGGCGCAGAGCCAGGCGGAAAGCTCCGGCTACCGCACGGTCGGCGTTTATGCCGGTGCGCTCGGCTGGGGTTACAACACCGACATTTTCGCCCGCAAGGGCCTTGCCGAACCCACCTGCTGGTCGTCGCTGCTTGCCCCGGAACTGAAGGGCGAAATCCAGATGGCCAACCCGAACTCCTCCGGCACCGCCTACACCGCGCTGGCAACGCTGGTGCAGATCATGGGCGAGGACCGGGCCTTCGATTATCTCAAGAGCCTCAACGCCAATGTCTCCCAGTACACCAAATCAGGCTCGGCCCCGGTGAAGGCCGCCGCGCGCGGCGAGACCGGCCTCGGCATCGTCTTCATGCATGATGCCGTGTCAATGGTGTCCGAAGGCTTCCCGGTCAAGGTTGTCGCTCCCTGCGAAGGCACGGGCTACGAGATCGGCTCCATGTCCATCGTCAAGGGCGCGCGCAACATGGAAAACGCCAAGATCTGGTACGACTGGGCCCTGAAGCCGGAAGTGCAGTCGCGCATGAAGGAGGCCAAGTCCTTCCAGCTGCCCTCCAACAAGAACGCAGAGGTCCCCGAAGAAGCCCCGCGTTTCGAGCAGATCAAGCTGATCGACTATGACTTCACCACCTTCGGCAGCAGCGAAACCCGCAAGGCCCTGCTGGAGCGCTGGGACCGGGAAGTCGGCGCCATCGCGCAGTGATGTTCCGCCTTTGAGCCTGAGGCACCCGGGTTTTACCGCCCGGGTGCTGCTTCCGGCATTCCTTCCCGCTTAAACAACAGGCAGTTTCCATGCAGACGAGCAACCGGCGACTGGACTTGCTTCTGGCCCTCGGCGCCGCCGCCCTGATCCTCGTGCCCTGGTACAGGGTCGAAGGCGGCTTCTTCGGCCTGGGCTGGGTGTCCAGCTTTCTCTCCACCCCTGATCTGGAACCAGGCCTGCTGCAGGCAGCAGCCAACGGCCGCCCCTGGGTTTTCGCGGCCATCGCGCTGTTTGCAGCAGGCGGCGCATCGCGCCTGATGAGCGCCCAGCCCGCCCGCGGCCGCCTTCTGGCGGCGGCAGGAGCCGCCGGGGTGCTGTTCATGAGCCTGCAAGGGCTCGCCATCGGTTTCACGGGCTGGAACTGGACCATCAGCGAAACGCTCTTCGGCGCGCTCTCCACCGGCCAGCCCGCCATGGGCGCCGGGGCCATCACGCTCACCGCCGTCTTCGTCCTGATGTTCGCCTTCGGCTGCGCCGAACTTGGGGCCATGAAAGGCGACGCCTTCATCGCCGGGGCCATTTCGCTGCTGGTGTTTCTTGTCGCGGTCTTCGTCTTCTATCCCATCGGCAGCATGTTTGCCGGGTCGGTGCAGGACTTCGACGGCTCGTTCAAGCCGGACGGCTTCCTGCGCAACGTGGTGGACCCCAGCATCTGGAGCCTTTCCTGCCTGACCGGAGACGGCCGCTGCGGCGTTGCCTGGCGCACCTTCTGGCTGGCCATCATGACGGGCCTTGGCTCCACGCTGCTTGGCCTTGCCTTTGCGCTGGTCGCCACCCGCACGCGCTTCCCGCTGAAGAAGGGCCTGCGCCTCATCACGGTACTGCCGATCATCACCCCGCCCTTCGTCATCGGCCTTGCGCTGGTGCTGCTGTTCGGCCGCTCCGGCATTGTCACACAAGGCCTGTCGGATCTCTTCGGCATCGAGCCGGGCCGCTGGCTCTATGGCCTCACCGGCATCTGGATCGCGCAGGTACTGTCCTTCACGCCCATCGCCTTCCTCGTGCTCATCGGCGTGGTGGAAGGGGTCAGCCCCTCGCTGGAAGAAGCCTCGCAAACCCTCAAGGCCGACCGCTGGCGCACCTTCTGGCATGTGTCCCTGCCCCTGATGAAGCCGGGCCTCGCCAATGCCTTCCTCATCGGTTTCATCGAAAGCATGGCCGATTTCGGCAACCCGCTCGTGCTCGGCGGCAGCCATGGCGTGCTCTCGACCGAAATTTTCTTCGCCGTCGTCGGCTCGCAGAATGATCCCTCACGCGCTGCCGTGCTGGCGATGATCCTGCTTGGCTTCACCCTCACGGCCTTCCTTGCCCAGCGGTTCTGGCTGAAGGGCAAGAACTTCGCCACCGTCACCGGCAAGGGCGACAGCGGTTCGCACATTCCCCTGCCGAAGAGCGTTTCGCGCGTGGTCTATGCCATCGTGCTGCCGTGGATGGCCTTCACGCTGGTCATTTACGGGATGATCGTTTTTGGCGGCTTCGTGAAGACTTGGGGTCTCGACCACACGCTGACCCTTGCCCACTATGCCAAGGCCTTCTCGGTCAGCTTCGACGGCGTCAGCTTCGCCTGGACGGGCGTTGCGTGGAACTCCTTCTGGACAACCATCAAGATCGCCCTGCTGGCGGCTCCTCTGACGGCGGCTGTCGGCCTGCTGACGGCCTATATCATCGTCCGGCAGAAATTCGTGGGCCAGAATGCCTTCGAATTCGCGCTGATGATGAGCTTTGCCATCCCCGGCACGGTCATCGGCATCAGCTACATCATGGCCTTCAACCTGCCGCCGCTGGAAATGACCGGCTCGGCGCTGATCCTCATCGCCTGCTTCGTCTTCCGCAACATGCCCGTGGGCGTGCGTGGCGGCATTGCGGCCATGAGCCAGCTGGACAAGAGCCTTGACGAGGCCTCCCTGACGTTGCGGGCCACCAGCGCCCGGACCCTGCGCAAGGTGATCCTGCCGCTGCTGCGCCCGGCCATCACCGCTGCGCTGGTCTATTCCTTCGTGCGGGCCATCACCTCCATCAGCGCGGTGATCTTCCTCGTCAGCGCGGAATACAACATGGCCACGTCCTACATCGTCGGCCTCGTCGAAAACGGAGAGTACGGCGTCGCCATCGCCTATTCCACGATGCTCATCGCCGTGATGATCACGGTCATCGCCGGGTTCCAGTTCCTGGTCGGCGAACGGCGCCTGCGCCGCGAGAACCGGGTTTCCGGCCTTGCACAAACCTCCGAACTCAAGCCCGCTCAGGAGAAAACCGCATGACATCCCACAAGCCCGGCTCCGTGGTCTTCGAGCATGTGCGCAAGGACTTCGGCACTTTCACCGCCGTTCCCGATCTGTCGCTGACGATCGAACCAGGAACCCTCGTCACCCTGCTCGGCCCTTCCGGCTGCGGCAAGACCACCACCTTGCGCATGCTGGCGGGGCTGGAGCACCCGACCGGGGGCAAGATCTTCATCGGCGGCAAAGACGTGACCATGCTGCCAGCACACGCCCGCGACGTGTCGATGGTGTTCCAGTCCTATGCCCTCTTCCCGCACATGAGCGCCTTGGAGAACGTGGCCTATGGCCTTGAATCCTCCGGCCTCAAGGGCAAGCAGGCCCGCGAGCGCGCCGAAGAGGGACTGGCCCAGGTCGGCCTTGCCGGCATGGGGCACCGGCTGCCGGCGGAACTCTCCGGCGGCCAGCAGCAGCGTGTTGCCGTGGCCCGTGCGCTGGTGCTGGAGCCGCAGGTCCTGCTTCTGGACGAGCCCCTGTCCAACCTCGACGCCCGCCTGCGCCGCCGGGTGC
This sequence comes from Pannonibacter sp. Q-1, assembly GCF_054073275.1. NCBI lineage: Bacteria > Pseudomonadati > Pseudomonadota > Alphaproteobacteria > Hyphomicrobiales > Stappiaceae > Pannonibacter > Pannonibacter sp. Q-1. The sequence goes on from NZ_JBSXNB010000003.1 coordinate 430,824, forward strand.
GCACCGAGATCCGCGAATTGCAGCAGCGCCTCGGCTTCACCGCCGTCTATGTGACGCATGATCAGGACGAGGCGCTGGCCGTGTCGGACACGATCATCGTCATGAAGGATGGCCGCATCGCCCAGTCCGGTGCCCCGCGGGAGCTTTACGAGGCGCCCGCCTCCAGCTTCATCGCCGATTTCATGGGCGAGGCCAACGTGCTGCCCTGCGAGGTGATCGAGACCGATGGCACCAGCGCCCGCGTCCGCCTTGGCCCGCTGGAGCATCAGCTTCCCGCCACTGGCGCCAGAACCGGCAGCGCGCAGCTCGCCATCCGCCCCGGCGCAGTAAGCCTTGCTGCCGGAGAAGCCGCACCGGGCAGCCTCGCCGGACGTATTCTCACCTCGGCCTATCTCGGCGACCATGCCGAATATGAAGTGGAAACCGTTGCCGGGACGCTGTTTGTGGTAGACCATGAAACCCCATCCCCCCTGCCCGCCCGCACGGATGTAACCATCCGCCTGCGCCAGCGCGGCATCGCCCTCATCGCAGCCTGATCCCGCCAGTTAAAGGACACAGTCCCCGAAATGACCGCAGACCTGCATTCCGCCGCCATCGCCGCCCGCTCCGATCTGGCCAAGGCGATCGCAACAGAAGCCGCCGCCCTTGCGCTCGATTATTTCAACCGGCGCGAAACGCTGGTGATCGAGACCAAGGCGAACCTTCAGGACGTCGTCTCCATCGCCGACCGCAATGTCGAAAAGCTCATTCGCGAAAAGGTCGCTGCCGCCTTCCCCGATGACGGTTTCCTCGGCGAGGAATACGGCCAGACGGGCGGCACCTCGCCCTACACATGGGTGGTGGACCCGATCGACGGCACGGCGCCCTTCGTCAACGGCCTGCCCACATGGTGCGTCTCCATCGCCGTTGCCCGGGAGAGTGAGCCGGTCATCGGCGTCATTCTCGCCCCCGTGTTGCAGGAGACTTTTGCCGCCGCCGAAGGCCATGGCGCGACGCTCAACGGCAAGCCGCTGAAGCTTGATCCGTCCCGCACCATGCAGAACGGCCTCACCGGCATCAGCAGCAACAGCCATGTGACGCCCGAGCGCACCGGTGCAATCGTCACGGCGCTGACGGCAAGGGGCGGCAACATGATCCGCAACGGCTCGGGCGCCCTGATGCTGGCCTATGTTTCGGCCGGCCGGCTCGTCGGCTTTTACGAGCCCTACATGCACGCCTGGGACTGCATGGCCGGCTTCTGCCTCGTCAAGGAAGCCGGCGGCTTCCACGAACCCTTCCCCGCCACCGCCTTCGGCCTCGGCAAGGGCGCCCCTGTCATCGCAGCAGGACCGGGAGCGAAAGACGACATCTGGGCGCTGGCACAGGTGTGAGTTAGGCTTTCACAACACGTCCAAAAACTTCCGTCATGCCATGACTTGATCATGGCATCCATTCCATTACAAAAGACCCGAAATTACCTTGTCAGACAGACAGATTACTCTCACTTATCAAGTCTGAATCAAACGGGGTGGATGCCATGATCAAGTCATAGCATGACGAAGTACTAAATACCTACATCAACCTCCAAACACAAAGGCCGGGCATCGCTGCCCGGCCTTTGACGTTCATGATCTGACGCAGCGGTCAGATGAAGGCGCGGATGGCGCGTTCGACGCCGCGCAACTCGGCAAGGCCGCGCAGGCGGCCGATGGCCGGGTAGCCGGGGTTGGAGGTCTTGCGCAGGTCATCCAGCAACTGGTGCCCATGGTCCGGACGCATCGGCAGCTCGATGCCCCGGCGGCGCTCGGCCAGAAGCACGGCCTTGATCACCGCAACCATGTCCACGTCGCCATCAAGGTGAGCGGCTTCATGGAAGCTGCGCGGATCGGCCTCGCGCTTGGTGGCACGCAGATGCAGGAAATGCACCCGGTCCGCATGGGTTTCGAACATCTCGACCAGATTGTTGTCCGGCCGCACGCCATAGGAGCCGGTGCAGAAGGTGAAGCCGTTAGCGGGGCTGTCCACCATTTCCACAATCGCCTTCATGTCGGCAGCGGTGGAGACCACGCGCGGCAGGCCGAACAGCGGGCGCGGCGGATCATCGGGATGGATGGCGAGCACGACGCCCTCCTTCTCGGCCACCGGAATCACGATCTTCAGGAAGGCGGCAAGGTTGGCGCGCAGGCGCTCCGCATCAACTTCGGCATAGGTGGCGAGGCGGGCGCGGAAGCTGTCGAGCGAATAGCTCTCCTCCGCGCCGGGCAGGCCGGCGATGATGTTGGCCATCAGCTTGGCCACGTCAGCTTCGCTCATGGCCGCATGGGCGGCGCGGGCCTGGTCGATCTCCTGCGCGCTGTACTCAGCCTCGGCGCCTTCACGCTTCAGGATGAACAGGTCAAAGGCGGCGAAGGCATCGGCATCAAAGCGCAGGCAGCGGGCGCCGTCCGGCAGCTCATAGGCCAGATCCGTGCGGGTCCAGTCGATCACCGGCATGAAGTTGTAGCAGATGATCCGGACGCCGCAGCGGGCGAGGTTCACCATGCTCTCCACCCAGGCTTCGGCGTAACGCTCCCAGCCCGGCGCGGCGGTCTTGATGTCCTCATGGACCGGAATGCTCTCGACCACGGACCATGTGAGGCCAGCCGCCTCGATCACCGCCTTGCGCTCGAGAATGCGCTCCACCGGCCAGACCGTGCCATTGGGCTGGTCATGCAGGGCGGAGACGATGCCGGTGGCACCAGCCTGACGGATATCGGCGAGCGAGACGGGATCGGCCGGGCCGAACCAGCGCCATGTCTGTTCCATGATGGGGCTCCTCAATTGGAGGCGGTTGGGGACTTGGGAGGGAAAGCCGGAACGGCCAGCCCCTGCTCAATCCTGCGGGCGGGCCAGGTTCCGGCGGAAACTCGGTTCAGCGGGCAAATGCCCTTCGTCAGTGCTCCACTCATTCCCCGCAGAGCCCGCCTTCAGGAGACGGCAGCTGCCGCGGGGCGGCTGTCGAACAGATAGCCGTCAAACTGCGGGTCATCCACGTCGGACAGTTCCATCAGGGTCTGGCGCACGTTTTCAAGGTGCTGCCACATCGCCTGCCGGGCTGCGCGCGGGTCGCGGCACTGCAGGGCGGTGAGGATCGCCTGATGATCCTCCAGCCAGCGGTGCCGGTAGGTCCGGTCGAAGATGCGCGCATGCAGGCGGGCCCACATGGGGCTCTGCTCGCGCTTGCGCCACAACTCGTCGATCATGTCGACCAGCACGCTGTTCTGGGTGGCTTCGGCAATGAGATGGTGGAACAGCTCATCGCCAGAATAGTCACCCGTGTCCTCTGCGATGGCCCGGCGCTCCATCTCCATCGCCTCGCGCAGGCGCAGGATGTCGGCCTTGGTCACCGTGGTGGCTGCAAAGGCGGCGATGGAGCTTTCCAGCACCTGCCGCGCCTGCAGCAATTCGAAAGGGCCGATGTCTCCGCGCGTGCCGGTGTCGTCACCGGCGGGCACCTTCACCACATAGGTGCCGGAGCCCTTGCGCACATCGACAAGCCCTTCGATTTCGAGCCTCAGGATCGCCTCGCGCACGATGGAGCGCGAAACACCCAGCTCGTCAGAAATCTGCCGCTCGGGCTTCATGCGGTCGCCGGGCTGATAGTTGCCTTCGGCCAGATCCCGCCGCAGGGCCTCCGCCACCTCCTCGTAGCGCCGCCTGCCGGATGCCTCGATCATCTTCGTCCTCCATCCGGCGTCAGGACCCGTTCATGTGGCCCCTCTCCTCCTGCCGGTCTGTCTCATCCCTCAAGTGTCCGGCAAACCGCCACCTTGCGTCAATTGCACGATGCAGCGTATCTGCCCACCTTCCCCCTGAAACATAAGAGGAATCCGGGTGCAGAACACCCGGATTCCGGTTGTCTTACTCGCCAGCGGCCTGAATGCGCTTGATGAGGTCGGCAACGCGCGGAGACTTGGCGGCAGCTTCCTCGATCATCGGCTTCACGGCTTCAGCAAACGGAGCCTTGTCGACGGTCACGAACTTCACGCCCATTTCCTTCTCGGCCTGCACCTTGCCGGCGGCAACCTGCTCGTTCCAGCTGGCGCGGTGCAGATCCATGGACTCATGGGCAGCCTGCTTCAGGGCAGCCTTTTCCTCGTCGGACAGGGTATCCCAGGTCTGGGTGGAGACCAGCACCACGGACGGAACCATGGTGTGCTCGTCCTCGGAGAAGATCTTGGCGACTTCACCATGGCGGGCGGTGGTCAGAGCCAGCGGGTTGTTCTCAGCGCCGTCAACCACGCCCTGCTGCAGCGCGCTGTACAGCTCGCCATAGGCAATCGGGGTCGGGCTTGCGCCCATCAGCTCGACCATGCGGATGGCGGTCGGGCTCGGCTGCACGCGGATCTTCATGCCCTTCAGGTCGGCCGGGGACTTGATTTCCTTGTTGGCATAGAAGGAGCGCGCGCCTTCCACGTAATAGGCGATGCCAACGAAACCCTTGTCCTTCGAAGCTTCGAGAATGTCGGTGCCGATCTCGCCGGAGAACACCTTGTAGGCGTGCTCTTCGTCCTTGAACAGGAACGGCAGGTTCAGCGGCGTGTAGGATTCGTCGAAGGCTTCCAGCTCGCTGGCGTTGGAACGGGCCATGTCGAGCGAACCGTTCTGCAGCATTTCCATGGATTCGCGCTGGTTGCCCAGCTGCGCATTCGCATAGATGCGGATCTTCAGGCTGCCGCTGGTCAGTTCATCGACGCGCTTGGCCATGAATTCCATCGACTTGTGCAGCGGATGGTCTTCCGGGTTGTTGTGGTTGAGCTTCAGGGTGCGGGCGTCGGCGGTTGCGGAAAAAGCCAGCAGGGCTGCACCAGCCAGAGCGCCGAGACGATAGGTCATACGCATGTCAAATTACCTCCCGATGATACTTCAGGATGCGCGCGGCGAGGAACCTCCCCCTGCCGGCCACATCGGAAACCGGCGGCACCCTCCGACCAGATTGGTTGATCAAAAAGGCCCGGCGCGCGACCAGAAATTTCGTCAAAGCACCGCCTTTGTCAACCGGTTTTGGAAATTGGTTGACCAATTCCCGGAAATAGGTTTTCTCTGACCAGCCGGTTAAGGAGGCAATCCGCCTCATTTTCCGGCATTGTCTGGGGGCTTCAACACCGGGACAGTTGTCAGCAAAGGCGGCCCAACCGCCATACCGAACCGCAGCATGCCCCTGCCCAACGAGGCACCGGCTGCTGCCAAGACATGCGGACAACCGGTGCAGCAGACCGGCAGACCAAGATTGAAAGGCAGGCCGGGACACAAAAGGTCCCGGGAGGAAACCGGGGCAGGCTGCCTGCCCCACGAGGAGGACATGCAGCCATGCATGCACTGAAAGCCCACGTTGACCGCGTGCTGGGCCTGTTCATCGCCGCGATGTTTGCCGTCATGACGGTTTGCGTCGTCTGGCAGGTGCTTTCCCGATACGTATTGCCGACCCCAAGCGTCGTCATGGAAAGCATCGCACGCGTTCTGTTCATCTGGGTCGGCCTGATCGGTGCGGCCTATACCCTGGGCCAGCGCAAGCATCTGGCAATCGACTTCCTGATCCAGATGTCATCCCGGAAAGCCGCCCGTAACCTGGCGCTGCTGGTCACGGCCCTGATCGCGGCCTTTGCCGCCATCGTGATGGTCAAGGGCGGCATGGCGCTTGTGCAGCGGACGCTCTCATCCGGCCAGATCGTTCCTGTCCTCAACATTCTGATGGGCTACGTCTACGCAGCCGTCCCCATTTCCGGCGGCCTGATGCTCTACTACTGCGCCGATTTCGCCGCAGGACTCATCACAGGCCGTTACGCCCCCGTTGAAGATCTCGACGCCGATGCCTCATCCGGCGCAGAACCGGGCAAAGGATAAGCGACGATGGAAACCGAAATGATGAGCGCCATCACCCTGTTTGGCGCATTCTTCCTGCTCATGTTCATCGGCGTTCCGATTGCCTTTTCAATCGGCATCTCGACGGTCCTGACCTTCACCCTGTTCCTGACCTACGACCAGTCGATCAACAACACGGCGCAGCAGCTGGCCTCGGGCCTCGATACATTCACGCTCCTGGCCGTGCCCTTCTTCATTCTGGCGGGCAACATCATGAACCGGGGCGGTATCGCCTTGCGTCTCATCGAGCTGGCCAAGGTTCTTGGCGGCCGCCTGCCGGGCTCGCTGGCCCACTGCAACGTGCTGGCCAACATGATGTTCGGCTCGATCTCCGGCTCGGCCGTGGCCGCAGCTGCTGCCGTTGGCGGCGTCATGGCCCCGCTGCAGAAGAAGGAAGGCTATGACCCGGCGTTTTCCGCTGCCGTCAACATTGCCTCCTGCCCGACCGGCCTGCTGATTCCGCCCTCCACCACCTTCATCGTCTTCTCGCTGATTTCCGGCGGCACCTCGATTGCGGCGCTGTTCGTCGCAGGCTACGTGCCGGGCATCCTCATGGGGCTCGGCATCATGCTCGTGGCCGGCATCGTGGCGAAGAAGCGCGGCTATCCGGTCGCCCCGCGCCCGAGCTGGAAGGAAGTGATCCGGAAGACCGGCGATGCACTGCTTCCGCTTGGCCTGATCATTGTCATCATGGGCGGCATCATCAAGGGCATCTTCACCCCCACGGAGGCGTCGGCCGTCGCTGTGGTCTACACGCTGCTGCTGGCTCTCGTCTGGTACCGGGAAATCAGCATCCGCGACCTGCCGGGGATCATGATCGATTCCGCCGTCACCACGTCCATCGTGCTGCTGATGGTCGGCTGCTCGATCGCCATGTCCCGCGTCATGGCCTTTGCCGACATTCCCTACACCATCTCCGACCTGCTGCTGTCCCTGTCCGAGAACCCTCTGGTGCTGCTGCTGATCATCAACATCGCCCTGCTGGTCGTCGGCATGTTCATGGACATGACGCCCGCACTGCTGATCTTCACGCCCATCTTCCTGCCGGTGGTGAAGGATCTGGGCATGGACCCGGTCCACTTCGGCGTGATGATGACCTTCAACCTCTGCCTTGGCATCTGCACCCCGCCCGTCGGCTCTGCATTGTTCGTCGGCTGCTCCGTGGCCAAGGTCTCGATCGCCCGCGTCCTGCGCCCGCTGCTGCCGATGATGGCCATGCAGTTCGCCGTGCTGCTGCTGATCACCTATGTTCCGGACCTGAGCCTGGCGTTGCCGCGCCTGCTGCTGGGTTATGGCGGCTGACGCTGGAGACAAGTCATGAAGACGCTTGAGACATTCACCCTCACCCGTTCCATCGAGGCCGGCATCGAGCTGGCCATCGAAGGCCGCCACGTGATGACCGTGGAAGTGCTGGAAGACGCCCTGTTCCGCGTGCAGCTGCGCAAGAACGGAGACTTCCGCCTGGGCCGCAGCTGGACCGTGGCGCCCAAGCCCGAAGGCACGGCCACCCCTTGCGAAACCCCGTGGGAAGGCCGCTCGCGGCGTGATCTTTCGGGCTTCTCCTGCCCGGCCTTCAAGCTGACCAACAATGGCGAGGCCGGCATCGTCCTGACGACGGACAAGCTCCGCCTCACCATCACGAAGCCGCTCACCTTCGTCTGGGAAGCGAAGCAGGCCGATGGCAGCTTCCTCGTCTTTGCCGAAGACCGCCCGACCGGCGCCTATCTGCTGGACGTGAAGTCCCACGCCCATGCCCATTTCCTGCTGCGCAAGACCGGCGAGCGGGTCTACGGCCTTGGCGAAAAGGCAGGTGATGTGGAACGCTCCGGCCGCCGCTTCGAGATGCGCAACCTCGATGCCATGGGCTATGACGCCCGCTCGACGGACCCGCTCTACAAGCACTGGCCCTTCAGCGTCACCCGCACGGCCTCGGCCGGTGCCTTTGGCGTCTTCTACGACAACCTTGCAGGCAGCTGGTTCGATCTCGGCAACGAGCTGGACAACTACCACAAGCCCTACCGCGCCTACCGCGCCGAAGACGGCGACCTCGACTATTACATGAGCTGGGGCGCCTCGGTTCTGGATGTGGTCAAGGCCAATGTCCGCCTCACCGGCGGCACCGCCTTCCCGCCGCTGTGGACCATCGGCTACTCCGGCTCGACGATGCATTACACCGATGCAGAGAACGCGCAGGAGCAGCTGGAAGGTTTCGTCCGGCTGGTGGAAGAGCACGACATTCCCTGTGACAGCTTCCAGCTTTCCTCGGGCTACACCTCCATTGGCCTGAAGCGCTACGTCTTCAACTGGAACACGGCCAAGGTGCCGGACCCGGCGGGCATGTCGGCGAAATTTGCCTCCGCCGGCCTGCATCTGGCGGCCAACATCAAGCCCTGCCTGCTGCAGGACCACCCGATGTTCGCCGATGTGACAGCGAAGAAGCTGTTCGTTCTCGACAGCGAGAGCGACACGCCCGCCCGTTCGGTGTTCTGGGATGACGAGGGCGCGCACCTCGACTTCACCAACCCGGAGACCATCGCCTGGTGGCAGCAGAACGTGACCGAGAAACTGCTCGGCTACGGCATCAACTCCACCTGGAACGACAACAACGAATACGAGATCTGGGACAGCCACGCCCGCTGCAACGGCTTCGGCGAGACCATCGACATCGGCCTCATCCGTCCGCTGATGCCGGTGCTGATGACCCGCGCCAGCTACGAGGCACAGGTGCGCCACCAGCCGGATGTGCGGCCCTATCTCATCTCCCGTTCCGGCGCGCCGGGGCTGCAGCGCTACGCCCAGACCTGGTCCGGCGACAACCGCACCGCCTGGGAAACCGTGCGCTACAACACCCGCATGGGCCTCGGCATGTCGCTCTCCGGCCTCTACAACATCGGCCATGACGTGGGCGGCTTTGCCGGTCCGCGTCCCGAGCCGGAGCTGTTTGTCCGCTGGGTGCAGAACGGCATCTTCCATCCGCGCTTCACCATCCATTCCTGGAACGACGACCGCACGGTCAACGAGCCCTGGATGTTCCCGGAAGTGACGGACCACATCCGCGAGGCGATCAAGTTCCGCTACCGCCTGCTGCCGTACCTTTACACGGTGCTGCATGCGGCAGTGACGGCCGACGAGCCGATGCTTCGCCCCACCTTCCTCGACCACGAGAGCGATGCACGCACCTTCGCCGAAAGCGACGAGTTCCTGATCGGCCGTGACCTGCTGGTGGCGAGCGTCATGGACAAGGGCGCCGCATCGCGCACGCTCTATCTGCCGGAAAACGGCACCGGCTGGTGGAACTTCTGGACCGGCGAGTGGCATGCAGGCGGTCAGGAACTCACCCTGCCCGTCACGCTTGGCTCCATGCCGCTGTTCGTGCGTGCAGGCAGCGTGCTGCCGCTGGCCGAAGGCCTCACCCGCGCCGACAGCCGCAAGGACACGGCCCGCACCCTCGCCATCTTCCCGGCACAAGGAGCAGCTTCCAGCGTCAGTCATGAATATGCGGACGACGGCTTTGCCGCCAACGCGCTGGACGGCAACCATGCCCTGATCCGCATGGAACTGACCAGCGATGCAGACAGCATCAGCCTCACCCTCTCCCGCACGGGCGCCTATGCCCCGGCGTGGACAGAGGCCAAGGTGATCCTGCCGGCCGGTGAAACGCGCAAGCTGACCGTCAATGGCGTTGCAGCGGCAAACGGCGCCACGGTCACCGTTCCGGCCACCTGACATCAAAGGCGTGCGGCAGCGCCCGCCACAAGAACCCCGGCGGTCCGAGGACCGCCACAACAAGAAGAGCACGGGCACCGGCCAAGCCGTCAAGCCCGGGCCTTTTTCAAAGTCCTCCCAAGACGCACCTTGGCGCGGATGACCCCGGTCATCCGCGCTTTCTTTTTGTCCGGGGCGTTATGCCTCGGCTCACCTGCAGGAATTGCCCTCAGGTGAACCGCGGCTTTCCGGAGAAATCGAGGCCGGGGAAGACGGTGTCCGTCAGCGCGGAAGCCTTGAGACCGAACTGACTGGCGAGCAGAGCAGCCGCCACGGCGCGCACGTCCCCGGTGGGGTTGAGATCCCGGTCATCCAGCAGATCGCCATCCCCAAGCCCCGGCCAGCGGCCATAAACCTTGCCGCCGCGAATGGCTCCGCCCGCAATGACGCAGCAGCCACCGGTGCCGTGATCCGTCCCGTCATTGGCATTCTGACGCACGGTGCGGCCGAATTCGGTCATCGCCACCACCGCCGTCTTCGCCCAGACCTTCGGCCCCATCTCGTCGCGCAGGGACAGGATAGCGGTGGAGAGATCCTTCACCGCACTGGCAAACTCCTTTTCCTGCTGCACATGCGTGTCCCAGCCGGTGATGGAAAAGCTGGCGATGCGGTATTCGTCCTTCAACAGGGCGCCCGCCATGCGCGCTACATGGGCAACGCTGCCGTTGCGCTTTTCATTGGCGTAGAGGGCATCGGTGAAACTGTCGATGCCAACCGCCTGCTTCAGGGCCTCTGAAAAGGCCCGGTCGCCTTTGTAAAGCTCTGCCAGAAAGCTCAGCTCATCCTGTCCCAATGCAATGTCCGAACGCGGTGACCAGACATCCGCCGGATTGGCGCCGGAAAGAATGACCTCTTGCGCGGTGCTGACGCTGATCGCCTTCAGAGGCTGGCCGGTGAGGGACAGGGTACGGTTGAGCCATCCCCCTGTTTTCGCAGCTCCCTCCGTTCCTCCCGCCTCCAGAATGTCCTGTCCGTCGAAGTGGCTGCGGATGTTGCGGTAGGGAGTGGAGACCGCATGCACGAAGGCCAGCTCCCCCGCCTTCCACAGTGGCAGCAGGGGGCTCGCTGCCGGATGCAGGCCAAAAAAATCATCCAGCGGAATGAGCCTGGTGGCGGACGCCTCCACCAGCTTGGGCCGGAGACCGGCAAAACCCTTGTCGCCCACCGGCTGCACCAGATCCAGTCCATCCATGGCGCCGCGCAGGATGATGGCCGCGAACCGGTTGTCCCCCGGCATGGCAGCGAGCGCCAGCGGCGTGAAGAGAGGCGCGGCCGCAGCACAACAGGCCGAAGCCAGAAATCCGCGCCGGGTCATGCCAGAAAGCGTATCGGTCAGCTTGCCAGCCATCGGATCATCTCCTGTTGAATTCGGGGGACACCAGCGCGAGCATCAGCCCCGCCTCGCGGCTGGGCGCGCGGGAGACGAGGCGCACCGTGTCGTCCCGCGCCAGATCGGCCAGCACGTCACGGGCAAAGTTGCGCGGGTCCGGCTTGCCGGGAGTGCGCCGGACCAGCTGCCGCGCCCATTCGATGCGCGCCGAAAGCTGCGCCGGATTGAACCAATAGGCATTGGTGTCCTTGAAGCCGGCCGCATCACTCGGGCGCCAGACCGGTTCGCCCAGCCCCGCAATCATCTGCGCAGCCTGCCGGGCGAGCGAGCGCTTGGCCTTGGGGCGGGCCTTCCTGTCATCGCCCTCCATGCCCTTGCCCTCCATGCCCTTGCGGTTCTCATCATCATCAGCCTCCGCCATCGCCAGCCGCTGCGGCTTTCCGTCCGGCAGGTCAAAGCCCCCGCGCGGCTGATCATCATCGTTGAACAGATCCTCGGGCTGCGTCAGGCCTGCGGCCCGCAAGGTGGAGACGACATAATCAAAGGGCTTCTTGAACTTCTGCCCCGGCTCTTCCCAGGCAGCCTTGCTCTGCAGCATGGCCCGGTAGACGGCCGTCAGGTCCCCGTCCTTCGCCTTCCAGGCCTTCACCATGGCGGCGATGGTACCCTGATCCGGGGTCTCGCTGATGAAATGCGTAAAAAGCTGCGTGCTGACATGGCGCATGGTGCGCTCATCCGAAGCCAGATCCTCCAGCACGGCTTCAGAAATGTCGAAGACGCCTTCACCGCGTTCGTAAGTCTTGCCGAGAACCTTGAACCTGCCCGGCTCCGCCCTGTTGCGGTCAAAACCGGCCTGAACCTCTTCCCGGTTGAACACGAGGCCGGTCAGCAGCAACGCCAGCTGGCGCACATCCGCCTGGCTGTAACCGGAGTTGACGCCGAGCGTGTGCAACTCCATCACCTCGCGGCCGAAGTTCTCGTTCACGCCGCCGCCCCGCTTCTGCGCCTGCCGCGAGTTCGGCCCCATGGATTGCGCCTGATCCAGAAACACCAGCATCGCCGGGTGCAGCGACACCGCCTTCAGCAGGTCCGCAAAGCGGCCGGACAGATTGGGACGGATCGCCTCTGCCTCATAGAGCGGCACGATCAGCCGCATCTCCGTCGACTTGCTGGCGCTGACGGTAAAATGATTGAGCCAGAAGCTGGCCAGCCGCTCCTGAAAGCCGAAGGGAGAGCCTGCGGCCTGGGCGATCCGGCCCGAAACATCGGCGTCGAGCCGCGCAGACGCGTCCCGGTTCAGCGCCTTTTCCCGCTCTCCCAGTGCCTCGCCGTCTTTCATGCGCTGCGTCAGATCCTGGCGCACCAACCGGTACTCCCGGATGCGCCTTTTGCGCGTCTCAACCCCTTCCCGGGGAAACAGAAGCTTTGCGTTCCCGGCCTTGCGCAACTGTTCCAGCAGCGCGTCCGGATCGCCCTCCGGTGCCTCGCCCGGTGTCAGGCCAAATCCGAAGCGCACCCCGGCAACCACCGCCCGTGAAACCGTCATGCCCGCTCCTTGTTCATGCCTCCGGCCCGCCGCCGCGCAGCCGCAACAGGCGCAAATGAGACGCCGCCAATGCGGTGAAACCAAGAACCGGTTAAGCCTCTGCACGCACGATCCTTTTGCCGGACCGGCAGGACAGAAACGGCGAAATTGGGGCAGCTGAAGATTCCGTGGAAGCGTTTTTCCGCCGCCTGAAATATGAGTTTCAGAGTCTTGTTTACTTCAGCACGCACAGTTATAAGGCGCCAGCTTCAACAGCTTGGCCGGAACACCCCCATGAAATCTCTTCTGATCGCCTCGAGCGTCATCGCTTCCCTTGCCGCGGCGGTAACGGCAGCCTCCGCCGCACAGACCCAGTATCCGCTGACCATCGAGAACTGCGGCGTGCCGGTCACCTTCACCAAGGCGCCGGAGCGGGCCATCGGCCTTGGCCAGAACAGCGCGGAAATCCTGCTGCTGCTCGGCCTTGAGGACAAGATGGCCGGCACGGCTTTCTGGCCCAGCAAGGTGATGCCGCAGCTGGCTGATGCCAATGCCAAGGTGAAGCTGCTGACGGTTGAGTTCCCCACCTTCGAATCCATCCTCGCCGAAAACCCGGATTTTGTCGCAGCCGCCCTGCCCAGCCTGCTTCGCCCGGACAGCAAGGTTGCCAAGCGCGAAGACTTCGAAAAGGTCGGCATTCCGGCCTATCTGTCGCCGGGCACCTGCCTGAAGACCGAAGGCGGCAAGGACGTTTACGGCAGCCGTGACAAGCTGTGGAACATGGATGTCCTGTTCCAGGAAATTGACGAGCTGTCGCAGATCTTCGACGTGGCAGACCGTGGCCAGGCGCTGATCGCCGACCTGAAGTCCCGCGAGGCAGCCCTGCGCTCCTCCGTCAGCACCAGCGGCGAAAAGCTGTCCTATGTCTTCTGGTTCTCCAGCCAGTCCCCCACGGCAGATGCCTATGTCGGCGGCAAGTACAGCGCCTCGGGCTATATCGCCGATGTGCTCGGCGGCGAAAATGCGATCACGGCGGAAGCCGAATGGCCGACCATCGGCTGGGAAGGCATCATCGCAGCCAATCCGTCCGTCATCGTCGTCTCCCGCCTCGACCGCAACCGCTGGGAGCTCGACAAGGCTGAGGCCAAGATTGAATTCCTGACCACCGATTCCGCCACCAGCCAGATGCCGGCCGTGAAGAACAACGCCATCGTCGTCATGGACGGCCAGGCGATGAACCCGACCGTCCGCACCATCTATGGTGCCGAAGAGGTTGCCCAGCAGCTGAAAGAGCGCGGTCTGCTGAAGTGACATCGTCATCGCAGGCATTGCGTCAGGGCGTGACGGTTACCGCGGCAGTCTTCCTGTCGCTTCTGGTGGTGCTGTTCGCGGTAGCGGTCAGCGTTGGGATCGGCGATCTGCCGATCCCCGTGTCCACCACGTTCCTGGCGATCACCAACAAGCTCGGCTGGACGGCAGCCGGGCTTAACCGCATTCATGAGACGGTGATCTGGGATTACCGGCTCAGCCGTGCGCTGGTTGCCGCCTTCTGCGGCGCAGGCCTTGCCCTGTCCGGCGCGATCATGCAGTCGCTGCTGCGCAATCCGCTGGCCGAACCCTATGTGCTGGGCATTTCGGCGGGCGCCTCCACCGGTGCCGTGGGTGTGGTCATTCTGGGGCTCGGATCAGGAGCCGTCTCACTCTCCGCTGGCGCTTTTGCCGGTGCCTTTGCGGCCTTTCTCTTCGTCGCCCTGCTGTCGAACGGCACCAGAGGCGGTGCAGACCGCACCATTCTGGCCGGCGTTGCCGCCTCCCAGCTTTTCAACGCCGCCACTTCCTATGTCGTGACAACTTCGGGCAATGCCCAGCAGGCGCGCGACATCATGTTCTGGCTGCTGGGCAGCTTCGGCGGCGTGCGCTGGCCGGAATTTGCGCTCGTATCCATTGTCGTCGGCATTGGCCTCATCGTCTGCCTCGCCTATTCGCGCATTCTCGATGCCTTCGCCTTTGGTGATGAATCGGCCGCAGCGCTCGGCGTCAACGTCAGCCGCGCCCGCCTCAGCCTGTTCTGCCTGACGGCGCTTCTCACCGCCACCATCGTCAGCATGGTGGGCTCCATCGGCTTCGTCGGGCTTGTCATTCCCCATGCAGCCCGCTTCCTCGTAGGGCCGCTGCATATACGGCTGCTGCCGGCCTGCGCCATTGGCGGGGCCATCTTCATGGTGCTGGCGGACATTGCCTCGCGTCTGCTCATTCCGCAGCAGGTTCTGCCGATCGGCGTCGTGACGGCCCTTGTCGGCGTACCGGTCTTCTCCATCATCCTCTACCGTTTCCAGCGTGCATCATGAGCATCAGGTCTGAAAACATCGCCTGGAAGATTGGCGCCAAAACCGTTCTGGAGGATATTTCCTTCGAGGCAAGGCCCGGCGAAATGCTGGGCCTGCTGGGGCCGAATGGCTCCGGCAAGACCTCGCTGCTGCGCCTGCTGGCCGGGCTCAAGCAGCCGCATTCCGGCCGCGTGCTGCTGGAAGACCGGGACATTCAAAAGATTTCCCGCAAGACGGTGGCCCAGCGTGTGGCTTTCGTCGAACAGCACGCCACCACCAACGCCAATCTCAAGGTCGAGGATGTGGTCAAGCTCGGCCGCTTCCCGCACCGCTCCATGTTCTCCGGCTGGACAAAGGCCGATGAACACGCGGTGGAAGAGGCGCTGGAGCGCTCCGGCATGGCCTCCAAGCGGCACGAGCGCTGGCAGCATCTTTCGGGCGGCGAAAAGCAGCGCGCCCACATCGCCCGCGCCCTGGCCCAGAGCCCGCGCGAGCTAATCCTTGATGAGCCGACCAACCATCTGGACATCCAGCACCAGATCAGCCTGCTGAAGCTCATTGCAGGCCTGCCCGTCACCAGTATCATCGCGCTGCATGACCTCAACCACGCCGCCATGTTCTGCGACCGCATCATCGTGCTGGAACAGGGCCGCATCGTTGCCAATGGCACACCGGCAGAGATCCTGACCGAAGACCTGCTCCGCTGCGTCTTCTGCGTCAGAGCCCACGTCTGCCCCTCCGACCATCACAAAGGCCCGCATATCCAGTTTCTGAAGTGAGGCGGGGACGGGAGGAATGAGCGGGCTGTCGGGTGAAAGGCGTTTTGTGCATAAGCACGAACAGCTCGTGCCGAAATTATAAGATCCCGGGCCTTTGCCATGGGAAGCTGCGAAAAGTGCGTGCTTTGGTGCTGCGTAACTCAGTTTGGCAGTGGAATGGGCGCCTTCCGCCGTTCGCACCATGTGGCGATATCATCCGGATCAAACCGCTCGCACCCGTTCTCCTTTTCAATATGGAAATATTCCCACCCCGTCTCGGACAGTACATAGTAGCGGGTGCGATCGCTCCCCCGGAGCCAGAAACTCCCTGAGCCTGCATTGTCAACATCGGCCCGAAAGGTCCAGATGCTGCTTTCTGCCGGGATGAAATAGCTCCTGCGCCCTTCAAGCAGGCCCCATGCGTTCTGCGGAAGCCGGGTCGTCAGCATCAGAACAACCATCATCCCAAGAGCAGCCAAGATTACTCGTTTCACGTTGGGCGATACCCACGCTTGGCCGATTTTTCGAAAAAATCTGCTCATCCAGACGCATTTCATCAAGCTGAAGGAGGCGGCATGTCACGCCAGGCGATGACAGCAGTGCCGGCAGAACCTTCCCAAAAGGCCTTGAAGATCAAGATCACATCCTCGATGAACAAGATCTCTTCAGGCTCCGCCTCAAGCTTCCCACCACCAAACACAAGGGTTTGAGATCCCTCATAAGGAACTTTTGTCCGCTCATAGCGGGCCCGCATCTGCTTGCCGGTTCCGGCAGACCTCTGCTCGACAACGCATGTCAGCCTCCCCCCGGCAACCTGCACGTAGGATCCATCCTCTTTCGTCAGAATTGCAAAAGACGCAGGCCCGTAACTCTTCAGGGAGCGCAGCACCTTCTCCACCGGAGCGAAGTCCTGCACCTGAACCGGCTTCTTTCCTTCGATCTCAAGCAGCAGCATAGTGATGGGCTCCAATCGTCCCCGCATCCCCGCCTCTCATGCAGAAAGGCGCAGCCCCTTGCTGGCACCGGCAATTTGGATGGCTTGGTTCCTTTCCTTGTATAATCAGCACAGATCACTCACGAAAGATGGAATACAGCCCGCCATATCTGAACCCTCATGTCCCGCAGGATGCCATTTCAGAGCTGTCCTCCTGAGGAAGTGCAATGAGTGATGAGCTGTTCAAGCAAATCCGGACTGCGGCCAAGGGCAGTGGCTGGTCCGTCAAACGCGACGTTCTGATAAAACGCGCCGGGGATCATGTCCTTGCTGTTCATCCGCGCCGGGGGAGACAAGATATCCTCGAGTTCCGGGCCAAGCCGGCCGCCTGGGACCATCTGCTCTGGTCGATCCTGCAAATCGAAGCAAATATGAAGCAGCCCTCCAGCTTCCATTTCACCGGCGCCTTCATTTGCGACACGCCCGCCTTGCTGCAGGAGGCTGTAAAACCTCAGGCACCCCCGCTGGAACTGGCGCAGCAAATGCTCCAACTGGCGGGGTGGGGACTGCAAATGGCAGACGCCTGGCAAAGATACGATCTGCTTCAAGCCATAGACACCGAGCAGCCAAAGCAGCCATACCGCTACCACATCACCCGTGTTGTAGAACGGATCTGGTCAGGCGACCGCCAGAGGGCACATGAAATTTGCGCCGCTGCGCAAGCTGGTGCGCTGGATGCAAGGCACGCGTTCTCTGCTACGGACAAACTGACACCGGCAGACGTAGAAGGCCGCCGTCCAAGCCTGAGCTTCTTTCAGCTCGCGCAACTTTGGCTGAGCCGGAATTGAGCCGCTATCGCAAAGCTGGTCCTGCAAGGGCAGTCTGAGCGGCATCAACCGGCGCCCCCGTTTCAGCCCCCCGCACCGCACCCGGAAAAACGAAAGGAGAGACGCCGACAACCCAAGCAGAGCAGGCTTCCCTGCGACAAGAAACCCGCGCCGCCTGAACCCGCTTCAAAACGCGGCACTGTCAGTGGGAATACCGTCTTTGTACAGTCTGGCAAGATAATTCCAGCCAGGGCTATGCTGCCATCCAATCAGTGGCCCCGGCCAATCTCAATTTGTCACGTATCTCAAGCGCAGATGAAAGCGCCGCTTCTCGGGCTTGACTGTCCTTGAACACGAGTGGTGTGTCGCCAATCTTGATCAGGAGACCTTTGCGATAAGGGGATACCCGGGAGTCAGCCGCCAGAGCCTCAACAACCTTGGGGCTGCGCACATACGAACGCCAACCAATGGGACTGTTGATATCAATCCCCCATTCAGTCACATCCAAGACGAAAGCCGACGAGTACACCGAGCAAAAACAGGGGTCAAAAAAGTCGACGAGATACTCAAAAATCGCTTCCGGCTGTTCAAATTCCTCCGACATCGCCCACACCCCGTTTTCTTCGATGTATGGGGTGTAAAATGGGACCCGTATATTCACGCCGCTGTTGCAAGATCCATCAGAAGAACCCATGCAGATATTGATGGTAACAGAAGTTCTCTTATTTTTCTTCCGAGGATAGTCGCTGAACTCTGCGCGCATTCCATAAACCGTTCGCGAGTCGTGCCGAATACGCATGGCTTCTGGCTCAGATTCACTAAAAAAACGAACCTCCTTATCATCCAAAGCCTGAAACAGCACCTCATCAAAATCAGACAAATCTGCGGCTATCGGCATATGAGCCTGACGTTTCGACTTCCCGGAAACATCAAAAGGTGGCTCCCACGGAGCAACACGCTCAAGCCCAACAAGGAAGTCACGCATCACATCGGCCACTTCCTGCGCAGTCATCGACTTGCTTTTCCAAGCCGCACTAAAAACCAGAGCATCTTGCATAGATTTGGTCCCTATTGAGGAGTCACGACGATCCGGACCACATTCGGATCGATCCGTTGGCTCTGGGGCGCCGTAGCAAAAGCATTTTGCACACGGGATGCCGCAGCTTGATCAGGCACGTGCCATTCAACGATCCTCCCAGTTTGCTGTGCAATAAGCTGTTGTCTAAACGCTTGATCAACAACGGATTGGTTGAAAAGGCTCCAACTATTATTGCGCCAGCAAGTCCAGCATCTCGCGTCAATCAAAGCGTTTGTTTGAGGATTGTAACCGTCAAAGCTGGTGCGGCCCGAAGACACATTGGGATCAGGAACATTGTAAGCCGTTCCTGCAGGCGCACCTGTGATCTTTTGCTGATAGGCACGTTGCGCGTCGGACATACTTTCATTCGCTCGGGTCCAGGCACCGGGCCCACCATCTGAATCGCCTATGCGGTAGGTGGGTGTCCTAGTTGGCGCTGGCAGACCGATCACCGGCCCTGACGTCGAGGGCTGCGTGAGGGTTGTCTGGGCGGTCGAGCCTGCACTTTGGGTATTGAAGATCGGGCCGCCGCCGCTGTCAACGCGCACATTGCCTGAAGCGTCGCACACAGGCGTGTAGAGCTGACCGCTGTCCACATGCGTGACCGTGCCATCCACATTGCGCCTGTAACCCGCCGGAGGCAGCCAGTTATCCCATTGCCCAGCAGAAAGACCCGGCCCTGCATTTACGCCAAGCTTTGGCGGCTCCACAACTTTGATACCACCCAACACCTCCTCAACCCGGCCGGTCTCCTTTGCCAGCTTGAGGCGCTTGAGCACGTTGATGGAGCCGGCGGGAAGGAAGACGGAGACGACAGCCGTGCCGCCCTTCAGCTGGTTCTGAAGGCGCGGGTCAAGCTCGTTCCAGCGCTTCGAGATCCGCTGACCGGTGGCTTCGCCGGTACAGACGGCGGGGCAAGATCAAGACGGTCAGACCCAAACAGGCTTCAACGCAGCCAAAAACCTGAGCCGCCTGACCGCCCTCAAAACGCGGGACTGTCAGGTGAATACTGTCTTTGTACAACCTGCCCCATAGCCCCCCTCCATTCCCGTGAAAAGAGTGCGCCATCAAAACCCGGGATCAAACACCTAATTAAAATTACTTAAATAATAATAAAATTAGCAAAAAATAGATTTAATCTGATTTTTTCGCTACCTCCCCCTGCTTAATAAGGCTATAGTCCATAACCTTACCACGTTCATGCATATAAAACTTAAAAGTTCGCCCTCTTACATTATCAATTACGTCTCCATCTTCCCAAAGTGTGTCACATTCAAAACAAAATGCATAAGGAAAGCCGTCTCCTGGTTCGTCAGCCAAGGCGACCCTCCAAACCCTGTCTTCGTGGCAATATGGGCAAATGATATCTGTCATTTTGGATAAGCCGTAATAATTTCGCTCGTGCCGTCTCTAACAACTATTTGTACAGAAGTCTGGCCGTTTGCACCAATAGCTCTACCAAGATCCACTGTCCATGTCCTGTTACCATTGGCCTGAATGCGTTCCAGCACCTGTCCGATTGCTCCAAGCCTCATCGACAAGTTTTAGAGCATCATCACCTTGCACATTGAACACAGAGTGAACAGGCTTATTGGGATTGGGGGCGGTGTGGTCAAGCACGTGGTCCAAGCGATTTCCAAATTTTGGATCCGCACCATAAACCAAACCACCCGGCGACACATGAACCAGATCGCCATCGATCGTTCGGTACGTTTTAAACCCCGCAGGCGCATTGATCTGTGCGCCAACGCCACTCACCGGACGCCAGCCATCCGGCACCCTGTACGCCCCACTCAACACCTCCTCAACCCGGCCGGTCTCCTTTGCCAGCTTGAGGCGCTTGAGCACATTGATGGAGCCGGCGGGAAGGAAGACGGAGACGACAGCCGTGCCGCCCTTCAGCTGGCTCTGAAGGGCGGGGCAGGCTCGTTCCGGCGCTTCGAAAGCCTCTGGCCGGAGGCTTCGCCGGTATAGACGGCGGAGCAAGATCAAGACGGCCAGACCCAAACAGGCGTCAATGCAACCAGAAACCCGGGCCGCCTGAACCCGCTTCAAAACGCGGGACTGTCAGGTGAATACTGTCTTTTTACATAATAACTAAACAAAAAAAGGATCATCAAGAGATATCACGTCAATCAAATCATCAACCGTCATAATCAAAAAATGTTTCAAGCAACTAACATCTCTAATTCCATCACACTGCACAATAAACCAATCGATAAAATCAGAATCTTTAACCAAATAAATAGATCGACCTAATCCGCAACTATATTTAATATCTGACAATGTTTTCAAAGCATCTCCTTCATCAATCCTTCTATACGACAAGAACGAATCAAAAATTACAGAAATCATCTCCCCCGAGGGGGCTTGAATTTTTATCGTCAAACACCCACCAGATTCAAAAATAGAAACAAAACTAAACAACTTACCATCAAATATATCCGCCCTATATGGTTGAAAAGATGTCACTTTCCGTACCTCACTTTATCTTTTTTCTTTCCGCTCTGAATCTCTAAAGTCGGGCGTCCATCCGAACTATCTGGACGAACAACTATTATCTTTCCATCTGGAAGAGTTCCAACCCGACCTCCATTCTGCAACTCACGTACGTTATCTGGCCCAAGCCTATCAAAATCTTCATTTGCTTCATCCATTCCTCCATCCTTTTCCCATTGGGTTGTCCTGCCCTTTGTTTCGCGCCCCGGGGTAGCGTCAGGAACAGGCGCATTGTTCCCACCCTCACCCGGCACCGAACCATCCCCTCCTCCAGCAGATTCACTCAGATAAATCAGCCCGGCAACACCCAGGATGATGATGGCCCCGTCGATGACAAGACCCATCGCGGCCCCCGTACCGGCACCAGGCACGCAACCCAGACCAGCGCCAAGACTTCCAACCGCACAGCCAGCCCCTCCAAGGGTTGCTGTATAAGAATTGTTGGCCGCTGCATTGCCGCCAGCGTCCGCTCCGGTATTCAACGTCTCCGCCCGTCAGAGCCGCAGCAAGACCGCCTGCAAGCCGCGCAATATCAACGCCCTGCGCTTTCAAGGAGAGGAATTCCGCCTGCAGGGACGAACGCCGAGACTAGTGGCCAGTGAGGAGGAGAGCGAGGCGGTGAGGCCGCCGCCTGCGGTGAGAGCGGTGGCGACCAGCGTTACCAGCGCCGCGCCTGCCTCCGTCAGCCCCTGTTCCTGTAGCCCCACTGTTCGAAGCGGGTCTCGACCGCCTGCCAATCCACCTTGCCGGCCAGCGCCGGATCGTTGCGAAGCTTGCCCACCCAAGAAAGCCCGGGCTGCGCGGCCTCAGCCCCTCAACGCTGGCAGACTTTTACAGCGCTTCGAAATCCTCTGCCCGGTGGCTTCGCCGGTATAGACGGCGGGGCAAGGTCAAGACGGCCAGACCCAAACAGGCTTAACGCAGCCAGAAACCCGAGCCGCCTGAGACCGCTTCAAAACGCGGCACTGTCAGAGGAGTACCGTCTTTGTACAATAAACAGAAACAAGAGCCTGCCGGTAAGCCCCGGCCTGATCCGATCCAATTCAGCCCCTAGACTCATGGCACCGGCACCGAGCTCCCCACTGTTCAAAACCAGCCTCGACTGCCGACTGGTCCACTTTACCAGCCCCGCCGAACGTTAAAGCCCGGCGCAATCACTCACCCGCCAGCCAGACGTTATGCGCCCAGGACGCCAGATCGGGCCAAACCTCATCAGAAGCACCATCATGCCCCCAGAAACGAACAGAACCTTCCGGCGTGATGCAGTAATAGTCCCCGTTGTCTTCGCAGACCGGCAGCCAATCTTCGGGCACCCCCACGCTTCTGGCATCGTGCACGCCCGCAATGAGGTCACCATAGCCACCCGGCATGCCTGCACTCAGCGTAAAGGGTGACATGAAGCCAACAAAGGCATTGCTGACAGTCTTCAGGAACACCTTGTAGTCATCCGGAAACTTTCGGCCCAAGGCCTCTTCATACGCCTCGATAAGCGAGTCATCGGGCAGAGAACGTTTTCGTCCAGAGGGATCGTCAGCCTGATTGATCAAGTCAATCACTTCTTGCAACGTCACAAGCCCCTCCAGAACCTACAGACCAGCCTCTGTCTGGCCCAGACAGTGCTCCAACGCCCTGCTTCGCATCGCAAGCGAGGGATTGCCTGAGCAGATCCCGATGTGTTCAGATTCATCGGGATACAGGCCCCTCCAGTCGCCGCATGAGCGGGCGCGTGGCGAAACCCCGCGTCATATGTAGTCGCGCTCTACCCGGTAGTCCTTCTCGATCATCTCGATCAGAAGCGGAGCGCTTGGAAGCGACGGCCCTCTGGGGAACTTCTTCTCCTCGTCCGTCAAGGGGCGATGGACCTTCCATTGCGCCTCACCCGACCAGAAGAACCACATCGTTTCGTCGCCTTGCAGATTGTTTGTCGCCCGAAAGGTTGGAAATGCGGCGAGATGATCCGGAACGGGCACGTTGGCAACGATGGGGAACAATCCCTGCCGAACCGCATCCTGAATGAGGAATGTTGTCACGAACTGCGGTTCCTTGCTCACAACCGCCGAAAAGTCCTCCGGCGGCACAGAAAAGAACTCACGGAACACTGCGATCACAAATTTCCATTTCGGATGCTTGTGAGTCACCAGACCATAACAAACCCCTTCCGATGTAAGGATCTGAAATACATCTCCAACCTTGACTGTTTTCCGGCTTAACATCGATCAATTTGTCCATTTATAATTTACACTATCAAGAATCTGTTTCCCCCTCACCAGAGATTGCTCATAGGCGGTTGGATTTCTTGTCGCAGATATGGAGTTTATTTTGTTCAGAAGTGTACCTCCATCTTTCCCCAAGCCGTAGTAATTGATCAGCGTTTGCTCAACTGCTCTCGCATCCGCACGTGACAAGTTATCCAGACCAGCAATTTGTTCAATACGGATGCCTTTCGTGCGCAGGTGCTCTGCGCCTCTACGGGCAATATCATCGGTAATTCCAACATAACGTGTAGTACCATCTATGACACAGGTGTAAACGCAAGTCTGGCCGCCAATCGTTACGGTCCCACCCGCCGCATCCGTTGCCCGGTCGATCGTGCGCAGCGTGTCGGCGTCGGCGTTCTTGCGGACCCAGCGGATCAGGTCGGCGCCGGCCTTGGAGCCGGGCACGATGGAGCCGATGGTCAGCTCGATACCCGCATCGATGGCTGCCTGCTTGGCCATTTCCTCGGCCTGGCTGCAGGCTGCCATGTCTCCGCCGTTGCAGGCGTAGACGGCAACAGAAATGTCGACGGCGTCCTTCGCCAGGAGCACCTTGTCCGTGACTTCCAGCGCAAGCACGATCACCGCGATGACGGGTATCCAGAAGGCGTTGTTTTCGGCCGCATTGCCGCCAGCGTCAGCGCCCGTATCCACGTCTCCGCCGGCAAGCGCGGCGGCAAGCCCGCCCGCTAGCCGGGCAACGTTCACACCGTTTGCCCGCCACTCCAGCACCATGTGCTCGGCCTCGGCCTCGCTCAGTGTGCCCCTGGCAAAGGCCTCGCGCAGATCGTCCTCGATCATGGCCGAGATGGCATCTGCCGTCAGTTCACCGGCAACAGCGCCTGCCGCCCCGCCCTTGCAGTCGCCTGTGGCAACCGATCCGGTCAGGCACCCCACAGCCGCATGGGCGATAAGCTGCGGCAGCCGCTGCATGCCGCCTTCATGCACGGCAGCACCAATCTCCTCGGCAAGGGTTTCGCCCAGAACAAGGGCCGCCTGCTGCCGCAGGGCCGAAATCAGGGCATCGCCCAGCGGCTGGCCATTGATCGTAGCTTCCACCCCGGCCGTCACCGAGGCGCGGATCAGGCCGCGCTGCAGGTCCTGCACGATACGGTCCGCCAGCGGCGCCTGCGGATCAAGGTTCGCTCCAATCCCCGACACATCCATCAGATGCGCGGTGAGGCCTGCGGTGACCATGGAGGTGACGAGGCTGCGCAGGGTGGCCGAGGAGCCGAGTTCTTCCAGCGCGTCGCCGAGGTTGCCGCGGTTGTTGACGAGGGCGACGGCGGTCTTGTTGATGAGGGCCTGGACACCCGCCTGAAGCGCGGCTTCCAGCGCCACGTTGCCCGCAACGCCGAGGCTGGTGGCCAGCGAGGAGGAGAGCGAGGCGGTGAGGCCGCCGCTGCCTGCGGTGAGCGCGGTGGCGACCAGCGTCACCAGCGCCGCGCCTGCCTCCGTCAGCCCCTGTTCCTTGTAGTCCCACTGTTCGAAGCGGGTCTCGACCGCCTGCCAGTCCACCTTGCCGGCCAGCGCCGGATCGTTGCGAAGCTCACCCACCCAGGCAAGCCCGGGCTGGGCGGCGAGCTGCTCGATGGAGGCTTCGAAGCTGCCGGTCTTGTGGTATTCGACGATGATGCCGTTGCCCGCGTCGATCTTCACGCCGCCGCCGGCCTCGATCTCCACATGGGCGATGGTCTCGCTCAGCTGGCCCTGATCGCGCGAGTTCCACCACAGCAGGTCTTCTTCACGCTTGCTGTCGTGCCGGTAGCTCTGGTCCGTCGTGGTCAGCAGCGCCACCTGGCCGTTCTCGGCCTCGATGCGGGTTTCCCCGCCGCTCTGCAGCCGGGCCGCCCCCAGCGCGATGTTGCCATCACGGCTGATGACGGCGATGTCCTCGCCGGCCGTGATGGTGGTGCGCCGGGTTTCGGTGCCTGCGGCCTGGCGGCGGATGTTGGTTTCCGTGCCCAGAAGGCCGCTGGTCTTGATGTCCAGCTTCAGGTCGCGGGAGAACTGGTCCTGCACGGAGATGATGGCAAGGTTGCCGCCCGCATCCAGCGTCACCGTGCGGCGGGCTTCCAGCTCTGCGCCTGCAAGGGTCAGGTTTCCGCCTGCATCCACCAGCATGGCGCCGCCTGCGCTCAGCTCCGCCAGCGTGTGGGTCAGGCTGCTGGCCCGGTCATAGCCGCCCTTGATGGTGTCGTCGCGGCTGCGTTCCAGCTGCAGGGCGGAGATTTCCACCGCATCACCGGCGGTGAGGACGAGATCCTCCCCGCCGGCGAAACGCCCGCCTTCGGACAGG
This sequence comes from Pannonibacter sp. Q-1, assembly GCF_054073275.1. Lineage (NCBI taxonomy): Bacteria > Pseudomonadati > Pseudomonadota > Alphaproteobacteria > Hyphomicrobiales > Stappiaceae > Pannonibacter > Pannonibacter sp. Q-1. Next base: position 456,301 of record NZ_JBSXNB010000003.1, read on the forward strand.
ATGGAGCCCGAGGCGTTGATCAGCAGATCGTTGCGCGCCTCGATGCGGCCCACCTGCTGGATGCGGTCGGCATAGCCGTTGAAATAGCTGTCGCGCTGCTTCAGCGTGTCATTGGCCACCATATCCGCGTTGATGACCACCGTGCCGCCGGAAACGGTGCCCGAGCGGTTGGCGAAGAGGCTGCCGGCATCGATGATGATGTCCGCCCCGGCAAAAAGGCTGCCGCCTTCGTTGACGGTGCTGAAATCAGTGTCGATGCGCAGGTCACCCGCCGTGGCGATGAGGCCCGAGTTGGCCACCCCGCCCGCAACCAGCGTGGTATCCCCGCCCGCACGGATCTGAGCCGAGGCCACCTGCGTGCTGCTGCGCACGGCTGCCAGATACAGCCGGGGCACGAGCACTTCCTGCCCGTTGACGAGGCGCTTCTCCAGCCAGACGATATCGCGCGTCAGTGCGGCGGCCTGCTCCTTCGTCAGGGCAAGGCCAGGCGTCAGCTGCAGATCCCCCTGCACGGCAAGGGCATTGTCATAGAGCTGGCGCATCAGCTCGATCGGATCGAGCCCCAGCCCCAGATCCAGCGTGCCGGTCTGGTTGAAGATCTGTTCGCGGATCAGGCGGAACTCGGCATAGGCATCGCCAAAACGCCGCTCGATGGCCGCGGGGTCATAATTGCCAACGCGGGAGAGGAAATAGTCGGAGCTCAGATATTTGCTGAGGTCGACAAACTCGGAGCGCGTTTCGATGAGGAACGGCGCGTCCGGGTTCTGGGCCTGCTCGAAGGTGGCCTCGCGGCCGATCAGGCCGTCGATGCTGATGTCGAGCGAACCGGCCTCGGCAAAGTCCCGCGCTGAGGTGCCGGCATCGACAAGCGCCGGGTCCAGCGCCCGCTCGCCCGAGGCAAGGCCGATCTGGCCCGCGCCTTCCCGCACCGCGTTGTTGGTCAGGAAGCCGGTGACATCCGCATCCAGATCCCCGCCCGCCACGATGGTGCCGAAGACCTGATCATAGGTGGAAGACGCAGTGTCCGTGTCCGTCGTCGTCCAGTAGCGCGTCTTGCGGCTGAGACAAACGCCGAGAACACGCCGGGCGCAGTAGCGCTCGGAATGCTGGGTGACGGCTTCCGTCACCACGGTCTCGATGAGGTCACGCCCCTCGTTCACCACGGTTGCGGCCGCCAGCGTCATGTCGCCGCCCGAGGCGATCTGGCTGTAGCTGTTGGTCAGCGTGCCTGCGCTCACGGTCAGCGCGCCGCCCGCAAGGATCTGGCCGGCCGGGCCATTGGCCGTGGCCTTCTCGCGGGTCGTCTCCACCGTCGTGGTGGTGTTGCCGGAAGTGCTGGAGGTGCTCGTCGTCTCCGTGGTCACCACCAGCCCGTCGCGGCTGTTGGTGATGGTGCCGGCCGCCAGCGCCATGTTGCCGGAGACGGCCTCAATGGTGCCGGAGCGGTTGACGATGGCAGCCGCGCGCGTGCCGCTGCGCCCGGCAATGGTCAGATTGCGCTCGGCCAGAATGTCGGCGTTGACATTCGTCAGCGTGCCGTCGAGCAGGATGGCCAGATCCGTGCCGCCATAGAGGAGGCCGGTGTTGTCGAGATTGCCCGAAAGCGCGAGGTCCAGCGCCCCGCCGGAGGAGCCAAGCGCCCCTTCATTGACAAGCGATGCCGCCTTGAAGCTGACGCCCGCGCCGCCATTCACCGAAGCGCCGGAGGCAACTGTTACCGCGCCTGCCAGTTCACTGCTGATGCCCTCAAGCGTGAGAAGCCCGGCAGAGACCAGACGTCCGCCGAAGAGCGTTGCGCCATCGGTGGCGAGCGTCACCGGCCCCTGCGCCAGGGTTTCGGTGCCAAGCTCCAGCGCGCCTGCGCTCGTCACATCGAGTGCACCGGCATAGGCCACAAGGCTGCCCCGGCTGAGGAAGCTGCCGGCATCCACCGTCACCGTACCGCCGTTGATCGTGCCCGTGGAGGTGAGCGTGCTGCCCGAGGCATCCAGCGTCAGTGCGCCGGTTGCGGCGATGGTGCCGCTGCTCGACAGGGAGCCGCCTGCGGTGATGAGGGCATCCGACCGGCTGGAGAGCGTGCCTGCATTTTCCAGCGCGCCGAGGCTCGTCACCTCAAGACCGGTCCCGGCCGCCGTGGATTGCCCGCCGATGATGCCGTCATTGCGGATGCTGGCCGCCGAGACCGTCACCTTGCCATCAGCCGCAACAACAGCGCCGCTGCCGGTGGTCAGTGCGCCGGTCGAGACGAGGCTCAGGGTGGAGGCGGAAACCGTGCGGCCGTTGACGGCCATGTTGCCTGCCGATGTCAGACTGACACCGCCGTTGGCCGAAACTTCGCCGTCCTGGCTCAGTGCACCCTCTGTGCTCGCCAGCGTGGCGCTGCCAAGGGCAGCCAGGCTGGCGGTGGAGGTGAGGCTTGCCGCCTGCGCCAGCAAAGTGCCGCCGGAGGCATAACGGCCGTTTTCCAGCGCCAGCGCCGCATCGGAGCGCAGGGTGAGGTCCCCTGCGGCGGTCACATTGGCGTTGAGCGCAGCGATCCGCTCTGCCGACAGGATCATGCCCCCGCGCGAGCGCAGGGCCGTCACGCCGTCATCCGAGGCGCGGTTGATCAGAAGCTCATTGGCCGTGACAGACAGGCGGCCTGCCCCGGCGAGCTGACCGGCGCGCACATCCACCCGCTGCGCCTCGACGCTGAGCGTACCGGAGGTGCCCTGCGTGCCATCGGCCGCAGTGCCCGAAGCGGCCAGCGCCCCCTCACCCAGAGAAACAGCCTCGCCCTTCAGCGACACATCGCCGGAAGCTGCCACCAGCGCGCCATCGCGCAGCGCAACGCCCTTCAGCCCCTCAAGGACAATGGCTTCATCGGAGAAGAGCGTGCTCGTCACCTCCACCACATCACGGGTGGAGCGGGCGGAAACCGTCTGCGTGGCCCGTGCCTTGCCGAGGGTCAGCTTGCCATCGGCGGACAGCGACATGGCCCCGGCATTGGCCGCCATCTGGCCCGACATGCGCACGCCCGCGCCCTGATCGGTGGAGATGACCTTGATCTTGCCCGCATACATGCCGCCCAGCAGGGAGGAGTCGATGGCAATGCCCGGCTCCTCACCATCGCTGCCGAGCGGCGTCACGAGGCCGGAGGCATAATCATAGGCATTGCGGCCTGCGATGAGGTTCAGCTCGCCGCCCGCCAGCACCGGACCATTGACGGAGATGCGGCGTGACACGATGTCGAACACCGAAACGCCGCCGAGATTGGCGCCCTTTTCGCCGATCAGCACGTCACCGCGCTCGACGCGGAAGCCCGTCAGCCGGCCATCGGCGCCGATTTCCGGCAGGCCTGTGGTCAGCGTGGTGCGGGGCGTGTTGAGGAAGCCGCAGCCGTTGCAGGTGACGCCATTGGGGTTGGCGATGATCACATCGGCCTGCGCGCCATGAACCTCCACCATGCCTTCCAGCAGGGAGCGGCTGGTGCCGGTAACCTCGTTGAGGATGACGCTGGCCGGGCCGGAGGTGGCAAGGTTCGGGTTGCCGGGCACAACGCCGCCCAGCTGCGACAGGCCCACATCCTGATTGTTGTTGTTGAGGATCAGGCCCGGTGTGCCGACGTTGAAGCTGTCGTATTTGTTGTGCGACAGCCCAGCGTCATTGGGGGTGACGATGTTGACCATCGGCACCCCGTTGGGGGCAACGCCTGCCTCCTGCGCCCGCAGCGCGATGGGCTGGATGACGATCAGCGCACTCAGCGTGCTGGCCAGCAGCCTGCGGCCGAGACCCGGCAGGACTGAAACGGTCTTCATGCCCAGACCTGTAACAGTCCGGCGGAAACGGTTTGCGCGTTGGGCCATCTTGGTCATCCGTTCAAATGTTCAGCCTTGGCCCCGCCCGGGGCCATGGGAGATCCAATCGTCAGAAGGAAATCGCCACCCGCCCCAGGAAAAGGCCCGAGGAGGGTTTCTGGGCGGCCGGCAAATCCGGCTCGATCAGCAAGTCACTGTAGGAAAGATCGAAACTCAGACGGCCGCTGCGGTTGCGCAGGCCAACGGCCGCGCCCAGCATGCTGCCGGAAACGCCATTGCCCTGCCCGGCGGCCAGGGTGCGGCCAAAGTCCGCCGCCACATAGGGTTCAACCCGCCCCAGAAACCGGGCCAGCTGCGCGTGTTCGGGAGCGGGCAGAAGCAGCGACACTTCATTGCGCCAGACATAGCCCCGGTCGCCATAAAGCACGCTGTCGCGCACCCCGCGCACCGTGTAATAGCCGCCGGAGGCAATCTGCTCGGAGCCGAACAGCCGCTCGCTGGACCACTGTCCGGTCACGTTGGAATTGAACAGCAGGTTCGCCTCACCCACCGGAAAGGCGCGGAAATAGCCGAGCGAAGCGGTGAACTTGTTGAACTGGGCGCGCGGCGTGCCGGGCGCTGCCCACTTGTCACGGACAGCCCCCAGCGCATCAAGGCCACGGTGATAGGCAACGGATGCACTGGCCTGCCCGCCCAGAAGCTGACGCGAATGGCCCAGCTCGAAGGTGCCGATCGCCAGCACGCGGCTGGACACGTCGATGCGGTTGCCAAGGATGAAGTTCTCGGTTTCCTTCCAGGTCAGGCGGCTTGTGGCCCAGGTCTTGGAGGTCTGATCCCGGTGCAGCACCCGCGACACGTAAGGTGACAGCGAGCGCGAGCCGCCCGAGGTGTCAATCTGGGAGAACTGCCCCTCGATGTTGGAGCGGTAGTTGCTCCAGCTGCCATTGAGGCCAAACGTCCAGTAACCGAAGGGCACGGAGACGGCCCCGTTCAGCGTGTTGCTGTCCGGGCGCTTGGGCGAGATGAACAGCGGATGCCGGTCCATGGAGCGCTGGTAGCCGAAGCTCCACTGGTCATTGATGCCGAACACATTGTCGAGGCCAAGGTCCACCCGGCTCTGATAGATGCCGGTGGCCTTCGAGCCCAGATTGTCCGCGCCATAGCTCAGCGCCCAGAACCGCCCGCGCTCGATGGCGACCGCCAGCACGCTGTCGCCCAGTTCGGCGCCCGGCTCCAGCGTGATCGTGGCCGTGCTGGAATTCACCCGGTTGATCTGGTCCAGCCCCTGCTCCACATCGCGCAGGTTCAGCGGCTTGCCGGCCATGCCGGGAAAGGCGGTTACGAGACGGCCGGTGCCAATCTGTTCCCCCTTGAGCACCACGTTCTCAAGCTGGCCTTCCACAATCTCGACCCGGAGGGCTCCGGTCGAAAGATCCTGCTCCGGCAGATAGGCACGCGAGGCGATGTAGCCGCGCGTGAGATAAAGCTGCGTCAGGTCTTCCAGCACGCCGTTCAGCTCGGCAAGGCCAAGGCAGCGGCCCTGCCATTTGCCCGCCACCGCATTGATGCGGGCCTGCGGCACCAGAGTGGCGCCGGTCACGCTGATGGTCTGGACCTCAACACAGGTGCCGCCCGGCGGCGGCCCGGCTTCGCGCGGAGTATCGAGAACCGCGCCCGAGGGGGCGCGGCGCTGGGTCTCAAGGCTTTCAGCCTCGAAAAGCCGTTGCTGCTCGGAGAAACGGCGCTGGATTTCTTCTGCCTGGCGCGCCGCCTGATCGGCAGCACTCTGCGCAAGGGCAGGCCCGGCGAGGCCAAGGCTGGTGACGGAGGCCAGCAGCAGCGGGCGCAGAGACAAGCGGGAGAGACCCCTCATCCGCCCTCTCCTGCCGCGCCGTCCGGCACCTTGCCCGAGGCCAGCGCCTCAAAGCCCTTGGTGAAGCCGGCGAGCGAGAAGGACACCTTCACCGCCCGGCCGTTGAGCAGGCGGAAATAGGCGGTGCCCTCCGCAGCCTTCTGCATCTGGCTGATCCAGCCCTTGTCCAACGGAATGACGGCAAAGCAGCCCAGATGGTTGCAGTTGCGGTAACGGAACAGTGCAGGCTTGCCCTGCCCGGCCTGCAGGCCGAAATCGGACGGCAGATCCACATCCAGCGGCGTCAGAACCACAAGCGCCCAGTCCGCCTTGCCGGACCTGTCGGCCGCTTTCGAAACAGCGAGGGTCAGCAGCTCGACGGGCTGGCCTTCATGCTCCACCATCAGCGGCTGCACCAGCTCGCAAGCATTGCCGCTCTCCGCCCTGACGCATTTCAGCAGCCAATCCCCGAACTGCCCGGAAGCCACCGCAGGAACAGAAGCAGCAGGATCCGCTTCTTCTTCCCCGGCAGCATATGCAGAAAAATAACCACCGGAGACATGAAGCATCAATACAGCAAAAAGAGCGGAGCGGATGAACTTCAGAGCTGAACTCAATGCATATCTTATAAAATCATAAGAATATATCGGGAGCCTGTGCGATTTCTGGAAGACACCAGACACCACAACCTCATTTCTACCATAGGTAAAAACAGCACTTGCCAAACCGCCACTCCATACAACCCTACATATCAGGATTTATACGGAGCACACTTGGGTGCAAATGTGACATCGATCACATTCTTTTCACTTGGGAAAACTTTCGTAAATCACGTTAACTTTCAGCAACATACACAGCTCTGAAGCTGCAATCCATGCATTCGGCAATTCGGGATTGCGGCAATTGCGGCAAAAAGTGGGCAGCCGGGAGCAGTCTGACGGACAATCGCTCTCCCGGTTTCGGGCAACATATACGCCCCTAGGGCTGCCAGCCGTCGTAGAGCGGATGGTCTGCGGAGAGCGGCAGCTTGACGAGGCCTTCGCCGCGCGCAGAAGCATAAAGCGCCGTCATCAGTTCCACCGAATGGCGCGCCTCGGCGAGGCTGGGCAGGTAGAGATCCGGCTGACCGCTGAGCCTTGCGTGAATGTCGGCAAGCTGCCCGGCGTAGCGCAGCGGCGGTTCGGCGGCGGCAGCCACAACGGCATCGATTTCCGCCTGACGGGCCGGATCCGTGGCCTCGAACGTCCAGGGACCGGCGCCAATCTGATAGGGATGCGTGCCGGATGTCGCGGTCACATGCTCGAAACAGGCACGGAAGCGGGACGAGTTTCCCGCCGCCCCCACCGTCACTGAGGATGTGGCCAGAGCGCCGCTGGCAAGCCGCAGGATGATGGCGGCGCAGTCTTCCGTCTCGATCGGGTTCACCCGCGTCTCGAGGAAGGCCGCCACCTCCTGCACATCGCCCATCAGAAAGGTGGCAAGGTTGTGGGCATGGCAGGCATGGCTGACGATGACGCCGCCCATCTCGCCCGCCCAGGTGCCGCGCCAGGCCGGTGCATAATAGGCCGCCCCGCGCTGCCAGTGGGTCTCGATGGACAGCGTATAGGCCTTGCCCAGCAGGCCAGCCTGCTTCAGCGCATGGACGCCCCGGTAGCCGGCGCCATAGCGGTACTGGAACACCGGAAACACCTGATGGCCAGAACGCTCCGCCGCCGCGATGATCTCATCCACCTCGCGCAGGGAACCGGCCAGCGGCTTTTCGCAGATGGCATGTTTGCCAGCTTCAAGCACTGCCAGCGTCACCGCATGATGCAGGCGCGGCGGCAGGCAGATAGCGGCAATCTCCACCTCAGGATCCGCCAGCACTTCGGCCATGTCCGTCACGGCCTTGCAACCCGGCACGGCGCTGGCTGCCTCTTCCGCCCGCACCCTGTCCAGATCGCAGACATAGAGCAGGCGGTAGTGATCCGGCAGGCCGGCAATCGCCAGCGCATGCGCCTTGCCGATGCCTGCCCCCAGAACGGCAATACCAATGGGACGGCTCATTCTGCTATCCCCCCTGCCCTGCCGTTTCCGCCATCTGCTGTGCGGTCAGGGCCAGTTCCGTGGCCAGAAAGGCGTGCGCCTGCGGCATCGCGCTTTCGCCCCGCGCCAGGATGTCCGCGCAAAGCGCCGCGAAATAGGGTTTCCCGGCCCCTTCGGCGTTGAGATATTGCGTGCCGCTGCGGTCTGACAGGAACACGTGATCCTTGCCCGGACGGCCTGCGATATCGATGTATTTGCGCAGCTCGATGAAGCCTTCGGTGCCCAGAATGGTGATGCGTCCATCGCCCCAGACCGGCAGGCCATCCGGCGTCAGCCAGTCCACCCGGGCATAGCCGCGCCCGCCGTTGCCTTCCAGCAGCACCTCGCCGAAGTCCTGAAAGCCGGGCCGCTCCGCATTGGCCACATTGCCCGCATGGGCAGTGACCACCCTTGCGCTGGTGGAGCCGGTGAAGAACAGGAACTGGTCGAACTGATGCGCGCAGATATCCGTGAGGATGCCGCCGGAGCGCTCGCGGGCCCAGAACCAGTCCGGGCGCGTTGCCGCATTCAGCCGGTGGGGGCCAAGGCCAACGGTCTGCACCACCTTGCCGATCCGCCCTTCCGCGATCAGTTGCCCGGCCAGCGTTGCGCTTTCCACCTGCAGCCGCTCGGAAAAGCAGACAGACCAGATACGTCTGGTTTCCGCCTGTACCTGCCGGATCTGCGCCAGTTGCTCCAGCGAGGTGCAGCCCGGCTTGTCCACCATCACGTCCTTGCCGTGGCGCATGGCGGCAATGGCAATGCGCGCCCGGTCCGCATTCACTGCCGCGCTCAGGATGATGTCGAGGCTGCCATCCTCCAGAATGGCGGCCTCCTCGCGCTGCGGCACGTCAGGAAACAGGCTGCGGAAGGCGGCTCGCTCTGCGTCGCCCGTGTCCACGCCCGTGCTCCAGGCAACGATCTGCGCGCCCGCCGCGCGCATGGATGCGGCCATGCCGAGAATATGGCCATGGTCAACGCCGATGACGCCAACCCGGATCACCCGTTCCATGACGGCCTCCCTGTTTCTCTACCGGACTTAAAGCTTGATGCCGCGGGCCCGCAGCATGGTGGGAATGTTCACGGCGGAGCCGGTCTCGATGGACATGTTGGCGGCGATGCCGGTCAGGATCGACCAGCCGCCCGCCACATGATCCGAAGCACGGCCAAAGCGGTCCGGCTCCATGCCCTCGGGATCGAAGATATAGCCCAGCATCACCGGATCAGCACCGCCATGGTGGCCTTCGCCGTGCGGCACGTCGAGCATGCGCGGATGCTCTCCGGCCAGATGCAGCTCGGTCGTCACCGCATCCCCGCCCGCATGGGCACGCTCGCCGCCGAACACCCCATGCACTTCCACGTGCCGGTGGGTGATATCACCCTTCGTGCCCTGGAACTTGATCTCCAGCCCCTCCCATGGGGAATAGGCTGTCAGGGTGTAGTTGGCCGTCACGCCGGAAGCATAGCGGATGTGGGCCTGCATCGTGTCCTCGATGCCGATATCCGCATCAAAGACGCAGCGGTCGCGGAAGTAGCCGTCCTCGTCCTCCGCCTCACGGTAGAGGCTGCGCAGGTTCTCGTCCCCGTCCATATCCAGCTCGAAGTCGCAGGACGAGGCAACGGCGCATTCCGCACAGCGGGCACCGCGCCCGCCAAGGCCCAGCTCCTGCGCCATTTCCGGCCGGTAGAAAGCCCTGCGGCCCGAGGCGAACACATCCACCGGAACGGAGCCGAGCCACCAGTTCAGCAGATCAAAATGGTGGGTGGACTTGTGCACCAGCAGCCCGCCTGAGTTTTCCTTCTGGCGGTGCCAGCGGCGGAAATAGTCAGCCCCATGCACCCGGTCGAGATGCCAGCGGAAATCGACCGCCGTCACCGTGCCGATGGCGCCCGACATGATCAGCTCCTTGATCTGCGTGCGGGCTGGGGAATAGCGGTAGTTGAAGGTGACCATCACCTTGCGGCCCGTGCGGGCCTGCGCGTTGAGGATCATCTTCAGCCGCGTCAGGTCGATCGTCAGCGGCTTCTCGCAGATCACATCGCAGCCCGCCTCGAAGGCGCGGATGATATAGTCGCTGTGCAGGAAATCCGGCGTTGCCACCACCACCATGTCGGGCTTCTGCTCGGCGATCAGCCGGTCGAAATCGCCCGCCAGATAGGTCGCAACCCCGTTGGTGCCGGGCTGCGAGGCCGCTTCTGCCGCCAGCCGCAGCCGGTGGCCGTTGCTGTCGCACAGGGCGACGATCTCATGTTTGTCCGAGTAATCCTCGACAACGGAATCGCGGAACATCTTGTGCCGCGATCCGCATCCAACGATGGCTATCTTCACTTGCTCTGGCTCTCGTTACACCAAGGCTCGGGGATGCTGACGCATCACGCCTTGAAATTGCTCATGCCCGCACGGACTTGACCGGCACTCGATGAGACAAGCTCATTGAGTGCCGGCATTGGCAGCCCCGGTGCGCTGGCCCGAGGCATCAAAGTAATGAAGGTCTGACGGATCGAAGCCGACCGGCACCGTATCTCCGGCGTGGAAGGCGCGGCGGCTGGAATCGCTGACCAGCAGCACCTGGCCATTCGCCAGCGCCACATGCAGCAGCGTCTCGCTGCCAAGATATTCGACAAGGCGAAGGCTGCCCTGCCCCTGAACCTCCCCTTCGCCGATGCGCATAGCTTCCGGGCGGATGCCGAGCGTCAGTTTGGCGTCGCTGGTGGCCAGCTGCGGGATGGTGAAGCGGCCAAAGCCCTCCACATCCGCCGCAGACGCACCATCAACGGCGGAATGGCTGGCCGTCATCAGGTTGATCTTGGGCGAGCCGATGAAACCGGCGACAAAGAGATTGCGGGGCTTTGTATAAAGCTCCTGCGGCGTGCCCACCTGCTCGATCTTGCCGCCGCGCAGCACGACGATCCGGCTGGCCATGGTCATGGCTTCGACCTGATCGTGGGTCACGTAGATCATTGTGGTGCCGAGGCGGTTGTAAAGTGCGGCAAGCTCGGCGCGCATCTGCACGCGAAGCTCTGCGTCGAGGTTCGACAGCGGCTCGTCGAAGAGGAAGAGCTTCGGCTCGCGCACGATGGCACGGCCGATGGCCACACGCTGCTTCTGCCCGCCGGACAGCTGGCGCGGCTTGCGCTCCATCAGCGCCTCGATCTGCAGGATGCGGGCAGCCTCCGCCACGCGCCGGGCCACTTCCGCTTTCGGCACATTGAAATTCTGCAGGCCGAAAGCGAGGTTCTTGGCGACGGTCATATGCGGGTAGAGCGCGTAGCTCTGGAACACCATCGACAGCTCGCGTTTGGAAGCGGGCAGATCGTTGACGATGGTGCTGCCGATGGAAATCGTGCCCTCGGAGATATCCTCCAGCCCGGCAATCATGCGCAGCAGGGTGGACTTGCCGCAGCCCGAAGGGCCGACGAGCACTAGAAATTCCCCGTCCACCACGTCGAGATCCAGCCCCTTGATGATGCTGAGCTTGCCGTAGCTCTTGCCGACGTTGCGAAGTGTCAATCCAGCCATAGTTATGTTCCCTTGGAGCCCTGCTCTCACTTCATTCCGGAGGTCGCGATGCCGCGCACGATCAGCTTCTGGAAGGCCACGAAGAAGATCAGCACCGGCACGAGCGAGAGCACCGACATGGCAAACATCTGTCCGTAGAGGGACTGGCCCTCCTGATCGAGGAACAGGCGAAGCGCCAGCGGCACGGTGTAGCTCTTGATGTCATTGAGGTAGATGAGCGGGGCGAGGAAATCCTCCCACACCCAGATCAGCGAGAAGATCGCCGCCGTGGCCATGGCCGGAAGCGACAGGGGCAGGATGATGGCCCAGTAAATCTTGAAGGGCGAGCAGCCGTCGATCATCGCCGCCTCGTCCAGCTCCCGCGGCAGCTGGCGGAAGAACTGCACCATCAGGAAGATGAAGAAGCCATCTGCCGCCAGGAAGCGCGGCACCACCAGCGGCAGGTAAGTGTCCACCCAGCCAAGATTGAGGAACATCACATACTGCGGGATCAGCACCACGTGATAGGGGATCATCAGCGTCATCATCATCAGCGCGAAGAAGAAGCTGCGCCCCGTGAACTGCAGCCGCGCAAAGGCATAGGCCGCAAAGGAGCAGGAGATCAGGTTGCCGATGACCGACAGCACCGTGACGATGGTGGAGTTGATGTAGAAGGTGGTGAAAGGCACCGGCAGGGCGAACCAGCCCTTGGTGTAATTATCGAACTGGAAATTCGACGGCCACAGCGACAGGCTGCCGAAAATCTCGTTCTCCGGCTTCAGCGAGGAGGCCGTCAGCCAGAACAGCGGATAGAGCATCACCACCGAAAACAGCATCAGGAACAGATGCTTCAGGTAACGGCCGTTGCGCGCGCGCCGGTCGCGCTTCAGGCGCAGTTCGTGGGCGATGCGTGCGGCTTCATCGGCCTCGATGGCCCGGTCAAGGTCAGTCGCGGTCGTTGTCATAGTGCACCCAGTATTTCGAGGTGAAGAAGGCAAGCGCCGTGAAGGCCGCAATGATCAGCAGCAACACCCAGGCCAGTGCCGAGGCATAGCCCATGCGGAAGAATTTGAAGGCCTCGTTGAACAGATAGACCGTGAAGAACAGCAGGCTGTCCGCCGGCGCCCCGACACCGTTTGAAATGATGAAGGCGCTGGAGAAGGTCTTGAAGGCATCAATCGTCTGGAGGACCAGATTGAAGAAGATCACCGGAGCCAGCAGCGGCAGCGTGATGCGCGTGAACTGGCGCCATTTCGGCGTGCCGTCAATTTCCGCCGCCTCATAAAGATCCCTTGGAATGCCGCGCAAGCCAGCCAGGAAAATCAGCATCGGCGAACCGAACTGCCAGACGGCCAGCGCCACCAGCGTGTAGAGCGAGGTCTTCGGATTGGTGATCCAGTCCGTCCCGGAAATGCCGAAGAAGCCCAGCACCTCGTTGACGACGCCAGAGGCCGCAAACAGCTCGCGCCAGAGAATGGCGATGGCAACGGAAGCCCCGAGCAGAGAGGGCAGATAGAAGATCGCACGGTAAAGCCCGATGGTCCGCAGCCCCTTGTCCAGCAGCATCGCCACCGCCAGCGCAAAGGCCAGACGGGCCGGAACGGCCAGAACCACGTAGGTGAACGTCACCTCCAGTGCCTTCCAGAACCGGCGGTCGCGGCTGAACATGTATTCGTAATTGCCAAGACCAACCCAGCGCGGATCACTCACCATGTCGTATCTGGTGAAGGACAGGTAGAGCGAGACGAGGATCGGCCCGAGGGCCAGAAGGAAGAAGCCGAGCAGCCACGGAGACAGGAACAAATATCCGGGCGCGTTGCGGGCGAGGAACCGTTTCATGAAAGGCAGGCCTTGTCTTGCAGGCATCCGCCCCGCCGGAAGGTGGGGCGGATGGTTCCAGGCAATGCGGCGTATCAGCGCGCGCGCTCGATGATCGACTGGGCGTCGTCGATGAACTCCGCACCGGCATCGGCGGGTGTCTGCGTGCCGAGGATCACATTCGAGGCCGTGCGCATGAAGGCATCCCGCACCTCGCCCGCGCCCTTGGGCTGCGGCATCGGCAGCGGGCCGACCTTGTCCTGAATGGCCGTGAAGTAATCGACCGTGCGCTTCTCGATGGAGCTGAAGGACGGCGCCAGCGCCTCACGCACCTTCGGCGAGCAGGGAATACCGCGTTCAAGGCCGAGAATGCCGGTGATCTCCGGGTCATTCACCCAGTCGTTCATATAGGCCATGGCCGCATCCACATCCTTGGCATCGCGCGACAGGGAGAGGAACATGGACGGCTTGATGAACTGGCCCGGCTGGCCGCCGGCCAGATGCGGCAGCATGGCAGGACCTGCCTCGTCCTGCATCAGATCCTGCACACCCACGATCTGGTTCGACCAGATCAGCGACATGGCCGTATCGCCCTTGACGACACCGCGTTCGGCCAGCGCCGGGTCCAGCATCAGCGCCCGGTCCCTGGGGGCCACGGCATCGGCCTTGCGCAGATCATCCCAGTACTGGAAGAAGGAAGCGGCGTCTTCGGCCATCGCCGCCACGTTGCCATCGTTGTCGTAGAATTCGCGGCCGCGCTGGCGCACCCAGGCTTCCAGATATTCGATATAGGTGGAGAAGTCGTCCGTGCCCTTCACCCGGCCGCCGGACGCCTTGGTGATCTCCGCCGCGATCCGGGCGAAATCCTCATGGGTCCAGCTGTAGGGATCGAACTCGACGCGGGCGTCCTTGAAGACGCGGGCATTGAAGACGACCATCTGCGAGTTGGAGCCGATGTTCAGCGCATAAAGCTTGCCGTCCACCTTGCCGCCATCCAGCGGGCCCTGGTCGAAACCGTCGAGCATCAGCGTCTTGCCGATGTGATCATCCAGCGGCTGCAGCGCGCCGCGGCCCACATATTCAAACAGGAAGCGGTGATCCATCTGCACCAGATCGGCCATGTTGCGGCCGGCCGTCTGGGTGGCCATCTTGGTCCAGTAGTCGCCCCAGCCGATGGTTTCGCCCGACACGGTGATGCCCGGATGCTTCTTCTGGAAGGCCTCGATCACGGCAAAGGTGCGCTTGTCGCGCTCCGGATTGCCCCACCAGTAGTGGCGGATCGTGCGGTTCTGGGCGAGGGCCGCGCCGCCAGGCATGGCAGCGGCCAGTGCAGCCAGACCCATTCCCCCAAGGACGGTTCTGCGTGTGACAGTCATTCTGGTCTCCTCCCTGTTTGGCCCGGAACCTCCATTCCGCGGCCTTTGTGCTCCGGCAGGGCTCCTCTCCCCGCCGCATTCCCCCGCAGCCCTGTCAGATGTAGCTGCGCAAAAGCTCCGTCAGGCACAGCATGGCCATCGCCTGCCCGTAAGGCATCGAGGTCAGCTTGATCTCCCGGTAGAAATCGAGGTCATGGCCCATGGCGGTGCCAAAGGACACCTGCTGCAGCTCGCCATCCTCGCTGATGTTGGCAACAACACCGCGCATGGCACGCTCGGCCACTTCAAGGTATTCGCCAGGCAGATAGCGCTTGCGCACGCCCTTCATCAGGCCATAGGCGAACCCCGCCGTGGCCGAGGCTTCCACATAGCTTGAAGGGTCATCCAGCAGCGTGTGCCACAGGCCGCTTTCGTGCTGGTACTGCTTCAGCGCGGCGGCCTGACGGCCCAGCACCGACAGCAGATGGCGGCGCAACGCGTCACCTTCCTTCAGGTCCAGCATCTCGATGAACTCAGGGATCGCAATGGTGATCCAGCTGTTGCCACGCGCCCAGAGCGCCCGGGCAAAGTTGTGGTTGCCGTCAAAGCTCCAGCCGTGGAACCAGAGGCCGCTCTGCGTGTCCATCAGATACTGGGCATGCAGCAGGAACTGGTACTTCGCCTCTTCCACATACTCGGGACGCCCCAGCACCAGCCCGGTCTTGGCCAGCGGCAGCACGCTCATCATCAACGTGTCGTCCCACATCTGCTGGTCGTTGACGCTGTTGTAGACGATGTGTTGCAACCCGCCCTCGCGGGTGCGCGGCATCTCGTGCATCACCCATTCGGCCCAGGTTTCCAGATAGGGCACCCACTGCGGATTGGGCACAAGCTCATGCAGCCAGGCCAGGGTGAGGAACGGAGCAACGGTGTTGATGTTCTTCGTCGGCGTGCCTTCCGCCATCCGCGCCGAAAACCAGTCGCGGATGATGCGCATGGCCTGCGCATTGCCGGTCAGCTGCCAGTAGCGGAACAGGCCATAGAGCCCGATGCCATGGGTCCATTCCCAGCCGGCCCAACCCTTGGTATCAATGACGCGGCCATCCTCAAGGCGGAGCAGGAATTCCCCCGTCTTGTCCTCGATGCTGATGAGGTTCCCGGTCAGCCGGTCGATGAGGCCGCAGACCTCGTCCCGGGTGACAAACCTCTCCTTCTGCCGCAACAGCGGATGCATGCGCGATCTCCTCCCAGATACCGCTTGAAATTTTTTCGGAACGCAATTCCGTTATTGTCAGGCAACCACAATCCTGCAGCCTTGGCAATCAGTTAAACCGATTGAATCGTGATTTTCACGCGCCTGCATAAAGTTGCGCCATTTCCGGCTCGAGCCAGCTTGACAGGCAGAGATTCAAATTTCAGAATGGCATTTCAAAAAATACTGAACGAGAAAAATGCCCGACAGCAAGCCCAAGGCTTCTTCCAGAGCCGAACCCAAAACCGAAAATGCCGCTGCGGTCCTCAAGGTTTTCGCCGTGCTGGAGGCATTGGTTGACGAGCGGCAGGCAAGCCTCGCCGTCATCGCCAAGCGGGCCATGACGTCAAAGACCACGGCCCACCGTCTGCTGCAGACCATGGTGGACCTCGGTTATGCCGAGCAGGACGGGGACACGGAGAAATACCGCCTCACCCTCAAGCTCTTCAGCCTTGGTGCCCGCTCCCTCAACGAGGAATCGGACCTGATCCGCATCGCCGACAAGGTGATGGGACGCCTGTCCCGGGCGACGGGCGAATGCATCAATCTCGGCGTCATGGACGACCGGGAGCAGCGCGTCGCCTACATCCACAAATACGATTCCTTCTACAACCTCTCCACCCAATCCACCCTCGGCCGCCGCAATCCGCTGCACAGCACCTCGCTGGGCAAGGCCCTGCTCGCCTGGCGCAGCGACGAGGAGATCGGCGAGCGCCTCGCCCGCATGGAGTTGCCGAAGCTGGCCCCGCGTACCATCACCGACACGGACTCCCTTTTAGCCGCCATTCTTCAGGTCCGCGCGCAGGGCTTTGCCGAAGAGATCGAGGAAAGCGAGGCCGGCGTGCGCTGCATGGCCATTCCGGTTCTGGACCACCTGGGCCGCTCCATCGCCGCCATCAGCATTTCCTTCCCGCTGTTCCGTTTCGACGAAACCCGCAAGGCCGAATACGCAGGCCTCCTCAAATCCGCCTCCCGCGAGGCCTCCACCGCGCTGGGCTGCCCGCCGGACAAGCTGGTGTGATACCGTCCGGAGCGTGGCCACAACGCTCCTCTTTCCCTTGGGCCAGCCAACTTCACACACCAGTTACAAACACACGCCCGCAGTGATGCATGCAGTTTGGGGCAAGACGTCTCCGCCCCCCTCCCCCTCGTGGGGAGGGGTAAGGGGTGGGGGGCTCTGAGCCCGCAACTATCTGTTTCCTAAAGAGATCACCAGAAAGAACTGCTACTCGGGATCATTTGTTTTTCTGCCAACCGGAGAGGCTTCCCCCCCACCCCCTTGCCCCTCCCCACGAGGGGGAGGGGGGCTGAAAGGCCGTGCCTCAGCCACCACCTGCCGCCACGCAGCGGCATAGGCGGCAAGACCATCGTCCGGCATGACGGCGACCTCTTCATCCTGCGCCGTGCCTTCCCCGTCCCGCCCTTCATCACCCGCCAGCAGCAGCGCCGCACCGATGCTGGTGCCGGTAACCGACCCGTCACCAACCTGCACCTTGCGAGCCGTGGCGGCTTCCAGCATGGCGAGGTACAGCCGGTTGGCGGCAAACGGTCCTTCGACAATCACCGGCCCTTCCCCCCCGGTCATGGCAAGGCATTCCGCCGTCACAAGCGCCAGATAGAAGGACACCACCGCGTAGCGCTGGCCATCAGACAGACTGGCCTCGTCCACGCTCCAGCGCTGCGCCCGGCCCTGAAACGGACCGGAACGCGGTTCGACGGCAGGCAGAAGCAGGATGGAACGGTCCAGAACCTGCTGCACGTCAGCAGCCGTGCTGGCTCTTTCGTGCCCCTCCATCATCAGATCAAACTCGCGCCCGCCCATGAACCGGGCCGACGGCACCGCGCCACCCAGTGCATTGACATTGACCAGCGTGTCGCGGGCAGGATCGAGCGTTTTCGCAGCCGCGCCAACGCTGAGCGAAATCACCCAGGTGCCGGTGGAGACGACGGAGAAAGCCCCCTGCCGGACCAGAAGATGCGGATAGAGCGAAGCGTTGCTGTCATGGATGCCGCAGGCAACCGGAAGCCCCTCCGGCAGACCGGCCCGTTCCGCCACATCCGGCAGCAGCGGGCCCAGCACGTCACCAGCCTTGCGCACCGGCGCCATGCGGCCCTCAAGGCCAAGCCGTGACACCAGCGGCGAAAACACGCCCTCGAACGGGTTCCACAGATCCGTGTGGCAGCCCAGTGACGTGACCTCGCAGGCGGCAACGCCCGTCAGGCGGTAGGTCCAGTATTGCGGATAGGTGAGAACCTGCGCGGTGCGCTCCCGCAAACCGCCTTGCGTTTCCAGCAGCCAGTGAAGCTGTGCCCCCAGATTGAGCCCCATGGGCAGGCGCGGCGAGCCCGTCTGCGCAAAATCGGGCCGCAGGGCATCATATTGGCCGGCAAGGTCATCCGGGCCGGTGAACTCATAATCGAGCACAGGTGTAGCCAAATTGCCGGAGGCATCCAGCAGCACGGCAGACGCGCCATGGGTGGTGACGCTGATGCCGTCAATCCGGTGCTCTGCCGCCAGTTCCTTCAGGCTTTCCAGAAAGAAGCTCCAGAGCCCTTCCACATCGAAATGCGGATAGGGCCCATCCGTCCGCACAAGGTTCGGCCGCCGCCGGACGCCCAGTTCCTGCCGGCGCGCGATGTCCACCACCGCCACCTTGGCGTTGGTCTTGCCGATGTCGATCACCGCGATGTTGCGCAAGCTGGTCATGCCGGGTCAGTCCATGTGGAAGACGGTTTCAAGGGCAACGGCCACCGGCTCGTTGTCCGGCTTCGTTTCCATGATATCGGCCATATGCGCCCACCAGCGCTGCATCACCGGCGACGCCGGAAGGTTTGCCACCTTTTCAGCGCTCTCGCGCCACATCACGGCGAAGAGGATATTCGTCTCCCGGTCGAGATGGATGGAATAGTCGCGGATGCCTGCCTCCTTCAGCAGGGCGGACAGCTCCGGCCAGATCTCGTCATGGCGGCGGCGGTATTCGGCCTCCATGCCGGGATTGAGCTTCATCTTGAAGGCATATTTCTCCATCTCACCCTCCCTTGCGGCGCTGCAGGATCTGGCGGGCAAGGCGCGGCAGGGCGATGACGCCGATCAGCAGCAGGCCGGTGAAGATCGACATAACGATGCCCGGCACGTTGAGGAGACCGAGACCAAAGGTGACCAGCCCCATCACCAGCGCCGCGATGACGACCCCGGCGATGCTGCCCGCTCCGCCCAGAATGCTGACCCCGCCCAGCACCACCATGGTCACCACCTCCAGTTCCATGCCCGAGGCAATGGACGGGCGCGTGGCGCCAAGCCGCGAGGTGAGGCACACGGCGGCAATGCCGGACATGAGGCCGGTGAGCAGGAACAGGGCAAACTTCACCCGCGCCACCCGGATGCCGGAAAAGAGCGCAGCCACCGGATTGTTGCCGATGGCATAGACCGCCCGGCCAAAGGTGGTGGCATGCAGCAGCAGGCCGAAGAGAACAGCCAGAATGGCAAAGAGCACCAGCTCGAAGGAGATCACCCACCAGACATAGCCCTGCCCGAACCAGGCGAAGGACGCCGGATAGCCGGTATAGGCCTTGTCGCCCAGCACGATGTAGGAGATGCCGCGGAAGAGGCTCATAGTGCCGATGGTGACAACAATCGACGGCAGGCCCAGACCCGTGACAAGTGCGCCGTTCACCACCCCGCACAGCAGCCCGACACCGAGGCCGATGGCCACCAGCGTGGGCGTGTCGGCGCCCATCTGCACCGCATAGCCCATGACGGTTGAGGCGAGTGCGATGATGGCGGCGACCGACAGGTCAATCTCGCCGGAGATGATCAGCAGCGCCATGGCAAAGGCGATCATCGCCTTTTCGGTGAAATTGAACGTGGCATCCGACAGGTTCCACGGATCGAGGAAATAGGGAGAGGCCAGCGCATTCAGAATGAAGATGGCCACCGCCACGCCGAAGAGCATCAGTTCCCAGCTTGAAGTGATCCGCTGCAGCGGGCTGCGCAGCCGGTCGGGGATCTGCCGCCCGCCGCCGGGCGCCCCGGAACCGGGAGTGGGAAGGGAAACGGATGTCATGCCGTGTGCTCCGCCGCTTTCAGGATGACCCGGCCCTTCGGCCGGTTCTGGGTAACATTCACCGCCACTGCAATCAGGATGGCCGAACCGGAGATGGCGAGCTGCCAGAAGGGCGAGACATTGACCACCGGCAGCGCATTCTTGATGATGCCGAGGAACAGCGCCCCCAGCACCGCGCCTGCCACGCTGCCCGCACCGCCAGCGATGGAAATGCCGCCGATGACGCAGGCCGCCACCACATCCAGTTCAAAGCCTGCGGCAATATCCACATAAGCGACCGCATAGCGCGCCACCCAGAGATAGCCGGTGAGGCCTGCCAGCGCGCCGGAGAGCACGAAGGCAGCGCATCGGGTGCGGCCCGTGTCGATGCCTGCATATTGCGCCGCATGCGGATTGCCGCCCACCGCATGGAAAGCGCGGCCCAGCGCGGTGCGGGTGACCAGAACGGCAAAGCCGATGACAACCGCAATCGCGATCCAGGACAGCACCGGCAGGCCCAGAACCACCGTGCGCGGAAAGGCCTTGAAGGCATCACTCATCTGATGCGCGTTGATCCAGCGCCCTTCGGAAATCAGGAAGATGATGCCCCGGAAGATGGTCATCGTGCCCAGCGTCACCACGATCGGCGGGATCGACAGACGCCAGACCAGCAGGCCGTTGATCAGCCCGAGCCCCGCGCCCAGCGTAATGGACAGGAGGATGATCAGCGGCACCGGCAGATCCGGCATCATGGTGTTGACCAGCGCCGCCACCATGCCCGTGAGCGCCAGGTTGGCTGCCACCGACAGATCGATGCACCGGGTCAGGATCACCGCCATCTGGCCCAGCGCCAGAATGATCAGCGGCGCCGTGTCATTGAATACGCTGGCGAGATTGGCAGGCGCGACAAAGCCGGGAAAGCGCGAGGCGATCAGCCCGGTCAGCGCCACCATTGCGCCTGCCAGCACCAGCTCGCGGCCATGGGAAAGACGGATGCTCATGCGTGGCCCTCCTCGATCCCGGCAGCGGCCCGGACCAGATTTTCCGGCGTCATCGCCTCTCCCTCGAATTCGGCGGCAATCCGCCCTTCGCGCATCACGATCACGCGGTCGGACATGCCCAGCACCTCCGGAATCTCGGACGAGACGAGAATGACCGCGAGGCCTTCGGCCGCCAGTTCCGCCATGAACTCATGCACCGCCGCCTTGGAGCCGATGTCGATGCCCTTGGTCGGCTCGTCCAGAATGATGACCCGGGGCCGGGTCGCCAGCCATTTGGCGATGATCACCTTCTGCTGGTTGCCGCCCGAGAGAAGGCCGATATCCTGATCGAGCGCAGCCGCCCGCAGGTCCAGCCGGCGGGTGTA
This sequence comes from Pannonibacter sp. Q-1, assembly GCF_054073275.1. Taxonomy (NCBI): domain Bacteria; kingdom Pseudomonadati; phylum Pseudomonadota; class Alphaproteobacteria; order Hyphomicrobiales; family Stappiaceae; genus Pannonibacter; species Pannonibacter sp. Q-1. Next base: position 477,347 of record NZ_JBSXNB010000003.1, read on the forward strand.
GTCCCGCGCCAGCGCAAACTCTTCCGTCATCTTCAGAAACCCCTTGCGGGAAACGGCCTGCAAAGACGGCAGGGTGACATTCTGGAAGATCGGCAGGCCCTTCACCGCCCCCTGCTTGCCCCGGTCCTCCGGCACATAGACGATGCCCTGCCGGATGGCCGCATTGGGGGAGCGGATCACCGCCACCTCGCCGTCAATGCGGATCGCGCCCTTGGAGGGTTTCGTGATACCGAACAGCGCCTGCATGAACTCGCTGCGCCCGGCCCCGACCAGGCCATAGAAGCCAAGGATTTCACCGGCACGCAGGGTGAAGTTGATGTCCTCAAACTCGGTCGGGTGAGAGTAGCCCACCACCTTCAGCAGCTCCCCGCCCAGCTTCGGGATGCGCTTGGGGAACACCTGATCCACCGGGCGGCCCACCATCATGCGCACAAGGTCGCCCTCGCGCACATCACGGATATGCCCGGCGCCGACAAGCTCCCCGTCGCGGAATACAGTGTAACGGTCAGCCACGCGGAAGATTTCATCGAACTTGTGGCTGATGAAGAGGATGGCCTTTCCTTCTGCCTTCAGCCGGTCCACCAGCTCGTAGGTTTCCTCGATTTCCTTGTGCGACAGTGCCGCCGTCGGCTCGTCCATGATGACGACGCGCGCATCAATCGACAGGGCACGGGCAATGGCCACCAGATGGCGGCTGGCGATGCCGAGGTCCTTCAGCTGCACGTCCGGGTCAATCTGCGCGCCGATCCGCTCCAGCAGGCGCCGCGCCTGCGAGCGCATCTTGCGCCAGTCGATGAGGCCGAAGCGGCTGCGCGGGGCATGGCCGATGAAGATGTTCTCTGCCACCGTCAGCTCGTCAAAGAGCACGGTTTCCTGATGGATTGCCGTCACCCCGGCCTTTGCGGCTGCTTCCGCCGCGGGAAAGGTCACCGGCTGGCCGTCGACGCGGATCTCGCCCGCATCCGGCTGGTAGATGCCGGTCAGAACCTTGACGATGGTGGACTTGCCCGCACCATTTTCCCCGATCAGCGCCGTCACCTGCCCCGGATAGAGATCCAGCGACACGCCCGACAGCGCCTTGACGCCCGGAAAGGACTTGGAAATACCGGTCAGCGACAGGACCGGCTGGTCCTTTGCGCTGGCCGGGTGCAAGGCTGCACCCGGCTGATCCGGGAAGTTGGCAAGCATGGCAATGCCCCGGTTATGCCGGGGCATGGAACCCCGGCGTCATGTGTGATGTTTCATCCGGATCGCGGACGGTGCCCGGCCAGTGACGGCATCCGTGACGGCATGTCACGGCCGGGCACATCTTGAGGCCTGGGAGGTCTCAGAAAATGTCCTTGAACTCGTCGATGTTGGAGCTGTCATAGACAAACGGGTCCGCCATGGCCCCCGTGTTGCTGTCATCCAGCGTCAAGGTGCCCATGCGGCCCATCGGAATTTCTGCGCCCGGCTTGGCTTCGGCCTTGCCGGTGGCAAGGTTGTAGGACAGCATCGTCGCGGCATAGCCGAGGTCGATCGGGTTCCAGATGGCGAAGGACTTGGAGGCGCCCGACTTGATGTGACCGGCCATTTCGGACGGCAGGCCGAGACCCGTCACATTGACCTGACCGGCCTTGCCCGCATCGGTGACAGCCTGCGCCGCCGCAACGATGCCGACGGAGGTCGGGGCAATGATCGCCTTCATATCCGGATAGGTCTGCATCAGGCCCTGGGCCTCACGGTAGGACTTGTCGGCAAGGTCATCGCCATAGACGGTGGCGACCACATTGATGCCCTTGTAGGTGTCCTTGACCTTGTTCATCTCCTCGATCCAGATGTTCTGGTTCGTCGCCGTGGCAGAGGCCGACAGAACGGCCACATCACCGCCCTCCGGCAGGTGATCTGCCGCCAGCTTGATGATCATGTTGCCGATCAGCGGGTTGGACGAGGGGTTGAGATGCAGCTGGCGGCCTTCCGGCGCCACGCCCGAGTCCCACGAAATAACGGTGATGCCGCGGTCCATTGCCTTCTTCAGGGCCGGAACCAGCGCGTCCTGATCATTGGCCGAGATGGCAATCGCATCCACCCTCTGGGCGATCAGCGCATTGATCACCTCGATCTGGCCTTCAGCCGTGGTGCCGGTCGGGCCGGTGTAGATGATCTCCACATCGCCCAGTTCCTTCGCAGCTTCCTGCGCGCCCTTGTTGGCCGCTTCAAAGAAGCCGATGCCCAGCGCCTTCACCACCAGCGCAATGCGCTTGGTTTCGGCATGGGCCGGAGCGGAGAATGCGAGAGCAGCAACAGCGGTTGCCGCCAGAAGCGTCTTCATGAATGTCATTGTCTTCCTCCCAGTCATTCCACCGGCTGTTCCTCCCGCCGGTCAGAAATCGTTGTTCCGTCAGCCCCCGCCGGCGGCGCTTGCCTGCGCTGCCTCGACAGGTGCTGCAATCACCTGCACCCCTGCCTGCTCCAGCATCTGGGCGGCACTATCGGGAATCCCCTCGTCGGTGATCACTGTGGTGATGCGGTCCAGCGGGCACAGGATCAGGCTGGAGCGGCTGCGGAATTTGGATGAGTCCGCCAGAACCACCAGTTCATCCGCCTGCCCGATCAGTTTCTGCTCCGCCTGGATGAGAAGCGGATCCGCCTCCATCAGCCCCAGCGGGCCCAGCCCCTGCGCCCCCATGAACATGCGCCGCGCATAGAAATTGCGCGTCACGTCATTGTCGAAGGGGCTCAGGATGATGTTCTGCTCCCGGTAGATCACTCCGCCGGAGAGGATGATCGTGTTCTTCGAATGCTTGAGCAGGTGCTCGGCAATCGGGAACGAGTTGGTGAAGATCTGCATGCGCTTGCTGGCCAGCGGATGCACCATCTGGAAGGTGGTGGTGCCACCGTTGATGATGATCGCATCGCCGTCGGTGCAAAGCTCCACCGCCGCCCGGGCAATCGCCCGCTTCTGCTGCGCGTTGATCGCCTCGTTGACGCTGAAGGGGCGGCCCGCCAGCCCGACGAACTGCGGCGGCGTGATCGATTCCGCCCCGCCGCGCACCCGGCGCAGCTTCTTCTGCACATGCAGCGCCGCGATATCCCGGCGGATGGTCGCTTCCGAGGAATCGGTCAGCGCCACCAGTTCCGCAACAGTCACGACCGGACGGTCCTGAACGGCGGACAAGATGATCCTGTGGCGCTCTTTCTCGTGCATGCAATCCTCCCGACTTCCCGCTCAGGCTTCCATCAAATTCGCGCAGTGTCAATCATGATTCGTCATATTGCTGCAATGCAGCGTCATTTTTGATCGATCATGATCGAAACTGATTGACAACGAGACGCATCACGGCAAGTCTCCGGTCAAAAGCTGGCCCCGTTCCAGCTTGTCCTTGGGAGGAAGACATGACTGATTCCGCCGCCGGTTCCCGGCTCGCAAACCTGTGGGATGAGGCCAAGGCCTCGGCCATGACCGAATCCGGCCGCCTGCTCTACCGCTCGAACCTGCTCGGGTCCGACAAGCGCATCACCAACTATGGCGGCGGCAACACCTCTGCCAAGGTGATGGAAAAGGACCCGCTGACCGGCGGGATGGCGGAAGTGCTGTGGGTCAAGGGCTCCGGCGGTGACGTGGGCACCATCAAGCTCGACGGGTTTGCCACGCTCTACATGGACAAGCTGCGGGCGCTGAAGGGCATTTACCGGGGCGTTGCCTTCGAGGACGAGATGGTGGGCCTGCTGCCCCACTGCACCTTCAATCTCAACCCGCGTGCCGCCTCCATCGACACGCCGCTGCATGCCTATGTGCCGAAGAAGCACGTGGACCACATGCACCCGGACGCCATCATCGCCATTGCCGCCTCGAAGGACAGCAAGGCGCTGACGGAAGAGATCTTCGGCAAGGACATCGGCTGGCTGCCGTGGAAGCGCCCCGGCTATGAACTGGGCCTGTGGCTGGAAAAATTCTGCCTCGAAAACCCGGAGGCGCGCGGCGTCGTGCTGGAAAGCCATGGCCTCTTCACCTGGGCCGATGATGCACGCACCTGCTACGAGACGACCATCGAAATCATCAGCAAGGCGATGGCCTGGTTCGAGGGCAAGCTGGCTGGCAAGGCCGCTTTCGGCGGCCAGAAGCACGCCATCCTGCCGCGTGATCAGCGCCGCGCCATTGCTGCGCGCCTGATGCCCGCCATCCGCGGCATGGTCAGCGGCCAGCAGCACATGGCCGGCCACTTTGACGACAGCGATGCCGTGCTGGAATTCGTCTGCGCGAAGGATATGGAAGCCCTCGCGGCCCTCGGCACCAGCTGCCCGGACCATTTCCTGCGCACCAAGATCCGCCCGTTGGTCGTAAACCTTGATCCGGCAAATCCGGATGTGGACGCTGTGCTCAAGGGCCTGCCGGATGCGGTTGCCGCCTACCGGCAGGACTACACGGCCTATTACGAGCGCTGCAAGCATGCGGACAGTCCCGCCCTGCGTGATCCCAATGCCGTTGTCTATCTGGTGCCCGGCGTCGGCATGATCACCTTCGCCAAGGACAAGGCCACGGCCCGCATCTCGGGCGAGTTCTATGTGAACGCCATCAACGTGATGCGCGGCGCTTCCGGCGTTTCCACCTATTGCGGCCTGCCGGAGCAGGAAGCCTTCGACATCGAGTACTGGCTGCTTGAGGAAGCCAAGCTGCAGCGCATGCCCAAGCCGAAGAGCCTTGCCGGCCGTATCGCCTTCGTCACCGGCGGAGCTGGCGGCATCGGCTCGGCAACGGCGGAGCGGCTGATGAGCGAAGGCGCCTGCGTGGTGCTGGCCGATATCGACGCCAACTCCCTCGCCCAGACGGCAGAGCGCCTGGCCGCCCGCCATTCCGGCGACGTGGTGCGCACCGTGGTCATGGATGTAACCAGCGAGGACGCGGTGGAGCGGGCCTATGCGGAAGCCTGCACGGAATTCGGCGGCATCGACATTCTGGTGTCGAACGCGGGCATCGCTTCCTCGGCGCCCATCGAGGAAACCAGCCTTGAGCTGTGGAACAAGAACATGTCGATCCTTTCGACCGGCTATTTCCTTGTTTCCCGCAGCGCCTTCAAGGTGATGAAGGCGCAAGGGATCGGCGGCTCCATCGTCTTCATCGCCTCCAAGAACGGCCTTGCCGCCTCCCCCGGCGCCAGCGCCTATTGCACGGCCAAGGCCTCGGAAATCCACCTCGCCCGTTGCCTTGCGCTGGAAGGCGCACCGGATGGCATCCGCGTCAACGTGGTCAATCCGGATGCGGTGCTGCGCGGCTCCAAGATCTGGTCGGGCGACTGGCTGAAGGAACGCGCACAGGCCTATGGCAAGGACACGGCGGATCTGGAAGAGCATTACCGCCAGCGCTCGCTGCTGAAGCGCTCCGTGCTGCCGGAAGACATTGCAGAGGCCACCTATTTCTTCGCCAGCGAGGCTTCGGCCAAGTCCACCGGCAATATCATCAACGTGGACGCGGGCAACGTCCAGTCCTTCACCCGCTGACGGAGGCCATCCATGACCCAGATGATCGGTTCTGATGTCCTTGAGAAGGACAATGCCGCCCGCAAAGCGGACCTCGCGCGCGACTATGACAGCCTTGGCGAGCGGCTCGCCCGCCGGGGCATCGATATCAACGCGGTGAAGGCAAAGGTTGCCGCCTATGGCGTCGCCGTGCCCTCCTGGGGCGTTGGCACTGGCGGCACCCGCTTTGCCCGTTTCCCCGGCGCAGGCGAGCCGCGCCACATCTTCGACAAGCTGGAGGACTGCGGTGTCATCCAGCAGCTGACCCGGGCAACGCCCTCCGTCTCCCTGCATATCCCGTGGGACAAGGCCGATCCGGCGGACCTGAAGGCCAAGGCGGACAGTCTCGGCCTCGGCTTTGACGCCATGAACTCCAACACCTTCCAGGATCAGGCCGGACAGGCCCATTCCTACAAGTTCGGCTCCCTCTCCCACACGGATGCCGCCACCCGCGCGCAGGCGGTGGAGCACAATATCGAATGTATCGAGCTTGGCCGCGCCATTGGCTCGAAGGCGCTGACCGTGTGGATCGGCGACGGCTCCAACTTCCCCGGGCAGTCGCATTTCACCCGCCAGTTTGAGCGCTATCTGGAAGCAGCCCGGCAGATCTACGCTGCCCTGCCGGAGGACTGGCGGCTCTTCACCGAGCACAAGATGTATGAGCCCGCCTTCTATTCCACCGTGGTGCAGGACTGGGGCACGAACTATCTCATCGCGCAGGAACTGGGCCCCAAGGCCTTCTGCCTCGTTGATCTGGGCCACCATGCGCCCAACGTGAACATCGAAATGATCGTCGCCCGCCTCATCCACTTCGGCAAGCTGGGCGGCTTCCATTTCAACGACAGCAAATATGGCGACGACGATCTCGACACCGGCTCGGTCGATCCCTACCGGCTGTTCCTCGTCTTCAACGAACTGGTGGACGCGGAAACCCGCAAGGCGCCGGGCTTTGCCCCCTCGCACATGCTGGACCAGTCGCACAATGTCACCGACCCGATCGAAAGCCTGATGGTCAGCGCCATGGAGGTGCAGCGTGCCTATGCGCAGGCCCTGCTGGTGGACCGCAAGGCGCTCGGCGGCTTCCAGGACGGCAACGACGCGCTGATGGCCACCACCACGCTGAAGACCGCCTTCCGCACCGATGTGGAGCCCATCCTCGCCATGGCCCGTCTGGAATCGGGCGGTGCCATCGACCCCGTCTCCACCTACCGCGCCTCCGGCTACCCCGCCAGCGCCGCATCCATCCGCCCGGCGGTTTCCGGCGCTGGCGGGGGGATTGTGTGATAGTTTAGGCTTGGCGCATGAACTGCAGGCTCAAACATCAGGTGCGGACGGGAGCCCGTAGTGCTGTGCCTGATACATTTCAGGACCTTTCCGCCCCCCCTCCCCACGAACTACTGCATGCACACATCGTGTCTGAAGCCGAAGACAGCTTGGGGAAAGCCTGAAGCCCGGTCACTCTGGCACGGTCTTTCAGCCCCCCTCCCCCTCGTGGGGAGGGGTTAGGGGTGGGGGGAAAGGTCTTTCCATCTGGCAGAGTGTCCATTGATTACAGGCAGCGTCTCCTCGTGAGGCCTTTTCAGGTGTCAATCTGTCTTTCATATAGTTTTCGGCTCAGAGCCCCCCACCCCTCACCCCTCCCCACCAGGGGGAGGGGGGCGGCAGGCGTCCTCCCGAAAAGCAAACGCCTCACTGCGGACGATGTCCGGACCTGATGTGTGAATCCGATAGCCCCACCAAAGGGGAGGGGAGCGGAAGCACCTTGCTACCAAACAGATGCATCACTGCGGGTTGCTGTCCGCATACGAGGTGTGAATCCGCCTCCCTTGACGAGGAGCCTCTCCCTCTTGGCAACGCCCCCACAAAACAGCAGCTCTGCCTGCCGCCTTCCAAAGGAAATATCTTTCCCAAACGTCCGCATGCCAATTGGCAAGCTGGCAAAACCGGGCTAACAGGCGGTTGAAACAACGCGGAACGGCTGCCCATGACGCATGAGCCCGCCTTTGCCCTTGAGGTGGAGGACGTCCACAAGAGCTACGGCCCCAACGAAGTGCTGAAAGGCATTTCGATGACCGCCCGCAAGGGCGATGTGATCTCCCTCATCGGCTCATCGGGAGCGGGCAAGAGCACCTTCCTGCGCTGCCTCAATTTTCTGGAACAGCCCGACCGGGGCCGCTTTGTCGTCAATGGCGAGGAAGTGGCGCTGAAGCCGGACCGGCATGGCCGCCTGCATCCGGCCAACTGGCGTCAGATCGAGCGCCTGCGCACCGGGCTGTCCATGGTGTTCCAGAACTTCAATCTCTGGGCGCACATGACCGTGCTGGAAAACGTCATCGAAGCCCCTGTCCATGTGCTGGGCCAGAACCGGCGCGAGGCCGTGGAGCGGGCCGAGGCGCTGCTGGCCAAGGTCGGCCTTCATGACAAGCGCGATGCCTATCCGGCCTTTCTCTCGGGCGGCCAGCAGCAGCGCGCCGCCATTGCCCGTGCCCTGTGCATGGAGCCTTCGGTGATGCTCTTTGACGAGCCGACCTCCGCGCTGGACCCGGAGCTTGTCGGCGAGGTGCTGAAGGTCATCCGCGATCTGGCCGCCGAAGGGCGCACCATGGTGCTCGTCACCCATGAGATGAGCTTTGCGCGCGATGTCTCCAGCCACGTCATGTTCCTGCATCAGGGCCGCGTGGAAGAGGAAGGCACGCCGGAGAAGGTGTTCGGCGCCCCGGAAAGCGTCCGCTGCCGCGAATTCACCGCCTCATTGAGACACTGAGAACCAATCACAGCATAAACGGGGAAACACCATGAAGAAGCTTCTGTCCATTCTCCTCACCGGCGCCGCGCTTGCGGCAAGCTCCGCCTCCGCCTCCGCCGAACTGCGCTTCGGCGTGATGAACGAGCCCTATCCGCCCTTCTTCACCAAGGATGCCTCCGGCGAGTGGGTGGGCTGGGAAATCGACCTGATGGATGCCGTCTGCGAGGAAATGAAGGAGCAGTGCTCCATCGTCGACATCGCCTGGGACGGACTGATCCCCGGCCTGCAGGCCAAGAAGATCGACGTGATCTGGTCCTCCATGTCCATCACCGAAGAGCGCAAGAAGACCATTGCCTTCACGGACAAGTACTACAACACGCCCAGCAAGCTGATCGGCGCCAAGGACGGCATCATGGGCGCAGGCCCCGATGACGTCGCCGGCAAGATCATCGGCATTCAGGTCTCGACCATCCAGTCCGACTATTACGCCAAGTATTTCAAGGACAAGGCCTCGGAAAAGACCTACGCTACCCTGGATGAGGCCTTCCAGGACCTCGCCGCCGGGCGCATCGACTATGTGTTTGGTGATGCCATGCCGCTGGAAGAGTTCCTGAAGTCCAGCTACGGCGAAAGCTGCTGCGAGGACAAGGGCAACGTGGCCGATGACCCGGCCGTGCTGGGCTCCGGCATCGGCGGCGGCCTGCGTCAGGACGACACGGAACTTCAGGCCAAGCTGAATGCCGCCATCGCCGCCGTCCGCGCCAGCGGCAAATACAAGGAAATCTCGGACAAGTACTTCACGTTCGATCCTTACGGCGAGTGATCTGAACTCGGGTAAAGGAGCGATCTGGTTGCTCTGGCACAGCTTTTCAGCCCCCCTCCCCCTGGTGGGCTACTGCATGCACACATCGTTTACAAAGACGTCGAGAGCATTAGCACAGGGCGGCATCGGTTGTTTCAAAGGCACGGCCTATCTGTTCCCCTCCCCCTTGAGGGGAGGGGTGAGGGGTGGGGGTAACAGACTGAAAACACGGGGTATTTTCATTGAAGATGTGCTGGGTAGAGACAAGTGCCTGTCAATCAGGGCTCCTGCATGAAGACCCCCACCCCTACCCCCTCCCCTCAAGGGGGAGGGGAAACGAGAGGCTTCAGCCAGAGAAGTAGGGATCTGAAACTGCTTACCTTTTCCACCATCAAAGCAGCGCTTGTGGCCTCTTCTTATACGATGTGTGAATCTGGTAGCCCCCCCGGGGGGGGAAGGGGGGCGGAGACGCCCTGACCCAAACAAGCGCCATCACTGCGGGCTCTCTCCTGCAGCCGTTTCGTGAACAAAGAAGCCCTGTTTGTTGCGAGCAGGATCAGGCGGATGACCGCTGGCTCTTGATCAAGCAAACTCCAATCCCGGTCCGGGCGGTTTAAAACTGCCCCGTCCCCTACTCTTTCAGAGGCAGCATGGCGAACCTGACCTATCTTGAGCTTCTGGCACCCTCGCCTCCCGGCTGGGGTGGTGTGCTGCTGGCCGGGGCTGCGTCGACGATCGCCATTTCGCTCGGCGCTTACCTCACCGGCATGGTGCTGGGCCTGCTGGGGGCCTGGGGCAAGCTCAAGGGCGGGCGCGTGACCTCGGCCCTGCTCGATGGCTACACCACCGCCATCCGCGCCATTCCCGAACTCATCCTGATCATCGGCCTTTATTATGCCGGCACCGACGGCCTGAACCGGCTGCTCACCGCCATCGGCTTGCCCACCATCGAGGTGAACGGCTTTGTGGCAGCCGTCGCCGTGCTCGGCATCGTGCAGGGTGCCTACATGACGGAAGTGTTCCGCGGTGCCATTGTTGCCGTGCCCATCGGCCAGATCGAGGCGGGGGCCGCCTTCGGCATGCGGCCTTCCTTGCGCTTCCGCCGCATCATCCTGCCAGCGATGATCCCCAATGCCATGCCAGGCCTTGCCAATCTGTGGATGTCCGTCACCAAGGACAGCGCCCTCATTGCCGTTGTCGGCTATCAGGAACTGGCACTGGCGACGCGCATCGCGGCGGGCAACACCAAGCAATATTTCCTGTTCTTCGCGGCGGCGGCGGTGCTCTATCTGATCATCAGCCTTGTCTCCACCCGTGTGTTCAACCTGCTGGAGCGGCGCGCGCGCCGGGGCCAGCCGGCACCCGGCCAGGCATAGGAGGGACGGATGGATTTCTCCTGGCTTGGCAAATACGCCCCGCTGCTTCTATCCGGTGCCTGGCAGACGGTTGCCCTGCTCGGCATTTCCGTCAGCATCGGCTTTGTCCTCGCCATTGGCCTGGCGCTGGCGCAGGTGTCCGGCCCCTTGTGGCTGCGGCTGCTGGCGCGCGGTTACTGCGGCTTCTTCCGGGGCACGCCGCTGCTGATCCAGCTGTGGCTGCTCTATTATGGCGTCGGCTCGCTGCTGCCGATGGTGCCGGGCCTGCGCGGCAGTTTTCTCTGGCCCATCCTGCGCGAAGGCTTCTTCTTCGCCGCCGTCAGCTTCACGCTCAACCATGCCGCCTATCAGGCCGAGATCCTGCGCGGCGCCCTGCTGAGCGTGCCCAAGGGCGAGCTGGAAGCCGGGCGCGCCTTCGGCATGACGCCCTTCCTGCTGTTGCGGCGCATCTGGCTGCCGCGTGCCATCCGCACGGCCCTGCCCAGCATCACCGGCGAAATCGTGCTGCAGCTCAAGGCAACTCCGCTCGCCTTCACCGTCACGGTGATGGATCTCTACGCGGTCGCCTACAAGGTGCGGCAGGATACGCTGCTCGTCTATGAACCGCTGATCGTGGTCACGCTCTTCTATGTGGGCCTGACCATCATCCTCACCCGCATTTTCAAGCATGTGGAGGCGCAGGTGCCCGTGCGCCGCTGACGGCGCAGCCCTGCAGCCTCCGAACCCGCGAAGGAGCATTTCATGGCCAGCAACATCCGTATCCTCGACGGCGGCATGAGCCGCGAACTGGTGCGGCTCGGCGCCGAGCTGAAGCAGCCGGAATGGTCGGCCCTTGCCCTCATCGACACGCCAAACATCGTGCGGCAGGTGCATGAGGAGTTCATCGCTGCGGGCGCCGATGTCATCACCACCAACAGCTATGCGCTGGTGCCCTATCACATCGGCGAAGAGCGGTTTGCCAAGGAAGGCCGTGCCCTGATCGCCCTCTCCGGCCGCCTTGCCCGGGAAGCAGCAGACGCGGAAACCACACGCAGCGTGATGGTCGCCGGCGGCCTGCCGCCCATCTTCGGCTCCTACGAGCCGCAGAATTTCGATCCCGCCCGCGTGCAGGACTATCTCTCCGTCCTCGTCGAGGAACTTGAGTCCTATGCAGATGTGTGGCTGGGCGAGACCCTGAGCCTCATTGCCGAGGGCGAAGCCGTGCGCATCGCCACCGGGGGCACCAACCGCCCCTTCTGGGTGTCCTTCACGCTGGAAGATGCAGACACGGAAGCGGCCATCGCCAACCCGAAGCTGCGCGGCGGGGAAACAGTGACAGAGGCTGCCGAATGGGCCGCAGGCTCGGGCGCGGCAGCGCTTCTGTTCAACTGTGCCAAGCCGGAAATCATGGCCAGCGCCATCAAGGCCGCCTCAGCCGTCTTCGCCGCAAAAGGCGTGAAGCTGGACCTCGGCGTCTATGCCAATGCCTTTGAAAGCAACACCGATGACGGCGCGGCCAACGAGGCCCTGCACGGCACCCGCGCCGACCTGACCGGCGACCGCTACACCGGCTTTGCCTGCGACTGGGTCAACGCTGGCGCCACCCTTGTCGGCGGCTGCTGCGGCATCGGCGCCAGCCACATCCACAACCTTGCCGCCCGTCTGAAGGGAAATGCGGCCTAAGGCAGGCAAGCAGGGCCCTCTCGGATAACGGAGCACCGGCACATTTGCCGGTGCAGTTCTGTTCAAACCTGATAGAGTTTTTTTCATGATGCGATTCCGGGCAGCCGCCCGGCTCTCCCGCGTCAGCCCCCTAGCACGCCCTGTTTCTTTCCCACGGAACGCTGACATGAGCAGCCAGGAAACAGGGACCGGAAAGAAAACAAGCTGAGAACAGCAGAGAGGAACGGGACTACATGTTCGCCTATTTCAAGAGCGCCTTTACCGCCGCCGCAGTGACGGCCAGCCTCATGGCGCCCGCCGCGGCGCAGGATATCAAGTTCTTCACCATCGGCACGGGCGGCACGGCCGCCACCTATTATCCGGTGGGCGGCGTCATCGCCAATGCCATCTCCAATCCTCCCGGCTCGCGTCCCTGCGAGGAAGGCGGCAGCTGCGGCGTGCCGGGCCTGATTGCTTCGGCCGTGTCCTCGCGCGGTTCGGTTGACAACCTGAACGCCATTTCCTCGGGCCTGCGCAATTCGGGCTTTGCCCAGTCGGACGTTGCCTACTGGGCCTACACCGGCACCGGCACCATGCAGGGCCAGCCCCCGGCTGAAAAGCTGCGCGCCATCGCCGCCCTCTTCCCCGAGCATATCCATCTGGTGGCTCTGGCTGACAGCGGCATCAATTCCGTCGCCGACCTCAAGGGCAAGCGCGTCTCGCTGGATGAGCCGGGCTCCGGCACCTATGTCGATGCCAACCTGATCCTCGAAGCCGCCGGCCTTGGCGTTGCGGACGTTACCGCCGAAGCCCTGAAGCCGGATGCGGCCAGCGATGCCCTGCGCAACGGCCAGATCGACGCCTTCTTCTTCGTCGGCGGCTACCCGACCGGCGCCATCGTGGAACTGGCTTCCGCCGCCAAGATCAAGCTCGTGCCGATCGACGGCGAGACGGCAGCCAGCCTGACTGGCGCACATGCCTTCTTCGCCAGCTCCGACGTGCCGGAAGGCGTCTATGAAGGCGTTCCGGCAACCACGACGGTGGCCGTTGGCGCCCAGTGGATCACCAGCTCGGACGAAAGCGAAGACCTGGTCTACGAGATCACCAAGGCGCTGTGGAACGACAACACCCGCAAGCTGCTGGACACCGGCCACGCCAAGGGCAAGTCGATCACCAAGGAATCCGCTCTCGACGGCATCGGCATCCCGCTGCATCCGGGCGCCGAGAAGTTCTACCGCGAAGCCGGCCTCCTGAAGTAAGCCTGACCCGGCACAGCACGGCCCGGAACACCCGTTTCCGGGCCGATTGCTATTGTCTCAGGGGTTCAGCCCTTACCACGTCACCTTGATATTCTTCATTTGCCGCAAGGGCTTGGGCAGATCGGAACGTGTCAGGCCCATTGCGCGCTGGTGTTACAGGACACACGATGACCACGTCCCCGGCTCCCGCGCTGACGGCCGAACAACTGGCCGAGATCGAGCGCAAATACGATCCCGAGACGGCCTTCCGCCCGACCGGGCCACGCATCGGCCACCTGATCACTGCCATCCTCGTGGCCATGTCGGTATATCATTTCTATGCTGCCGGCTTTGCCCTGATCCCGGAACTGATGCACCGGGCAATCCATATCTCCTTCGTCCTGTCGCTCGTCTTCCTGATGTTCTCCTGGCGGCGCAGCATGAACGACCAGCTGCCGCAAAAGGCATGGTACCGGATCGAGGGCGTGGCGATCCTCGATATCGCTCTGGCGCTCCTGGGCGTGGCCGCCGCCATGTACCTGCCGCTGCAATCGGCCCAGACGCTGGCCATGCGCGTCGGCAATCCGTCCACGCAGGACGTCTTCTTCGGCTCGGCACTGGTGCTGCTGACGCTGGAGGCGACACGCCGCTCTGTCGGCCCGACGCTGCCCATCATCGCGCTGCTGTTCATGGGCTTTGCCCTGTTCGGCCCCTGGATGCCCGGCGCGCTGAAACATGGCGGCACCTCCTGGCTGGGCCTCATCAACCACCTCTACATGACCAATCAGGGCATTTACGGCATCGCCATCGGCGTGATGGCGAAATACGTGTTCCTGTTCATCGTCTTCGGCGTGCTGGCCACCCGCATCGGCCTCGGCCAGCTCTTCATCGACGTTGCCATGGTGCTGGCCGGGCGCTATTCCGGCGGCCCGGCAAAGGTCGCCATCTTCTCCTCCGCCTTCATGGGCACCATCTCCGGCTCCTCCATCGCCAACACGGTGACGACCGGCGCCCTGACGATCCCGGCCATGAAACGTGTCGGCTATCCGGCCCGTTTTGCCGCCGCCGTGGAAGCCACCGCCTCCACCGGCGGGCAGATCACCCCGCCCATTCTGGGTGCTGCCGCCTTCATCATGGTGGAATATCTGCAGATCCCCCTGCGCGATGTGCTGGCCGCAGCCCTGTTCCCGGCATTGCTGCATTATTTCGGCATTCTCATCATGGTGCATCTGGAAGCCAAGCGCCTCGGCCTGCGCGGCCTCACCAGGGACGAACTGCCGAAGCTCGGCATCGTGCTGAAGCAGCACTGGCTGTCGGTCATCCCGCTGGTCATTCTGGTCTATCTGATCCTCTCCGGCCGCACGCCCGATTATGCCGCCGTCTATGGCATCATCGCCTGTGTCGTCGTCGGCGTGCTCAACCCCACCGACCGGCTGAACCTGAAGGATCTCTATAATGCGCTGGCGGCCGGTGCCCGCAACACGCTCGCGGTCGGCACTGCGGCAGCCACCGTCGGCATCGTCGTGGGTGTGGTGACGCTGACCGGCGTCGGTTTCCGCATCGGCTATGTCATCGTCCAGACCGCTGGCGACATCGGGGCAACCCTGGGCTCCCTATGGCCGCTGTCGCTGTTCACCGCAGGCCAGTGGACCCTGTTTGTCTCGCTGATCCTGATTGCCATCGCCTGCATCATCATGGGCGCAGGCATCCCGACCACCGCCACCTACATCATTCTGGTCGCTGTCGCCGCCCCTGCCCTTGCCGTACAGCAGGTGGAACCGCTGGTCGCCCATTTCTTCGTGTTCTACTATGGGGTTCTGGCCGACATCACGCCACCGGTGGCGCTTGCGGCCTATGCGGCGGCGGGAATTGCCGGGTCCAACCCGTTCCAGACGGGCAACACCGCCTTCCGCCTCGGCATTGCCAAGGCGCTGGTACCGTTTGTCTTCGTCTATTCGCCGTCGCTGCTGCTGGTGAATGCCGACTTCACCTGGTCCGCCTTTGCCATCACGCTCACGGGCGCGGCCCTCGGCATCGCCTGCCTCGGCGTGGCCTTCTCCGGCTATTTCATCGCCCCGATGCGCAAGCTGGAGCGCTGGTGGACGGGTATCGTCTCGCTGCTGTTCATCTCGCCGGGCCTTGAGACGATGGCGGCGGGCATCGTCCTGCTGCTGCCGGTGGTGTTCCTGCAGATCAAGGCAAGGCAGAAACTGGCCGCAGCCTGATACCAACACACAAGACAAAAAAGCCGGGCTGCGGTGCTCCGCAGCCCGGCTTTTCCTTGAAGAAAACCTTACTTCAGCAACGCGGCCGAACGGTCCAGCGCGGCGGAGAAGCCCTTGAGGGAGACCTGCAGGTTCAGCGGATTGCCGGCAACGGCCTGAACGCCAAGCTTCAGAATGTTGCCCTTGCGGATGGCGGCAACCGTATCCTTGTTGAGGGTCAGCGGCACCACGCAGCCGACCGGCATGCAGGTCTGGAAACGGGCGTCGGTGCCCTTTTCCTGCTCATCGACGGTCAGCTTGACGCCGCCATCAAGGTTGAGACCGAAGGGCAGAACCAGCGTGCCATTCACGGCGCCATCGGCAGCCGGAGCGAATTCGGCGAGCAGCACCATCTGGCGGGTCTGCTGATCCTGCTGCTGCTGCGAGATGGCGCAGCGCTTGCCGCCTTCACCCGACAGGCAGGTCACAGTCCAGTCGTCGAAGGTCTCCTTGACGGAGGACGCGCCCGACGGCAGGCCGCCTGCCGTCTGGGCGGTGGCCAGACCGGCGGAAAAAATCATTGCAGCACCAGCGAGGGTGGATGCCAGCTTTAAATTCATGAATCTCATCCCGATGACCGGAAAGCGGCGCAGCCGCCACCTTCACACAACACCCGCCTACCTAACCGGGCTTGCCCCTGCCTTGCAAGCAATGCCTGCAGCTGCAGGCGGGCAGCATTATCCCTTGCTGCAGTGTCCTGAAGGCCAGAATTTACAGACCGGCGGCACCCGGACTTACAATACCAAGTCTTGCGAAGCTGACGCATCATGCCTTGAGAAGGCTCAAACGCCGGACGGGCTTGACCAGATCCCGACGCGTCAGGCTCATCAGGATTTGGCATAAGCTCTCTCTCAGATCATTCCTCGGACGAGGAAGCTTATCCATGCGCTTGAAGAATCACGCGCAGAAATTTAGGGTCCGCCGCCCATTAGGATAAATCTTGAGGAAATCAATTCGTGAGACTTGTCAAATTTTTTCTCACTCTAACCATTGGTCTTGCCGTCACCGGCGGATACCTTGGCTTCCGTTGGCATCAGTATGTCACCAATACGGACACCCCCTATGACGAAATCGGAATAACGCTGAACAGCTACATGCCTGCTCCCCTCAACCAGTGGGGCTGCAACCAGCTGAAAGTGAATTTCGGCAACCAGCTGCCGCCTTACGGTTGCCAGGCAGCAACCGCCCAGCAGTGGAAGTGATGCCAGCTGCAAGGCATGTTTCCCCGGAATGGCGCAGCCTTGCATGATGACCGGATTTTCCCTCTTGCGGCCGGCAGGCACAGGCCTGCCGGTTGTGCTTCAGCAGCCTTGATCAAACCTCCTTCGCCGGATCATAGGCCAGCAGCCTCAGCGCATTGAGCGTCACCAGCACTGTTGCTCCCGTATCCGCCATGATCGCCAGCCACAGGCCGGTGATGCCGAGAATGCTGGTGACGAGGAACACCGCCTTCAGGCCCAGCGCGATGGTGATGTTCTGGTGAATGTTGCCCATCGCCTTGCGGGCAAGGCGGATGAGGGCGGGCACATCGGTCACCCTGTCGCGCAGGACCGCAGCATGGGCCGTTTCCAGCGCCACATCCGTGCCCGAGCCCATGGCGACACCCACCGACGCCTGCGCAAGGGCGGGCGCATCATTGATGCCGTCGCCCACCATCATCACGCCGCCGGAAGCGGCCAGCGCACGCACTTCACGCACCTTGTCCTCCGGCATCAGCTCCGCGCGCTGCGTGAGGCCAAGACCGGTGGCAATCGCGGCCGCCGTGCGGGCATTGTCCCCCGTCAGCATGACGGCACCAACCCCCAGCCGTTCCAGCAGGGTGATCGCCTCGCGGGCGTCCTCCCGCGGTTCATCGCGCAGGGCCAGAAGTCCGGCAAGGTTTCCGGCCCGGATGACGCAGACAACCGTCTTGCCTTCGCCTTCCAGCCGTTCCGCCTGCGCCGCCGCCTCTTGCGGCAGCAGGCCGGTTTCGCTGGCATGGCGCGGAGAGATCACCTGCAGCAACTCTCCTGCGACCAGTGCCTCGACACCGCGCCCGGCCATGGCCCGCGCCCCGGATGAGGGAAGAACGCTCGCCCCGGTCTCCTGCGCGCGGGTGAGGATGGCTTTCGCCAGCGGATGCGACGACCCGGCCTCGACGGAGGCTGCGGCAGAGGTCACCTCCAGCACGTCAAACCCGCCAAAGGGAACCACGTCCACCACCTGCGGGCGGCCAGCCGTCAGCGTGCCGGTCTTGTCGAAGGTGACCGTCTTCACCTGCGCGATGGCTTCGATCACGGCACCGCCCTTCATGAGGAGGCCACGGCGTGCGCCTGCAGACAGGGACGAGGCAATGGAGGCCGGCACCGAAATGACCAGCGCACAGGGGCAACCGATCAGGAGCAGCGACAGGGCCCGGTAGATCCAGGTGTTCCACTCCCCGCCAAACCCGAGCGGCGGCACAACAGCGACCGTGGCCGCCAGCAGCACGATGAAAGGCATGTAGTAGCGGCTGAACCGGTCGATGAAGCGCTCGGTGGGGGCACGGGCGCTTTCCGCCTCCTCCACCAGCTTGATGATGCGGGCGATGGTGTTGTCCGCCGCCGCCCGGGTCACTTCAACGCTGAGGGCGGCTTCGGTGTTGATGGAGCCCGCGAAGACATCCGCCCCCTCGCCCTTGGTCACCGGCACGCTTTCCCCCGTGACCGGGCTTTCATCGATGCCGGAAATGCCGGAGCGGATGACGCCATCGGCGGGAATGCGATCTCCCGGCCGCACCAGCACCATCTGCCCCGGCGCAAGGCTTTCCGCCGCCACCTGCCGCGTTCCGCTGTCCGTTTCCAGAAGCGCGGTTTTCGGCACCAGCCGCGCCAGAGCCCGGATGCCATCGCGCGCCCGGTTGGCGGCAACGCCCTCCAGCACCTCGCCCACGGCAAAGAGAAACACCACCAGCGCCGCCTCTTCCGCCGCCCCGATCGCCAGCGCACCGGCGGCGGCAATGGTCATCAGCATCTCGATGGTGAAGGGCATTCCGGCAGCCAGGGCGGCAAAGGCGCGCCGGGCAACGGGCGCAACGCCGATGACGCAGGCCACGGTGAAGACCCAGGCCCCGACCTGCGGCGGCAAGACGAAATGCGCGGCCCAGGCCAGAGCCAGCAGCCCGCCGGTCAGGATGACCAGCCGCCCCTTGCCCGTCTGATGCCACGCCCGGCGGCTGCCATCGGCCAGCGGCTTCTCGTCTTCGTGACCGTGACTGTGGCTATGTGCATCTCCATGGGCATGATCGTGATGGTGTCCATGTCCATGGCCATCATCATGGTCATGGCCGTGATGCTCATGCCCGCAGCAGCCAGCGGCCTTGCCGGATTGGCCTTGCTCCTGTCCGGCGCGGGGGCTGATGCCGAAGCCAAGGGCACTGACGGCCTTTTCCACCGTCTGCCGCCTTGTCTGGCTTTCATCCAGTTGCAGGCGCAGCCGCTCGCTCATCAACGCCACCTCAACGGCGCTCACACCCGGCAGGCGCTCCACCGCGCCCTTGATCTTGCCCGCGCAGGACCCGCAGTCCATGCCCGTCACGGTCCACTCAAAGACAGAAGCCGCCTCATGCTTGCTCATGGTCATCTCCTTGCCCAACGAACGGGCATTTCAGGTCATGACCCATGGGCTAGCACCTCTAGCGGCTAGAGGTTCAAGAGGTTTTTTTGACACAGAGCCACACGCATGTTTCGAGGCGGAAAAGCCTCTGCCGGTGGTGGACTCATGCGTCTTATGCCAGCGGGCTTCGAAAAGAGCGGGGGGCCGCTGGGAAATGGATCTGGGCCGTTTCCACAGATTCGCGCCCGAGCCAAAACGCGATCATGGATGGACCGGAGCAGCGGATGCAGGTGTCGGCGCATATCGGGTTCTTGACGTGGCGGCCCGGTCCTTCGTATCTAAAACCATGGGGATTGCGAGCTCCCCACGAGGCGCCAGCTGAAGATCGCGTTCCAGTACAACCCCGGCGACGGAGGAACGCACATGCCTGCGCCCAATGCCATTTCGTTTGACAAACTCACCCGCCTCATCGGAACACCTCGAGCACCGCTCTTGCTCGATGTTCGGTCCGAGGAGGATTTCGCTGCCGATCCACGGCTGCTCCCCGGTGCCACCCGGATCAACGATCAGGCGCTGGCTGCACTCGCGCCGCGGCTCGGCGGGCAGCCATCCGTCGCCATATGTCAGGCCGGTCACCGGCGCAGCCAGGGGACGGCAGCATGGCTGCGCGCTGAAAAATGCTCCTCGGAGTATCTTGAGGGCGGGTTCGATGCCTGGCGTTCTGCCGGGCTGCCGCTCGTCGACCCGGCGAAGCTGCCCGCACGTGATGCACAGGGCCGCACCGTCTGGGTCACGCGCTCGCGCCCCAAGATTGACCGCATCGCGTGTCCCTGGCTGATCCGGCGTTTTCTCGATCCCCGTGCGGTCATCCTGTTCGTAGCCCCCGCCGAAGTGGTGGGCGTAGCCGGGTATTACAACGCCTCGCCCTTCGACATCGAAGACGTGTTCTGGAGCCATCGGGGGGAGCTTTGCACCTTTGATGTGATGCTGGCCGAGTTCGGCCTGGCCATTCCCGCGCTCGATCACCTGGCCACCATCGTGCGCGGCGCCGATACCGCCCGCCTCGACCTCGCCCCCGAGGCCGCAGGCCTGCTGGCGGCCTCGCTCGGCCTGTCGCGGATGTATTCCGACGATCTGGAGCAACTGGAAGCCGGAATGCTCCTTTACGACGCATTCTATCGCTGGGCGCGGGACGCTACCGGCGAGACTCACAACTGGCCCACCAACAAGCCGAAGGCAGACCAATGAAGGACCATGCATATCCAACACTGGCTGCGGCCACCCGCATCTGGGCCCGCATCGGCCTCTTGAGCTTCGGAGGCCCCGCCGGCCAGATTGCACTTATGCACCGTATCCTCGTCGAAGAGCAGCGCTGGCCGGGCGAGAAGCGTTTTCTTCATGCGCTCAACTACTGCATGCTGCTGCCCGGACCAGAGGCAATGCAGCTGGCCGTCTATATCGGCTGGCTCATGCACCGCACGCTGGGCGGCATCATCGCAGGCGTCCTGTTTGTGCTGCCAGGTGTTGTGGCGATCATGGCGCTCAGCTGGATTTATGCCCTCTATGGCAATGCCGGACCAGTCGAAGCGCTGTTTTTCGGACTGAAGGCCGCGGTGCTTGCCATCGTGATGCAGGCGGTTATCCGGATCGGCTCACGCGCGCTCAGGAACCGGACAATGGCCGCCATCGCCGCCGCCTCCTTCGTGGCGATCTTCGGCTTTGCCATCCCGTTTCCGCTCATCATTCTGGCGGCAGGCCTTGCAGGCTTCTTTGGCGCCCGTGCCGGCTTGCGCACCTTCCATGGCGGCAGCCACGGCAAGGTAGGCAAGATCCAGGTCGATGATGCCGATACTCTGCTCGGCGAGGAGACGCCGGAACACACGCAAGTCAACCGCGGCTGGGCGTTTCGCGTCTCCGCGGTGTTCCTCGTGCTCTGGCTGGCACCAGTTGCCCTGCTGTTCGTCGTTTTCGGTCCGGCCAACGTCTTTGCCCAGATCGCTGGCTTCTTCAGCGTCATGGCCGTGGTGACCTTCGGAGGCGCTTATGCTGTTCTCGCCTATGTCGCGCAGGAGGCGGTGCAGAATTACGGCTGGCTCGCCCCCGGTGAGATGCTGGACGGGCTGGGCATGGCCGAAACCACGCCCGGACCGCTTATCATGGTGACGCAGTTCGTAGGCTTCATGGGAGCCTTTCGCGATTCAGGCAGCATATCGCCGTTGATGGCGGGAACTCTGGGTGGCCTCCTGACAACCTGGGTGACGTTCACGCCCTGCTTCCTCTGGATCTTCCTCGGTGCCCCCTTCATCGAACGCTTGCGCGGCAACAAGGTGCTGACAGCGGCCCTGACCGCAATCACGGCCGCCGTCGTGGGTGTGATCTTGAATCTTGCTGTCTGGTTCGGTCTGCATGTTGTTTTCGACAAGGTCCGGGTAATCACATCCTTCGGTCTCAATATCGATGTGCCCGTCTGGTCCACGCTGAACCTGCCTGCCGCGGCGCTGGTGCTGGCCGCACTTGTTGCGGTGTTCCACTTCAGGCTCGGCCCGGTGACGGTTCTCGCCGGCTGCGCAGCGGCCGGCCTGATTCTCAGGATGGTAAACATCGCATAGTGGTCATCCGCTCCCGCGGCGGCGTCCGGGCAATTTCAAGCCGTGACACGTCAGCATCCAAAGACTGGGCATAAGCTGCCAGCACCATTGTTCGCGGGGGCACTTTCGCAAAGACCGGATCGCAGCCCTGCTAACCCCAACTGGTTTCCTCCGGGGCCTTGAGTTTTGTCGGCGAGGCCGATTATGCAGGGCATAAGCACGGCAATAGCCTGCAATTTCAGCAGGGCGCTTACGAAGCTGGCATAATGACCCGGCTCACGAAAAACGGCAGGACAAAAAGAAAGTGACGTACAAAACGGCATGCCTCGATATTCATCTTGCAGGTACAGTTTTGAACGCCTTACCATCCGGTCAAAAAGCAGGGACAGCGACAGAAGGAACTCCAGATGAAGAGCAGATCCAGTTTTGACGTCAGCCGCCGCGGCCTTCTTCTTGGCGCAGGCGCAGCCTTTGCAGGCAGCGCATTGCTGCCCCGGATTGCATTTGCGCAAACACCTCTCAAGGTTGCCGGGATCTACACGGTTCCCGTCGAGCAGCAGTGGGTGAGCCGCATTCATATCGCTGCGGAAGCGGCGAAGAAGGCTGGTCTCATCGAGTACACATTCTCGGAGAACACCAGCAACACCGACTATCCGCGTGTCATGCGCGAATATGCCGAGGGCGGCGCGCAGCTGATCGTCGGCGAGATCTTCGGCGTGGAGCAGGAAGCCCGTGAAGTGGCCGCCGACTATCCGGAAACCGCCTTCCTGATGGGCTCGTCCTTCAAGCCGGAAGAAAGCCTTGCCAACCTGTCCGTCTTCGACAACTACATCCAGGACGCGTCTTATCTCTCCGGCATCATCGCCGGTGCCATGACCAAGTCCGGCAAGATCGGCATGGTCGGCGGCTTCCCCATTCCGGAAGTCAACCGCCTGATGAATGCCTTCATGGCCGGCGTCAAGGAAACCCGCCCGGATGCCACCTTCCAGGTCAGCTTCATCGGCTCCTGGTTTGATCCCCCGAAGGCCAAGGAAACCGCCTTCGCCATGATCGACGGCGGCGCGGACCTTCTCTATGCGGAGCGTTTCGGCGTGTCGGATGCGGCCAAGGAGCGCGGTGTGCTGGCCATCGGCAACGTCATCGACACCCAGTCCGATTATCCGGAAACCGTGGTGGCCTCGGCCCTGTGGCATTTCGAGCCGACGCTGAACAAGGCCATCGAGGCCGTTGCCGCAGGCAGCTTCAAGGCGGAGGACTACGGCGTCTATTCCTTCATGAAGGAAGGCGGCTGCTCGCTTGCCCCGCTCGGCACTTTCGAGGGCAAGGTTCCTGCCGCTGCCATGGATCTCGTCAACGCCCGCGAGGCCGCGATCAAGGACGGCAGCTTCACCGTTACCATCAATGACGACGAGCCCAAATCCTCGTGAGTATCTCTGACAAGGAGGCGCAGGAGACCGTCCTGCGCCTCAACGGCATCACCAAGCGCTTTGGGGCCCTCACCGCCAATGACAGCATCAGCCTGACCCTGAACCGGGGCGAGATCGTCGCCCTGCTCGGGGAAAACGGTGCTGGAAAGACCACGCTGATGAACATCCTCTTCGGCCATTACACCGCCGATGAGGGCACGGTTGAAGTCTTCGGCAGGGAACTGCCGCCGGGCCGCCCGCGCGCCGCGCTCGCGGCAGGCGTCGGCATGGTGCATCAGCATTTCACGCTGGCCGAACACCTGAGCGTTGCGGAAAACATCGTGCTGGGTACGGCGCCTTTGTTCCGCCTGTCGCTCGGCCTTGGTGCCGCCCGCCAGCGCATCCGCGCCCTGTCCGAGGACTTCGGCCTCAAGGTCGATCCGGATGCCCGCGTCTCAAGCCTGTCGGTGGGTGAAAAGCAGCGGGTGGAGATCCTGAAGGCGCTCTACCGCAATGCTCGCATTCTCATTCTCGATGAGCCCACCGCCGTCCTGACACCGCAGGAAACCGATGCCCTGTTTGCGACGCTGAAGCGCGCCGTGGCCATCGGCCTGTCCATCGTCTTCATCAGCCACAAGCTGCATGAGGTGATGGCCGTGGCAGACCGCTGCGTGGTGCTGCGCCACGGCAAGGTGGTGGCCGAACGCGGCACCGCCGCAACCTTCGCCCGCGAGCTGGCCGCGCTGATGGTCGGCGGCGATGTGCCGGAACTCGCTCCCTCCACCGCCAAGCCGGGCCGCACCATCTTTGCCCTGCGCAATGTATCGACGCCCGACCAGGAGGGCGCGCCAGGCCTCAAGCGTGTGACGCTGGAGCTGAAGGCCGGCCAGATCACCGGGCTGGCCGGGGTTTCCGGCAATGGCCAGGCCGCGCTCTCTGATCTCGTCGCCGGGCTCGCCAGCCCGGATCAGGGCCATATTCATGTGGAAGGCACCGTGCCGCTGCGCTGGACACCGGAAGCGGCCGTCCGCGCCGGGATCGCCCGCATTCCGGAAGACCGGCACAAGACCGGCACCATCGCCGACTTCAGCCTGACCGAAAACGCCATTCTGGAAACCTACCACCAGCGCCCCTTCTCCCGCGCCGGATGGATGAACCGGGCGGCCGCCGAATATTTCACGCAGCACATCATCGACACCTATGACATCCGCTGCCCGGGGCCGGACACCCGCATCCGCCTGCTGTCCGGCGGCAACATGCAGAAGCTGATCCTCGGCCGCGTGCTGGAGCCGGGCCCGCATGTGATCCTCGCCAACCAGCCGGTGCGCGGGCTCGACATCGGCGCCATCACCTTCGTGCATTCGCGCCTGATCGCCGCCCGCGATGCAGGGGCAGCCGTCCTGCTGATCTCGGAAGATCTGGACGAGGTGCAGCGGCTTTCGGATGTCATTCACGTGGTCTATGAGGGCCGCCTTTCGCCCGGCTTTGCCCGCGGCAGCCTCACCACGGAACAGCTTGGTCTGTGGATGACCGGACAAGGATTTGATCATGCGGCTTGAGCCGGTCGCCAACCCCAGCCTGCTGCGCCGTGCGGGGCTTCCGGCCCTTGCGCTGGGGCTCACCGTGGTGGCGGGATCGCTGCTGGCGCTGATTGCCGGGGCAGACCCGTTCCAGACGCTGGGGCTCATCGTCAAGGGCGCTGCGGGCAGCAAGTTTGCTCTGCTGGAAACCCTCAACCGGGCAACGCCGCTGATCTTCACCGGCCTTGCCGTTGCCGTCGCCTTTCGGGCGCGGCTGTGGAACATCGGTGCAGAGGCCCAGCTTTATGCCGGGGCCATCGTTGCGGCGCTGATTGGCGCTCATGTCACCGGCCTGCCGCAGGTGCCCCTGCTGGCGCTCATGGCCGGTGCTGCGATGCTGGCAGGTGCCGCCATGCTGCTGCCGCCGGTTCTGCTGAAAACCCGCTTCGGCGTCGATGAAGTGGTGACGACCTTGCTCGTCAACTTCATCATGCTGCTCTTCGTCTCCTACCTGCTGGAAGGCCCGATGAAGGATCCGGCAGGCATGGGCTGGCCGAAGTCGGCGGCGCTGGCCAAGGATGCCCGCCTGCCGCGCATCATCGACGGCCTCCGCCTGCATTGGGGCTTTGCGCTGGCGCTGATGTCCGCCGTTGCGGTCTGGGTCATCCAGACCCGCACCACCCTTGGCTACGAGATCCGCGCCACCGGCCTCAACCAGAAGGCCGCACGCTTTGCCGGCATTCCGGTCAATATGGTGCTGGTGAAGACCGCGCTGCTCTCCGGCGGCCTTGCCGCCATGGCCGGCTTCAGCGAGGTCTCCGGCCTCAAGGGCCACCTCAGCCTCGATCTGTCGGCCAACTTCGGCTACACGGGCATCGTCGTTGCCATGCTGGCGCTGCTGCACCCGCTCGCCGTCGTGCCCTCGGCCATCTTCGTGGCTGGCATTTTCGTTGGCGCCAACAGCATGAGCCGTGCCGCCAGCGTACCGTCCTACATCGCCGACATGCTGCTGGCCATCGCGCTGCTCTTCATGGTGCTGGCCATCCTTCTGACACGCTACCGGGTGAGGCGCGGATGAACGAGCTTCTGGACATCCTGCTCTCCGCCAGCCTCTGGGCTGCGGCCATCCGCATCGCTTCGCCGCTGATCTTCGCCACCATGGGCGAACTCATCTGCGAGCGCGCGGGTGTCCTCAACCTCGGCATCGAGGGCATCATGGTCATCGGCGCCTTCACCGGCTGGGTGGCCGTCTACATGGGCGCGCCGCTGTGGTGGGGCGTTGCGGCGGCCATGATGGCCGGCATGGCCTTCGGCCTCATCCATGCGGTGCTGACCGTGCCCTTCGGCCTGTCACAGCATGTGGTGGGCCTTGGCGTCACCATGCTGGCCACCTCCTCCAGCTATTTCGCCTACCGCCTGCTGCTGCCGGAAGTAACCAGCCCGCCAAAGATTACCCCTTTCCAGCCGCTGCCCATTCCGGGCCTGTCCAGCCTGCCGCTGGTGGGCGAGGCGCTGTTCAGCCAGACCGCCCTCACCTATGCCGCCTTTCTGACGGCGCTGATCATCGCACTCGTGCTCTACCGCACGCCGCTCGGCCTTGCGGTGCGTGCTGCGGGCGAGAACCCGGCAGCGGTGGAGGCTCAGGGGCTTTCGGTCACGGCCCTGCGCATGGGCGCGGTCGTCTTCGGCTCGGGCCTGATGGCAGTCGGCGGCTCGTTTCTGACGCTCTCGGCCTTCTCGTCCTTCTTCTTCGAGATGATCAACGGCCGCGGCTGGATCTGCATCGCCCTCGTCGTCTTCGGCGCCTGGAAGCCGGGCAAGGCGGTGCTGGGCGCCATCCTCTTTGCCGCCTTCGATGCGCTGCAGGTCCGCCTGCAACAAACGGGCTTTGGCGCCATCGTGCCCTATCAGGTGTTCCTTATGCTGCCCTTCACCCTGTCCATTCTGGCGCTCATCCTCATGTCCCGGCGGGCCGAAGTGCCAGCCGCGCTGATGCAGCCCTTCAACAAGGGGGAACGCTGATGTTCGACCTCATCATCAAGGGCGGCACCCTGCCCGATGGCACCACTGCCGACATCGCCATCACGGGCGAGCGCATTGCCGAAGTACGCCGTCTCGATGACGGAGCCTTTGCCAATGCGGCCCGCGTGATCGACGCCACGGGCGATCTCGTCTCCCCGCCCTTCGTTGACCCGCATTTCCACATGGATGCAACGCTGTCCTACGGCCTGCCCCGGGTGAATGCTTCCGGCACGCTGCTGGAGGGCATCTCGCTGTGGGGCGAACTGCGCGAGATTGCCAGCGTCGAGGACATGGTGTCCCGCGCCCTCACCTATTGCGACTGGGCCGTATCCATGGGCCTTCTCGCCATCCGCACCCATGTGGACACGACACCGGATCACCTGCGCGGCGTGGAAGCCATGCTGGAGGTCAAGCGCATCGTCGCGCCTTATCTCGACCTGCAGCTCGTTGCCTTCCCGCAGGACGGGCTCTACCGCACGAAGACGGGCCGCGAGAATGTGCTGCGGGCGCTCGACATGGGAGTCGATGTGGTCGGCGGCATCCCGCATTTCGAGCGCACCATGGAAGACGGTATGGCTTCCGTGAAGGATCTCGCCCGCCTTGCCGCCGAACGCGGGCTGATGCTGGATCTGCACTGTGACGAAACCGACGATCCGATGAGCCGCCACGTGGAAACGCTGGCCGCCGAAGTAACGCGCCATGGCCTTGGCGGGCGGGCGGCCGGAAGCCACCTCACCTCCATGCATTCCATGGATAACTATTATGTCTCCAAGCTGCTGCCGCTGATCGCGGAAAGCGGCATGGCGGCCATTCCCAATCCGCTGATCAACATCACCCTGCAGGGCCGCCACGACACCTACCCCAAGCGGCGAGGCCTGACGCGGGTGAAGGAGATGCAGGCCCACGGCATCACCGTAGGCTGGGGTCAGGATTGCGTGCTCGATCCGTGGTACTCGCTCGGCACCGCCGACATGCTGGACGTGGCCTTCATGGGCCTGCATGTGGCGCAGATGACCCACCCGGCGGAAATGGCCCGCTGCTTCCGCATGGTGACGGAAGACAACGCGAAGATCCTCAATCTGGAAGGCTATGGCCTTGCGCCCGGCTGCAAGGCGTCGCTGGTGGTGCTGGATGCCGGCAACCCTGTGGAAGCCCTGCGCCTGCGGCCGGACCGGCTGGCGGTTGTCTCCAAAGGCAAGGTTGTCTCCGAGCGCCCCCGCAACACCACTCGCCTCACCCTCCCCGGCCGCCCGGCCACCATCCGCCGCCGGCATGAGGGGTGATGAAGGGGGAACCTTTCCTCCTTCGTCATGCCATGGCTCGACCATGGCATCCACGCCGTGACCGCTCCAGACGGCGTGACGTAAGATTAACTCATTGTACTCACTTGAACTTTCCCAGATCCGGCAGGTCAGGGAATGGATGCCATGGTCAAGCCATGGCATGACGGAAATCGAAAGGCTGCGGGATAAACACGCGCTCTGTCCCGGCACCACTACCCGTTCAAAAAGGCGAAAGCACCCGTCATGCGGGATGAGAACCAAGCCTGAGAAAAGCACATCAACCCCACCGTCTTCGTCATGCCATGGCTCGACCATGGCATCCACGCCGCGCCCTCTCCAAACGGCACGACGTAAGATTAACTCATTGTATTCACTTACACTTTTTCCAACCCAGCAGGTCAGGGAATGGATGCCATGGTCAAGCCATGGCATGACGGAGAAATGAGAGTTTGAGGAAGACCGGCACGCTCTTCCCCGGCACCATCACCTGCTCCAGAAAGCCAAAATCCGCTGCATGAGGGATGAGAACCAAGCCTGAGAAAAGCACATCAGCCCCACCGTCTTCGTCATGCCATGGCTCGACCATGGCATCCACGCCACGCCCTCTCCAAACCACACCACGCAACCTTAACTCATTGTACTCACTTGAACTTTCCCAGATCCAGCAGGTCAGGGGATGGATGCCATGGTCAAGCCATGGCATGACGGAAAACAATGGAAGGCGGGAAGAAGCCGCACAAACAGAAGCCCCCGGCAATCGCTTGCCGGGGGCCTGGTGATTCAGGGAAGCTCTTGCCGGATCAGCGCAGGTCTGCGGGCAGAAGGGCCTCGGGGAGGTTCTGGTAGCTGACGGGGCGAACCCAGCGGCGGATGGCCATGGTGCCGACCGAGGTGGCGCCGAAGTTGGTCGAGGCCGGATAGGGGCCGCCGTGGACCATGGCGTCGCAGACTTCCACGCCGGTCGGGAAGCCGTTGGCAAGGATACGGCCTGCCTTGCGCTCCAGCACCGGCATCAGGCTGCTGGCGAGTTCCACGTCGCCATCATCCATCTGCAGGGTCACGGTCAGCTGGCCCTCGAAGCTTTCGGCGATGCGGGCCAGCTCTTCCTTGTCCTTGACGCGCACGGCGATGCCGAGCGGGCCGAAGACTTCATGCGTCAGTGCCGGATTGGCGAGCAGCTGCGCGCCTGTCGTCTCGAAGAGGTGCGGTGCGGCCTGACGGGCCGGGCAGGTGCCGGTGAGGCGGGCCTTGGCAGCGCCCGTGGCGGCGATCTTTTCAGCGCCAGCGGCAAAGGCCGACGCGATGCCGTCCGTCAGCATGGTCTGCGGCGCGACTTCCTTCAGGGCTGCTTCCGCCGTGGCGATGAAGGCATCAGCCCCTGCCCCGTCCATGACCAGCACGAGGCCGGGGTTGGTGCAGAACTGGCCGACGCCCATGGTCAGGCTGCCTGCCCATCCCTTGGCGATCGCCTCGCCGCGCGCCGCATGGGCTGCGGGCAGAACGAAGACCGGGTTGACGCTGCCCAGCTCGCCGAAGAAGGGGATCGGCTCGGGGCGCGCGGCGCACAGGTCGAACAGCGCACGCCCGCCGCCCAGCGACCCGGTGAACCCGACGGCCTTGATCAGCGGATGGCGCACCAGCGCCTCGCCCAGCTCCCGCGACGGGCCCTGCACCAGCGAGAACACGCCGGCCGGCATGCCGCAGGCCTTGATCGCCGCGTCAATGGCCTGCGCCACCAGTTCGCCCGTGCCGGGATGGGCCGGATGACCCTTGACCACCACCGGGCAGCCGGCAGCGAGGGCGCTGGCGGTGTCGCCACCGGCCGTGGAGAAGGCCAGCGGGAAGTTGGAAGCACCGAACACGGCCACCGGGCCGATGGGGCGCTGGATCAGGCGGATTTCCGGGCGCGGCAGCGGTGCGCGGTCCGGCAGGGCCGCGTCCTTGCGCACGTCCAGATATTCGCCCTTGCGGATATGGGCGGCAAACAGGCGCAGCTGGCCGGTGGTGCGGCCGCGCTCGCCCTCAAGGCGGGCGGTGGGCAGCGCGGTTTCGGCGGCAGCCACTTCGGTGATTTCCGCACCGCGTGCCTCGATTTCCGTGGCGATGCACTCCAGGAAGACGGCGCGCTCCTCACGCGAGGTTGCTGCATAGGCGGCAAACGCTGCTTCGGCGGCCTTCACCGCCGCATCCACCTCCGCCGGGCCGCCAGCGGCGAACTGGCGGGGCTCGCCCGTGACGGGCGAGGAGGAAAAGACTTCAGAACCTGCAACCCAGGCTCCGGCGATCAGGTGCTTTCCGGTCAGCATGATCTCTCTCTTTGATTAGAAGTGGAACGGCTCGGTCACAAGCCGCCGTCCAAGGGTCATGGCATCGGACACATGGACCATGGGCGTCAAGTCCACATCCCGTCTTCCGCCACGCACCAGTTCTGCCATATGGGCATAGAGGCGCGGATATTCACGGTCCGGACCTTCAATCCGTTCACCGTCCGAGGTTTCCATCTCCGCCCCGCCCTTGCGCAGAACCAGCGATCCGGCGTCCGTCTCGACCTCGATATCCCAGGTCTGCGGGCCTTCCTGCCGCCAGTCGAAGTCCGCCGAGACATTGCCGGAAAACGTCAGATCCGCCGCAATCGGCGTCTGGCGGTTTTCTGGGAAGGTGAGTTCGGCACTGACGAGATGAACCGGCATGGGCAGAATGGCGGTCAGGATCGACAGGGCATTGATGCCCGGATCGAACACACCCATGCCACCCGGCTCGAACACCCAGTCCTGACCGGGATGCCACTTGCGCACATCCTCGCGCCAGGTGATGTGGGCGCGGGTGACCTTGCGGGTGGAGAGCCACTGGCGAGCCGGCTCCACCGCATTGGCCATGCGGCTGTGCCAGGTGGCGAACAGCGTCAGCCCCCGTTCAGCCGCCAGAGCTTCCAGCGCATGCACTTCGGCAAGCGTGGCTCCCGGCGGCTTTTCCAGCATCACGTGACGGCCGGCCTTCAGCGCCGCTTGCGCATAGGTGAAGCGCGGCACCGGCGGCAGGCACAGGGAAATCACGGAAATGTCGGGCCTCTCCGCCAGCATCTGCGCGAAATCGCGGTAGGACGGCACGCCGTCCACCTGCCCCTGACGGGAAACGGTTGCCTCAAGCCGCCAGTCGGAACTGGCGGCCAGAGCGGGCACATGCTGGTCAACGGCGATCTTGCCGATGCCCACCAGCGCAACGGGAAGGCTTGCGGACATCAGTGCGAGTCCCTGCCCACCGGGGCACCACGGCAGCCCTTGAGGAAGTCAAGATCAGCCCCGGTGTCGGCGCCCGTGACATGCTTGTGGTGCAGCATGGCATAGCCGCTGTCCGGCGGGGTGATGCGCGGCGTCCAGGCGGCAAGGCGGCGATCCAGCTCGTCCTGCGGAATGTCGAGATGAATGCGGCGGGCTTCCACGTCCAGCTCGATGAAGTCACCATCCTGCACCACGGCCAGAGGGCCGCCGACGGCAGCTTCGGGCGAGGTGTGCAGCAGCACGGTGCCGAAGGCGGTGCCGGACATGCGGGCGTCGGAAATGCGCACCATGTCGGTGATGCCCTTGCGCAGCACCTTCGGCGGCAGGCCCATGTTGCCCACCTCGGCCATGCCGGGATAGCCGCGCGGGCCGCAGTTCTTCAGCACCATCACGCAGGTCTCGTCAATGTCGAGCGCCTCGTCGTTGATCTTGGCCTTGTAGTCGTCGATGTCCTCGAAAACCACGGCCCGGCCACGGTGCTTCATCAGCGACGGAGTGGCGGCGGACGGCTTCAGCACCGCGCCCTTCGGCGCAAGATTGCCGCGCAGAACGACGATGCCGCCCGACTGGGTCAGCGCCTTGTCGGCGGGCAGGATCACGTCCTCGTTGTGGTTCACAACGTCCTTGACCTGATCCCACATGCTTTCGCCCGAAACGGTCAGCACATCCTTGTGCAGCAGGCCCGCTTCGCCAAGGCGCTTGATCACCACCGGCAGGCCGCCTGCATAGAAGAACTCTTCCATCAGATACTTGCCGGAGGGCATCAGGTTGACGATCGTCGGGATGTCACGGCCGCAGCGGTCCCAGTCGTCCAGCGACAGGTCGATGCCGACACGGCCGGCGATTGCCAGCAGATGGATCACCGCATTGGTCGAGCCGCCGATGGCCGCATTGGTGCGGATGGCATTCTCGAAGGCCTGCTTGGTCATCACATCGGACGGCTTCAGGTCGTCCTTCACCATCTGCACGATGCGGCGGCCGGTCATCTGTGCCATCACGCGGCGGCGGCTGTCCACTGCCGGAATGGCGGCATTGCCGGACAGGGCCATGCCGAGGGCTTCGGCCATGCTGGCCATGGTGGAAGCCGTGCCCATGGTGTTGCACGAGCCGGGGCTGCGCGACATGGAGGCTTCAGCCTCGGCAAATTCGGCAGCGGTCATCTCGCCAGCCTTCACGGCTTCGGAGAACTTCCACAGATGCGTGCCGGAGCCGACGCGCTCGTTGCGGTAATATCCGTTGAGCATCGGGCCGCCGGTGACGACGATGGACGGCAAGTTAGTGGAGGCAGCGGCCATCAGCAGGCTGGGCGTGGTCTTGTCACAGCCCACCATCAGCACGCAGCCATCCATCGGCTGGCCGCGCATTGCCTCTTCCACCGCCATGGCCGCAAGGTTGCGGAACATCATCGCGGTCGGGCGGAAGGCGCTCTCGCTGGCGGAGAACACCGGCACTTCCACCGGGAAGCCGCCTGCCTCGTAGATGCCATTCTTCACCCGCTGCGCCAGATCATTGAGATGGGCGTTGCAGGGGGTGAGTTCAGACCAGGTGTTGAGGATGCCGATGACCGGGCGGCCATCGAACAGGTCATGCGGGAAGCCCTGGTTCTTCATCCAGCCGCGATGATAGATGGCATCGCGCGACGTGCCGCCGAACCATTCCTGCGAACGGAGCTTGCGGGGCCAGGGAGCGGGTTTGAAGGTCATCTCGGTCTCACAGTGCTTTGACAGTCAGGGCGCCGGTTTCTTTGGGCGCGAAGACCAGGGGATTGACGAGCGGCAGACCGAAGCCTTCTGCCTCGATCTCGAAAACATCACCTGCCTGCGTGCGCACACCATCGGCGAAGGACAGGGTCGCCGTGCCGAACATGTGCACATGCACATCGCCCGGCTGGCGGAAGAGGCCGTACTTGAAGTGGTGGTGCTCCAGATTGGCTAGCGTATGCGACATGTTGGCCTCGCCCGACAGGAACGGCTTTTCCCACAGCACCTTGCCATCGCGGCGGATGCGGGACGTGCCGCGCACATCTGCGGGCATGTCACCCACCAGAATTTCCGGGCCGAAGGAGGCGTGGCGCAGCTTGGAATGGGCAAGCCACAGATAGTTCACCCGCTCGGTCACATGGTCGGAGAACTCATTGGCCACCGCCCAGCCCACGCGGCAGGGCGTGCCATCGGGGGCGATCACATAGATGCCGGCAAGTTCCGGCTCCTCGCCGCCGTCCTCGGCAAAGCCGGGCGCTTCCAGCGGCTCACCGCTGGCAACGGCGGCAAAGCCGTTGCCCTTGTAGAACCACTCCGGCTGCGCGCCCACAGCGCCGCTGTCCGGGCGGCCACCTTCCAGACCCATGCGGAACATCTTCATGGAATCGGTCAGCGTCTCGGCGCCTTCGAGCTTCGCGTGCATGGCATCGCGGGCCGAAGCCGAACCCAGATGGGTGAGGCCCGTGCCGGTCAGGTGCAGATGCGCCGGGTCCGGATGGGTGATCGGAAGCATCAGACGGCCCTCGACAGCGGCCTGCGCCAGATCGACGGCCTCGCCAAGGCCGCGCTCTTCGATCACGGCCTTCAGGCTGCGCCCGCTGGAAGCGGCGGCCATGGCCAGTTCATAGGTGCTGGCCGTGCCGCGCAGGATCGCGGCCTTGTCTCCATCACGAACCACGACGGAGATGGAGCCATCCGGATTGCGGAGCTGGGAAATCAGCATGAAAGCCTCACTTGTTCTTGCTGTAGACGTCGAAGATGACGGCGGCGAGGAGGACGAGACCGATGATCATCTGCTGATAGTCGATGCCGATGCTCATGATCGACATGCCCATGTTCATCACGCCCATAAAGAGCGCGCCAATAACCACGCCCATGATCTTGCCGGAGCCGCCCGTCATGGACGCCCCGCCGATGAAGACCGAAGCGATCGCCACCAGCTCGAAGCCCGTGCCCGCCTTCGGCGTTGCCGAATTGAGGCGGGCCGTCACCATCATGCCAGCGAGCGCGGCCAGCACGCCCATGTTGACGAAGCAGAAGAACACCAGCCGCTCTGTCTTGATCCCGGAGAGCTTGGCGGCCTTTGCGTTGCCGCCCACCGCATAGATGCGCCGGCCGAGCGATGTGTTTTCCGTCAGGAAGGCGTAGAGCACCGTCAGCAGCGTCACCACCACCAGCACATTCGGCAGCCCCCGGAACGAGGAGAGCTGATAGCCGACGAAAGCCAGCGCCAGCGCGATCAGCACATTGCGGCCCACGAAGAAGGCCATCGGCTCCTGCACCACACTGAACTGCTTCTCGCGTGCCCGGCCCCGCAGGCCGAAGAGGAACACAGCCAGAATGGCAACGGCAATGATCAGCAGCGTCAGCCCATGCGGACGGCCGATGCCCAGGAGATCCGGGATGAAGCCATTGGACATGGCCTGGAATTCCCGCGGGAAGGGACCGATGTTCTGTCCGCCCAGCATCCACATGGTGGCACCGCGGAACACCATCATCCCGGCCAGCGTCACGATGAAGGAGGGAATGCGCCAGAAGGCGATCCAGTAGCCCTGCATGGCGCCGATGATGCCGCCGACGATCAGCGTCAGCGGAATGACCACGTAATAGGGCAGCCCCTGCTGCACCGTCAGCCAGGCCGCGATGGCACCGGTGAAGGCTGCGACCGAGCCGACCGACAGGTCGATGTGTCCGGCAACGATGACCAGCAGCATGCCCAGCGCCAGAACGATGATATGCCCGTTCTGCAGGAACACGTTGGTGATGATCTGCGGCTGCAGGAAGTTGACCGGCTGATCCCGGAGCTGCAGCACGATGGTGAAGAAGGCAACGATGGCAACCAGCGCCATCAGCATGCCGTTTTCCCTGAGATGTCCGCCCAGAAGCGTGCTCAGATCCTTGCGTTCAGATGCCGTTTGCCCCGCCATCACGCCACCTTTTCCTTGTTCACTGTCTTGAGGATCATGGCCATGATCCGCTCCTGGCTGGCTTCCGCCTTGCCGAGCTCGCCGACGATCCGTCCCTCGTTCATCACATAAATGCGGTCGCACATGCCCAGAAGTTCCGGCATCTCCGACGAGATCATGACGACCCCGCGTCCTTGCGCGACCAGTTCGTTCATGATCGTGTAGATTTCGAACTTGGCGCCCACGTCGATGCCGCGTGTCGGCTCATCCAGGATGAGCACCTGCGGATCGGTGAAGAGCCACTTCGACAGCACCACCTTCTGCTGGTTTCCGCCCGAAAGATTCACCGCCTTCTGGTGTACGCCCGGGGTGCGGATGGACATGGCGCGGCGGTATTCTTCCGCGACCTTCTTCTCGCGGTGCTTGTCCAGAACGCCCTTGGTGGCAATGCCTGCCAGATTGGCGAGGCTGATGTTGCGCACGATCGGCTCGTCCAGGATCAGCCCAAGTTCCTTGCGGTCTTCCGTCACATAGGCGAGCCCCGCGTCCACGGCCTTCGACACGGTCGAGGTATCCACCTCCTTGCCGCGCATGCGGACAGAGCCGGAGATGTTGCGGCCATAGGCCTTGCCGAAGATGCTCATCGCCAGTTCCGTGCGGCCCGAGCCCATCAGACCGGCAATGCCGACGATCTCGCCCTGACGGACGGTGAAGGCGGCATCCGAAATGACCTGACGCTCGCGCACTTCCGGGTGCCAGACGTTCCAGCCCGACACTTCCATCAGCATCTCGCCGGGCTTGTGCTCCCGGTCCGGATAGCGGTGCGCCATGTCGCGGCCCACCATGTCGCGGATGATCCGCTCTTCCGAGATATCCGCCCGGTCGATCGTGGACACCGTGGTGCCGTCGCGCAGGATGGTGATGCGGTCGGCAACGCGGGAAATCTCGTTGAGCTTGTGCGAGATCAGGATGGAGGTCACCCCTTGCGCCTTCAACTCCAGCATCAGGTCGAGCAGCTTCTGGCTGTCGTTCTCCTGCAATGCCGCCGTCGGCTCATCCAGGATGAGCAGCCGCACGTCCTTGGCCAGTGCCTTGGCGATTTCGACAAGCTGCTGCTTGCCGACACCCAGCTTCTCCACCTTGGTGGCCGGAGATTCGCTGAGGCCCACCTTCTTCAGATATTCAGCCGTGCGCGAGAAGGTCTGCGGCCAGTTGATCACGCCGTTGGTGGCGACCTCGTTGCCGAGAAACAGGTTCTCGGCGATGGACAGGAGCGGCACCAGCGCCAGCTCCTGGTGAATGATAATGATGCCCTTGGCTTCGCTGTCCTTGATGGAGCGCATCTGCAGCGTCTCGCCGGCATAGATGATATCGCCCTCATAGGAGCCGTAACCATAGACGCCGGACAGCACCTTCATCAAAGTGCTCTTGCCCGCGCCGTTTTCGCCGCATATGGCGTGAATTTCGCCCTCTTCCACGGTCAGATTCACCCGGTCAAGCGCCTTGACGCCGGGGAAGACCTTGGAGATGCCGCGCATTTCCAGAAGGGTTGCCATCGAACCTCTCAGAGGAGCCTTGCAGGGGGAACCTTGCAGGATGCAGGAGGCCCGCCCCGGTCTCAGCGGAGCGGGCCCTGCATGCGGATGTCAGATCACTTCAGCTGATCGGCGGTGTAGTAGCCGGAGCCGACGAGGATCTCTTCATAGTTGCTGGCATCGACCGAGACCGGCTCGAGCAGGTAGGACGGCACCACCTTGACGCCATTGTCATAGGTCGTGGTGTCGTTGATTTCCGGCTCGGAACCGCCCAGCAGGGCTTCGGCCATGCCAACGGTGACGCGGGCCAGCTCGCGGGTGTCCTTGAACACCGTGGAATACTGCTCACCGGCAATCATCGACTTCACCGAGGGAACCTCAGCGTCCTGACCGGTAACGATCGGCATCTTCAGGTCGCCGGAACCGTAGCCCACGCCCTTGAGCGAGGACAGGATGCCGATGGACAAGCCGTCATAGGGAGACAGCACGCCATTCACCTGGCGGCTGCCATAGTTGGCGGAGAGCAGGTTATCCATGCGGGCCTGAGCCACGGCACCATCCCAGCGCAGTGTGCCGACAACATCCATGCCCATCTGGCCGGACGGAACGGCAACTTCACCGGAATCGATCAGCGGCTGCAGAACCGACATGGCGCCGTTGTAGAAGAAGTAGGCGTTGTTATCGTCCGGCGAGCCGCCGAACAGTTCCACGTTCCACGGCTTTGCATCCGGGAACCGCTCCTTCAGGCCCTTCACCAGGCTTTCCGCCTGCTGCACGCCGACCTTGAAGTTGTCGAAGGTGGCGTAATAGTCGACGTTGCCGCTGTCGCGGATCAGGCGGTCATAGGCGATCACCTTGATGCCGGCCGCATTGGCGTTTTCCAGCGCGTTCGACAGGGTGGTGCCGTCGATGGCGGCAATCACGAGCACATTCACACCCTTGGTGATCATGTTCTCGATCTGCGCCAGCTGGTTCGGGATGTCATCCTCGGCATACTGAAGATCGGTGCGGAAACCGGCCTTCTGGAACTGCTCAACCATCGAGTTGCCGTCGGAAATCCAGCGGGCGGACGATTTGGTCGGCATGGAAATACCAATGGACCCCTTGTCCTGTGCGAAGACGCTGGACGTCATCATGGCCGGAGCAGCAAGCAGGGTGCCAGCAAGGGTCAGCGCCATGAAGGCGCGTTTCGTCAGTTTCATATCAGTTTCCTCCCCCGCCCTAAGCGCATAGGGCGTCAAATGGTCTTTGGCCCCGCCGCTTCTCCGCAGCTTGGGGTCCATTCACCGCGGGAAGGCTTGCACCGGCCAAACATAACTGTCAAATTCGATTATATCCATCAAACATAGCAAATCAGATATGAATGACTCCTTCCGCACCAGCAGCCTGCACCAGCGCGGCCTGAAACTCTCACATCTTCGGCTGATGGCCACTTTGGGCGAGCGGCCGCAGGTCAGCGTCGCCGCAACACTTCTGGGGATGACGCAGCCCGCCGCCTCCCGGCTGCTTGCGGACGTGGAGCGCATCATCGGCCAGCCGGTGCACCAGCGCGAGGGGCGCGGCCTTTCGCTGACCAGCAGCGGACAGGCGCTGGCCCGCCGTGCCGCCCGCATCCTGCAGGAGCTGGATGATGCGGGCCGGGAGATCGAGGAACTGGCCGAAGGCAGCAAGGGCGAGGTGCGCATCGGCTCGGTGACGGCTCCGTCCATCGAGCACGTGCTGCCGGCCGTCCAGAGGGCGCGGGAGCTCAATCCAGGCCTGCTGATCGAAGTGATCGTCGATACGTCCGACAATCTGTGCAAGGCGCTGATGGCCGGCCGGATCGACTTTGCCGTGGGGCGCCTCGTCGGCATCAGCGATCCCACGCTGGTGGAGATGGAGGTGATGGAGCCGGAACCTGTCAGCCTGATGGTCCGCCATGACCATCCGCTTCTGCAGTCGGGCAATGCGGCCCTCGAAGACATCATCCGGCACGACTGGGTGATGCCGAGCCCCGACAGCGTGCTGGGCCGCGCCGTCATCCGCCGCCTGAGCAGCCTTGGGCTCCCCCCGCCGCGCCAGCAGCTCTCCACCGCGTCCTTCCTGCTGACGCTCGCCATCATCCGCGGCAGCGATTCCATCGCGCCCGTCGCCAAGGCCGTCGCCGACGCCTTTGCCCAGGACGAAGGCACCGTTTACGGCGTGCTGCCTGTGGAACTGGGCATCGAGGTGGAACCCTACGGCCTCATCCGCCGCAGCGGCAGCACGCTGACGCCCGCCGCCAGCAAGATCGCCGGTCTCATCCTCGAAGGCAGCCGGGCGAAGATCTGACCGCAGGATCTTGGGCGAAGAGGGGGTAATACGGCAGAATTTCCTGCCGTCCGGCAGCGGACGGCAGATCCCGCGTGCGGCGGGCGGGTCTAATGGCAGCGATCCTTCCCCCTCAGGAGCCTGTCATGAGCCTCATCAAAACCATCGACCACAACCCCACCTTCGAGCCCACCCACGCCCTGCCCGCCCCCGAGCGGCTGATTTCCGGCAATCCGGAATTCTCCACCTGGGCCATGGACGAGTCGCGCGACGGCAAGATCAAGTCCGGCATCTGGCAGGCCACCCCCGGCCTCACCCATTCGATCAAGGGCGAGACCTTCGAATTCTGCCACATCCTGGAAGGCGTCGTGGAAATCACCGAAAACGGCAAGGAGCCCATCACCTACCGTGCCGGTGACAGCTTCGTCATGAAACCCGGCTTCGTCGGCACCTGGCGCACCATCGAGACCGTGCGCAAGATCTACGTGGTTTGCTACTGAGTGATATCGCGGCTGACAGCTCCCAAGCTGTCAGGCGCTTTCTCCGAAGCGAGTTGCCGTCGGCACGACCTGCACAATACGCAAACACCACCCACCGCGCCGTCCCGGCCTTGTGCCGTCCCCCATGGCCGTACCACCTCCCGATCGTCATCCCGGACGCAGCGAAGCGAAGATCCGGGACCGGTGAGTCAAGGTCCATCGCCTCACGCTCTTGCTGGCAACCAAATGACACCCCGGCTCTCCGGTCCCGGATCGCGCGGAGGCGCGTCCGGGATGACGATGGAGAGGCAGGGCTTCCAGTGCCCCTACCCCGCCAGTTCCCCCGCCAGCCGTTCCAGCATGGCCATGCAGGCGGCGAGTTCCTCGCGCAGGATATATTCATCGGGCCGGTGGGCGCGGGTGATGGAACCGGGGCCGCAGATGATTGACGGCACGCCTGCGGCCTGAAACAGCCCCGCTTCCGTGCCATAGCTGACCGATTGGATCGCCTCGCCGCCCGACAGCCGCTCCATCAGCGCGATGAAGCCTGCATCCGGCGTCGGGGCCAGCGCGGGATAGCTCGCCAGTTCCTGCCAGCTTGCCGACAGCGCCCGCCCTTCCGCCTGTGCCTGCGCCATCAGCGCATCAAGCTTTGCCAGTACCTTTGCACTCACGTCCTGCGGCGCGGCACCGGGCACGGAACGCACCTCGAAAGCCAAACGGCACAGATCGGGAATGATGTTGACGGCGCTGCCGCCGGACACAATCCCCGCCACCACCGTTGAGGAGGGCGGCGAGAAGCGCGCATCAAACGGGCCTTCCACTTCCATCTTCGCCGAGAGATCGCGGATGAACAGCAGCAGTTCCGCCGCCGGATAAAGCGCATTCTCCCCGAGCGCGGGCTGGGAGCTGTGCGCCGCCTTGCCGGTAAAGGTGATTTCAACCGCCTGTTTGCCCTTGTGCGAGAGCACGGGGCGCATGTCCGAGGGCTCGCCGACGATGCAGCCCGCCGGCGGGGCGCACAGCTCCGGCAGTTCCGCAATCATGTGCGGCACGCCCCGGCAGCCGATTTCCTCATCATAGGAAAAGGCGATATGCACCGGCCGCTTCAGGCTTGCTGCCTTGAACTGGGGCACCGCCGCCAGCACGCAGGCAAGAAAGCCCTTCATGTCCGTGGCCCCGCGCCCCGTCAGCCGCCCGCCAAGGTCGGTGAGGCGGAAGGGATCGGAGGTCCAGACCTGCCCCTCCACCGGCACCACATCCATATGGCCGGACAGCACATAGCCCGGCACATCCTTCGGCCCGATGGTGGCAAAGAGGTTCACCCGGTCGCCCTCCGGCCCCGGCAGCACGGCACAATCCACGCCATGGCCCGCCAGATAGTTGCGCACATAATCCGCAATCGTGCCATTGGCCGCCCCGGGCAGCACGTTGAAGCCAACCAGATCCGCCAGCAGTGCTTCCGCCGAATGCGCCATTCCCATTTCTCCAGTCAGTCCACAAAGTCTCTGCCTGCCATCATCCGCGCTTTGCCGCGCAGTTCCTGCCGAAGACACGCTGCCCCGCAGGATATCCTGCGGCAGGCTGGCCTCCTGCTTGCGGATGGACTTTACCAGCCCCAAGCCCCCGCCGCACAGAATTGCGCCGAAGGGCTTCCGAACAGCGAAATCGGCCGCGCGCTGCAAACATATGGCGCATGGTTGTGCCGCCTGAGGCCTAGGATCGCTGCAGATTTACCGGAGCCTTGCAGTGTCCCTGTCCTTTCACCCCACCTATGGCCTTGCAGCCGGGGTCTATACCCGCGATGTTTCGCGGGCGCTGAAGAGCCTCAAGCACATCGAGGCTGGCGCCACCCGGATCAACCGCAACGGCCGGTCGCGCGTTTCCATCCTGCTGGCGGGGGGCTCCAAGTCCTCCGGCACCCGCAAGGATCCGGGCCGCGACGCCTACAACGCCAACCGCCGCTCCAAGAGCGTGCTCATCGACCTGTGAGAGAACATGGCCCCCTATCGTATTGCAGTCATCCCCGGCGACGGCATCGGCATTCCGGTCACGGAAGCAGCGCTCGCCGTGGCAGCCAAGGCCCTGCCCGGCAAGCTGGAAACCGTCACCTTCCCCTGGTCCTGCGACTATTACCTGCAGACCGGCCGGATGATGCCGGAAGACGGCATCGAGACCCTGCGCGGCTTTGACGCCATCTACCTTGGCGCCGTTGGCTGGCCGCAGAAAGTGCCGGATTCGGTATCTCTGCATGGCCTGCTGCTGCCGATCCGCAAGGCCTTCGTGCAATATGCCAACATCCGCCCGCACCGCATTCTGGCCGGCGTCGAAGGCCCGCTGCGCAAGGGCGGCTTCGACATCCTGTGCATCCGCGAGAACACAGAGGGCGAATACTCGGGCGCCGGCGGGCGCGTGCATCAGGGCACGGCCAATGAAGTGGCCGTTGAAACCGCCGTCTTTACCCGGGCAGGCGTCGAGCGCATCCTGCGCTTCGGCTTCGAGCAGGCCCGCAAGCGCAGCAAGCGCCTTGCCTCGGTCACCAAGTCCAACGCGCAGAAGCACACGATGGTGTTCTGGGACGAGGTGACGAAGGAACTGGCCGCCGAATACCCGGATGTTGCCGTCAGCCACTACCATATCGATGCCATCGCCGCCCGCATGGTGATGGCGCCCGAAAGCCTCGACGTGGTGGTCGCCTCCAACCTCTTCGGCGACATCCTCACCGATCTGGGTGCGGCCATCCAGGGCGGCCTCGGCTTTGCCGCTTCGGCCAACATCAACCCGGACCGCAGCGCCCCGTCCATGTTCGAACCGGTGCATGGCTCTGCGCCCGATATCGCGCATCTGGGCATCGCCAACCCGCTGGCCGCCATCTGGTCCGCCGCCATGATGCTGGAGCATCTGGGCGAAGCAGAAGCTGCCAACCGCATCATGACCGCCATGGAACAGGCCACCGCGCAAGGCATTGGCACCGTGCCGGGGCAGAACAAGACCGATGAAATCACCCATGCCGTGATGGCAGCGCTGGATTGAGGATAAAGCTATGACAATTGCAATCTCTGACCTTCTGCCCGGTCTCAAGGATGCAGACCTGTTCCGCCAGCAGAGCGTGATCGGCGGCGTCTGGTGTGATGCCTCGACGGGCAAGACCATCGACGTCACCAACCCGGCCACCGGCAAGGTCATCGGCACCGTGCCGGACATGTCGGCAGAGGACACCCGCCGCGCCATCGAGGCCGCAGACACCGCTTTCCGCGCCTGGCGCAAAGTGCCCAATGGCGAGCGCGCCGCCAGGCTGGAGCGCTGGTTCGACCTGATGGAGGAGCATGCGGATGACCTCGCGCTCATCCTGACGCTGGAGCAGGGCAAACCGCTCAGCGAGGCCAGGGGCGAAATCACCTATGGCGCCTCCTTCGTGAAGTGGTTTGCCGAGGAAGCGCGGCGCATCGAGGGCGGCATCATCCCGGCCCCCACCAATGACCGCAAGATCCTGGCGCTGAAGGAGCCGGTGGGCGTTTCGGCCATCATCACGCCGTGGAACTTCCCCAACGCGATGATTACCCGCAAGGTCGGCCCGGCGCTCGCCGCCGGCTGCACCGTGGTGATCAAGCCGTCCGACTTCACCCCCTATTCGGCGCTGGCCCTAGCCGTTCTGGCCGAGCGGGCCGGCATTCCGGCGGGTGTCATCAACATCCTCACCGGCCAGCCGGCGGAGATCGGCGCGGAGCTGACCTCCAGTCCGGTGGTGCGCAAGCTGTCCTTCACCGGCTCCACCCGCGTTGGCTCCCTGCTGATGGCCCAGTGCGCCCCGACGGTGAAGCGGCTCAGCCTCGAGCTGGGCGGCAATGCGCCCTTCCTCGTCTTTGACGATGCGGATCTGGACGCCGCTGTGGAAGGCGCCATCGCCTCCAAGTTCCGCAACGGCGGCCAGACCTGCGTCTGCTCCAACCGCATCCTCGTCCAGTCCGGCATCTATGACGCCTTTGCTGCAAAGCTTGCCGAACGGGTGGCTGCGATGAAGGTCGGCGAGGGCCTTGAAGCGGGTGTTGCCATCGGCCCGATGATCAACCGCGCCGCCGTGGAAAAGATCGAGCGCCACGTGGCCGACGCCGTTGCCAAGGGCGCAAAGGTCGCTGCTAGGGCCGCAACGCCGGAAGGCAGCCAGTTCGCCGCCCCGGTGGTGCTGACCGGCTGCACCACGGACATGCAGCTGGCGAGCGAGGAAACCTTCGGCCCCGTCGCCCCGCTCTTCCGCTTCGAGACGGAAGAAGAGGCCGTGCGGATCGCCAACGACACCCCCTTCGGCCTGGCCGCCTATTTCTACACCCGCGACATGGCCCGCGCCTGGCGGGTGGGCGAAGCGCTGGAATCGGGCATGGTCGGCCTCAACACCGGCGCCATCTCCATGGCCGTCTCTCCCTTCGGCGGCGTCAAGCAATCCGGCCTCGGCCGCGAAGGCGCCCGCGACGGCATCGAGGAATACCTCGAAACCAAATCCTTCCACATGTGCGGGCTTTGATCAGACCGGAGCGGGCCAAACGGCCCGCTCTTCTGGTTTTGGAAAGCTGGACCGGCGCGGAAACTGGTGCGATCAGGCCGTGGCAATGTCGCAACACCAGCGTGTTATCCGCTTTCGCGTGCAATGCGTGGCTTGTAAAATATCAACGAAGTCCATAGCTCTGTAGTCACCGCACACAAAGCGGTCGCTAGTCTTTTGGAAACGGGAGCTAAAACATGATGACCATGTCTGGCATGCCCAAAGTGGCAGCAACCCTTCGCTAAACCGCGTTAACGGTGCGCCGGAGGCAGTTCAGGGCAACAATGCTTGCACCTGAGGCTTTCCTGTTTTCATAAAGAGAATCCCAAATGGGCACTTCTTCAAAGGAGGCTGCGCAGACAACAAGCGCCGCCTCCATTCATCGTTTTTATTCTGAAGACTCCTGGATAGAAGGAGCGGCAAAAGATCAGCTCCACGCCGTCGCCGCAATGAAGGGCGTCCTCAGCGTTGCTGCCTTCCCGGATCTTCACCCTGGCAAATATGGCCCAGTCGGCTGTGCAATAGTGTCCGACCGGATCTATCCGCAACTGATCGGGAATGACATCGGCTGCGGCATGTCGGTCTATGCGCTGGACATCCCAGCGCGCAAACTGCGGCTGGACA
This sequence comes from Pannonibacter sp. Q-1, assembly GCF_054073275.1. Classification (NCBI taxonomy): domain Bacteria; kingdom Pseudomonadati; phylum Pseudomonadota; class Alphaproteobacteria; order Hyphomicrobiales; family Stappiaceae; genus Pannonibacter; species Pannonibacter sp. Q-1. Next base: position 521,930 of record NZ_JBSXNB010000003.1, read on the forward strand.
AAGCCGCTGAGAGACTGCGCACGCTGGAAGACTTGTGGGACGGGAATGCCGGCGCCCGCCTCGCATCAGCAGGCCTGGATCCGGACCTGCACCCGCAATCCCTCGGCACTCTCGGAGGGGGAAATCACTTCTGCGAATTGCAAGTCGTTGACACCGTGCATGATGAAGCGGCACTGCGCGAAGCTGGACTGGTCAAGGGAGGGCTTGTGCTCCTTGTTCACTCCGGCTCCCGTTCACTCGGAACGTCCGTCTTCAGTTCCGTACAGAACCACTTTGGCGGCCTCGGTGTGGGCAGTTCGACGGGACAGGCCTACATGGAGGCCCACAATCAGGCTGTTGCCTGGGCAAGCTTGAACCGGACACTCATTGCGGAACGCGCGGCCAAAGCTCTGCGCTCCGGCCTCCGGCAGGTCTGCGACGCGCCGCATAATCTTATTGAAAGCCATAAGGATGGGCTCCTCCATCGAAAAGGGGCCGCAAAGTCGGACAGCCCTGTGGTGCCGTTGGCTGGATCGAGGGATGCACTGAGCTTTCTCCTCAAACCCCTCCACAATAAGGCAGAAGCCTTGGCTTCACTGGCGCATGGCGCTGGACGCAAATATGACCGGCGCTCCATGATGGGCCGGGCGGGACTGACCCGCTCCGGCAGGGCAAGCTTGAGCCGGAACGCCTTCGGCGGCATGGTGATTTGTGACGATCGTCAGCTCCTGATCGAAGAAGCAGGGCAGGCCTACAAAGATCCTGCAAATGTGGTCAGAGAGCTCCAGTCAGCGGGGCTTGCAGAACCCATTTCCGAGTTGAAACCTTTGATAACATTTAAGAAAGCTGTGACTGAAAGCCATCAGACTGAAGTTCAGGAAAAACTCCAGCGCCTGAAAGACAGGAGGGCGGCAAGATGACCGTACCCGAAACCTTCCGCCTCCTTGTCTCAAGTGGCGATGGTCCACGTGAGTGCCGCCGGGCAGTCTCTCTCATATTGAACCGAATGGAACAGGAGGCGATCAGCTGCGGCATCCGCTTCAGCGCCGAAAGATCCAGTGCAGCAGCAAACGAGCAGGACCCCTCCTCGGCCCTCGTCACCTTGTCCGGGCCCAGCGCGGCAAAGATGGCAAATTCCTGGGCCGGAACGGTACAGTGGACTTGCCCGAGCCCTTTCCGCCCTCATCACAAGCGGCGCAACTGGTTTGCCGGTGTATTCGCCATCGAGATGCGGGACGCTGAAGAGGTCAATCCGAAACCTGAGGATTTGAAGATTGAGACCTTCCGTTCCGGAGGCCCAGGCGGGCAACATCAAAACACGACGGACAGCGGGGTGAGGATCACTCATCTGCCGACGGGTATCTCCGCCATCGCAACTGACGAACGTTCCCAGCACCGCAACAAACAAGCGGCACTTGAACGTCTCGCCGCCAGGTTGGTTCTGGAGCAGCACGAAGCCCTGAGCCGTGACCGATCCGCGCAGAACCAGTTGCACAAGCAGTTGGAGCGGGGAAATCCGGTCAGGGTGTTCAAGGGCGAGGGCTTTACGGAGGTGAATTAGGCCCGCACCGACACCGCAACCCAAGCAATCCGGCCTCGCCCGCGAAGGCGCCCGCGACGGCATTGAGGAATACCTCGAAACCAAATCCTTCCACATGTGCGGGCTTTGATCAGACCGGAGCGGGCCAACGGCCCGCTCCTTTGGTTTTCAGGGGCGACGAATGCAGCACTACCCTCCGCATTCGTCATGCCATGACTTGATCATGGCATCCATTCCCTGACCTCGCAAACAGGGACAAACAAAAGAAAATACAGAGGGTTATGGGTCAACCGCGCCGACACGAGAGGCAACAGCGTGGATGCCATGGTCAAGCCATGGCATGACGGAGAGAGACGGGAGGGCCCCACCCATTACGCAGCCGTCACGCCCCCATCACGCCGTCGGCGCTGCCGGATCAGCGTAGCGCCTGAAACCGCATCTGGCCTGCGTGCAGGAAGCAAGCTTTCGAGAAGTGACCAAGCTCCACCCTGTTGGGCAAGCGGAGGTCCTCAATGTCCGGCACAGGCTTTGCCGCAGGGTCATAGGACCTGTGGATCTGCGAGATGAAGGCAAGGATCATACCCGTTTGCTGCGCAAATGCCTGAAGTGCAATGATCTGCTCAGACAGGTGTGGCGTGTCGCGGCGCTGGTCGAGGATCTGCAGATAGTCAATGACGGCAACCGTACCGCACGGCATGCCACTCAGATACCGGATGACGTAATCTGCGCAGATCTCGTCCGATGTCACGATGTCCACGCCGTGCCCGCTGCATGGCGCGCCTTTTTCAAGGCGGCCGATGCGCGACAGAACGTCCTGCTCTGTATACTCCAGCGTGAAGAAGACAGCCCGCCGCCCTGCCCGCGCGGCCTCAAGGAGCAACTCGAGGCCAAGCAGCGTCTTGCCATGTCCGGGCCTTGCACCCAGCAGCAGCAGATCCCCTCCGGTAAGCCGGGGCAACATCCCGTTCGGTACGGTCACTGAAGAAAAGCGGGAGGCGAGCAGACTCCAGGTCTGAAAACCTTCGTCTCTGGCCACGCGGTCAAGAGCCGCATGCAGAGGAAGACCTTCCTCATGGGCAATACGTTTTGCCTTGCACTTCAAGAGATAGATCGGGGCAGATAATTTCATCTGGGAACCTCCGTTCCGGACAAGAAACGCAATCCCTCCTTATGCGGTGCCCGAACAGATGGCTCGATAATCCCGGAACCCCGTATGACAAATACTTCCCCGGTTGGAGGGAGGAGGCGCGGGCCAAGCCTGTTGAATATTGATAGCTTGAGTCTGGAGAGACCGGCAAGCGCCCAAGCCCTGGTCTCAGCTGGCCGTTCCGCCGCCACCATGCGGCGCCTTCTCCGTATTCGTCATGCCATGACTTGATCATGGCATCTATTCCCTGATCTCTCAGACAGGAAAAGCAAAAGAAAATACAGATAGTTACAGCAAAATCACGCAGCCATGAAAGGGAACGGCGTGGATGCCATGGTCAAGCCATGGCATGACGGAGAGAGACGGAAAGGCGCTTGAGCAGGACCAATGCCCGCCACATAGGCATTGAAAGCCCAGCTCTCAGCTGATCGTGCCGCCGCGATCGGGCCTGGCGAATTCGATCAGATCCCACCGGTTACCCCAAGGAGCGTTCCAGACGGCAACCCTGCCATAGGGTTCATCACGCGGCCCGGCTTCAAACTGCACGCCTTCGGCCAGCATTCGGGTGTAGTCGGCTTCAAAGTTCTCTGTTTCAAGAAACAGCCACACACGTCCGCCCCCTTGTTCTCCTATGGCAGCCGACTGCCTGTCACCCACGGCGCGGGCGAGCAGGATTTCCGTCTCGCCGCCGGAAGGAGCAATCCGGACCCAGCGTTTTCCATTACCCAGATCGGTATCTTCGCGGCATTCGAAGCCTATCCGGAGAAAGAAATTCAGAGCTTCGTCATAATCGGGAACGAGCAGGGAGAAGAGCGCAATACGTCTTGGCATGAAGACAGCCCGTCATTGAGTGATCAAATCTGCCTGCCGATGATCGTCCGAGTCGGCGATTGCCCAAAGACGTTTCTGACGCTGCCAGCACTTCGGTCATTCGCCCCCCTCCGTATTCGTCATGCCATGGCCTTTCATGGCTGCGTGATTTTGCTGTAACTATCTGTATTTTCTTTCGCTTTCCCGGTCTGAAACGTCAGGGAATGGATGCCATGGTCAAGCCATGGCATGACGGAGAGAGATGGAGAGCCGCGAGCAAGCAGGCCTTGGCACAATAAAAAAGGCAGGCGCGGCGCCTGCCCTTTTCAGCTTCATGACACAGATCTGGCCTTCACCCGATCCTGTCCTTGAACTTGTAGTAAGCCCCGACGAACGGCAGGAACCAGGGTTGGCCGAGATGGCCGGGGATGGCGGGCCAGGGGAGGCTGGCCCAGGGGTTGGTACGGGCGCGGCCGAGGATCTGGTCCGCGACAATCTCGCCCATGTGGGTGGCGATCTGCGCGCCGTGGCCGGAATAGCCCATGGAGAAATATACGCCATCCGCCTCGCCGGCGCGGGGGAAGCGGTCCTTGGTCATGTCGACGAGGCCGCCCCAGCAGTAATCCACCTCGATATCGCCCAGCTGCGGGAAGATGCCCTTGAGCGCGTCCTTGAGGATGCGGCCGCTCTTTTCGTCCGAGGTCTGGTTGGAGGTGGCGGAAAAGCGGGCGCGGCCACCGAAGATCAGGCGGTTGTCGGGCGCCAGGCGGAAGTAGTTGCCCACATTCAGCGAGGTGACGCAGGTGCGGTTGCCCGGCATCACCGACTGCACTTCCGTGTCCGTCAGCGGGCGGGTGGCCAGCAGGAAACTGCCGACGGGCACGATACGGCGGCGGAAGAAGCCGAAGGTCTTGGGCGTATAGGCACCGGTCGCCAGCACCACCTTGGCTGCACGCACGGTGCCTTTCGGCGTTTCCAGCTCGTGGCCGGCAGCCGTCTGGCGGCGGCCGGTGACGGGCGTGTTCTCGTGGATCTCCGCCCCATGCCGGGCGGCGGCTTCCGCAAGGCCGACGACAAAGCGGCCCATGTGCATCATGGCGCTCTTCTTCTGCAGCATGCCGCCGTGGAAGATGTCCGAGCCGATTTCCCCGGCAAGCTCGGCTTTGCTCAGCATCGCCGTTTCGGGATCAACCGTACGGTTGATGGCTTCGAGGTTACGGGCCAGCACCTCGTAATGCTGCGGCTTGGAGGCGAGCTTCAGCTTGCCTGCGCGGCGGAAATTGCAGTTGATGCCCTCCTCCGCGATGATGCGTTCGATGGTCTCGATGCCATCGTCAAAGGCCTTGTACATGGCCTTGGCGGTTTCCACCCCATAGGTGGAAATGGCGCCGGTGAAGCTGTGGGCCACCCCGTTGTTGAGGTGGCCGCCATTCCGGCCCGAGGCTCCGAAGCCGACCGTTGCCGCCTCCAGCACGATGACCCGGCGGCCCTCCATGGCCAGACGGCGTGCCGCGCCGAGGCCGGTAAACCCGGCCCCGATCACCGCAACATCATAGAGGCTCGAAGGGGCGGCCGTGGCGCCGCCGGTGAAGGCGGGCGCCGTATCCTGCCAGTAGGATGCAAATTTCATGGGTCAGCTCCCGGAGCTTGCGCGGATCACAGCCGGATTTCAGATGCCGAACACGCCCGGCAGGTCATAAACACCCTTGATTTCGGTGTATTCGTAGAAGGGGTTGGCCGGCTCGTGCTGGCGGTTGACCCAGACCTTGGACTTGATGCCCAGATCATAGGCGGTCATCAGGTCATAGCGGAAGGAGGACGACACATGGGTGATGTCCTCCGGACCGCAGCCGAGCACGTCGAACATATACTCAAAGCCGTTCATCTGCGGCTTGTAGCTGCCGGCTTGTTCTGCCGTGATCACCTTGTGGAAGGGCGCGCCGAGCTTTTCCACATTCGACATGATCTGGCTGTTCATGGCGTTGGAGAGGATGACGAGCGGAATTTCCTTGGCCAGTTTGGCAAGGCCTTCCGGAACATCGGGATGCGGACCCCAGGTCGGCACTTCATTATAGATGCGCAGCGCATCTTCCTCGCGGAAGGTGACGCCATTGCGCTTGCAGGTGCGCTTGAGGGAGTTGTGCACCACATCCGCATAGGGCTTCCAGGCGCCCAGCACCTCATCCAGCCGGTAGGCCGAGAAGTCACGGATGAAGACGTTCATCTTCGCTTCGTCGAGCATTTCGCCATAGATGCGGCGCGCGGCGCCTGCCATGTCGAAGTTGATCAATGTGCCGTAGCAGTCGAAGGTCACGTATTTCGGGCGGAAGGTCATTTGGGTCCCCGTGCTGAAAGTGCCGGAAGGAAGAAGGCTGAGGCAGGTCATCGCTTGCCTGCTGATCTATCCTAGACAGCCTGCAAAAAAGCCCTCGCCGCTTTCGCGCCGTCCCAAAGCACATTCCGCCGTATCACAAGGGCTCCACGGCACCTTATTGCGCAACGGCCATCTGGCGCCCCGGGCCGCCTCCCCCATCTTCCCGCCTCCGTGGCAGATCATGCTTTTAAGCACCCGGCGAACAGCGGAAGATACCGCCAGCACAGAGGCCAAGGGCGGCAAGTTTGCCCGGATGGGACATAGGCTGAGAACATCACCAGTCTTCCAGCGCAGGTTCACATGCTGACCGATGACACACTGACCATCCAGCCGATGGAACCGGACCACCTCGCCGGGGCACTGCGCCTGTCGCAGGCCGAAAAGTGGCCTCACCGGGCTGAGGATTGGAGCCTCTTCCACAGCCTGTCGAAAGGCGCCGTCGCCATCGAGAATGGCGAGGTCGTCGCAACGGCCCTGACAACGCTCTTCGGCGATGCGGCAACCATCAACATGATCATCGTCGATGGGAGCATGCGTGGGCGCGGCCTTGGTCGCAAGATGATGACCAGCGTCATGAGCCTGATCCAGCCGAAGCAATGGCGGCTGGTGGCAACGAAGGACGGCCTGCCGCTTTATGAAAAGCTCGGCTTCCGTGCAGTGGGCGAAATCTTCCAGCATCAGGGTATCGCCCAGGCACCGGAAAATGTTCCAGCCCTTGCTGCAGAAGGTGCTGACGGGCTGCATCCCGCCGGTCCTGAAGATGCGTCTGTTCTGGCCCAGCTCGACAAGGCCGCAACCGGCATGGACCGGACCGCGCTGATCAGCGAGCTGTTCCGTCTCGGCCGGATCTTCGTCATCCGCGAGAACGGCCAGATCACCGCCTATGCCGCGCTGCGCCCCTTCGGGCGCGGCGAGGTGGCTGGCCCGGTCATCGCGCGCGATGCGGATCAGGCGCGGCTGCTGTTGTCCCATATCCTGAAGGAATGCGAAGGCCGATTCCTTCGGGTGGACACGGGCGCCGAGACCGGCCTTGCCCCCTGGCTGGCAGAGCATGGCCTGGCCCATGCGGGCGGAGGGATCCCCATGCGCCTTGGGGCCACCAGCGAAGCTGCCGGCCCGGTTCACACATTTGCCCTCGCCGCGCAGGCGCTCGGCTGAACGGACAGTCCGGTGGCCAAAGAGCCGGCCGGAGCAGAAAGGACATTCCCATGCTTGCCAACTCGCTGGTCGAACTCGACCGTGCCCATCTCATCCATCCGGTTGCCAGCTGGCGCGGCCACGAGGCCGCCGGTGTCCGCGTGCTGAAATCCGCCAAGGGCGCCACGGTGACCGACGCCAGCGGCCACACCCTGCTGGATGGCTTTGCCGGCCTGTGGTGCGTCAATGCCGGCTATGGGCATGAAAGCATCATCGAGGCCGCCACGAAGCAGCTGCGCGAGCTGCCCTATGCCACCGGCTACTTCGGCCTCGGCTCGGAACCGGCAATCCGCCTTGCCTCCCGTCTTGCCGAACATGCGCCGGGCGATCTCAGCCATGTCTATTTCACGCTCGGCGGCTCGGATGCGGTGGACACCACGGTCCGCTTCGTACGCTACTACTGGCAGGCCAAGGGCCAGCCGCAGAAGGAGCATTTCATCTCCGTCGAGCAGGGCTATCACGGCTCCACCACCGTTGGCTCCGGCCTCACCGCCCTGCCCGCCTTCCACGCCGGTTTCGGCGTGCCCTACACCTGGCAGCACAAGATCCCCTCGCACTACAGTTACCGCAATCCGGTGGGTGACAGCCCGGAGGCGATCATCGCGGCCTCACTTGATGCCCTGAAGGCCAAGGTTGCGGAACTGGGCGGCGCGGAAAAGGTCGCGGCCTTCTATCTGGAGCCGATCCAGGGCTCGGGCGGCGTCATCGTGCCGCCGAAGGGCTGGGTCAAGGCCATGCGCGATGCCTGCAAGGAGATGGGCATCCTGTTCATCGCCGACGAGGTGATCACCGGCTTCGGCCGCACCGGCCCCATCTTCGCCTGCCTCGAGGAAGGCATCGTGCCGGACATGATGTCCACCGCCAAGGGCCTCACCTCCGGCTACGTGCCGATGGGTGCGGTATTCCTGTCCGACCACATGTATCAGGTGATGGCGGATGCGGCAGGCGCGGCCGCCATCGGCCACGGCTTCACCTATTCCGCCCATCCGGTCAGCGCGGCTGTCGGCCTTGCGGTGCTGGATCTTTATGAAAACGGCCTGTTCGACAACGGCGTGAAGATGGGCAATCTGCTGCAGCAGGGCCTTGCCTCGCTGGCAGACCATCCGCTGGTGGGCGAGGTGCGCGGGCGCGGCATGCTGGCGGCCGTGGAACTCGTCACCGACAAGGCGAAGAAGACGCCGATCCCCGCCGCCGCAAAGCCTGCCACCCGCATCTTTGACCGGGCCTGGGAAAACGGTCTCGTCATCCGCGCCTTTGCGCAGGGCGTGCTCGGCTACGCCCCGCCGCTGTGCTGCGCGGAAGACGAGATTGCCCAGATCGTCGAGCGCACAAAGCTGACGCTGGACCAGACACTGGCGGACCCGGACGTCCGCGCGGCGATGGCCTGACCCGGTGGCGGTCCTCTACACCTCAGAGGCAAAGCGCGGCGAGATATTCGCCGCGCATTTTGCCGCCGAACTGCCCGCCCTGCCCTTCCACCGCGACAAAGCCCCCGATCCGGCGGCGGTGGAATATCTCGTCGCCTGGACGGCGCCGCAGGATGTTGGCACGCTCTACCCCAATCTCAAGCTGCTGTTTTCGGTGGGCGCGGGCGTCGACCAGCTGAACCTTGCCTGCCTGCCGCCGCAGGTGGGCGTGGTGCGCATGCTGGAGCCTGGCATCGCCGAGCAGATGAAGGAATATGTGACGCTCGCCGTCCTTGGCCTGCACCGGGATCTGCCGCGCTACATCAGCCAGAAATCCGCCGGCCTCTGGCAAGCGGGACGCAATGTTCCGGCGCGGGAACGGCGGGTGGGCGTCATGGGCCTTGGTCAGCTGGGCAAGGCAGTGCTGGAAGCCCTTGCCCCCTTCGGCTTTCCGCTGGCCGGGTGGAGCCGCAGCCCGCAGGATATTCCGGGCGTCGACACCTTCACGGACCTTCCCGCCTTTCTCGCCCGCACGGATATTCTCATCTGCCTGCTGCCGCTGACGGCCGAGACAACGGGTCTTCTGGATGCCCAGCTTTTCGCGCAGCTGCCGCGCGGCGCAGCGCTGGTTCATGCCGGGCGCGGGCGCCAGCTGGATCACGATGCCCTGCTGGACGCACTCGCCAGCGGCCAGCTCTCCAATGCCTGGGTCGACGTGACGGACCCGGAGCCGCTGCCCTCAGAGCATCCCTTCTGGCAGCACCAGCAGATTGTGCTGACACCGCATGTCGCCTGCCAGACGCGCGCGGATGATGGTGCAAGACATGTGATCGCCGGAATCCGGGCGCATCGGGCGGGATTGCCGGTGCCAGGGCTGGTCGACCGCGCCAGAGGCTACTGAAGCTCCATGCACGGCAAAATGCCGTAAAACAGCAGATTGTGCCGAAGCACGATTGGATTCGGAGCATATGCCGCGCAAAAGACCCGCAAACTGATCTGCAGAAATCAAGGCAAAGCATACAAAATGCGAGCCAAGCCCGCAAAACAGACCGGGCCAACAAAACTGGCAGAAAATGCCGGAAACCAACCAGAGGACGCCGCAGCTTCTGCGGCAATACGGGACTCAGAATGACGGCACAGCCTCTCGCGTCGTTCCGCTATATGACATTTGATGTCGTCGGGACGCTCATCGACTTTGAAGGCGGCTTAATCTCCGCCCTTTCGCAGATTGCGGCAGATCAGGGCGTCAGCCTCGACGGAGAGGAGGCCCTCGCCCACTACCGCGCTGCCCGCTACATGCCGGAAGCGCAGCTCTTCCCGGATGATCTCGCCCGCGTCTACACGGTCATCGCGCCCAAGCTGGGCCTGGATCCGGACCCTTCGCATGGCGAACGCCTGCGGCAGGCAGTGGCGGACTGGCAGCCCTTTGCCGACAGCGTTGCAGCACTGGCGGAACTCAAGAAGAAGTACCGCCTGATCGCCATGACCAATGCGCAGCGGTGGGCCTTCGAGCATTTCAACGAAAAGCTCGGCTATCCCTTCCATGCGGCTTTCACCACCGATGACACGGGAACGGAAAAGCCGGACCCGGCCTTCTTCGAGCAGGTCTTCCGCTTTGTGGAGCAGGAAGGCGCGGACAAGAACGCGATCCTGCACGTGGCCCAGAGCCAGTATCACGATATCGGCGTCTCCCGCAGCCTTGGCATGACCAACTGCTGGATCGAGCGCAGGCACGCCCAGCCGGGATACGGCGGCACCATCGAGCCCGCGCAGTTCACGAAGCCCGATTACCACTTCACCTCCATGGCCGGGCTCGCCGCGGCTGCGGAGGCCGGACACTCCTGACAGCCGGCAGGCAGGTTCGCGGCAATAAAAATAAAAAGCCGGGCATATCTACGACAAGGGGAACACTGATGAGCAAATCTGAAATCAACAACTGGACCCGCAACGACGATGCGATGGTCGAGGACGCAATCCGCCGCGGCGCCAGCCGCCGCGACATCATGCGCATGTTCCTTGCCGGCGGCATCGGCCTTGCGGCCGGCGGCTCGCTCTTTGCCCGCGCCACCTCGGCGCTCGCTGCAACCCCGGTCAAGGGCGGCCACTTCAAGGCTGCCGGCTGGTCCTCGTCCACCTCGGACACGCTGGACCCGGCCAAGGCCTCGCTCTCGACCGACTATGTGCGCTGCTGTTCGCTCTACAACCGCCTCACCTTCCTCAACGATGGCGGCACGCTGAGCATGGAACTGGCCGACAGCATCGAAAGCTCGGATGCCAAGGTCTGGATCGTCAAGCTGAAGTCCGGCGTCACCTTCCATGACGGCAAGTCCCTCACCTCGGCCGACGTGGTGTTCTCGCTGATGCGCCACCTCGACAAGGAGACCGGCTCCAAGGTCAATGCCATCGCCAAGCAGATTACGGGCGTCAAGGCTGTTGACCCGCTGACGGTCGAAATCACGCTGGAAGCTCCCAACGCCGATCTTCCGACCATCCTGGCCATGCATCACTTCATGATCGTGCAGGACGGCACCACCGACTTCAGCAAGGGCATCGGCACCGGCGCCTTCAAGCTGGAAAGCTTCGAGCCGGGCGTGCGCTCGCTGATGAGCCGCAACGAGAACTACTTCAAGCCGGGCGGCGCCCATGTCGACAGCTTCGAGTATTTCGCCATCCCCGACGAAATGGCCCGCGTCAGTGCCGTCATCTCCGGCGACATTCACCTCGGCGCCTCCATCAAGCCGCAGTCCATGCGCCTCCTCGAAAGCGCCAGCGGCGTTGAACTGGTGAAGTCGACCGCCGGTAACTACACCAACCTGAACTTCCGCATGGACATGGAGCCAGGCAGCAAGTTCGATCTGATCGAAGGCGTGAAGTACCTTTTCGACCGCGAGTTGATCCAGATGTCGGTGATGCGCGGCCTCGCCGAAGTCGCCAATGACCAGCCTATTTCGCCGATGAACGCCTATCACAACGCCGACCTGAAGCCGCGTGCCTTTGATCCGGAAAAGGCAAAGCACCACTTCGAGAAGGCTGGCCTTCTTGGCCAGACAATCCCGGTCGTCGCCTCCGATGCGGCCACTGCCTCCGTCGAAATGGCCACCGTGCTGCAGCAGGCCGGCAGCAAGATCGGCATGAACTTCGACATTCAGCGCGTGCCCTCCGATGGCTACTGGTCCAACTACTGGCTCAAGGCCCCGGTCCACTTCGGCAACATCAACCCGCGCCCGACGCCGGACATCCTGTTCTCGCTGCTCTATGCTTCCAACGCTCCCTGGAACGAGAGCCAGTACAAGTCGGAGAAGTTCGACAGCATGCTGGCCGAAGCCCGCGGCGAACTGGACAACGAGAAGCGCAAGACGATCTACGGCGAAATGCAGGTGATGGTGGCCAACGAAGCAGGCACCGTCATCCCGGCCTACCTCTCCAACGTGGATGCCAAGCAGACCAAGCTGAAGGGCCTGGAGCCGAACCCGCTGGGCGGCCAGATGGGCTATGCCATGGCCGAATACGTCTGGCTCGAAGCCTGACAGTCTGCCAGCATCGAACCGGAGGCGCTTGCCGCCTCCGGTCTCATCTTTCCCTATCTGCAGAGGCTGCATGAATGTCGGGGCAAATCGCTTTCCTGGTTCTTGGACGGCTCGGCGTGACTATGCTCACGCTGCTGATCGTGTCCTTCGTCGTCTTCGGCGCAACCCTCCTGCTGCCGGGCGATGTGGCGGAGATCCTGCTGGGTCAGGCCGCCACGCCCGAAGCCGTTGCCGGGCTGCGCGAGGCCATGCATCTCGATTCCCCGGCGCTCATCCGCTACGGCCAGTGGCTTCTGGGTATGGTTCAGGGCGATTTCGGCGTCTCCTACGCCAACAACATGCCGATTGGCGACATGATCGGCACCCGTCTTGCCAACACACTGCGCCTGGCTGCCGTCACCACCACCATCGCCGTGCCGCTGGCCCTGTTTCTCGGCATCACCATGGCCGTCTACAAGGGCTCGCTCTATGACCGGGCCGTCACGACCACCGTGGTTTCCGTCATCTCCGTTCCCGAATTCATGATCGCCACCTTCGCCGTGCTGGTCTTTGCCGTCTGGCTGCGCTGGCTGCCCGCCCTGTCGCTGGCCAATGACGTGAGCAGCTTCAGCCAGCTCCTGAAGGTCTTTGCCATGCCGGTGATCACGCTGACCTGCGTCATCTCGGCCCAGATGATCCGCATGACCCGTGCCGCCGTGATCGACGCGCTGAAGATGCCCTATGTGGAAATGGCGCTTCTTAAAGGTGCTTCTCGCAGCCGCATGGTGATGCGCCACGCCCTGCCCAATGCCATCGGCCCGATCGCCAATGCGGTTGCCCTGTCCCTGTCCTACCTGCTGGGCGGCGTGATCATCGTCGAGACGATCTTCAACTATCCGGGCATTGCCAAGCTGATGGTGGATGCAGTTTCCACCCGTGACCTGCCGCTCATCCAGAGCTGCGCCATGATCTTCTGCTTCGGCTTCCTGCTGCTGATCACCATCGCAGACATCATCGCCATTCTCTCCAACCCGAGGCTGCGCAAATGAGCCAGATGCCCGTTTCCTCGCCCCGCTTCGGATTCCGGATCAACACCACCGGCATCGTTGCTGGACTGATCATCCTGTTCTGGGCGCTCGTGGCCATCGCCGGCCCCTCGGTTGCCCCTTACGCTCCCGGCGATATCGTCGATTTCGATTTCTACGGACCCATCTCGGAAAAGCTGTGGCTAGGCTCGGACTATCTCGGCCGGGATATCTTCTCCCGCATCCTGCTGGGCACGCGCTACACCGTCGGCATTTCCTTTGCCGCCGTCTGTATCGCCTGTTTCTCCGGTGTGGTTCTGGGCATGACGGCGGCCGTCACCGGCGGCTGGTTCGACACGGTGCTGAGCCGCGTGCTGGATGCACTCAACTCGATCCCGTCCAAGCTCTTCGGCCTCGTCATGGTCGCAGCCATCGGCTCGTCAATTCCGGTGCTGATCATCCTGCTGGCCGTCATCTATACCCCCGGCTCCTACCGCTTTGCCCGGGCGCTGGCGGTGAACTGCAACACCATGGACTACGTCACGGTGGCGCGGGCACGCGGCGAGCGGACGCTGTACCTTATTTTCCAGGAGATCCTGCCCAACATCACCGGCCCTGTGCTGGCTGATCTTGGCCTGCGCTTTGTCTTCATTGTACTGCTGCTCTCCGGCCTTTCCTTCCTTGGCCTCGGCGTACAACCGCCCAATGCAGACTGGGGCTCCCTAGTAAAGGAAAACCTCGGTGGCCTGCCCTTCGGCGCCCCCGCCGTGATCGCCCCCTGCATCGCCATCGCCAGCCTGACGATCAGCGTCAACCTTCTGATCGACAACCTGCCAGTCAAGATCCGGGACCGCGCCTGATGACCAAACCTCTTGCCGAAATCCAGGACCTGCACGTCGAAGCCCGCACCGACTCGGGCCGCCGGGTGGAGATCATCAAAGGGGTCAGCCTGACCATCAATCCGGGCGAGATCGTCGCACTGATAGGCGAAAGCGGGTCGGGCAAGACCACCATCGCCCTGACGCTGATGGGTTACACCCGCACCGGTTGCAAGATCAGCGGTGGCAAGGTCCTGCTCGGCGGGCAGGATCTGGTGACGATGAGCGAAGCCTCGCGCCAGAAGCTGCGCGGCACGGATGTGGCCTATGTGCCGCAAAGTGCAGCCGCTGCCTTCAATCCCTCGCACCGTCTGATCGATCAGGTCGTCGAGGTAGCCAGCATCCACAAGCTGATGAGCCGGACGGAAGCCCGCGCCAAGGCCGTGGACCTGTTCCGCGCCCTCGCCCTGCCGGAGCCGGAAACCATCGGCGAGCGCTATCCGCATCAGGTCTCCGGCGGCCAGCTGCAGCGCCTTGCCGCTGCCATGGCTCTCATCGGCGGCCCGCAGCTCGTCATCTTCGATGAGCCCACCACCGCGCTGGACGTGACCACCCAGATCGAGGTGCTGCGCGCCTTCAAGTCCGTCATGCGCAAGGGCGGCATGGCCGGTGTCTATGTCTCGCACGACCTTGCCGTCGTCGCGCAGATTGCGGACCGGATCATCGTGCTGAAGGGCGGTGAGATCCAGGAGGAAGGCTCGACACAGCAGATCCTGCATGCGGCCACCCACCCTTACACGAAAGAGCTTCTGGCTGCCTTCCAGCCGGTGCCCTTCGCAGCCCCTGCGGAAGCTGAGGTGGACATGCCCGTCAAGCGGCCCATCCTCGAAGTCAGCGGCGTTTACGCAGGCTATGGCCCGATCGAACCGACCGGCCTGCCCTTCAAGACCGTGTTGAAGAACGTCAGCTGCAAGCTGGAGCGCGGGCATAATCTCGGCGTCATCGGCGAAAGCGGCTCGGGCAAATCCACCCTCGCCCGCGTCATCGCCGGCCTGCTGCCGCCGGTTCGCGGCCATGTGCAGCTGGATGGCCACGAGGTCGATCCGCGCGCAAGACAGCGCAGCAAGGAAGAACTGCGGCGCATGCAGATCGTCTTCCAGCTGGCCGACACCGCGCTGAACCCGTCCCGATCCGTCTCCGACATCCTTGGCCGTCCGCTTGCCTTCTACCATGGACAGAAAGGCGCTGCGCAGGAGACCCGTGTCAACGAGCTTCTGGACATGGTGCAACTGCCCCGCGCCCTGCGCCACCGCATGCCGGGTGAACTCTCCGGCGGGCAGAAGCAGCGCGTCAACTTCGCCAGAGCCCTTGCCGCCAAACCGGACATCATCCTGTGCGACGAAATCACCTCCGCCCTCGACACGGTGGTAGCGGCTGCGGTGATCGAACTGCTGAAGGAATTGCAGCGGGAGCTGGGCCTCTCCTACGTCTTCATCAGCCACGACCTCTCCACCGTCCAGTCGATCTGTGATCAGGTGATGGTGATGCAGCATGGCGAGATGGTGGAGCTTCTGGCCAATGACCAGCTGCCGGGCGGCGCCACCCACCCCTATTCCAAGCTGCTCTTCTCCTCCGTGCCGAAACTCGACACCGGCTGGCTCGACAGCCTGCCCGAGAATTTCGCCAGCACGGCAGCGTGAGAGGCTGGGCTTTGGAAGCGCAAGTTCTCGCCGGAACAGATCCGGCGGGGACCTTCGCAGGCTGTTTCCATCGTCACCCCGGACGCAGCGAAGCGGAGATCCGGGGCCGGTGAGTCGAAGCGTCCCGGCTTTAACTTATTGAATGAACATACCGCTCGGCTCACCGGCCCGGATCCGCGAGGCGCATCACGGATCACGGCGGAGAAGCACAACCAGCGATCTGATCGCCCCTCACATCGGGAAAATCGTCTTCAGCGGCAGGTGAGATTTCACGAAAGGCGACTTCATCACCACGAAGCTGAAATACTTGTCGATACCGACATCCATGTCGATCATCCGCTCCATGATCGCCTGATAATCGCCGATGCTGCCGGTGACGAATTTCAGCAGGTAGTCATAGCCGCCGGAGATCAGGTGGCATTCGATGATCTCCTCCACCTTTTCCGCCGCCTGCTGGAAGCGGTCGAAGTCCATCTTGCGGTGGTTCTTCAAGGTGATTTCGGTGAAAACCGTCAGCGTCGGGCCGAGTTTGGCAAGATCGATCTGCGCCGCATAGCCGGTGATATAGCCCGCCTGTTGCAGCTTTTTCACCCGCATCAGACAGGGGCTGGGCGACAGGTGCACAAGCTCGGCCAGCTCCACATTGGTGATGCGGCCATTTTTCTGCAGCTCGTGCAGAATGCGGATGTCGATCCGGTCCAGCTTCATGATGCCCTCTCGCAATCAGCCGAGAGTAAGCAGAAAATGCCGGATAGGCAATCAGCCAAATTTCCCTGAATACAAAAAGATTTCTCCACGGGACGAACACCACCCGCCGCCCACGCATCCAGTTTCAGCAGAAAATGCCGCATCATGGCATCACTGCAGTAGCCATGCCTGACAGGCCGCCGCTAGGCTGCAAGTCAAAGGAGCCTTCCATGCGCGTACCCCTGCTGACAATCGAAACCGTCGATGACATGCCAGCCGAAGCCGATGTCGTGATCATCGGCGCCGGCATCGTGGGCACCTGCACGGCCTATTACCTCGCAAAGCGCGGGGTGAAGGTGGTGCTGGTGGAGAAAGGCCGCACCGGCGCCGAACAGTCGAGCCGGAACTGGGGCTGGTGCCGCCAGCAAAACCGCGATGAACGCGAGCTGCCGATGGCGACCCGCAGCCTCGCGCTGTGGGATGAGCTTGCCGCCGAAATCGGCCCCGGCATTGGCTTCCGCCGCTCCGGCCTTTTGTATTTGTCCAACAACGAGGCAGAGATCGAGGGCTGGGCGCGCTGGCGCGATTTCGCCCGTACGCAGAATGTCATCACCCACATGCTCACCGCCGAAGAGGCCGCCGAGCGCGGGCGGGCAACGGGCAAGAGCTGGAAGGGCGGCGTCTTCTCCCCGACCGATGGCATTGCCGATCCGGCCAGCGCCGTGCCGCTGATTGCGAAGGCCGCCGAGACCCATGGCGGCCGCGTGCTGCAGAATTGCGCCGTGCGCGGGCTGGAACTCTCCGGCGGCCGTGTCAGCGGCGTCGTGACCGAGCGCGGCACCATCCGCACAAAGACTGCCGTCATGGCGGGCGGTGCCTGGGCCTCCAGCTTCTGCCGCCAGCTCGGCATCCGTTTTCCGCAGGCCTCCGTCCGCGCCTCGATCCTCGCCGTCAGCGAGGCAGCAGGCATTCCGGATGCACTGCACACGGCACGCGTGTCTCTGACCGCACGCAAGGGCGGGCACACGCTCGCCATTTCCGGCCGCGCCCGTGTTGACCCGACCGCGCAGATGCTGCGCTTCGGCACCACCTTCGTTCCGATGTTCCTGAAGCGGCACAAGTCCCTCGCCGTCGGCGGACTTGAGGGCCTGCGCAGCGGCCACGAGAGCCTGTCGCGCTGGCGGCTCGACCGGGAAACGCCGATGGAGCATATGCGCATCCTCGATCCGAAGCCTGATCCGTCGCAGATCCGCGACACGCTGGCCCGTGCCCGCGAGTTGATCCCGGCCCTCAAGGAAAGTCAGGTCACCGCTGCCTGGGCCGGCTATATCGACAGCACGCCGGACGGTGTTCCCGCCATTGGCGAAACGCAGGTCCCCGGCTTCGTGCTTGCCGCCGGCTTCAGCGGCCACGGCTTCGGCATCGGCACAGGCGCGGGCGAAATGATCGCCGATATCGTCATGGGACGGGAGCCGGCGCTCGATGCCAAGCCCTATCATCCCTCCCGCTTCAGCGAGAGTTCCTGGGGCAAGGTTGCCGATTTCTAAGACAGGGCCTGCCTGCCAGAATGGACAGAGCCCGGCGCACAGGCCGGGCCAGTCCGCATCTCTCAGTCTGCGTCATCCCAAGGCGTGATTGACAAGACCGAAGGTGGTGACCGGGCCGCATTCAGGCACGTTGCCCAGGGTCATGGTCGTCACCGTATCGAAAACGCCAAGTCCGGCTTCCTGCAGGAAACGGCGCAGCGGACCGTCTTCAGCTCTCGTGTCCATGCGCAGGAACACACCCTGATGAGCTGCCACATGCGGACGGATGAGGGCAATCGCATCCTCTTCCGTTTCTGCGACAACGGGCCCGATCACACGCCCGCGGCCAAACTCCCGGCTCAACGCAAAACCGGCCACCTTGCCTTCGCGCAGGATCACCGTGCCCTCGGAAAGCTCGAAGAGCCGCTCGAACACCTGACTGCGGTCTGCGCCATAGGCACTGGCATCAAGAGCAACGATCTCCGAAGCATGCTCCGGGAGCATCGGCACCGCGGTTTCAGGCCCATCAGGCACTTTTACCGCCATGCCCTGATGCTGATAGACGGTCGCCCGTGGAATGAAGCCCAGCGACAGATACAGCCGGTAGGCTGCCTTGGTGGCATTGAGCACCTTGCCACGGTCCGCCGTATCCGCCAGCACGTGCTGCATCAGCCAGGCCCCCGCCCCATGCTCCTGCAGGCGCGGTGACGTGATGACCATACCGATGGTTGCAAGCTCAGGACCAATGGGAAACCACATGGCCGAGCCCAGCACGCGGCCGATCTCGTCGCGGGCGACATAGCCATGGCCGAGGCCGATGGCGAGTTCCCAGTCCTTCGGGCGGTGCGGCCAGTTGACGCCAATCGACAGCTCATGCAACCGGGGAATGTCATCCGGCAGCATGTCCGTGCGGGTCACCTCGTAGGTGTCGAGCGTCTTGGTCAGACCGGCCTGCACGCGCTTGCTCCCTCAAGTTGCGGTCAGGACGAGTCTAACAGCTGACGGCGGAATTTCGTGCTATTTCCGGGTGTTATGAAGCAGATTCTGCCACAGCCCGTTCCCTGCCCCAGTCCGGCAACAGCGGACGCGTGGTGTTGCCCTCGATAATACGCAAACCGATCTCCTGACCCGGACCGGGTGCACTCCTGCGGCAAAGCTGGAGGAGGCAGCAGGCCGCATCGCGCCCAAGCTGCAGGCGCGGCAGATCCAGCGTGGTCAGCCGCGTGCGGATGGAAAAGGCATGCGCGGTGCCGTTGAAGCCGATGACCGACACCTGCCCCGGCACATCGATCCCCGCCTCGAAGAGATAGCGCAGGCCGCCTGCCGCCATCGCATCATTGAGGAAGTGGATTCCTTCCACATCCGGCACGCTTCCCAGCAGCTGCTGGACCAGCAGGTTGCCGCTTTCCACCTGCCGCGGCAAAGTGCCGCCATCCAGAACGGTCAGGCGTGCACCGGCAGCCGAGACCTCTGCGGCAAATCCCTTGAAGCGCTCACGGGCGCACAGATCGGCCTCCAGCTGCGAGCCGACATAGGCCAGGCGCCGGAGGCCTGCATCCAGCAGCCGGCGTGCCGCCATGCGTCCGGCCCCGGCGTGATCAACCCCCACCGCCGCGTCGAGACCGGCATTGCGCTGATCCCACATCTGCACCGCCGGCACCTGCCGCCGCTCCAGCAGCACCCGCGCCTTTTCCGTGCGCAGGATCCCGCCGGACACCAGCAAACCCGCAGGCTTCAGCGACAACATGGTCCGCAGCAGGCTCTCTTCCAGCCCGGGATCGAAGAAGGTTTCGCCAATGAAAGTCTGCATCCCCTCCGGCCGGAGCACGCCATGGATACCGCCCAGAACCTCCGCATAAACGTGGTCACTGATGGAGGGAATGAGTACGGCCACAAGCTTGCTGGTGCGCGAACTGAGCGCACCGGCAAGCGAGTTGGGCACATAGCCCAGTTCATCGGCCAGCTGCTTGATCCGTGCCCGCGTCTCCGCACTCAGGCGTCCGGTATCGCGGAGCGCTTTCGATACGGTCATGGGACTGACGCCGGCCCGCGCCGCCAGATCGGCAATGGTCACGGGACGCTCTTCGGGAAGAGCTTGACGCTCAAATTTGTTATCGATATCATCCATGGTGGGTTAACGATAACCCAAACGCACAGCCCGTGCAATTTGAAGCATTCCAACTTCTGGGAGGAGGACGGATGCACAGCATAATCCGCCTCATCTGGCGCTCGATCGATCTCATCATGGCGGCGCTTCTGACCGCGATGATTGCCATCGTCTTTGCCAATGTCGTCCTGCGCTACGGTTTCTCGTCCGGCATCCGCGTCTCGGTGGAGTTGTCGCGCCTCTGGTTCGTCTGGGTGGTCATGCTCGGTGCTGCCGTCACCCTGCGCCGGGGCGAGCATCTGGCGCTGGCCGAATTCGCCGAAGGTGTCTTCCCGAAGTACATCGGCCTCCTGCGCCGCGCCTGCTGGCTCGTCATCCTCGGCACCGTGCTGCTGCTGTTCTGGGGCTGCATGAAGCAGACCATGATGAACATGGCCAACATCTCGCCGCTCACGGGCCTGCCCTCCGGGCTGTTCTATCTGTCCGGTGTTGTTTCCTCGGTGCTCATGGCCGCCATCGCAGTGGTCCGCATCATCAATCCTGACAGTGTGAAGCAAGTCCTTGCGGAGGATGGCGCGGAATGACCCTCGTTCTCTTTCTGGCCGTCCTGATCGGTGCGATCCTGCTTGGCCTTCCGGTTGCCTTTGCCCTGCTGCTCGCCTCCATGGCCTTGATGCTGCAGATGGATCTGCTCAGCACCGACATTCTGGCGCAGAACCTCATCAACGGCGTCGACAACTTCCCGCTGCTGGCCATCCCCTTCTTCCTTGTCGCCGGTGAAGTGATGTCGCGCGGCGGGTTGTCCACGCGCATCGTGCGCCTCGCCTCCTCGCTCGTCGGCCACCGCAAGGGCGGGCTCGGCTATGTGGCGATCATGACTTCCATCGTGCTGGCCGGCCTGTCCGGTTCGGCCGTGGCCGATGCTGCCGCACTCGTCTCGATCCTTTATCCGATGATGCGCGACGGCAACTATCCGGAAGGCCGCAGCCTTGGCCTTCTGGCCGCAGGCGGCATCATTGCGCCGATCATTCCCCCGTCGCTGCCGCTGATCCTCATCGGCGTCTCGGGCAACATCTCCATCGCCAAGCTGTTCCTCGCCGGCATCGCCCCGGGCCTGATGATGGGCCTGACGCTGGTGCTGGTGTGGAGCTTCATGATCCGCAAGGAAAACCTTGAAGTCCTACCCAAGGCCTCTGGCGCGGATCGCTGGAAAGCCCTGAAGGATGGCATCTGGGCACTGCTGCTGCCCGTGATCATCATCGGCGGCATCCGCACCGGCGCCTTCACGGCCACGGAAGCGGCAGTGGTTGCGGCGGTCTATGCGATCCTTGTTTCCACGCTTGTCTACCGCGAGCTGACATTCCGTGACTTCCTGCAGGTGCTGATCAGCGCCGGACGGTCCACGGCCATGGTGATGTTCCTCGTCGGTGCTGCAATGGTCGCCGCCTGGCTCATCACGGTGGCTCAGTTGCCGCAGCAGCTTGCGGCCCTGCTCCAGCCGCTGATCGACAGCCCGCGCCTGCTGATGCTGGTCATCATGCTGATCGTGCTGGCTGTGGGTATGGTCATGGATCTTTCACCAACAGTTCTGATCCTTGTGCCGTTGTTCATGCCCGTTATCAAAATGGCAGGGATCGACCCTGTCTATTTCGGGCTCATGTTCATCATGAACTGCTCCATCGGCCTGATCACCCCGCCGGTCGGAACGGTTCTCAACGTCATCTGCGGCGTAGGCCGTGTTCCGATGAGCCGCGCCGTTCAGGGCGTCTGGCCTTTCGTGATCGCCTACGCCCTTCTGCTCGGCCTGTTCATCCTGGTGCCCGAGCTGATCACCGTTCCGGCCCGTTTCATGGGCGGATAACCGTACCCTGGCTCAACGCCATCATTCTGGGAGGAGTACTGCATGAAGAAAGTCCTGAAAGCCCTTGGCCTCGCCACTGCCCTGACCCTTGCCGCTGTCAGCGCACAGGCGCAGACCACACTGAAGTTCGCACATGCCGCACCGGAAACGGATCTGCAGCAGAACCTTGCCGTGTTCTTCAAGGAGCAGGTCGAGGCGCGTACCAACGGTTCCGTCACGGTCAACATTTTCCCGCAGGGCCAGCTGGGCAATGATGCGGCCATGATCGACGGCACCCGTTCGGGCATCATCGACATCGCCATGTCGGGCCTCAACAACTTCACCGGCCTCGTCAAGGACGCCGGCGTGGTCGAGCTGCCCTTCATGTTCCCGAACCGCGAAGTCGCCTACAAGGTTCTGGACGGCGAAATCGGCCAGGGCATTGCTGCCAAGTTCGAGCCGCTGGGCATGAAGGTTCTGGGTTTCCCGGAAAACGGCTACCGCAACATGACCAACAGCCGCGGCCCGATCAAGACCCCGGCTGACCTCGCCGGCCTGCGCATGCGCGTCAACAACTCCAAGGCTCTGAACGACATGTTCACCCTGCTGAGCGCAAACCCGCAGCAGCTGCCGGTGGCCGAGCTCTACACCGCCCTGGAAACCGGCGTTGTGGACGCGCAGGACCATCCGATCGGCATCGTTCTGTCCTTCAAGTTCTATGAAGTGCAGAAGTACCTCTCGCTCACCCAGCACGCCTACTCCAACCTTGCGATCGTCATGAACAATGACAAGTTCAAGGGCCTCACCGCTGACGAGCAGAAGGTCATCACCGAAGTCTCTGCAGAAGCCGTCGCCATGCAGCGCAAGCTGGCCCAGGAGAAGGAAGCGACCATGATCGCCGAACTGACCTCTGCCGGCATGACCGTCAACAGCGACGTCGACGCCGCCGCCTTCCAGGAAGTCGTCCGCCCGGTGTGGGACAACTTCATTGCCGAGAACGGCGACACCCTCGTCAACGCCATCGTCGCCCTGCAGAAGTAATCTGCAGCGTATGAGTGTTCAGAAGGGCGGTCCGGCAACGGGCCGCCCTTTTGCATTCGGCGGGGAGGAAAAAACTATTTATCTCAGAGGCTACGCCATGCCACGGCTCGACCATGGCATCCACGCCGTTCCCCACCCGCACGGCACA
This sequence comes from Pannonibacter sp. Q-1, assembly GCF_054073275.1. NCBI lineage: Bacteria > Pseudomonadati > Pseudomonadota > Alphaproteobacteria > Hyphomicrobiales > Stappiaceae > Pannonibacter > Pannonibacter sp. Q-1. Next base: position 544,781 of record NZ_JBSXNB010000003.1, read on the forward strand.
GCCTCGCAATCCCGCACCGTCACACAGCCCCAAGCTCACGCACACACCGCTGAGGCGAAAGGGGATGGATGCCATGATCAAGTCATGGCATGACGGAGGATGGGGCCGGCGCAGGGGCAAAAAAGAAGACCCCCCATAAAATCAATACCTTTCGTCATGCCATGGCTCGACCATGGCATCCATGCCGTTCCCCATCCGCACGGCACAGCCTCGAAACCCCGCACCGTCATACAGCCCAATCTCATGCACAGATTGCTGAGACGAAAGGGAATGGATGCCATGATCAAGTCATGGCATGACGGAGGATGGGGTCGACGCAACACGAAAGAACAGAAAACCCCTTAAAATCAATAACTTTCGTCATGCCATGGCTCGACCATGGCATCCACGCCGTTCCCCACCCGCACGGCACAGCCTCGAAACCCCGCACCGTCATACAGCCCAATCTCATGCACAGATTGCTGAGACGAAAGGGAATGGATGCCATGATCAAGTCATGGCATGACGGAGGATGGGGTCGACGCAACACGAAAGAACAGAAAACCCCTTAAAATCAATAACTTTCGTCATGCCATGGCTCGACCATGGCATCCACGCCGTTCCCCACCCGCACGGCACAGCCTCGCAACCCCGCAACGTCACACAGCCCCAATCACACGCCTACACCGCTGAGGCGAAAGGGGATGTCTGCCATGATCAAGTCATGGCAGGACGGAGGATGGAGCGGGCCACCCCGCTCACACGCTGCTGCCGCGGATCTGCAGGACGGGGGCGATGGCGATGGTCTGACGGGAGATGGTCTTGCCGCCGAGGGCCTCGATGATGATGCCTGCCGCCCGCTCGCCGATCTGGCGCGGATGCGGGTTGATCGTGGTCAGCGAGGGCACGGAAATGCCGGCAATCTCGTAGTCACCGAAGCCTGCGATGGAAATGCGCTCCGGCACCGGCACGCCCCGGCGCTGGCATTCGGTCAGCGCGCCGAAGGCCGAAAGATCGGACACGCAGATGACGGCTTCCGTGTCCGGCATTTCTTCCAGCAGGCGGCCCATGGCATTGGCCCCTTCCCGCATGGAAATGGGCGGCACACCGGCGGCAATCAGCCGGCCTGTGTCCAGTCCGTAAGCCTTCATGGCCGAGATGAACCCGTTGCGGCGGTCGGTGCCGCGTGTGTCGCGGTCAGCATCCCCGCCGATAAAGGCGATCTTGCGCAGGCCGCGTGCGACGAAGTGATCGACCATTGCCCGTACCGCAGCTTCGTTGGAAAAGCCGACCACATGGCCGATGGGTGCGCGGGGCAGATCCCACGTCTCGATGACGGGGATGGCGGCATTTTCCAAGAGCTTGCGGGCACGCGGCGTATGCCTGCCACCGGTGACGACAATAGCCTCGGGCCTGCGCTGCAGCAGCTGCTCGATCAGCTGTTCTTCGGCATGAATGTCATAGTTGGTGTAGCCCAAAAGGATCTGGAGGCCATGATCCTTCAACGTGTCGGAGAGGCCGCCGACCGTTTCGGCAAAGTTGGCATTGTTCAGCGAGGGAATGCTGACGGCAACAAAGCCCGTGCGCTGCGAGCGCAGGTTGGAGGCCGTGCTGTCGAAGACATACCCCAGCTCCTCGGCCGCCTGATGGATCGCCGTGCGCGTTGCCTCCGAGACCGAACTGCCGTCCTTGAAGGCCCGGCTGACGGTCATGGGTGAGACGCCCGCGACGCGGGCGACATCAGCCATGGTGGGCGGTTTGCGGGTCTGACGCATCAGGGGCCGTGGAGCTGGAGTTAATGTGACCTTCCGGTATTACCGCAAGGTTCTCCGGCTGGAAACTCAGCCAGCCAGAACGTGGTCGTGTGCCGTGGTGATGTGGTGATGGATGCGGCCCGTGAAGAAGCGCTCCAGCACGGACTCGGTCGCAGCACGCGCCTCGGCCCGGATCGGGCTGGCAAGAGCAGCGTCAACCGTGGCAAGGTCCGGGTAGCTGATGGCGAGGATCATCGGATATTCCGGAGCGCCCTCGTCGCGGCTTTCCGCAAAGGTGACACGCACGGCCAGCGCGCCGGGGAAGCCCTTCCACTTCGGCAGGATTTCGGACAGCACGGCCTCACGGAAAGCTGCGTCCTGGCCTTCATGAACCTTGCCCTCGAACAGGGCGTAACGGGTGATCATTCAAAGTTCTCCTGTTTGGGCCCCTTGAAAAACTCCATCAAGGCGGCCTGATCTTCTCCGCCAAGGCCCGCTGCGGTCAGCATGCGGTGCACCTCGGCGCAAATGGCGGTCAGCGGCATGGCGGTGTGGGTCAGGCGGGCGAGATCCTGCGCGCCGTTGAGGTCCTTCACCATGTTGTCGATACGGCCCGTGCGGCGGTAGTCGCGCGCGGCAAAGCGGGGCATGTATTCCTGCAGGATGGCGCTGTCGGCGCGCCCGCCCTTGAGCGCCTGCGGAATGCGGCTCACCTCCACACCGGCAGCTTCCGCCAGCGCGGTTGCCTCGGCGACGGCCAGGAAGCCAAGGCCGCAGAGCACCTGATTGATCAGCTTGGTGGTCTGGCCTGCGCCCGCCGGGCCCATGTGGGTCTGGTTGCTGGCAACGCCGGAAAGCACCTGCTGGGCTTCTGCCACGTCGGCCTCTGCCCCACCCTGCATGAGGGTAAGCTGACCGATGGCCGCCTTCGGAATGCCGCCGGACAGCGGGCTGTCCACCCAGCGCAGGCCCTTTTCAGCCGCATCCGCTGCAAGCTGGCGCGTCGCTTCCGGATCGATCGACGACATGTCGATAATCAGCGTGCCCGATGCTGCCCCTTCTGCAACACCGCCAGCGCCGAAAACGGCGGCCCGGACGATGCGCGGCGCATTGAGGCTGAGGATCACGGCCTTGGCGCCCGATGCAGCCTCTGCAGCACTGGCCGAAGCCACAGCGCCCTTGGCCACGAGCACGTCCACCTTGGCGGTGTCCAGATCGAACACCTTCAGCGGCGTGCCGGTTTCAACGAGGCGGGCGCCGATGGCACCGCCCATGGCGCCTGCGCCAATCAGCGCAACATGTCCAGTCATGCCTTGATCTCCTCCAGATTCAGCCCCTTGACGATGCCATCCACCAGCGCATCGAGCGGCTGGCTGATGTCGGCGGTCAGCGCGCCTTCGTCCGGCTGCGGCAGTTCCAGCGCCGCGAACTGGCTGTCGAGCAGCGACAGGGGCATGTAGTGCCCCGTGCGCTGCGCCATGCGCCCGGCGATGAGATCGCGCGAGCCGGCCAGATGCACGAAGGTTACCGGTCCGCCGGCCAGCGCCCGGATGCGGTCGCGGTAGACCCGCTTCAGCGCCGAGCAGCCGATGATGAGCGGTGCCTTGTCCGCCAGTTCCCGGCCCACCTGATCGAGCCAGGGCCAGCGGTCATCGTCGGTCAGGGGAATGCCTGCGCGCATCTTCTCGACGTTCGCCGCCGGATGCAGGTCGTCACCATCCCGGTAGGCAATGCCGGTGCGAGCGCTGATGGCTTCACCCACGCTCGACTTGCCGCAACCGGCAACGCCCATGAGAATGATGCGGATGCTCATCACAGCGAGGCCGTGATGCCGCCGTCAACGAACAGCACGTGGCCGTTGACGAAGGAGGCCGCTTCCGAGGACAGGAACACGCAGGCGCCAACCAGCTCCTCGACCTTGCCCCAGCGGCCCGCAGGCGTGCGCTTTTCGAGCCAGGCGGAGAAGGCCGGATCGGCCACGAGCGCGGCGTTGAGCGGCGTGTCGAAATAGCCCGGCGCAATGGCGTTGCAGTTGATGCCATACTTGGCCCAGTCGGTGGCCATGCCCTTGGTCAGGTTGCCGACAGCGCCCTTGGTGGCGGTGTAGGGGGCGATGGACGGGCGGGCGAGCGCGGTCTGCACGCTGGCGATGTTGATGATCTTGCCCTTGCCGCGCTTGATCATGTGGCGGGCAACGGCCTGACCGACATGGAAGATGCTGGCAATGTTGGTCTGCAGCAGGCGCTCGAAGGCATCTGCGGGGAAGTCCTCCAGCGGGGCGCGGTGCTGCATGCCGGCGTTGTTCACAAGAATGTCGATGGCGCCATTCTTCGCCTCGAAGGCGTCAACGGCAGCGCGCACGCCTTCGTGATCCGTCACGTCAAAGGCGAGGGTTTCCGCACCCGGAATCTGGGCCGCAGCTTCGGCCAGACGCGCCGCATCCCGGCCATTCAGGACCACCTGCGCACCGGCAGCCGCAAGCCCCTTGGCAAGCGCCAGACCGATACCCTGCGAGGAACCGGTTACCAGTGCACGGCGTCCGGTCAGGTCAAATAGCTGAAGGCTCACTCTCTTCCCCTTTGTCAGAAAACCACTCGACAAGTTCGTCTGACCCTGTTTATGTTATCGATAACATTTGATGTCAAGCACGAAGCTTACGGAGACAAGAATGAGCAAGCCCCACCTCCTCCAGGTTGGACCCTACCCGGAGTGGGACCAGATCCCCCTTGATGAAGCCTTCACCGTGCACCGCTATTTCGAGGCGGCGGACAAGGCGGCTTTCCTTGCTGAAGTGGGCCCGCAAATCCGCGGCATCGCCACGCGCGGCGAGCTGGGCGCCAATGCTGACATGATCGCAGCCTGCCCGAATCTCGAAGTCATCAGCGTCTATGGCGTCGGTTATGACGCGGTGGATCTGAACGCTGCCAAGGCCCGCGGCATCCGCGTGACCAACACCCCGGACGTGCTGACCAATGACGTGGCCGACCTTGGCGTTGCCATGATGCTGGTGCAGTCGCGCGGCATGATCGGCGCGGAAACCTGGGTCAAGGACGGCTCGTGGGCCGCCAAGGGGCTTTATCCGCTGAAGCGCCGCGTCTGGGGCCGCAAGGCTGGCGTGCTGGGCCTTGGCCGCATCGGTTATGAAGTGGCCAAGCGCCTCGCCGGCTTCGACATGGAGATCGCCTATTCGGACGTGTCCGCCAAGGATTACGCGTCGCAGTGGGAGTTCATCCAGGACCCGGTCGCACTGGCTGCCCGTTCCGACTTCCTGTTCGTCACCCTCGCGGCCTCGGCTGCCACGCGGCACATCGTCGGCCCGAAGGTGATCGAGGCTCTGGGGCCGGAAGGCATGCTGATCAACATCAGCCGCGCCTCCAACATTGACGAAGAAGCGCTTCTCAACGCACTGGAGAGCGGCAAGCTCGGTTCGGCCGCGCTTGACGTGTTCGAAGGCGAGCCGAAGCTCAACCCGCGCTTCCTCAAGCTCGACAACGTGCTGCTGCAGCCGCACCATGCCTCGGGCACCATCGAGACCCGCAAGGCCATGGGCCAGCTTGTGCGCGACAACCTGACCGCCCATTTCGCCGGCAAGCCCCTGCCGACACCGGTTCTGTAAGGATCACACCCATGCGTGCCATCGTCATTCACGCCGCCAAGGATCTGCGCGTCGAAGAGCGCCCGGAGGAAACCCCGGGCGAAGGCCAGCTGCGCCTGCGCCTTGCCACCGGCGGCGTCTGCGGCTCGGACCTGCATTACTACAACCACGGCGGCTTCGGCACCGTGCGCCTGCGCGAGCCGATGATTCTCGGCCACGAAGTCTCCGCCTATGTGGAGAGCGTTGGACCCGGCGTCACCGGTTACAGCGAAGGCCAGCTTGTGGCCGTGTCCCCGTCCCGCCCCTGCCGCACTTGCAAGTACTGCCTTGAGGGCCTGCCGAACCAGTGCCTCAACATGCGCTTCTACGGCTCGGCCATGCCCTTCCCCCACATTCAGGGCGCCTTCCGCGAAGTGCTGGTGGCTGACCAGTTCCAGTGCGTCGATGCAACCGGCCTGACCCCGGGCGAAGCTGCCATGGCTGAGCCGCTGGCCGTGACCCTGCACGCCACCCGCCGTGCGGGCGACATGCTGGGCAAGCGCGTGCTGGTGACCGGCTGCGGCCCCATCGGCATCCTGTCGATTCTCGCCGCCCGCCGCTCGGGCGCGCAGGAAATCGTGGCGACGGACCTCTCTGACTTCACGCTGGCGCTGGCCCGCAAGGTGGGTGCCGACCGCACCATCAACATGGCGAGCGAACCGGATGCGCTGGCCGCCTACAACGCCGACAAGGGCTATTTCGACGTGCTCTACGAGTGCTCGGGCGCGGCCCCTGCACTGGCCGGCGGCATCGCGGCCCTGCGCCCGCGTGGCATCATCCTGCAGCTTGGCCTTGGCGGCGACATGAGCGTGCCGATGATGGCCATCACGGCCAAGGAACTGGATCTGCGCGGCTCGTTCCGCTTCCATCCGGAATTCGCCGTGGGCGTCAGCCTGATGCAGAACGGCCTCATCGATGTGAAGCCGCTGATCACCCACACGGTCGGCCTCGACAAGGCAGAAGAAGCCTTCCTGCTGGCCTCCGACCGCAGCCAGGCCATGAAGGCACAGATCGCCTTTTCCTGACGGGTTCTCCATCCAGCTGCCGCGCCCGGCACCCCACTGGCCCGCAAGGGCCGCCGGGCGCGGTCTCATCTCAACTCAGAACCGCCTCGTCGCGCAAACGCCTTTCTCGCCCACGCCTCAGGTGGTAACGCTACCTGCAATCAGGCCGGACCAACGGCCCGCAGGGACAGGGAGGTTTCATGTCGTTCTTCGAGGTCATTGACCCGGTTTTCCAGACCTACGTCCTCGGCAATGCGCCGGTGAAGCGGATCGCCACCGGCTTTGACTGGGCGGAAGGCCCGGTCTGGTTCGGCGATGCCGGGCATCTGCTTTTCTCCGACATCCCCAACAACCGCATCATGCGCTGGACGCCGGACGGGGTGACCACCTACCGCGCTCCCTCCAACTATGCCAATGGCCACACCCGCGACAGGCAGGGCCGGCTGATCTCCTGCGAACACGGCACGCGCCGCGTCACCCGCACCGAATGGGACGGCTCAATCACCGTGATCGCCGGCCAGTTCGAGGGCAAGCGCCTGAATTCTCCCAATGATGTCATCGTCTCGCGCGATGGCGCCATCTGGTTCTCCGATCCCCATTACGGGATCATGACCGATTACGAGGGCTTCAAGTCCGAACAGGAACTGCCCTGCGCGGTCTACCGGGTGGACCCCGACGGCACCATTGACAAAGTGATCGATGATATGGCCTGTCCCAACGGACTGGCATTCAGCCCGGATGAGAGCCTGCTCTATGTTGCCGATACCGGCCGCATGTTCGGCAGCGATCCCCAGCACATCCGGGCCTATGTCATGAAAAACGGCAGACCCAGCGAGGGGCGTGTGTTCCACACGATCCAGCCAGGCTGTGCCGATGGATTCCGGGTGGACGAGGACGGCAATCTGTGGTCCTCGGCTGCCGATGGCGTCCACTGCATCGCCCCGGAGGGCCACCTCATGGGCAAGATCCTTGTGCCGGAACTGGTGTCCAACCTCTGTTTCGGCGGCAGGGCGAAACATCAGCTCTTCATCACGGCGACGACCAGCGTCTACTCCGTGATCCTGAACCGGAAAGGACTACAATGGCCATGACTTCGGCAGAGATCGGGCTCATCGGACTTGGCACGATGGGTGCCGCACTGGCGCTGAACATCGCCGAAAAAGGCTTTCGCATTGCCGTGTGGAACCGCACCACGGATGTGACCCGCCGCTTCCACGCGGAAGCCGGCGATCTGGCCGCAAACGTGGTTCCCACCGAAAGCCTGAAGGATCTGGTGGCGGCCATCAAGCCGCCGCGCGCCATCATCCTCATGGTGCCGGCCGGCAAGGCCGTGGATGACCAGATCGAGGCTCTGGCTCCGCTGCTCGGCAAGGACGACCTGATCATCGACGCGGGCAACGCCAACTTCCACGACACCAACCGCCGCGCTGCCGCAGACCTTGGCGTCCGCTTCATGGGCATCGGCGTGTCCGGCGGCGAGGAAGGGGCGCGTCACGGCCCCTCGATCATGGCTGGCGGCAACCCGGCCGATTTCGAGCGGGTGAAGCCGGTTCTCACCGCCATTGCCGCCCGCCACGGCGACACGCCCTGCGCCACCTGGATGGGCGAAGCAGGCGCGGGCCACTTCGTCAAGGCCGTGCACAACGGCATCGAATATGCCGACATGCAGATGATCGCCGAAGTCTACGGCATCATGCGCGACGGCATGGGACTTGGCGCCGCCGATGCAGCCGCAATCTTCCAGAAGTGGAACGAGGGCACCCTGCGCTCCTATCTGGTGGAAATCTCCGGCGCTGTCGCCGCCGCCACCGATCCGCTGACCGGCCAGCCGATGCTGGACGTCATTCTGGATGCTGCCGGGCAGAAGGGCACGGGCCGCTGGACCGTCATCGAAGCCCAGCATCTGGGCGCTCCGGTGCCGGTGATCGAGGCCGCCGTGATGGCGCGCAACGTCTCGTCCCGCGTGGACGAGCGCAAGGCCGGTGAAGCGCTTTATGGCGCGGCCCCGCAGAAGCTCGCCGACGCGCCTTCCGCTGACGAGCTGGAGCAGGCGCTCATCGCAGGCAAGATCCTGTGCTATGCGCAGGGCTTCACCATGATGACCGCAGCCTCGGCCACCTTCGGCTGGAACCTGCCGCTGCCGGACATCGCCCGCGTGTGGCGAGCCGGCTGCATCATCCGCTCGGACATGCTGAACGACATGGCCAGCGCCCTGACGGAAGACGCAACGCGCAACCTGATCATGGCGCCGGACTTTGCCCGCCGCATCGAGGCAGCGCTCCCGGCCCTGCGCAAGATCGTCGCCCTCGGCGCGCTCAACGGCCTGCCGGTTCCGGCTCTGGCCTCGGGCCTTGCCTGGTTCGACCTGATGCGCACCGCACGCGGCACCGCCAACATGATCCAGGCCCAGCGCGACTTCTTCGGCGCCCACGGCTTCGACCGCCTCGACGGCAAGGACGCCCACCACGGCCCCTGGGGCCTCTCGGCGTCCTGACAACAAAACTGAACACTGCCCCTTCTTCAGGGGATGGGGCAGTGTTTGACTGAGACTCAAGAAAGGGGCAGACGCACAGCCCCACCACACATTCCGCGTCGTCCCGGACGAAGCGCAGCGGAGATCCGGGAACCACTCGCTTGCAGAGCGGCGAGACTGGAACGCGGCAAAGAGGCGTGCGCAGGGCCGGTGACTGCCACCCCGAATGAGACAACAGCACCCCTCTGCAAACGAGTAGCCCCCGGCTCGCGCTGCGCTTGGCCGGGGTGACTCAGTGCCTGTTCGCAACGCAGTGCCCAGCGGCTGAGGCACTCACAAAGCTGAAGCAGAAGCCCCCCTACGCCGTCTCCCCCGGCACCAGCCGCGTCGGGACAACGGTGATGTCCTGCCCCGGTTCGCCGCGCAGGCGGGCGACGAGGGCTTCGGCGGCGGATTTGCCGATGGCGGTGGCGGGAACAACCGTGGTCGTCAGGCGGCGCGGCAGGACGGAAGCCGCTTCCATGCCGCCCCAGCCGGCGATACCCAGATCCTCCGGCACGCGGATGCCCCGCGCCTCGCAATAGGCAAGGCCGCCGATGGCCATTTCGTCATTGTGAAAATAGACCGCATCAAGGTCCGGTTCACGCGCGAGCAGGGTTTCGAGCCCGTAGAAGCCCCGGTAGAAGCCGGGGTTGTCGATGAGGATTTCCTTCGCCGCCAGCGGATGGCCGCCAGCCGACAGTGCCGCCTCGAAGCCATCGAGCCGGGCTGAACTGATCACATCCGACAGGCCCAAGGCCCCGACATAGCCAACCTTGCGCCGCCCGCGCCGCAGCAGAAACTGGCCCATTTCCATGCCGCAATCGAAGTGGGAAAAGCCGACCGCCATGTCGACGGGGCTTGTCGTCAGCTCCCACACCTCCACCACCGGCATGGCCGACTGGCGCAGCATCTCGACGGTGCCAGGTGTGTGCAGGCTGCCGGAGAGGATGACGCCGGCCGGGCGCCAGCTCACCACCTGCCGCACCCAGTCCTCTTCCTGCTCCACCGCGTGATTGCTGGCCCCGATCATCAGCTGATAGCCGAGCCGCGACAGGGCGCGGTCCACCCCGTCGAGCACCTGACCAAAGAGGCTTGAACTCAGGCGCGGCACGCACATACCGACCAGTGTCGACGCCTGATCCGAGCCGAAAGCAGCCGCCAGACGGTTGGGCACATAGCCAAGCGTCTCCGCCGCTGCGAGCACCTTCCCGCGCGTTTCCTCGGAAAATCCGCTGCCGCCGCGCAGGACGCGGCTTACCGTCATTTTCGACACCCCCGCCACGCGGGCGATGTCATCCATATTGGCCTTGTTCCGCCGGTCCATCATGCTTCCAGACTGCCGCATATGCAGAATATGTTATCGATAACTTTGCGCTTGACAACCCATCTGAGCCGATACACGCTACATAACGTTACCGGTAACTCAGCCGCAAGAGCCGAGACGGAGACATGGGAGGAGACACCGGTATGCAACCGGCTAATGATGGTCTGTTTTTTGACCGTATCGTCAAGTCATTTGGCGGCACGCAGGCCCTGCGCGGGGTTTCGCTGAAAGTCGAGCGGGGAGAAATCCTTGCACTTCTGGGCGAAAACGGCGCGGGCAAGTCAACCCTGATCAAGGTTCTGTCCGGCACCCACAAGGCCGACACCGGGACGGTGTCGATCGATGGCGTGCCCTATCATCACGAGGCGGGCAAGGGCGGCCATCAGAAGGTCGCCTTCATCCACCAGGATCTCGGCCTCATCGAATGGATGAGCGTGGCCGAAAACATCGCCCTGGCGCTCGGCTATGTGCGCAAGCGCGGCCGGATCGACTGGAGCGCCACGGAGGCCATGGCCACCGAAGCGCTGAAGCTGGTGGATGCGGATTTTCCCGCCACCGCCCGCGTTGCCAATCTGACGCGCACGCAGAAATCCCTCGTCGCCATCGCCCGCGCGCTGGCCGCCGATTGCGACTTCCTCGTGCTGGACGAGCCCACCGCCAGCCTTCCGGCTGACGAGGTGGAGCGCCTGTTCAACGCGCTGCGCCCGCTGAAATCCCGTGGCGTCGGGATGATCTATGTCAGCCACCGGCTGGACGAGATCTTCCGCATTGCCGACCGTGTGGCCGTGCTGCGCGACGGACAGATGGCAGGCCTGCGCGCCATCGGCCACACCACGCCGGAAGAGCTGGTGAGCCTGATCGTAGGCCGCAAGACCCGCGAGATCAGCCGTCCGGATGTGCAGGAAGGCACGGCCATTCTCTCCGTCCGCTCCCTGCTCACCCGGCAGGTCGGGCCTGTCGATTTCGAACTCAGGCGCGGCGAGCTGCTGGGCCTTGCGGGCCTGCGCGGTGCCGGTCATGAGGATATCGGCCGTGCGCTCTTCGGCGTCATGCCGCATTCCGGCACCGTGGTGCTGGACGGGCGCACGCCGGATCTGGCCTCACCGATCACCGCCATGGCTTCGGGCATCGGCCTTGTCGCCCGCGATCGGGTGGCGGAAAGCGTCGCCACGGGCCTGACCATCCGCGAGAACGCCTATGTCAATCCGGCGGCGACCGGACGGGGCATGCTGTCGCTGATGAGCCCGCGCAAGGAAGAGGACATGGCGGCGGAAATCGGCCGCCGGGTCGGTCTTTCGCCCAATGACCCGGCGCTGCCCATCGAGGCGCTGTCGGGCGGCAACCAGCAGAAGGTCGTCGTCGGCCGGTGGCTGGACAGCGGCCGGCGGCTGCTGATCACCGAAGACCCGACCGCCGGCGTCGATGTCGGCGCCAAGGCCGAGATCTATCACCTGCTTTACGAAGCTCTCGCCAGCGGCATGGGCGTGCTCGTGGTCTCCACCGACTTCGAGGAAATCGCCAACATCTGCCACCGCGCCATCGTCTTCTCCCGCGGCCAGGCGGTCGCGGAGCTGAGCGGTGTCGAACTGTCCACCGAATCCCTGATCCAGGCCGCATCGGCCGGTGAAGCTGCCTGAGGCCCCTCATGCCCTCCATCGAATCCAACGCCATCGAACCGACCAAGGATGAACTGCAGGGGCTTTCCCTGATGGGCCGGGCCCTGCGCCTTGCGCCCACCTATGGCCTCGTCATCCTCATGTTCGGCCTCATCATCCTGTTCTCGATCCTCTTGCCGAACACTTTCCCGACCATGCTGAACCTGCGGGCGATCCTGTCGGACAAGGCGATCATCGCGCTCCTCTCCCTTGCGGCCATGATTCCCATGGTGGCGGGACGCATCGACCTGACGGTCGGCTACGGCATCGTGCTGTGGCATATCCTCGCCATCTCGCTGCAGACGGTCTACGGCCTGCCCTGGCCGGTGGCCATCGGCATCGTGCTGGTGCTGGGCATTGCCACGGGCATTCTCAACGGCATCCTCGTCGAGGTCGCCCGCATCGACAGCTTCATTGCCACCCTCGGCACGGGCACCATCCTTTATGCGCTGGCCCTGTGGCACACGGGCGGACGGCAGATGGTGGGCCAATTGCCGGATGCCTTCTATGCCATCAACGGCACCTTCATCTTCGGCCTGCCCATCACGGCCTTCTATGTTCTGGCCATCACGCTGGTGATGTGGGTGGTGCTCGAATACACGCCCGTCGGCCGCTACCTCTATGCCATCGGCGCCAATCAGCGCTCGGCCGAACTCAACGGCATTCCGACGCGCAAGTTCGTGATCGGCGCCTTCCTCACCTCCGGTCTGATGACGGCGCTGGCGGGCATTCTGCTCGCCTCCAAGCTGCGCATCGGTCAGGCGTCGGTGGGTCTTGAATTCCTGCTGCCCGCCCTCGTCGGCGCCTTCCTGGGCTCCACGACGATCAAGCCGGGCCGCGTCAATGTCTGGGGCACCATTGTCGGCGTGATGATCCTCGCTGCAGGCATCTCCGGCATCCAGCAGTTTGGCGGAAGCTTCTGGGTCGAGCCGCTGTTCAACGGCACCACCCTGCTCATCGCCATTGGCATCGCGGGCTATGCCCAGCGCAAGAAAGGCGCAAAGTCCCGCTGACCCTTAATGACACTCAGCAACCGGGAGGAAAACGACATGCTGAAACGTCTCTTGACTGTAACCATCCTGCTGGCCGGCACCACGCTGGCAGCCCATGCAGACGCCGTCTCCGACGCCATGGCGGACGTGCAGAAATATGCCGGCCAGAAGACCACCTGGGACGGCCCCACCTCCGGCCCGAAGGCCGCAGAGGGCAAGACCATTGTGGTTCTGGCCGCAGACATGAAGAACGGCGGCGTCCTCGGCGTCACCAAGGGCATCCAGGAAGCCGTGTTCATGATCGGCTGGAACGTGAACGTGCTGGACGGCGCAGGCTCCATCCAGAGCCGCGCCGCCGCCTTCGGCCAGGCCCTTGCCCTCAAGCCGGATGGCATCATCATCAACGGCTTTGATGCGGTGGAACAGCAGGCAGCCCTCGATCAGGCCAAGGCTGCAGGCATTCCGATGGTCAGCTGGCACGCCAGCCCGGTCATCGGCCCGGATCCGGAAAACGGCATCTTCGCCAATGTCTCCACCGACGCCATGGAAGTGTCGGCGGCTGCGGCCAAGTGGGCCTATGCAGATGCCGGCGGCAAGCCGGGTGTGGTGATCTTCACCGACTCCACCTATGCCATCGCCATCGCCAAGGCCGACAAGATCAAGGAAACGATCGAAGAGCTCGGCGGCACCGTGCTGGAATATGTCGACACGCCGATTGCCGACACCTCCAGCCGCATGCCGACGCTGACCACCGCCCTGCTGCAGAAATACGGTGCAAGCTGGACCCACGCACTGGCGATCAACGACATCTACTTCGACTTCATGGGCCCGAGCCTTGCCGCAGCCGGCATCCCCGGCGATGGCGCCCCGAAGGCCGTTGCGGCCGGTGACGGTTCGGAAAGCGCCTACCAGCGCATCCGCTCCAGCCAGTATCAGGCCGTCACCGTGGCCGAGCCGCTGAACCTGCAGGGCTGGCAGCTGGTGGACGAACTGAACCGCGCCATGAACGGCGCCGAATGGTCCGGCTACACCTCGCCGCTGCATGTGGTGACGAAGGACAACATCTCCTTCGACGGCGGCGACCGGAACATTTTTGATCCGGGCAATGGCTACCGCGAGGAATACGGCAAGATCTGGGGCAAGCAGTAAGCCTCTGGAGGCCTTTGGCTTCTGACGTGAAAGGCGCCGGTGGGGTCCGCTCCACCGGCGCCGTTGTTTTTGCTGCGCACAAATTTTCAGGGCTGACGCCTTGCGCCCCAAGATCGTTATGTTATGTCGTAACGCAATTCAAACCCAAGTGAGGTCTGCGATGCGTTACCGTTCCAACCTGAAAACCTTCGCCCTGGCGATGGCTCTTTCCAGCACCCTGCTTTCAGGCACCGCCTTTGCCGCCGATGACAGCATCGACGTGGCAGGCCCCTTCGAGATCAAGGGCGCGGACCCCTCACTTTCCGGCAACATCTTCCTGGCCATGGACGTGGCCGAGACGCTGGTGAACACGGATCAGGACGGCCACCTGACGCCGGGCCTCGCGGCCAGCTGGGCCGTGGAAAGCGATGGCCTCGTCTGGCGTTTCAAGATGCAGGACGGCGCAACGTTCCATGACGGCACCCCGGCGGATGCGGCTGCGGCGGCCAATGCGCTCAACATCGCCCGCGCCAAGCCGGGCCTCTTGCAGCGCGCGCCCATTGACGCCATCGAGGCGGACGGTGCGGACCTCGTGGTGAAGCTGGCAGAGCCCTTCGCCGCCCTGCCCGCTTTCCTCGCCGAATACCGCTCGCAGATCCTTGCCCCGGCCTCCTATGGCGCCGATGGCATGGCCACCTCCGTCATTGGCTCGGGCGCCTACAAGATCACCCTGCTGCAGGCACCGGGCAAGATGGAAGCAGACCGCTTCGATCAGTACTGGGGCGGCCCGGCCAAGATCGGCAAAGCGACCTATAACTCCGTCAGCCGCGCCGAAACCCGCGCACTGATGGCCGAAAGCGGCGATGCCGACTATGTGCTGAACCTTGATCCGGCCTCCGTCGCCCGGCTGAAGGACAAGGACGGGCTGGACGTGCGCTCCGTGCCGATCCCACGCTCGCTGCTGGTCAAGGTCAACGCGGCCAACCCGAAGCTCAACACCGTGGAAGCCCGCAAGGCGCTGAGCCTTGCCATCGACCGGGAAGGCCTCGCCATCGCCGTGCTGCGCTATCAGGCCGGCGCCACCCAGTTGTTCCCGCCGTCCGTGGGCGACTGGCACAATGCGGCCCTTGCCCCGCTCGCCTATGACCCGGAAGCAGCTGCCGCACTGCTGGCTGAGCTGGGCTGGAAGGCCGGCTCCGATGGCATTCTCGAAAAGGACGGCGAACGCTTCACGCTGGAACTGCTGACCTATCCGGACCGGCCGGAGCTGCCGCTGGTGGCTGCCGTGCTGCAGCAGCAGTTGCAGGAAGTGGGCATCGAGCTGACGATCAACTCCACCAACTCCTCGGAAGTCCCGGCCCGTCACAACGACGGCTCGCTGGAGCTGGCGCTGCTGGCCCGCAACTTTGCCCTCGTGCCGAACCCGATCGGCACCCTGTTGCAGGATTATGCCCCCAATGGCGACTGGGGCGCGATGAACTGGCAGAACGCCGAAATCGCGGACCTGCTGAAGTCCATCGGCCGCAACGGCGGCAGCGCAGAGCAGTTCGCCACCGCAACCACCATCCTGCAGGAAGAGCTGCCGGTGCTGCCCATCGCCTGGTACCAGCAGAATGCCGCCATCTCCGGCAAGCTGCAGGGCGTGATGCTTGATCCCTACGAGCGCAAGCTCGGCCTGAAGGATGCGAGCTGGAAGAACTGATGTCCTCTCCTTCCCTTGCAACGCGTGCGGGCCGCCTCTCCGGCGGCCTTGCCATGCGGGCTGCACAGGCGGTGCTGGTGGCACTGCTTGTCGGCATTCTCACCTTCCTGATGATGCAGAGCCTTCCCGGCGACATGGCCTACCGGATTGCCGCCGGACGCTATGGCTATGACATGGTGAGCGCCGCCGCCGCCGATGCCGTGCGTCAGGAGCTGGGGCTGGATCGTGGCCCCGTCACCGCGTTCCTCGTCTGGATGCGGGATCTGGCCACCTTCGACCTCGGCAAGTCGCTCATCTCCGGCGAGCCGGTGTGGCACGAAATCCGCCACCAGCTGGGCGCCAGCGTGCAGCTGGCAGGTGCAGCCATCGTGCTGTCCCTGTTCATGGGCCCGCCGCTTGGCATTCTCGCCGGGCTGAAGCCGGGCGGGATGCTGGACCGGGTGCTGCTGACGGTTTCGGCCGGCATCCGCGCCCTGCCGCAGTTCCTGCTGGCGCTGGTCTTGATCCTGCTCTTTGCCGTGCAGCTCGGCTGGCTGCCCGCCGCCGGGCACGGCAAGCCGGCGCATTTCGTGCTGCCCGCGGTCACCCTCGCCCTCGGCCTTGCCGCCTTTTCCGCCCGCGTGACGCGGGACGTGATGGCAGGCGTTGCCAAGGCCCCCTTCTACCAGTTCGCCAGAACCAAGGGTCTCAGTGATGGCCAGATCCTGTTGCGCCACGGCCTGCGCAACATCGGCGCGCCGGTGCTTGCCTTCCTCGGCATGCAGTTCGTGACGCTGGTGGAAGGTGTCGTCATCGTGGAGAGCATCTTCGGCTGGCCCGGCATCGGCCATGCGCTGGTCCATGCCATCTTCGGCCGCGACATCCCGATGGTGCAGGGCACCGCGCTGGTGCTGGGTCTCGGCTTCGTGCTGCTCAACACGCTGCTGGATCTCGTCATCCAGCGGATCGATCCGCGGAGGGCTGCCTGATGGATATCTCCGCAGTGCCGCAGCAGGGGCGCGGCTTCCGCCCCCTGCCCTTCTGGGCCGGGATCGTGCTCGTGGGCCTGCCCGTGCTTCTGGCCATCATCGCACCGATGATCTCGCCGCTGAGCCCGGTGCGCCAGAGCCTGAGGCTGGCGCTCGCCGCCCCCGACCTGGCCGCCCCCTTCGGCTATGACCATCTGGGCCGCTCGCTGATGGCCCGCCTGGCCGAAGCCCTGCGCCTGTCCCTGACGGTGGCAGCGCTCAGCGCACTCAGCGCCGCAGCCATCGGCCTCGCCCTTGGCGTCACCGCCGGCCGCAAGGGCGGCATGACCGACCGGCTGCTGACGCTGCTGGCCGATTCCGTCATGGCCATTCCCGGCCTGCTGATCGTGCTGATGGTGGGCGTCATCGTGCCGAACAAGCCGCTCGCCTTCTGGCTCGGCCTGACGCTGGTTCTGTGGGTCGAGTTCTTCCGCCTCGCCCGCGCCGCCTCCCGGCCGATCTTTGCCTCTCCTGCCGTTCAGGCCTCCGGCCTCCTCGGCTTCGGCAAGGCCTATGTCTTCCGCCGCCACGTCTGGCCGGAACTGGCGCCGGTGATGCTGACCTCCACCGCCTTCGGCATGGCCACCTGCATCATGACCATTGCTGCACTCGGCTTCGTCAGCGCCGGCGTGCGCCCGCCCACCCCGGAACTCGGCCAGATGATGGTGGAGCTGATGCCCTATTGGCGCGAAGCGCCCTGGGCGCTGCTGCAGCCGGTCGCCGCCATCTTCAGCCTCATCCTTGGCCTCAACCTGATCGCAGGCTCGCGCGCATGACACATTCCGTTTCCATCCGAAATCTGAGGGTCCTGGCGGGCAAGGACGTGCTCGTGCAGCCCGTGTCGCTGGAGCTGCAACCCGGACGGCCGCTGACGATCCTTGGCGAAACCGGCTCGGGCAAGAGCCTGCTGCTACAGGCCGTGCTTGGCACTCTGCCGGAAGGCCTCACCGCCACGGGCGAAGTCGTGTTCGAGGGACAGCGCTTTGCCGCCGGAGATGCGGATGCCATCCGCCCCCTGTGGGGCCGGCTTCTCGCCATCCTGCCGCAGGAGCCCTGGCTTGCGCTCGACCCGCTGATGCGCGGGGCGGAGCAGATCCGCGAGACCCATGCTCTGGTCGGTGGCGCCGCCGATGCGCGCGCCATGACGGCAGAAGACCTCACCAGCCTCGGCCTTGCCGGCTCCGGCGCCAAGCGCCCCTATGAGCTGTCCGGCGGCATGGCACAGCGGCTGGCCTTTGCCGTGGCACGGGCTGGCGGCGGACGGCTGATCTTTGCCGACGAGCCAACCAAAGGGCTGGATGCCGCCCGGCGCGATGACGTCGCCCGCATGCTGCTGCAAGGCCTTGGCACGGATGGCGCGCTGCTGACCATCACCCATGATCTGGAGCTTGCCCGCCAGCTGGGCGGGGACTTCATGATCATGAAGGAGGGGCAGATCACCGATCAGGGCCGGACGGAAGACCTGCTCTCGCCCGAAAGACCGGCCTATACGCGGAAACTGGCGCAGAGCGACCCGCTGCACTGGCCAAAGCGCGCCTCTACCCGCAAGGACGGAATACCTGTGCTGACCGCAGAAGGCGTGGCCGCCTCGCGCGGCGGGCGGCGGCTGTTCTCCGGCGTCAGCCTCACCGTTCACCCGGGCGGGATCACCGGCATCACCGGCCCCTCCGGCTGCGGCAAGTCCACGCTGGGGGATATTCTCATCGGCCTGATGAAGCCGGATGAAGGCCGGATCGAGCGCAAGACAGCATCAGGACGCCCGCTGTTCCAGAAGCTCTATCAGGACCCGCCCGCCAGCTTCCCGCGCCATTCCACCATGCAAGAGCTCGTCACGGACCTCATCCGCCTGCACAAGCTGGACCGCAGCCGCGTTGCTCCCCTCATGAAGCAGCTGGGCCTGGCAGACCGCCTCCTGGCCCGGCGGGCTGACGAGATTTCCGGCGGCGAGCTGCAGCGCTTTTCCATGCTGCGGGCGCTGTTGCTGGACCCTGTCCTGCTCTTTGCCGACGAGCCCACGTCCCGGCTCGACCCGATCACCCAGAAGGACACCATCACCCTGCTGACGGACATCGTGGCCGGACAGGGCCTGGCGCTGATCCTCGTCAGCCATGATGCAAATCTGGTGGGAGCCATCGCGGACAAGACGCTACGGCTGGCGGCAGCAGAGTAAAGGCAGGCCCTGCAAAGAAACGAGAGGGACGCTCATCCGGGCGTCCCTTTTTTACTGTAAGAACTACGGAAGATAGAGGTGTTTGCTCCGCTTTGCGCGCAAATAGCGCAAAATAGCGTCACTCCGCAGCGAAGTGCGGAATCCTTAAGTAGCAACACTCACTTTAAAATAGTGGGGATGAATAACGGCCAATTCAAGGCCGGTGGTCAGGAGGAAACCATGGAGTACATTCAGTCATTCTTCGGCTTGATTGACAATTTGACGTGGGGATGGGCGCTCATTCCGATCCTCGTCGTGTTCGGTGTGTTCATCACCATCATGTCGGGCTTCGTGCAGTTCGAGTTTTTCGGGCGCATGTTCCGTGTGCTCGGTTCCAATGCCAACAACTCCGATCCCAACACCATCTCCGCGCGTGAGGCCCTGCTTGTCTCCGTCGGCGGACGCGTGGGCGGCGGCAACATTGCCGGCGTGGCCGTGGCCATTACCCTCGGCGGACCGGGCGCCGTGTTCTGGATGTGGGCGATTGCCCTTTGCGGCATGGCAACCAGCCTGATCGAGTGCACCCTTGCCCAGCTCTACAAGAACAAGGAAACCGACGGCAGCTTCCGCGGTGGCCCGGCCGACTACATCCGCCGCGGTCTTGGCCAGCGCTACAACTGGCTCGCCATTGTTTATGGCATCTGCCTGCTGGCCTCCTTCGGTTTCGGCTTCAATGCCTTCCAGGGCAACACCATGGCCGGTGCCGTGCAGGACTCCCTCGGCATCGACCGCATGTATTCCGCCTTTGCCATCGCAGCCGTCACCGGCCTCGTGATCTTCGGCGGCATCAAGCGCATTGCCAAGGCGGCCGATGTTGTCGTGCCGGTCATGGCAGTCGGCTACATCACGCTGGCTCTGGTCATCATCCTGCTGAACATCACCGAAGTGCCCTCGATGCTGCTGCACATCGTCCGCTCCGCCTTCGGCTTTGAAGAAGCGGTGGCTGGCGGCATGGGTGCGGCCATTGCCCAGGGCCTGCGCCGCGGCCTGTTCTCCAACGAAGCCGGCCTCGGCTCGGCTCCGAACGTTGCGGCCACAGCGCTTGTCCGCCATCCGGTCAGCCAGGGCATCACCCAGTCGCTGTCGGTTTTCATCGACACCATCCTGATCTGCACCTGCACGGCGCTGATCATCCTGCTGGGTGACGTCTACGTGCCGGGCGCGCAGGGCATCGACGGCGTGGTTCTGACGCAGCAGTCGCTGGTCAGCCATGTGGGGGAATGGTCCAAGTATGCGCTGACGCTGGCGATCCTGCTCTTCGCCTTCTCATCGATCATCTACAACTACTACCTTGGCGAAAACGCACTGGCCGTCGTCACCCGCTCCAAGCCGGCCGTCTTCGTGCTGCGCCTGCTGATCCTCGGCGTGGTGTTCCTCGGCGCCGTCGCTCCGAAGGCAACCTCGGTGTTCTTCTTCTCCGATCCGATGATGGGCCTGCTGGCGCTGGTCAACCTGATCGCCATCATCATGCTGTTCCCGATCGCCATGCGCGTTGTCGATGACTACCGGGCACAGCTGAAGGCAGGCGTTGCCCGCCCGATCCTCGATCCGGCCAAGTTCAACGACCTCGACCTCGACCGCAAGGCCTGGGACCCGAGCATCTGGAAGTAATCCGGATAGAAGCCTCATGGGCCGCCAACTGGCGGCCCATTTCACATCCCCTCCATTGCTGTGAGAAAGACCGATGCAACAGCAGATGCGCATCGAAGAGGACAGTCTTGGCCGCATATCCCTGCCGGCAGACTGTGTGTGGGGCATTCACACCGCCCGCGCCATCGAGAACTTCCCGATTTCCGGCATTCCGCTCAGCGCCTTCCCGGAGTTCGTCCGGGCGCTGGCCTGGGTGAAGAAGGCGGCCGCTGCCGCCAACCTTGCCCTCGGCGTGCTGCCGCAGGCAAAGCATGACGTGATTGCCTCCGTCTGCGACGAGATCATCGCAGGCCACCATCACGAGCATTTCCGGGTGGACATGATCCAGGGCGGGGCCGGCACCTCGACCAACATGAACACCAACGAGGTGATCGCCAACCTTGGCCTCATCCGCATGGGCTACCGGCCGGGCGACTATGCCCAGCTGCACCCCAATGACGACGTGAACAGGTCGCAGTCCACCAACGACGTCTACCCGACGGCCCTGCGCCTTGCCATCGTCAGCCAGTGCGAGGCCTTCCGTCAGGCGCAGACGCGCCTTGCCGGCGCCTTTGCCGGGCGCGCCGAAGCCTTTGCCAATGTGCGCAAGATCGGCCGTACCCAGCTGCAGGATGCGGTGCCAATGACCCTCGGCATGGAGTTCGCCGGTTTTGCCGCGACCATCCGCGAGGACATCGACATCATCGGCCGCCTGTCGGAGCTGCTGCTGGAGGTGAACCTTGGCGGCACCGCCATCGGCACCCGCGTCAACACGCCGGACGGCTATGCCGAACGGGCGGTGGAGGAACTGTCAGCCGTATGCGGCATGAAGGTGAAGCTTGCAACCGACCTTGTGGAAGCCTCATCCGATGCCGGTGCCTATGTCACTTTCTCCGGCGTGCTGAAGCGCATTGCAGTGAAGCTGTCGAAGATCTGCAACGACCTGCGGCTTCTGTCTTCCGGCCCGCGCTCGGGCTTCAACGAGATCCGCCTGCCGCCGATGCAGGCCGGCAGTTCGATCATGCCGGGCAAGATCAATCCGGTGATCCCGGAAGTGGTCAATCAGGTGGCCTTCCAGGTGATCGGCAACGACCTCACCGTCACCATGGCCGCCGAGGCCGGGCAGCTGCAGCTCAACGCCTTCGAGCCGGTGATCATCCTCAACGTGCTGCAGTCCATGCGCATCCTCATGCGCGCCATGGACACGCTGAACGAGCGCTGCGTCAGCGGCATCGAGGCCAATGTGGCCCAGTGCGAAGGCATGCTGGAGAACTCGCTGGTGCTGGCCACCATGCTGGTGCCGCATATCGGCTACGCCAAGGCCGCCAAGGTGGCCAAAACCGCGCTCTCCGAAAACGCCAGCGTCACCGAAACCGCTGTCAAGCTTGGCTTTGGCACGGCGGAGGAAATCACTGCCATGCTGCAGTGATACGGCAAGGGGCGGTCCAAGCCCACCCAGCGCCGCCCCTTGCCACCTTCGGGAGACACACAAAACCCGCCGCCCCCTATGGAGCGGCGGGTGTTTTGTGTTTCCCCGCTTTGGCGCTAAGATGGAGAAAGGCAGTTCTCAGGACGAGGATCGCATGGCGAGCATAGACCGGGACACCCAAAAGGCAGTCCGCAGCTTTCTGGCGCGGATTTCCGGCCATTATGATCTGGCTGGCGCCATCATTTACGGCAGCCGGGCAAGAAGCACGCACCGTCCGGACAGTGATGCTGACGTTGCAGTCCTTCTACGGGGCAGCCAAGGGCGCTTTCTGCCAGTCAAGCTGGACATGGCCGACGCCGCCTTTGATGTGATGCTCGAAACAGGGATACTCATCTCCCCTCTGCCAATTGCACTGGAAGAATGGGAGCATCCGGAGACACATTCTAATCCTGCCCTGCTGCGCAACATCGGCCGGGAAGGTGTCCGCCTGTGAAAAGCAAACGGTTGACGCCTGAGATACTGATGGCGAAAGCGCAAACAGCATGTACCTCCGCACAAGCGTTGCTGGCGCTTGGCGACACCGACGGCGCAGCCAATCGCGCCTATTACGCGATGTTTGACGCAGCTCGGGCCGCACTTCTGTCCTCAGGCGCACAAGTGGACCCGGAAATCGGGCGCACCCACAGCGGCTTGATCGGCGCTTTTGGCTCTCACCTCGTCAAAACAGGCCTTGTCTCCAGAGATCTTGGGCGGCAATTAAACCGTGCACACGAGATACGGCTGGTCGCCGACTATACAGATGGCTCAGTTGAGCTTTCAGATGTTCGTGAACTGGTCCGTCAGGCCGCTCAATTTGTTGCAGCAATGCAGATTGCGTTCCTGCCGGGCGCGACCCCAACTGACTGACCGAAACCGGCCCGGCTTTTAACCAGACAGATTTCAGTCCCGGATCACTCCCCTCAATTCAGCCACAGCCGCACCAGCGCGGCTTCCGGCGTTTCGAGGCCGCCGTTTTCGACACCGCAGGACCACAGGCCGGCTCCCGCGGCATAGCCGCCGGGGATGAGGCCGCCCTGCTCACACTGGCTGACGGCGCGGATGCGCTTGCCGGAGGCCACGGCATCGCGCAGGGTTCCAAGAACCTCCTCGCAGGACATGGCCGTACCCGAGCCGAAGACGCGCAGCACCGCCCCGTCCAGTTCGGCAAGCGCCGCCCGCAGCATCGCGGCGGGCATGCCCGGTGACAGGGAGAGGACAGCGATGCGCCGGTCCTCGAAGCGGCGGCGGGCGGGCAGGCCCGGCTTCAGCTGCGGCGTGGCGCGGAAGGCGTCCGCATCCTGGCTCTCGTGTTTCACCAGCCCTTCGGCGGGCATCAGCTTGCCGTTGAAAGCCAGCCACACGCCTTCACCCGGCTGAAAGGCTGCGCCGATGGCAAGATCGAGATTGCCTTCCGCGTCACCGCCGTGATGCAGCGGCACCATGGAGCCGCACAGCACCACATGCCGGCCAAGACCCGCCAGCGCCTGCGACAAGGCCGCGCCCGTGAAGGCCATGGTATCGGTACCGTGGGTGATGATCACCGGCGCTCCGGGATGGGCCTCGATGGCATCCAGCATTTCGTTCCAGTGAGACGGGCCGACGTTTGAACTGTCCAGCAGCGGGGTAAAGACGTGGGTGGCCAGCACCGCGCCTTCCGGCAGGCGGGCTTCCAGCGCCTCTTCCACGATCCCTGCCATGGGCGCAAGACCGTGCTCGGTGTCACCCATGCCGATGGTGCCACCCGTATGTATCAGCAGAAGTTCCATCACGCTGCTGCCCGGTGATGCTCAAGCGCAAGGCCGGCCAGCGCGGCAGCCACCGCATCCGTCACGTCGATCAGCGTCTTGCCCTGAACGGGACGGGCGATCAGCGGCAGTTCGGTACAGGCCAGCAGCACCGTCTGCGCCTCCATGGAAAGAACGATTTCCTCCAGCCGGGGGGCAAGCGAGGCATCCGTGCTGCCAAGGCGCTTCACGTCGTGAATAAGGCTCTGCAGTGCCTGCGGCTCGGCCGGAGTCTCCAGATCAAAGACGGGCGTCAGCGTCGCATAGGCGGAATACTCGTCCAGCGCGACAACGGGCGCTGCGCCCAGAAGGCCGACACGGCCGGAGCCGGAGCGCCGGATTTCGGAAGCCACCACGGACTGGAACGACACCAGCCGCGCACTCACACCCATCTTGGCCAGCAGCACCTCGATCTTGGGCGCAAACCAGTTCAGCGTGTTGCAGGCAATGGCGAAGGCATCCACCTGCGGCGCGATCTGCCGCACGGCGCGCTCCATCGCGGCCCAGACGGCATCCTCGTTTTCGCGCAGGTCCA
Source organism: Pannonibacter sp. Q-1 (assembly GCF_054073275.1). Lineage (NCBI taxonomy): Bacteria > Pseudomonadati > Pseudomonadota > Alphaproteobacteria > Hyphomicrobiales > Stappiaceae > Pannonibacter > Pannonibacter sp. Q-1. The sequence continues at coordinate 569,100 of NZ_JBSXNB010000003.1, forward strand.
TCGACAGGCCGAGTTCCGGCTCGGACACGGCGACAAGACGCGGCGCATCAAGGTCGCCGCGGAAACTGCAGCCCATCATGTCCTGGGTGTGGCGCAGGATCTTGGCCCACATGTCGAGACCGGCCTCAGGGCCTGATCCGGTGATGATGCCAAGGGTGTAAGCTCTCTGGTTCATGGTGTTCCCCCTTTTCCCAGATGGTGCAACCCCGCAGTTTCCTTGACAATTCGGCACTCATCCACTAAGTGATGCACTCTTGTGCATTTTTAGCATCAAAGAGCGCAAATGGACGAAATCGCCGAGAACCTTCGCCTGCTCTGCTCCTACCGCCCTTCCATTTCCCATGTCGGGCGGGACCTCGGCATCAACCGCAGCCAGTTGAACCGCTATCTGGCGGGCACGTCCACCCCGCGCACGGCCTTGATGCGCAAGATCTGCGATTACTTCGGCGTCGAACCCTACGAGATGATGCTGCCGCACAAGGAATTTGCAGAGATCGTCCGTATTCGCGGCCTCGGCAATGACACGGTGACACGGCGCCTGCGCCAGCATTTCGACCAGGTGATGACGCTGAGCGATGCCCGCGTGCAGAACCTGACCGGCATGTTCTATGAGTATTACTACTCCATGTCGCAGAAGGGCAAGATCATCCGGGGGCTCATCGTTTTCACAATGGAAGACGGGCACATGTTCTACCGGCGGCTGGAGCGCATGGGCCAGCATGACCGCCCCTGCCTGCGCCACTACCGCTATCAGGGTGCTGCACTTCTGACCGGCGACCGGGTGTTCATGTCCGACTATGAATACAGCGCCGGCATCGAGCTGACCCAGACCATCCTCTACCCGGATTACTCCCTGCGCTGGACGCGCCTGCACGGGGTGAAGCTCGGCGTCTCCGCCGACCAGATCCACATGCCCTGCTGCGTCCGCGTTTATCTGGAGCGCACGCCCGCACGGCTCAATGTCACCGGCGCCCTGCGCAACTGCGGCCTGTTCCAGCCCGAGGACCCTGAGATCCCCCGCCATGTGCTGGAGATGGTCGACAACACCCAGTCCGGCCCCTTCACCTTCGACGCCTACAGCAGGCGGTGAGCCTTGCCAGACCTCGGTTTGCCTCACAGTTCCCGCCAGCCAAGCCCCTCTTCCACGGAACGACCGCGCGGGCGGTATTCGGCGCCGATGGGGGTGGACCAGCCGAGGGCATCGATGCGCGGAAGGAGCCAGCGGTAGTCGAGTTCGCCCCGGTCGGGCTCGCCCCGGTCGGGCACGGCGGCAATCTGGATGTGGCCGACGTGAGGCAGCACTGCCTCAAGCCGGCGCAGCACATCGCCCTGCTGGATCTGGATGTGGTAGCAGTCGAACATCAACTTGAGGTTCGGCGCGCCCACGGCAGCGATGATGACCAGAGCCTGATCGGCATTGCTGAGGAAGTAGCCCGGCGCATCGTGACGGTTCAGCGGCTCGATCAGGATGGTGATACCATGCGGGGCGGCCAGTTCTGCGGCATAGGCGAGATTGGCGCGAAAGGTGGCTTCGGCGGCATCCCTCACCGGGGCCTTGCCCGCCATCACATGCACGGCGCCGCAGCCGATCGCGGCGGCATAGGTGATGGCCTCACTGATGGCGGCGCGGGCCTCCGCCTCACGGTCCGGAAGGGCAGCAAGGCCGTTGTCACCGGCGGCAACATCGCCCCGGCGGGTGTTGAGGCCCAGCATCTTCAGGCCGGTCTCGTGCAGCGCCGCCTTCACCTCGTCAGCGGGCGTATCATAGGGCCAGTGGCACTCCACCGCATCAAAACCGGCGGCCTTTGCGGCCCGGATCGCCTGCGGCAGCGGCAGGGCGGACCATAGAAAGCCGAGATTGGCGGAATAACGCGGCATCAGTCCCACTCCACATTGAATCTCGTCACCAGACCGCGGATCTGCGCGTCCGTGAGCAGCTTCGGATTGAGCCCGCGCGTCAGCAGCGCAAGCTTTGCCGTCTCTTCCAGCTCCTCGATGGCATAGACGGCGGATTCCAGATCCTTGCCCGCGACCACGGGGCCGTGATGGGCCAGCATGACGGCGGAGCGCTTGCCTGCAAGGCCACGGATGGCATCGCCCATGGCCGGGTCACCGGGCATGAAATACGGCAGCATCACCACCTTGCCCAGCTTCATCACGCCATAGGCCGTCAGCGGCGGCAGCATGTTGTCCGGGTCCGTGTCCGGCAGCAGCGAAAGGGCCACCGAATGGCAGGAGTGGAGATGAACCACCGCCCCAGCCGTGCTGCGGGTTTCATAAAAGGCGGCATGCAGCGGCATTTCCTTGGTGGGCTCATCCCCGCCAATGAGGCGCCCGGTTGCGTCAAACCGGCTGAGGCGGGCGGGATCAAGACTGCCCATGGAGCTGCCGGTAGGTGTCACCAGCAAGCCGCCATCTTCCGTGCGCACCGATATGTTGCCCGAGGACCCGCCGGTGAGGCCGCGCTCAAAGATGGAGCGGGCCATGGCGCAGATCTGTTCCCTCAGGCGCGCCTCACTGCTCATGCCTGCCCCTCCAGCCGGCTTGCGGCCTTGGCGAAAAAGTCTTCCGCACCGAAGTTGCCGGATTTGAGCGCAATGACAAGCCCGGGGCCCGCCCGCATGGCCGGAACACCCGGATCAATTTCCGGCCCGATCTCCAGCGTGCCGAGCTTCAGCCCCTCCACCACGGCGCCGGAGGTTTCTCCGCCTGCGCTGATCAGCCGGGTCACGCCGCCTGCCACGAGGCACCGCGCCAGCTCTGCGAAGAAGCCTTCGAGCGCGGCGGCGGCCTTGTCCTTGCCGTGCCGCTCCTGCACGGCGCCCACACGGGCGGGATCTGCAGAGGAATAGGCAAGCGGCAGCCCCTCCTGCGCAAGGCACCAGTCCGCCACCGCCTGCGCGGTCAGCGCCCCGGCGATCACCTTGTCCGCATCAATCTCGAAGGCCGGGCTCGTCTGCCTGTGGGCAGCAACCTGCTTCTGCGTCATCACCGAGCAGGAGCCACAGACGGCTGCCGTCCGGCCCTCACCCTGCCCCTGCCAGCCGGAAGAAGCCCCGCTGATGAGGCCCGCCTTGCGGAAGTTGGCCGGAAGCCCCATGGCGATGCCGGAGCCGCCGGTCACCAGCTTGCGGCTGGCTGCGGCCTCGCCGATGGTCATCAGATCTCCATCGGACAGCGCATCCACCACGATCAGCCCCCGCCCTGCTCCGCTCTCGCGCTGGAGTGCAGCCGCGACAGCAGCCGCACCTTTGGCCACCTCCGCGTAGGACACGTGACCGACATTGCCTTTCACCTGACGGGCGAGCACGCGGCGGATGTCCGGATCGGTCATGGGGGTGAGCGGATGGTGCTGCATGCCGCTTTCGCTGAGCAGCCGGTCACCGACGAAGAGATGACCATGCACCAGCGTGCGGCCCGTGGCCGGGAACACCGGGCAGAAGATCACCGCATCCTCCCCCAGCGCCGCAGCCAGCGCCTCGGCCACCGGGCCGATGTTGCCCTCATCCGTGCTGTCGAAGGTGGAGCAATATTTGAACAGGAACTGGCGGCAGCCCTGCGCCTTCAGCCAGTCCAACGCCTTCAGTGACAGAGCCACAGCCTCGGCGGCAGGGATGGAGCGGGACTTGAGTGCCACAACACCGGCTTCCACATCCAGCGCGGCAGGGGCATCCGGCACGCCGGTATACTGCACTGTGCGCATGCCTTGCTTCGCCAGCGTGTTGGCCAGATCGCTGGAGCCGGTAAAATCGTCGCCAATACAGCCCAGCAGCATCATGCGCCTCCCGGCAGGGTGAGCCCGGCGTTACGGGCATAGACCTTGGCCACCGCCGCATCATCCTCGCCGCCAAGGCCGGAACCTGCGGCGGCCATGAACTGTTGCAGGGCAGCAGCCGTCAGCGGCGCGCCAAACCGCGCTTCCGCTGCAATGCCCAGCACGATGCCCAGATCCTTCGGCCAGATATTGATGGCCGAGCGGGGCGTATAGTCGCCATCAACCACATGCGGCGCGCGGTTCTCGAACATCCAGGAGGTGCCTGCGCATCTGGAGATGACCTCGACGATCCGGCCCGGTTCCAGCCCCTGCGTCATGCCGAAGGTCAGCGCCTCGCCCATGGCAGCGATATGCACCCCGGCGAGAAGCTGGTTCACCGCCTTCATGGCCGAGCCTGCCCCCGGCTCGCTGCCGAGCTCAAAGACGGTTTCGGCCATGGCATCGAGCGCAGGCCTTGCGCCTTCGAAAGCTGCAGGCGAGCCCGAGGCCATGATCGACAGCTTGCCCGCCGCCGCCTTGGCCGCACCGCCGGAAATCGGCGCATCGAGATAATGCAGCCCGAAGCCTGCGCAACGCGCTGCCATGTCCCTGGCAAAGGACGGGGCCACGGTGGCGCAGGAGATGATGGTGGCGCCCTGGCGCATGCGGGGCGCCCAGCCCTCGGCACCGAAGAGCACCGTCTCCGTCTGCGCGGCATTCAGCACCACGACGACCAGCACATCGGCCAGCGGAGCCGTGTCAGCGGCGCTGGCCGCCTGCCCGCCTTCTGCCACCAGACGGGAGACGGCGGCGGCATTCACATCCGCCCCGTGCACCTTGTGCCCGGCCCGCAGCAGCGACTGCGCCATGCCATAGCCCATCGAGCCAAGCCCCACGACCGCAACATTCAGAACCATGATCAGGACCCCATGAAGATTTCGACCGGCCACAGCGTGATCGCCGGAATGTAGGTGATCAGCATCAGGCAGCAGAACACCACCAGCACGAACCAGATGAGCTGCGGAATGATCTTTTCCAGCGGGATCTTCGCCACGGCACAGGCCGCGAAGAGATTGACCCCGAGTGGCGGCGTGATCATGCCGAGCGCCAGATTGACGACGACAACCAGGCCGAAATGCACCGGATTGATGCCGAAGCTGACCGCCACCGGCGTCAGGATCGGCGCCAGCACCAGAATGGCGGCGGACGTCTCGATAAACATGCCGACAATCAGCAGCAGCACATTGACCGCCAGCAGGAAGGACCAGGGCTCGGAGAACACGGTCTTGATCCAGTTCGCCACCTCGCCCGGCAGGCCGGAGCGGGCGATGAGGAAGGAGAACAGCGCCGCCGCCGAGATGATCAGCATGATGGTGGTGGTGGAGATCACTGTCTGGCGCAGGATGCCCGGCAGCGCCTTCAGCGGCAGTTCCCGGTAACAGATCATGCCGACAACAACAGCACAGGCCACGGCGGCAACGGAGGCTTCCGTCGGCGTGAACACGCCCGCATAGATACCGCCGATGATGACGAAGGGCACCAGCAGCGCCGGCACCGCATTGACAAAGGCGGGCCACAGCGCCTGCCGGTCATCGCCATCATGGGTGCCGATGCCGCGCAGGCGGCAGATCACCAGCACCGTCACCATCAGCGCGCTGGCCACCAGCAGGCCGGGGCCGAAACCGGCGATGAAGAGCTGGCCCACCGAGGTTTCCGTGGACACGCCATAGAGGATGAGAGGGATCGACGGCGGGATCAGAACGCCGAGTTCGGCAGAGCTGGCCTGAATGGAAGCGGCCAGCGGCTTGCCATAGCCGTGCTTCACCATCGCCGGGATGAGGATGGAGCCGATGGCAAAGGTGGTGGCGACGGAAGAGCCGGAGACGGAGGCGAACATCATGCAGGTGAGCACGCAGGAGCAGGCCAGCCCGCCCTGAATGCCGCCGACCAGCGCCTTGGCCAGTTCCACCAGCCGCCGCGAAATGCCGCCCGCGGACATGAGATTGCCCGCGAGGATGAAGAGCGGGATGGCCATCAGCGGGAAACTGTCCAGCCCGACAAACATGCGCTGCGCCACCAGCAGCAGCGGCAGATTGCTGCCAAACTGAATGCCGGCAATGGAGGCAAGGCCGATGGCAATGGCGATCGGCACGCCCATGAAGAAGAAGATCAGCAGCGAGACGGCAATGACGGCGTTCATCCCTGCGCTCCTTCCACCGGCGCTTCACCCGGCAAACCATCGCGTGCGGCGCGCAACATGGCGCCCAGGATGGCAATGCAGGCAAACACGGCCCCCACCGGCAGCGCCGCATAAACCCAGGCGATGGAAATCTCGAGGGCCGCAAGCGTCTGGCGCATCACGCGCCCGGTCATGTTCCAGCCCTGCCAGAACAGGATGACGAAGAAGACGAAGGAGAGCAGCATCGCCAGTTGATAGAGCGCAAAGCCAAGGCGGCGCGGCAGCGACCGCTGGACAATCTCCATCGAGATCATCGAGCCGCTGCGGATGGCCCCGGCGGCGCCCAGGAAGACGCACCAGATGATCGCGGAACGGGCGGCAACTTCCGACCAGGTTGAGGGCGTGCCGAAGACGAAGCGGGTCGTCACCTGATACAGCGCCATGACCGTGGCGATGACCAAAAACGCCATCGCCAGCCGCAAGGCCGTTTCCGACAGGATTTCATCGATTTTGAGAAGGAAGGACATGATGACGCCTCACCCGGACGGAAGGGAACGGGCTGCCGGCGCATAACGGCCGGCAGCCCGCCGGGGTGTCTTGAGAGCGGCCCGGGCACACCCGGACCGCTGGGAAAGCCTTACTGCACGGCGCGGATGCGCTCGATCATCTCCGGGCCATACTGGCTGGTGTAGATCTCGTAGGAGGGCTCGGCGATCTTGGCGAAGGCTTCCTTGTCGACGGTCATGGTCACTTCCATGCCGTTGTCCTTCATCAGCTGCACGCCCTCCCGCTCCTGCTTGTCCACTTCGGCGCGGGTGGCCGCGACGGAGGCCTTCGCCGCTTCCATGAACCAGCCGCGCTCTTCCTCGCTCAGGCCATCCATGCGGATGGGCGAAGCCAGCACGATGGCCGGGGAGTAGACGTGGCCGGTGAGCGAGATGTGTTTCTGCACTTCCCAGAACTTGGAGGCGGTGATCACCGGGATCGGGTTTTCCTGCCCGTCCACCACGCCCTGCTGCAGGGCGGCGAAGACTTCCGGGAAGGCCATCGGCGTCGGCGCGGCACCCATGTCGGTGAAGGCCTTCATGTGCACCTTGTTTTCCATGGTGCGCACCTTCAGGCCCTTCAGGTCATCGGGACCGGCGATGGCGTTCTTGGAATTGGTGATGTGGCGGAAGCCGTTTTCCGACCAGGCGAGGCCAACGAGATTGTTCTCGCCGATCTTGGCCAGCAGCTCCTGCCCGACTTCGCCGTCCAGCGTCTTGCGGGCATGATCATAGTCGCGGAAGAGGAACGGCAGGTCGAGGGCATAGACCTGCGGCACGAAGTTGCCGAGCGGGCCGCTGGAGGTGATCACCACGTCGATGGAGCCGATCTGCAGGCCCTCAATCATGTCACGCTCGCCGCCGAGCGTGCCGGCCGGCGCTTCCTTGCCGGTGTATTTGCCGCCGGACAGCTCTTCGAGCTTCGCGATGAAGGCGCGCGCGCCCGCGCCGTAATGCGACTGGGCGGAAATGGCATGGGCGACGGTGATGACTTCCTGAGCCTGGGCAGCACCTGCGGTGAGCGCCAGCGCGCTGGCAGCGATCATCAGATTTCTGAAATGAAACACGGCGGTTTTCCTCCCTGATTGCCTGCCCGGACCACCGGACAGACGCGCCCCGCCTTTCCGGCCGGGCAGACCTGATCTGGCAAGCCCGGATGACATCACGGGCCTGCGCGCCGGACCTCCCAGACCGGCATGAATAAAACGGTAGTTCAGGACTGACAGCGCTGTCAATCCATCAAAGCCGATCAAATGCACACTATGCTTTCAGCGGATAACCGCCAGTTTCCGCAAACTCTCCGCATGACAGCGCTGATCATTTCTGCCACTCTCCGCCCATCAGCCAATCCAGCGCGGATGATGCAGCATGAAGCGTGTGAAGCTCAGTGAGGTGGCAGAACTGGCCGGCGTCAGCGAGATCACCGCCTCGCGGGCGCTGCGCAATGGCGCCAATGTCGCCCCGCAGACGCAGAAGAAGGTAGCGGAAGCGGCCCAGCAGCTCGGCTATCTGCCCAACCGGATCGCCGGATCGCTGGCGGGAGCTGCCTCCAACCAGATCGGCGTCATCGTCCCGTCCCTCACCAACAACGTGTTTCCGCAGGTTCTGCAGGGCCTCGAAAGCCGTCTGACCGCCGCCGGATACCACACGATTCTCGGCGTCTCCGACTATCTGCCGGAGCGCGAGGAGGTGATGATCCGCACCATTCTCGCCTGGCGCCCGGCCGCCCTTGTCATCGGCACGGCGGGCCTGACGGACACCAGCCGCAAGATGCTGGAGCAGGCGGACGTGCCCATTGTCGAGATCATGGATTGCGACATCGAGCCCATCGACATGGCCGCCGGCATCTCGCAGGTGCAGGCTGGCAAGGCGCTTGGCTATTATCTGACGGGCCGGGGCTATGAGCGCCTCGCCTATATCGGCCACGACCTTGAGGCCGACCAGCGCGCCGGAAAGCGGCGGGAAGGCTTCCTTGCCGCAGCAAGAGAAACAGGCGCCAGCATCACCGCCGAACTCACCGCCCACGCCCCCTCTTCCGTGGCGCTTGGCCGGGAACTCACCGCCCGGCTTCTGGCTGAGGCTCCGGAGCGGCCGCAAGCCATATGCTATTCCAACGACGACATGGCCGTCGGCGGCATCTTCCACTGCATGGCGGCGGGGCTCGACGTTCCGGGCGATCTTGCCATCTGCGGCTTCAACGGCCTCGACATCGGCCAGCAGCTGCCCTGCCCGCTCACCACCATCGAATCCGGCCGCACCGGCATCGGCGAACAAGCCGCCGCCATGATCCTCTCCCGCTTCCAAGGCACCCCCACCCCCACCCGCCTCGACACAGGCTTCCGGTTGTTGAGAGGGGCTTCAGCGTGAGGGGGCTATGAGTATACATGCGACAACCAAGGGAGCGGAGGCGATGAGCCGCAGGCATTTCGAAGATTTGAGATTGGGCGCCTACTGCTGCGGACATGTGTTCCGGAGAGAGCGGCCTGTGCTATTGGTATCCAGAGAAGGCGGAGACTGGCAATTTTTATGTGGAGGTGTCGACCACAACGATGTTTATGAGCCATATCATGTAAGTGTCGCAGTTTTGCTCGACGCAGATCCGTCACTCAATCAGATTGCAGACCTTTCAGTTGACTGGGAAGCTGAGCGAACTGAGGTAGGAGCCGATTGGATCAGAGCCTTTGGAGCTCAATAACTTCATCGTCCTGAGCCTTGCAGCAGACGCCTACCGTCCCCATGCAAGACAGTCTCACCGCTCTGGAAACGAGTGGTTCCCGGATCTCCGCTGCGCTTCGTCCGGGACGACTCCGTACCTTGAACTGGAGCGGTGGCAGCATGACGCGGGCCGGGAGCAGGAGGGCAGCATCGTACGGCTTCCCCTCTCCGCCCCGCCCCGGCCTTGTGCCCATGAGCGCTAACTTATGAATTTTATTGATTGGTATTTTCGCTTTTTTCTTGTCGGCTCGCGCAGGTGGCGATCGATCTTTTGGATGTTTGCACGGATCTGAGCGGGGGTTGGCTGCACGATGATGGTGTTTCGCAGCCACGCGGTCAGTTTCTTGAGGCGCCGCCACACTGTGGGGCTTGTCAGGCGCCCCTGGCTGAGTGTGGAGAGACCTCGAACTCGCTGGTGAGCGGTTCGAGCAGCAAAGCCATGATCAGGTGGGCCAGAACCCAGGGTCTGGCGGACGTTTCACTTGTTCCGGGCGGGGTTTTGAGGCCGATCAGGCTTTTCAGGCGCTTGAAGGCCAGTTCGATGCGCCAGCGCAGGCGGTAAAGGACCAGCACGTCCTGCGCACTGAACTCGTTCGGATCAAGCGATGTCACGAGGATGACCCATCCGGCGGCAATCAGGTCTGCTCCATGATCTTGTGCCCCCCTTGCGAGCTGCCTTGCAAGCCTGTTCGCGGGCTCTGGCGGCAGCTTCCGGCGGCTTCCTGCAGGCCACCAGACGCAGGCTGAGCGGATCAGCCTTCTTGCGTCCGATCCGGACCGGCTGGTCAAGCGGGCCTTCCTCCGCATGGCCCTGCAGGGCCGCGATCAGATCGAAGGGCTGGCCAGCCTCATCAAGCCACCGCGCTCCCTTCCACACCGCCCGCACGATGAAGTCCGCACCGGCCTCCAGCTTGCCCTCCTGAGGCTGTCATAGCGAAAACTCACAAGACATGCCTGATCAATCAAGGGCGACCAGTGTTTCTGCCCCTGCTGTAGAGGAGTTTGCCTTATGGACCGCAATCAACATTGCGCAGCCTTCATCAACCAAAGCCGATAGAACCGACCAAACGACAGGGTGCAGTGCTTCATCCAGCGCGGAGAAGGGCTCGTCGAGTAATGTTAGTGCCGGCTTGCGAAGGGCTGCGAGCGCTATATTCAGGCGCTGTTTCTCGCCGCCAGACCATGAAGACACCGGCAGGTTCCAGAGTCGTTGCGGCAAGGCCAATCGATCCAACAGCTCGGTGATATCGGCCGAACCTGTTTTTGCGCAAGCAGCTTCATTTGCGAGGTCTGCCGCCAATTTTCCGGGGATCACTGGCAAAAATTGGGTACAGTAACCAATGGCCACGCTTCGAATTGAAACGAGTTCCGCGACCGATATGTCTAAGAGATCTCGCTGCCCGGCACCAACACGCAAGAAGGCACTTCCACCGCTCGCCCTTCTTGTCCCGTACAGCACATCGAGCACCGTCGACTTTCCCGACCCTGAACCACCGACGATTAATCCTATTTCACCGGCCCTCAATCTAAAGCTCACCGGACCGACGGCTCGTGCTTCGTAGTCCTTTTCCAGGTTCTCGACACGCAAGATGTCCATAGCCGTCCTCAAATCATTGCCGAGACGAGGTCGCGGGCCGCAGGATGACAAGGATCAGCGATGAGCCGATCTGGTGGAGCCTCCTCGACGATGCTGCCTTCGTCGAGCACGATCACGCGGTGGGCGATCAGCCGGGCAATCCGGAGATCATGTGTCACAAGTAACATGGCGACGCCCGTCTGGCGCTGAAGCCCCGAAAGCAATGAAAGAAGACGGACCTGCACCGAGGTATCCAAACCAGTCGTCGGTTCGTCCAGACAGAGAACCTTCGGTCCGTGGACCAGCGCTCGCGCAATCTGCAAGCGCTGCTGCATGCCACCGGAAAACAAACTCGGCAGGTCGCCCATTCTTGCGACATCGAGACCGAGTGCAGAGAACCAGTGCTGCGCTGACGCCATCGCTCGGCCAAAATTGCGCTCGCCGTTGTCGAACAGAGGCTGAACGATGTTCGCAGCGGCACTTTGCGCCATATCGAGGGTGTCACGAGCATTCTGAGCAACTATCCCGACGTTCCGACGTCGCCGTGAAACCAAAGCCTGCTCGGCAAGCTCATAGATCGAGATCGGGCCATCGGCGGATTGGTGTAGCACCCTCCCCTCGTGCGGGCGCAAAAGCCCGCCCGCCATACGCAGCAGCGTCGACTTTCCCGCTCCGGATTTCCCGACGAGACAAAGCACCTCTCCAGGATAGAGGACGAGCGACGTGTCTGGCGCAATCCGCCTATCATATGAAACGCGATCAAGCGTCAGGACGGGAGAAGGTAGCCTAAGCACCGGCAACCTCCTTTGATCTTTGTTCGCAACATTCGGTATCGGAGCAAACCCATTCGCTTGACCCGTCATCCTTCTGGAGAAGGTGGTCGAGATGACTGGTTGCGCATCCGCAAATGACACACTGCCGTCCGTCATCAGGATAGCCGGGGTCAAAAGGTATATCGTCGAATGCAAGGCTTTCGACATGGGTATAGGGCGGCAATGCATAGAGCCGCCGCTCTCGCGCCGCGCCGAATATCTGAATAGCCGGCGAACGGTCGAGACTTGCGTTATCTCGCTTCGGTATCGGTGACGGAGACATCAAATATCGCCCTTCGACCATAACCGGGTAGTCATACCCTGGCTGGACCGCTCCACTACTACCGGTTCGTTCCTCGAACAGCCGTGCGTACACACGGCCGTAATCCGCGTGTGCGTGCATGCGAGAGGCCTCCTTGGCCGAGTTGACGAAGGCGCGCAAAGGGTCTGGTCTCGGCACCTGATAAACGACGATCTGCCCCTCCTGGAGCTTTGCCTCGGGGACACGCTGGCGGACCTGTATGAGTGTTGCCTCAGGCGTGCGGGTCGTGGTGGTTACGAAAGCCGTCCTCGTGAAGAAGGACCGAATGTTGACCGCATTCACCGTGTCGTCTGAGCCATGGTCGGTAACCTTCAGCAAGTCCTCCTCATTGATCAGGCTTGCCGTAACCACCATGCCCCCTACCCCCCAACCGTAGGCTATAGGCATTTCCGGTGCGATGAATGGCACCTGATAGCCTGGGATGGCCAAGGCCTTCAGGATCGTTCGTCGCACAGATCTCTTGCTGTCCTCATCGAGGTAACCGAACGTTTCATTCATGTGCGGACCTCGCACGCCGGACCAACTCCAGATCGGATTGAAAATCGGAATAGTGAGGCAATTTGAGGTGCGATACATAGCCGGCTGCTTCGACGCCGTCGCTGTGGGACAGTACAAGCTCAGGATCAAGCCCTGCTTTCAGCGCCTGATCCACGGTGGCCATAGCGACAGCTTTCCTCTCGTTTGTTCCGAACGCAACACCGAAGCCTGGCGAAAGATGGGATTGCTTGCCGTCAAGAACCGGCGCCACCATATGGCAGGTGGTGATGTCGATATCACCTATCGAGACGGTAAGGCCCAGATCCTCAAGCTCAACTACGATCTCAACCTGGCCTGCCGACAGCTCCTCCACATACGGATGGGACGCGCCGGCAGTGCGCAGCCGCGTGTAGGCAAGACCAGTCAGAAACCCCTCTTCTCCGCGAACCAGATGGCCGAGCGTTTCGGATGGTCCGTAAGGCGGGCGAATGGGGACCCGCGTGATGTCGACTGGTTCATGATCCCGGTTCCTGCTCGGCTCGCAGTCTGGGGAAACAAGCAAATCCTGATAGGGTGATGAATGCAGTTCGAGCGCGGCAGAATCTTGGACGAAACCTCTTTCATCCTGCAACTCATCGTCAACCACCGAGCGATCAGCGCAGGAGCGCTCCTCCACCAAGGAAAAATCGAGAAGTCTATGGGTGTAGTCGTAGGTCGCTCCAAGGATCTGGCCGCCGGCGAGTTCTTTCGTGGTCGCGGATATATGCCGATCGAGGCAAATATCCGTGAATTCTATGGGCTCGCAATGGCCCATGCGCCGAAGCGTGGCGCGGTGAGCCCGCAATAGGAAGGTTGCCTCTGCCAGATCGCCTTGCGACTGCTTCAGAGCGAGAGCCGCGAGGTCTCGATCGTAAAGGGCGCCTTCCGTCATCACCCGGTCCACTGCACCCCGCATTTGCTCCCTTATCTGGGCGACGGTCAATTCCGGCACATCGGGATCGCCACGCCGGGCACGCGCCAAGGCTTCGAGGCTCCTGGCAATGGCAACTTCTCCCCCCTTAACCGGCACATACATCGGCGATCTCCAATCTGACGCTTCGGGGGAGACATGCGCACAGTTCACCGGCCGTAAAGATCACATCAATTCCGAGCGGGTAGAGCGCGTTATTCTGCGCCCATGCGGCAGGAAACATTTTCGGCAATCCGATTGGTGCTAGGCTAGCGCCGTTTGGCCCTACTCCCGGGCCGGCGAGCCGCCATGGCTCACCATCGGTGAGTGAAACGACTTCTATGAGCATGGTCGTGGAAAGGTGCGGGTCGACAAGCGTTCCGACGGAAAAGCCACCGAACCCGTTAAAGCGTTCTCCGCGACAGAGTGCGAAAACACAGTTTTCCCGATCCACAATCGGCCACTGTGCCTTTGTCGCACTCGCCTTTATTTCGGCGAAGCCTTCATCAATCCAGACCGGCGTCGTCGTATCCGCGAGTGTCATGAGGATAGCGGCATGGGCGAGGTGTCCTCCGCCCACACTCATCATCTTGCCCGGATAGGCGAATGCCTGAAGGAGGTTTCGATAGGCCTTTCGGTCCTCGTAAGCGTTCTGGGGTCCACGCTGATCGATCGCAATTTTCACGGCGTTTTCCCCCCTCACGCGGCGGTGAAAAAATGTGCCGCTGTCGCTTGAGCCGTATTTGCCCGGCGCTGGCGGCTCACCGAGATGGCGGACTCGGCCGACTGCAGCAATTTCGGCCTGAGTTCGCCATGCATCTGAGGATCCTGGAGCAGCGCATCGAAAACCGCCACAAGCTCCGCCCTTTCAAGATCGCTGCCCAGGACCACGCCATAACCACGCCGACCGGCAAGCTCTACAACGCAGCGCGACACGGTCGCTTCGCCGAGATGAAATGCGGTTTCCGTCACGGGTGCTTTCGCACGCAGCTGGATCAGGCCAGTCTCCGGCCCCACAAGCCGGCATGCATCAGCGCACTGCGGACAGTCTTCAAAAGATGCCCGCAGCAAATCAATTGGCGCGCGAGCGAGCACAGCCATCCAATGGCGACGCTCGCTCTGGACGCAATTGGGATCAGGCGCGGCTGACTTTGGCGTCATAGACATCTTCCGGAGCGAGCGGAACGAGGCGATCGCCCATTTCGCGCTTCAATGCGGCAAGGCGCACTTCATCGTCGGCAGTGCGATTTTCCTTGCGAGCAAGCTCAAGGAATTCGGGCCGCACATGACCTGGGCGGATCGTAACCTCAACGACCGTACCGCGGTATGTAAAACGGAAATAATACCTTCCCTTCGGGCTTTCCTCGATGCCGTCCCAACCCAGCGAACGGTCGACCACGTACCGACCATCGGTCAGTCCTCTGGTAACAAATTCGAAGGCGTCACGTCCGCCAGGACCGGGAAATGCCGTATCGATACGGATTTCACGCCGTTCGACGGGACGTCCTTCATCCAGTAGCGGAAAAGCCCGCTGCATGACCTTGAGGCCGTGCGCAACGCCACCGGGAAAACCGGGACCATGGTATTTGAGGAGTTCGGCAAAGCTCACGGTGAAGGCTTCGCCATTCTCAAGATAGGTGATCGTATCCAATGTAGGCTCCTGTTCTTGGTTTAGGATGAAGAGACGGTTGCCCCAAAGATCGGGGAAACGATATCAGGGCGGCCAACAGCGGCGGTGTGCCGCACGAAAGGCACACCGTAGAGGCGGGCGAGCTCACCATCCGTCATCATGTCGGCCGTGGGGCCATAGAGAACCTCGTCTCCGGCATGCATCATCAAAGCCCGATCAGCGAGGATCAAACCATGCTGTGGATGATGGGTGGTGAAGACGATCGTGTGGCTGCGAGCCTGCCTCAGCCGCATCAGGACACCGAGCAGCAGGTTTTGATTGGCCAGATCGAGGGAAGCTGCAGGTTCATCGAGCACGAGAACTTTGGCCTCTGTCGCCAATGCCCGCGCAAGCAGGACGATCTGCCGCTCGCCGCCGGAAAGTTGACCGAAAGAGCGTTCTGCGAATTGAGAGGCCCCTACGGTGGCCAACGCGGACAAGGCAGCGATCTCGTCAGCCTTTCCCGGCAGCCCGAAGAGCCCCAGGCGCCCGGCTCGCCCCATCATCACGATGTCAAGGCAACGATGCTGATCTCCGCCACCTTGTGACTGCGGTACATAACCGACAACGGCAGGCATCGTTCGAGTGCCTTCACTCAGCTCCAGGGATCCTAGCAAGGTGCGCAGAAGCGTGGTTTTACCGCGGCCATTACAGCCCAGGATCGCCAACACCTCACCATGCGGCAGATCAAAGCTGACATTGCGAAAAATCCAGCGCTGACCCCGCCTCATTCCTGCATTTGAGAGTGCGATCATTGGGTCGCCCCAATCCGCGCCTGTCTTGTGCAGAGGAGGTAGATGAAGACCGGTGCACCAATGACAGCCGTAAGAATGCCAAGCGGCAGCTCGGCGCTGATAATTGCTCGTGCAAGCGTGTCGATCACCACCATAAAACTCGCCCCAAGCAATGCGGCCGTGCCATGAAAGCGCCGATGCCCTTCCCCGACAAGGAGGCGCGCCGCGTGCGGAATGACGAGCCCTACCCAACCGATGACACCGGACACGGCTACAGAACCGCCAATGATCACCGAGATTACGGAAAAGACGAGCCAACGCGAAAAGCCGACATTCACACCGAATGAACGCGCTTCTTCGTCACCCATCGACAGGACCGCAATCCGAAAGCGCAAACGATAAAGAATGATGATGGCAAGCAGGATCACCGGGCCATGTTCGCCGACCTTCCTCCAGCTTGCCGATGAGAAACTGCCCATCAGCCAGAAGACGATCGCAGGAAGCGAAGTTTCCGGATCTGCCACGTATTGCGTCAGCGAGATCATCGCTGAAAACAACGCATCAATGACGATACCTGCCAGCACGATCGAAAGGATCGTGCGCCCTGCTACACGTGAGATGACCGCAACCAGCACAAGCGCGAGAAGAGCCGAGCTGAAGGTAGCGGCAAACAACACGGTAGCGCCACCGCCGACCAGCAGCGTCAGCGCCCCACCGAGCGCCGCCCCTGATGAAACACCTAGCACACGCGGCGACACGAGTGGATTGCGGAACAGAGCCTGAAGTGCTGCACCGCATAGAGCAAGTCCTGCACCAACGATCGCCGCCAGCAAGATGCGTGGCACACGAACGTTGATGAGAATGCGCTCCTCCATAGTTTCTGGCGCAAGCGCGCCAGAAAGCCAACGAGCCGCGATGTTCAGGACATCAGCAAGCGGTATGCTGAACCGGCCAACTGATGCCGAGACAACGATCGCCACTACAAGAAGCAAGAGCAATGCCGACCAATGTATGACTGCGCGTGCGGTCGACTGATCCGGATGATCGGTTCCGGCAGGGGCCAGTGTCATTTGCGAGCGAACTGTTGATAGTTCGAAGCGCTGGCGTTGAGATCGAGCTTCAAGACAGCGTCGATTTCGTCTTCCGTAGGAGAATAGTTGTAGAGCCGTTCAAATCCCTTTTTCACCTCGGCGCGCAGATCGAAATGGAAGAGGTTCGGATGAGCAAGGTTTGCAAGCCACATCCAGGTAAACGGGCTTTCGTGGCTGGCGCTATCCCATACATATCCCCCATTCGGTGTCTTATAGACGCGCCCGGTCTTGGCGGCAGTAGTCTGCGACAAAACTTCGTTCTCGAGTATCGTCTCGCGTCCGGCGTCAGTTTCCGCAGCTGTCAGCATTATAAGGTCGGGATTCCACGCCGCAATTTGCTCTGCGTTGACTTCTGCCTGGACGCCCAGGCCCTTACCAACATTGTCGCCGCCAACCAGCGTGATGAAGAAGTTCTGGTAGCTCTTTTCCCCCGTCGCAGTGAATTTGCCTTTAGAAGAGCGCAGGTGAAGGATCTTCGGCTTGTGTTCCGCCGGGTGTGCCGCAAGCGTAGATTTGACGTCTGCAATGACTTCGTCACGCCACTCAAACAGAGCCTTCGCCTTTTCCGGTTTGCCAAGAATGTTTGCCACGAGGCTGATGTTTTCGCGCGCGAGCTCTTCCGTACCGCCATTGCCGCCTCCGACCATCAGCGCGACCGGAATACCGGCGTTCCGCAGAGGCGCCACGAGTTCGTCGCCTCGACCGCCCCATTGGATGACGAGATCGGGCCTGAGCGCTGCGATTGCTTCGACATTCGGCATCCAGCCATTGCCGCCCTCCGCGACAATATCGCTTTCAATGGACGCGGCATCTGGAAACATCTTCTTGAGTAGGCCGGTTTCGAATGCTTTGCGTGAGCCGGGGTTCATGCCGACGAGATGTTCCGACGTCCCATCAACCGCGATCACTGTCGCAGCACCCGGCTGCGGCAACGTTACGATACGCGTCGCAGGCTTCGGAAGAGTGACTTCAGCGCCAGTCACATCCTTGAATGTGATGGGGTCCGCAAGCAAAGGCGCCGGCGCCAAAGCTAGGATAATTGCTGCTGAGGAGAGAAGAAACTTCGAAAACATCAGGCACCTCAGAATATGAGTGTTTCAGTCATGTTTTTGGTATATAGGGAGAAGCGTCTTATCAAGTCGAACAAATCGGACAATGCGAGAAGAAATATCGAACAGGCTTGCCTCCCTTTCCATTCGTGATCTGATGTTGGTTTTGGCCGTGCATCGGTGCGGAGGTTTTCGCGCGGCTGCCGAGGAGATGGGTATCAGCGCCTCAGGGCTGTCGCATCAAGTTCGCAAAGCCGAAACAGTGTTGGGCACAACTGTATTCGAGCGCGGCGCCCGCAACGTCACTCCGACTGACGCCGGTGGCGACATCCTTAGGCGTATCGGCATGCTCCTCCAGCAAGTTGCAGCGCTGGGCCATGAGACCAGCCGAAGGACGGGGGCATTCGGCGGGCGCCTCCGCGTCGGGATGATCTCTACGGTCGGCCCATTCCTCATTCCTCAAACAGTCGGGTTCGTTCACAAACGCTATCCGCGTCTTGAACTCGCGTTCATGGAAGGGAAGCACGAAGGCCTCAGCCGGCGGCTTAAAGAAGGCGAGATCGATCTCGTGATCACGGCGTGCCCTGTACTCGGTGAGGCGTTCCAACAGGTCGAGCTTCTCAACGAGCCGTTTCACCTCCTCACAAGCGTGGAAAATCCGGTCATCCAACGTGATCAGATCGAACCAGCTGATCTCGCCAAACTCGATCTATTGCCCTTGAGCGAAGACGACTTTCCCATGAGCATGGAGGATTCCACTCTACGGTTTGCCGACCGCTCTAATGGACCGATCTTGCGCTCCTACGGGCTTAGCATCGAAACCCGAGTACGCCTTGTCAGGGAGCAGGGATACTCGTGCCTAGTTCCGTCTATCGCCTGTGGGCAATCCATCAACGGCACGCAATTTGCGTTGGCAGAAATCAAGGGAAATCCCGTTCGTAGGCAAATCTTCGCTCTTTGGCGGCGTAGTTCACCATATCCGGTAGATCTTGAGAACTTTGCTAAGGAGCTTGCCATCCTTCTAAAGGAAGGCCAGCGATCCGTAAGCTCTTGAGGGGAGTTGAACCAACGACCCGTCTTTGCTTTCAGGGCATCGAGCTCATAGACTAAATGCATCAATGCATTAAGCGAGAAGGGATTGATGGTGCTGTCAACGTTTTGGTCCACAAATCGCAGTGCCTTTTCATCGCATCCAATGCCTGCGTTACGATGAATGGAATACAGGAGTCAGAACAAAAGCTGAACCTTCATCGACTTGTTCCGGTCGCCGGCAGTTTCGAAAGCGATGATCGCATCGTCAAACAGGAATGTGCCGGTCATCAACGGCTTCAGGTCTACGCGGCGCTTGTTGATCAGCGTGACGGCCAGGCCGAATTCCTCATGGAAACGAAATGTGCCCTTCATCTCAATCTCCTTGGAAACGACCATGTTCTGAGGAATGGAGACATCGCCGCCAAGGCCGAGTTGCACCAAAGTCGAACGCGGGCGCAGCACTTCGAGACCGGATCGCACGACACGTTCATTGCCCGGAGCCTCGAACTGGACGTCGAAATACCCCTTATTGGCGGAATAGGCTGACAGTTCTTCCGGGCTGTTGACCACATTGATGACCCGATCGGCGCCGACCTCCAGCGCCTTGTTCAAGACCCTGTCCATCTCGTCGGTGGCAACGATCTCGCGGGCGCCATGGGCACGCGCTGCGATGATGGCAAGCGCCCCGATCGGGCCGTAGCCGGTGACCAGCAGAGAGATGCCTGCGTCCTGAGGCGGCACAGCTGGCTCCCGGCGGACGTCTGCCGTCCCCATGCAAGACAGTCTCACCGCTCTGGAAACGAGTGGTTCCCGGATCTCCGCTGCGCTTCGTCCGGGACGACGCCGTGCCTGGGACTGGAGCGGTGGCAGCATGACGCGGGCCGGGAGCAGGAGGGCGGCATCGTACGGCTTCCCCTCTCCGCGCCGCCCCGGCCTCCGAGCCGGGGCCTGTGAGGCTGGCTGTGCCCATCAGGAAACTGACGCTCTGCATCCGAAGCAAGGCTCCATCGCCTCGCGCCCCTGACAGGTCCCGGCTCGGAGGCCGGGACGGCGCGGTGGATGGGACGGCGCGGTGGGTGGGGCAGGAGCGGTGCCGAACTGACTGCGACTGCTATCGCCAGCCTCTCCCTGCACATGTGAGAGGCGCACCATCTGTCAGCCCGCTCACGCAGTCACCCCGGGCGAAGCGAAGCGCAGACCCGGGGACTACTCGCTTGCAGAGAGGCGCCTGTGTCCTGAGCCTTGCGGCGAACGTCCGCCGTCCCACGCAAGACGGTCTCACTGCTCTGGAAACGAGTGGTTCCCGGATCTGCGCTGCGCTTCGTCCGGGACGACTCCGTGCCTTGAACTGGAGCGGTGGCAGCAAGACGCAGGCCGCGAGCAGGAGGGCGGCATCGTACGGCTTCCCCTCTCCGCGCCGCCCCGGCCTTGGCCGGGGCCTGTGAGGCGGGCAGGGTCTTTCTACAACGGATGCTCTGCATCCGAAGCAAAGATCAACCGCATTGCGCCCCTGACAGGTCCCGGCACAAGGCCGGGACGGCGCGGTGCAGTTGGCAGGCCTTGGGGATGCGGCCAGCGCGGCGCTCAGTCGCACTCGCCGTTTACCGCCCTCTCCCCCCACCAAAAACAAAGGGCGGAGAGGTTGCCCGCTCCGCCCTGGGTGTCTGGTTGAGGGATCTTACTTGATCATCGGCAGCAGTTCGCTGACGGATTTCTTGGCGTCGCCGTAGAACATGCGCGTGTTCTCCTTGTAGAACAGCGGGTTCTCGATGCCTGAATAGCCCGTGCCCTGGCCGCGCTTGGAGACGAAGACCTGCTTGGCCTTCCACACTTCCAGAACCGGCATGCCGGCGATGGGCGAGTTCGGGTCTTCCTGGGCGGCCGGGTTGACGATGTCATTGGAGCCAATGACGATCACCACGTCGGTGTTCGGGAAGTCCTCGTTGATCTCGTCCATTTCCAGCACGATGTCGTAGGGCACCTTGGCTTCGGCGAGGAGCACGTTCATGTGGCCCGGCAGACGGCCTGCCACCGGGTGGATGGCGAAGCGCACTTCCTTGCCCGCCGCCCGCAGCTTGCGGGTCAGTTCCGACACCGACTGCTGGGCCTGCGCCACGGCCATGCCGTAGCCCGGGACGATGATGACGCTGTCCGCATCGTTGAGGGCCGAGGCCACGCCTTCCGCATCGATGGCGATCTGCTCGCCCGCGATTTCCATGGCCGGACCCGTGGTGCCGCCGAAGCCGCCCAGAATGACCGACACGAAGGAGCGGTTCATCGCCTTGCACATGATGTAGGACAGGATCGCGCCCGAGGAGCCCACCAGCGCGCCGACGACGATCAGCAGATCGTTCGACAGCGAGAAGCCGATGGCAGCCGCCGCCCAGCCCGAGTAGCTGTTCAGCATCGACACGACCACCGGCATGTCGGCGCCGCCGATGCCCATGATCAGGTGGTAGCCGATGAAGAAGGCCAGCAGCGACATCAGGATCAGCGTCCAGATGCCCGCGCCGTTCACATACATGAACAGCAGGATCAGCGACAGGGCCGCAGCGCTGGCGTTCAGCGCATGGCCGCCCGGCAGCTTCGTTGCCTTGCTGTCCACCTTGCCCGCCAGCTTGCCGAAGGCAATGACGGAGCCGGTGAAGGTGACCGCACCGATGAAGACGCCGAGGAAGACCTCGACCCGCAGGATGACCTGCTCGACACCATTCTTGTGGGCCAGCACGGCGGCAAAGCCTTCAAGCGAGGCGCGGGCGGCCTCGTCCATGGCCAGCACGCGCACCAGCTCGATGTGGGCGTTGTAGCCAATGAAGACCGCCGCAAGGCCGACCAGCGAGTGCATGGCCGCCACGAGCTGCGGCATCTCGGTCATCTGGACGCGCTGCGCGACCACCCAGCCGATGGCACCGCCCGCCGCGATCAGCAGCACGGAGAGGAGCCACAGGCCCGAACCCGGCCCCACAAGCGTTGCGGCAACCGCAAGACCCATGCCGGCGATGCCGTACCAGACGGCGCGCTTGGCGCTTTCCTGCCCCGAGAGGCCGCCGAGCGAGAGAATGAAAAGTACTGCCGCAACAACGTAAGCGGCTGTGGTGAAACCATATTCCATCGTGTCTCTCCCGCCCTCTTACGACTTCTGGAACATGGCAAGCATGCGCCGGGTCACCAGGAACCCGCCGAAGATGTTGATACCGGCCATGAACACCGACAGCGCACCCAGCAGGATCACGAGGAAGCTGCCGGAGCCGACCTGCATCAGGGCGCCCAGAATGATGATCGAGGAGATGGCATTGGTGATGGCCATCAGCGGTGTGTGCAGCGAGTGCGAGACATTCCAGATGACCTGGAAGCCAACGAAACAGGCAAGCACGAAGACGATGAAGTGGCTCATGAAACTTGCCGGAGCGAAAAGGCCGGC
Organism: Pannonibacter sp. Q-1; assembly: GCF_054073275.1. Lineage (NCBI taxonomy): Bacteria > Pseudomonadati > Pseudomonadota > Alphaproteobacteria > Hyphomicrobiales > Stappiaceae > Pannonibacter > Pannonibacter sp. Q-1. Next base: position 591,425 of record NZ_JBSXNB010000003.1, read on the forward strand.
CAGCAGGATGAGGGCACCGCTGCCAGCGAGCAGCGCCACCTGATTGCGCGTCTGCGCCTTGAAGGCGGCCGCTTCCTGCGCCCGCTTTTCTTCCGGCGTCAGTTCCCTGGCCTTTTCCTTCGGCTTCTGTGCGGCGATGGCCTGCACTTTCGGCGGCGGAGGCGGGAAGGTGATGTCGCCCTTGAAGGTGACGGTCGCACCGCGGATCACGTCATCTTCCATGTTGTGCACAACCTGCCCGTCCTTGGCGGGGGTCAGGTCGGTCATCATGTGACGGATGTTGGTGGCATAAAGCGTCGAGGACTGAGCGGCCATGCGGCTCGGGAAATCCGTGTAGCCGATGACGATGACGCCATTGTCCGAGACGACGCGCTGGTCGGCGACGGTCAGGTCGCAGTTGCCGCCGCGCTCGGCCGCAAGGTCGACGATGACCGAGCCCGGCTTCATCGCCGCAACCATGTCGGCCAGCCACAGCTTGGGCGCATCGCGGCCCGGGATGAGCGCCGTCGTGATGACGATGTCCATGTCCGGCGCCAGCTCGCGGAATTTCTCCAGCTGCTTCTCGCGGAATTCCGGCGAGGAGGGAGCCGCATAGCCACCGGTGGCCGCGCCATCCTGCACCTGATCGGCAAAGTCGAGATAGACGAACTCGGCGCCCATGGATTCGATCTGCTCGGCCACTTCCGGGCGAACGTCGAAGGCATAGGTGACCGCACCCAGCGAGGTGGCGGTGCCGATGGCGGCAAGGCCGGCAACGCCGGCGCCGATGATCAGCACCTTGGCGGGCGGGATCTTGCCTGCCGCCGTCACCTGGCCGGTGAAGAAGCGGCCGAAGTTGTTGCCAGCCTCGATGACGGCGCGGTAGCCGGCGATGTTGGCCATGGAGGACAGGGCGTCCATCTTCTGGGCGCGCGAGATGCGCGGCACCATGTCCATGGCGATCACGTTGGCGCCGGTAGCCTTCGCCTTTTCCAGCAGCTCCTTGTTCTGCGCCGGATAGAAGAAGGAAATCAGCGTCTTGCCTTCGCCGAGCAGCGCCACTTCGCTGTCCAGCGGCGGGCGCACCTTGGCGATGATATCCGCAGCGGCGAAAAGGTCGGCAGCCGAGGCTGCGACGTCCACACCGGCCTTGCGGTAGGCTTCGTCAGAAAAACCGGCGGCTTTGCCCGCGCCGCTTTCGATGACACAGCTGTAGCCGAGCTTCTGCAGTTGCGCGGCACTGTCCGGGGTCATCGCGACGCGCGCTTCCCCGTCAATGATCTCGCGCGGTGATCCAATCTTCATCCCGTACCTCGATATAGAAAATGGCTTTTCCGTCCCCCAGCCCCGAGGCTTCATCACCCTTCCGCTGAGGACGGATTCCATGAACCACGGGAGCTTGATGAAACACACTAGCGCACTGCGCAAGAAAATACGCGCCCTGTTTATCAAGATTTTTTCTCAACAATGAATTCCGCGCAACAATCTTGCGCAACCTTGTCCGAACAGGCCGGAAAGGCTGGAAAGCTTGGCGATTTTCGCAGCACCCCGCGCAGTATGAGGGCACAATCCGGGCAATACTCAGCAATGAAATTACTTTGGAAGCTAAATTAAATTGCAGGAAACTCAACAATAAGCCCAAAGGGCCCGGCTGCGGAGCGGCGTCAGGCCGCCGGACAGCCGAATCTCATATGCTAGTATGCCGGATTTCTTCCGCAGTGCAGCGTTCCGGTCACGGACAAGGCGGAGACAGCCGCTGCGGCCAGGCCGGTATCGCGTCAAACCCGTGAGGTATTGGACAGCGTCCCACCGGGGATTGATGCTCTGGCCCATGCACAACGACCACAGGCCCATCATGACCGCAGCAGCCCTTTCCCATCCCGCCCGGATAGAGATGATCGAGACCATCATCATCGACGTGCCGACGATCCGCGGGCATGTGCTGTCCATGACGACCATGCAGTCGCAGTCGGTGGTGCTGGTGCGCATCCGCTTTTCCGATGGGTCGGAAGGCCTTGGCGAGGGCGCGTCCATCGGCGGGCTGTCCTACGGGCCGGAGAGCGTGGAAAGCATCAAGCTGGCCATCGACAGCTACATCACCCCTGCCCTGACGGGCGAAGACGGCAACCGCATTGCGGCGTTGCGGGCGCTGATGGACAAGACCGTGCGCGGCAATCCGATCGCCCGTGCGGGCGTCGAGACGGCGCTGTGGGATGGCCTTGCCCGGCGGCTGGGCGTGCCGGTCTCGGCCCTGTTTGGCGGCGCCATTCATGAGCGCCTGCCCGTCGCCTGGACGCTTGCCTCCGGCAACAGCGCCACGGACATTGCCGAGGCGGAGCGGATGCTGGACGAGCGGCGGCACCGGGATTTCAAGCTGAAGATCGGCAAGCGCGCGGTGCGCGACGACATTGCCCATGTGGCCGCCATCGCCAGGGCGGTCGGCGGGCGCGGCACGGTGCGGGTGGATGTCAATCAGGCCTGGAGCCTGCAGGATGCCCGCTGGGGCCTGAAGGGCCTGCAGGACGCCGGCTGCATTCTGGTGGAACAGCCGGTGGGCCGGGATGAGCTTTCCGCCCTGCGCAAGCTGACGGATGGCTACGAGATCGCCGTCATGGCGGATGAGGCGCTGCAAGGGCCGGGCGATGCCATGCGGGTGGCCATGGCCGGTCCGGCGGCGGATGTCTATGCGGTGAAGGTGTGCCAGTCCGGCGGGCTGGCCCCGGCGCGGGATGTCATTTCCATTGCCAGCGCTGCCGGGATCGAACTCTACGGCGGCACCATGCTGGAAAGCGGGCTCGGCACGGCGGCGGCGCTCCAGCTTTTCGCCACCGTTCCCGTGCTGCACTGGGGCACCGAGTTCTTCGGGCCGCTGCTGCTGACCGAAGATATTCTGGCCGAACCGCTGCACTATCAGGATTTCACCGTTGCCATTCCGCAAGGTCCCGGCATCGGCGTCGCGCTGGACGCGGACAAGGTTGCCTTCTACCGCCGCGACCGCACGCGGCATCAGACAGCGGTTGCCGGGCAATGAATCTCATATCAGCTTGCGCGCCACCTTCTGGGCGGTGACAACGAAATTGTGCACGTGGATGCCCTGTTCATCCAGCCGGTGATTGACGGAGATGGGCGTGCGGGCCGCAAAGCCTTCAAGCGCGTGAAAGCGGATGCCGTTGCGCTGCACCGCGCCGACGGATTTCGGCACGATCGTCACCCCCTCCCCCACGGAGACAAGCGCCAGCGCGGTCTGCAGATCCATGGTGAAGACGCGGCGCGTCACCTCCGTCCCCGCATCGCGGCAGGCTTTCAGCACGAAATCGGCGAAGGAAGGCCGCGGGGTTTCCGGATAGAGAATGAAGGTCTCTTCCTGCAATTGCGGCAGGCGGATGGGCCGGGGCGCAAGATCCAGCGCTTCGGGCACGGCCGCCACCAGTTCCTCATCCACCAGCTTGCGGCTGATGACCTCCGCATCCTCGATGGCCGGGCGGGCGATGGCAATGTCGATCTCCCGGCGCACGAGAGCGCGGTGCAGGTCGCCGTTGTTCATCGGGTAGAGGCTGAGGCTGACCTGCGGGCAGGCTGCGCGGAAGCTTTTCAGCACCGCAGGCAACAGGCCGTAAGTGGCTGAGCCGACAAAGCCGATGCGCAGCCGCCCTTCCGCCCCCTGGCCAATGCGGCGGATCTCCAGCTTGATGTCGGCAAACTCGGACAGGAGCGCCGTGCCGCGCGCATAAAGCCGCTCGCCGGCCTGCGTCAGCGTGATGGCGTTGCGCCCGCGGTTGAACAGCAGCGCGCCAAGGTCTTCCTCGATCTGCTTGATCTGGCGGGACAGCGGCGGCTGCGCCATGCCGAGCCGCTCCGCCGCCCGGCCGAAATGCAGCTCCTCCGCCAGCGCGATGAAATACTCCAGCTGCTTGATGTTCATGTCCGGCAGCCTCCCCTCTGCACGTGAAAGAGCATGATGCAGAAAACGTGAATTGTGAAGTAATTTACATGCTGCGATGCACAAGCAGCAGCAAGCGGAACGCTCCCCAAACCGCGTGCCTCAACTCCAATGCGCCCCAGAGGAAGCGGTTTGCCAATTGGCATCCCCTGTTGGGTGCCACACCAGCCTCTCACCCCACGCTGTCCCGGCCTCCGTGCCGGGACCCGTCAGGGGCGCAGGGCGGCAACTTCCAGCATCCGGCAAGGAACGCAAATTCAGCCTGAGTATCGACAGGCCTTGCCTCCCTTACAGGCCCCGGCACGAGGCCGGGGCGGCGCGGAGAGAGACACCTGACGCCACGCCCGGAACCGCGCAAAAGGCCGCCCCGCGAATAACGGGGCGGCCCTTGTTTTCACTCAGTTCCTGCCGGTTATTCGGCAGCGATCTGCTGTTCGGCGGCGGCGTCCTTCAATACGAAGTCGAAGCGCAGGTAGAGGTCGGTGCCGTGTTCGGCGCGGCCCGGCTCGAAGGTGCCGATCAGGCTGTCCTTGACGGCGAAGACGGAGTCCTCGTCCAGCCAGCGGGACTCGGAATCGTAGATCTGCGTGACAAGCGTGCGGTAGCCATCCTTGGCCAGCAGCATGTGCAGGTGGCCTGGGCGGTTGGGGTGGTGCCCCATCATGCGCAGCAGTTCGCCGGCCGTCTCGTTGTCAGGGATCGGATAGGGCACCGGACGCAGAGCGCGCATGGCGTAGTGGCCGTTCTCGTCGGTCTCGAAGCGGCCGCGCAGGTTGAAGTCCGGTTGGGCCGGGTCGTGGTTTTCATAAAGGCCGTTGGGCGCGTCTTCCCAGATGTCGATGGTGACACCTGCCACCGGCTTGCCTTCCGCATCGCGCACGTAACCTTCCACATAGACGGTCTCCTCACCGTCGAAGTGGGTCTGTGCGGTGGTTGCGCCCTTGGGCAGGACCGGCGGATGCTCGCGGTAGAAGGGCCCGAGCACGGTGGACTCGCTTTCCGCACCCTCGACCGAATTGGTCAGCATGTCGCAGAGCACTTCCACACCGAGAATATCGCCCAGCAGGATGAACTCCTGGCGCTTGTCGTCGCAGACCTGACCGGCACGGGCCAGATACTGGCAGGCGGCGATGAATTCGTGATGCTGCAACTTCACGTCCCGGCAAAAGTCATGCAGGTGACGGACGAGGGAGGTCATGATCTCCCTGTTGCGGTCTGTAATCGGGCCATGCTTGCCCAGGGACTCGATCACCACACCGGTGACATTCTCAATCGTGACACTGCTCATGCGAACCTCCCTCGCGGCGGCGGGTGCAGAAGGTGTTGCGCCGCGCCTCCCGTGGCAGAACTATCCGCCCCGGTCCGGGCTGCGCCAATGACGGCGCGGGTATGGGCCGATACTCAAGACTGAGACGCCGCCCGGCAAGCCTTAAGCTTGGGCAGCTGCTGCCCGGTATCAGCACATACCGGCAGGATCATTGCCGCACGGCCCGGCAGCGGCGAGCCTCTGCCTCCAGCAGCGCAGGAGGGCGGAACGCGGACATGAGCATGATCACGGTATTTGAAGGACTGGCGCAGGCGATCGCCGCAAGGCCGGATCTGTTGCGGCTGGGACGGCTGTTCTGCGAAACGGTTCTCATCGAGATTGACGGCGAGGAGATCTACCTCACCTTCCGCGACGGGCAGCTGGTGAAGGTGGAGCCCGGCCCCAGCCGCAAGACGCCCTGGCGCTTTGCCTTCCGCACGGACCGGGAGGCGCTGGACGAGTTCTGGCAGGCGCATCCCAAGCCCGGCTTTCACGACATTTTCGCGCTGGTGAAGACAGGCCGTGGCCGCATCGACGGCGACATGCTGAGCCTCGTCAAGAACCTCCGCTTCATCAAGGAAGTCCTCGCCCTGCCGCGCAAGGGGATTGCAGCATGAGCTTTGAACCCATCACGGGCCGCTATCTCAACCTCACCATCGAAGGCCGGGCCCAGCGCATCTATGTGGAAACGGCCGGCGAAGGCCGACCGGTCCTGTGCCTGCACACGGCCGGCGCCGACACCCGCCAGTGGCGCCATGTGCTCAATGACGCCGGGCTGACGGCGGAGAACTGCTTCCACGCCTTCGACATGCCCTGGCACGGCAAGTCCCTGCCGCCGGAAGGCTTCGAACGGGAAGAATACCTGCTGACGACGGAAGCCTATATCGAGACGGTTCTGGCTGTCTGCGCCGCGCTGAAGCTGGAGCGGCCCATTCTCGTCGGCTGCTCCATGGGCGGACGCATCGCCTTGCAGATCGCGGCGAGGCATCCGGGTGTTTTTGCAGGCTTCATCGCCATCGAAGCCTCGGACTTCCAGCCCGCATGGTATGACATCGACTGGTTCGACCGGCCCGACGCCCATGGCGGCGAGATGGGGGCGGCGCTCGTCTCCACCAACATTTCCCCTTACGCGCCTGCAAAGGAGCGCAACTGGACGCTCTGGATGTTCCGCCAGTCGGGGCCGGGCGTGTTCCGGGGGGATCTGTCCTTCTACACCCGCGACGACAGCCTGATCCCGCTTCTGGGCAGGATCGACACGGCCAGGGCCCCCGTGCATGTGATGGCCGGTGCCTATGACATGACCTGCACGCCGGAAGATGCCAAGCGGACCGCCGATGCCATTCCCGGCGCGACGCTGACCATCATGCCGGAGCTGGGACACTTCCCCATGTCCGAGCATCCGGAGGCCTTCCGGCCCTATTTCGCCGAGGCGTTGGCTCGGATGCCCAAATAATACCAAGGCTTTCGATGCTGACGCATCACGCCTTGAAAATGCTCAAGCGCCGCACGGGCTTAACCAATGCTCGATGAGCCAAGCTCATCGAGCATTGGTGTGAACGTCAGCGAATGACGCGGCGCAGCCCCTCCTGAACCTTCAGCAGGGGCTGCAGATAAAGGCCCGGAAGTTCCTCCGCGCTGGCCTGCACGGCCGCAAGCCCCACGTTGAGCGCCGCCACCACCAGCCCGCGCGAGGAATAGACCGGCACGGCGATGGAACGCAGACCCAGTTCCACCTCCTGATCAATGATGGCATAGCCCAGCCGCCGCGCCTCGGCGACACGGGCCATGATCTCCTGCGGTGCCGTCAGGCTGCGCGGGGTGCGCGGGGTCAGGTCGCAGCGCTCGATCAGGGCAGCGGCCTCCGCTTCCGGCATCGCCGCCAGCAGCACACGGCCCATGGAGGTGCAATGCACCGGCAGGCGGGAGCCCGGCATCAGGCCGATGGACATCACCCGGCGCTGCGCGGCCCGGGCGAGATAGACGATTTCCAATTCATCCCGGATGGCGACGGAGGCAGACTGGCCGATCTGTTCGGAGAGCTGATCCAGCCAGGGCTGCACCACCTGCGCCAGAGGCAGGGCGGCCAGCGCCCCCATGCCAAGGCGCAGCACCTTGGGCGTCAGGGTGAAAAACTTGCCGTCATAATCGGCGTAGCCCGTCTCGTGCAGGGTCAGAAGGCAGCGGCGGGCCGTGGCCCGGTCCAGCCCCGTGGCTTCGGCCACATCGGAGATGGAGAGCCGCGAGCGATCGGCCCGGAAGGCTTCCAGAACGCTGAGCCCCTTGGCGAGGGAGGCGATGAAGTCGGTCTTGTTCAACATGCGCACATGAAATTACGCAAATTGAACAAGAGTCAACATCCGCACAAATCCGTTTCCTCAGCATGCAAGGCGGCGTAGCTTCCTGCCCGGAAGTCTCCCTGGGAGGAAATTCATGGACAAGAGAATTGCCACGCTTGCGGAAGCCGTCGCCGGCATTCCAGACGGCGCGTCGGTGATGATCGGCGGCTTCGGCGGCGCTGGTGCGCCGATTGAGCTCATTCACGCCCTCATCGACCGCTACCTCGCCACCGGCAGCCCGAAGAACCTGACGGTCATCAACAACAACGCCGGAAACGGCCATGTGGGCATAGCCGCGCTCATCGAGCAGGGCATGGTGGCCAAGATGGTCTGTTCCTTCCCGCGCTCCTCCGATCCGCGGGTTTTCACCGAGCTGTATCAGGCCGGCAAGATCGAGCTGGAGCTGGTGCCGCAGGGCACGCTGGCCGAGCGCATCCGTGCAGGCGGCGCAGGCATCCCCGCCTTCTACACCCCGACCGCCTATGGCACGGATCTGGCCAACGGCAAGCCGGTCGCCGAGTTTGACGGCCGCCACTATGTGCAGGAGCGCTGGCTGAAGGCAGACTTCGCACTGATCAAGGCCGAGGCCGGGGATCCTTACGGCAATCTCACCTACCGGATGGCCGCGCGCAACTTCGGCCCGGTCATGGCCATGGCCGCCACCTGCACGATTGCGCAGGTGAGCCAGGCCGTCGAGGCGGGCAGCATCGATCCGGAGGCGGTCATCACCCCCGGCATTTTCGTCGACATGATCGTGGAGGTGCCCTCCCCGCAGCAGGAGGAAGTCCTCAACCGCGCAGGAGCCCATCACCCATGACCAGCAAGCTCTCCAACGCCCAGATTGCCTGGCGCGCGGCGCAGGACATCAACGATGGCGCCTATGTGAACCTCGGCATCGGCTTTCCCGAAATGGTGGCCAAGTTCCAGCCGCCGGGCCGCGAGGCCATCTTCCACACCGAAAACGGCATCCTCGGCTTCGGCGAGGCTCCGGCGGAAGGCGAAGAGGACTGGGACCTGATCAACGCGGGCAAGAAGGCGGTGACGCTGAAGCCCGGCGCAGCCTTCTTCCACCACGCCGACAGCTTCGCCATGGTGCGCGGCGGCCATCTGGATGTGGCCATCCTCGGCGCCTATGAAGTGGCGGAAAACGGCGACCTTGCCAACTGGTCCACGGGCCCGAAGGGCGTGCCGGCCGTTGGCGGGGCGATGGATCTGGTGCATGGCGCCAAGCGCGTTGCCGTCATCACCGATCACGTCACCAAGGACGGCAAGCCGAAGCTGGTGGAGCGCTGCTCACTGCCGCTCACCGGCGTTGGCTGCGTCACCCGTGTCTATACATCGCTCGCCGTCATAGATATCGAAAAGGGGCATTTCGTCCTGCGCGAAAAACTGCCAGCCTTGACGCTCGAAGCGCTGCAGGCCCAGACCGGTGCAAAGCTGCATCTGGATGGCCCCGTGGCAGACCTGATCGTTCCGGAGCTTTGATGATGACCGACGCATATATCTGTGACTACATCCGCACGCCCATCGGCCGTTATGCCGGTGCTCTGGCAAGCGTCCGGGCCGATGATCTGGGTGCCATTCCCCTCAAGGCGCTGATGGACCGCAACCGCAGCGTCGACTGGGGCGCGGTGGACGAGGTGATCTACGGCTGCGCCAACCAGGCGGGCGAGGACAACCGCAACGTCGCGCGCATGAGCCTGCTGCTGGCGGGCCTGCCGGTCGAAGTGCCGGGCACCACCATGAACCGGCTTTGCGGCTCGGGCATGGATGCGGTGATCGCCGCCGCCCGCGCCATCAAGGCCGGGGAAGCGGAACTGATCATCGCAGGCGGCGTGGAAAGCATGTCGCGCGCCCCCTTCGTCATGCCAAAGGCCGATGCGGCCTTTACGCGTGAGAATGCCGTCTATGACACCACCATCGGCTGGCGCTTCGTCAACCCTCTGATGAAGGCGCAGTATGGCATCGACTCCATGCCGGAAACGGCGGAGAACGTCGCCGAAGACTATGGCATCTCCCGTGCCGATCAGGACGCTTTCGCCCTGCGCAGCCAGCAGAAGGCCGCCGCAGCCCAGGCCAACGGCCGCCTTGCGGAGGAAATCACGCCCGTCATGATCCCGCAGCGCAAGGGCGAGCCGAAGGTGGTGGACAAGGACGAGCATCCCCGCGAAACGACGATCGAGGCGCTGTCTGCCCTCAAGGCACCGTTCCGCGCTGGTGGTTCGGTAACGGCGGGCAACGCGTCAGGCGTGAATGATGGTGCCGCCGCGCTCATCATCGCCTCGGCGGAAGCGGCCAGGCGCTATGGCCTGACCCCGATCGCCCGCATTCTGGGCGGTGCCTCCGCCGGTGTGCCGCCGCGCATCATGGGCATCGGACCGGCCCCGGCTTCCAAGAAGTTGCTCGCCCGCCTCGGCCTCACCCAGGACAAGCTGTCGGTGATCGAACTGAACGAGGCCTTCGCCTCGCAGGGCCTTGCCACGCTGCGCGACCTCGGCATTGCCGATGATGATGCCCGCGTCAACCCGAACGGCGGCGCCATCGCCCTCGGCCACCCGCTCGGCATGTCCGGCGCCCGGATCACCGGCACCGCCGCCCTGCAGCTCGCCAAGACCGGCGGCTCGCTGGCACTGGCCACCATGTGCATCGGCGTCGGCCAGGGCATCGCCGTGGCCATCGAACGCGTCTGATCTGATAACGCGGGCACAGCGTTTCAGGCCCCCTCCCCCTCGTGGGCTACCGGATTCACACATCAGGTACAGATACCGCCCGCAGTGAAGCATCTTTTCTGTGGTAGGGCCTGTCCGCCCCCCTCCCCCTCGTGGGGAGGGGTAAGGGGTGGGGGGTATGAGCCTGCAAGAATTTGAAAAATAGATCTTTTTCTGATGAGTCATCAGGAAGCGAAACCGCCCATGATCAATGGACACTCTGCCAGACGGAGAGGCTTTCCCCCCCCACCCCTCACCCCTCCCCACGAGGGGGAGGGGGGCTGAAACGCCGTGCCAGAATGATCAAACTTCAGGCTTTCCCTGATCTGTATTCTGTTTCGGGCATGATGTGTGCATGCAGTAGCCCTCGTGGGGAGGGGAGCGGAGAGGCCCTGCCACAAATCAGGCGCATCGCCGCGGGCGGTGTCCGAACCTGATGTGAGTCCGATAGCCCATTGAGGGGGCAGACGGGGTAACTGACTATCCGTTTATGAGAGAGATGGTACTGTGCTGAGGTGCTGCTCCCCCCCTCTGTCTGCTGACGCAGACATCTCCCCCTCAAGTGGGGAGAGGGACGCTGCGGCAAAACGAAGGCCCGATCTTCTTCCTTTCGACTGATGTAAACACTCTCCCCGGTGAAAGGACCGCCGCATGGAACTTGCCCTCTTCATCGCGCTGTTCGTCACCTGTTTCGCTCTGTTCTTCGGCGTCTTCTATCTGATGATCAAAAGCCGTCTCGACCGGGCCAAGGCTGCAAGGATCACGCAGGAGAACGGCAGCACCATCATTCCGCTGGTGGCCGGGTTCTCGGGGCGCAAATATGTGCCGTGGCTGGCGCATTCGACCAATTCGATCAATCCCAGGCTGGTGTTTCACCCCAGTCACGTGGAATGCAAGGTCATCCGTACCCGCACCGAGCCCTACGGCAATATCTCCCGGGTGGACTACCGGCACAGCATCGGCACGCAGAACATCTGCATCGAGTTTGCCAACTCCTCCACCACGTTCGCCGGCAACACCGCCAACAAGGCGCTGACGCGGGAGGCCATTGCCCTGCTGAAAGATCGCGGCTGCCCGCTTTCCCCGCGCGCCGAAGCGTTGTTAAGTGAGCCGCTCGACCGGGCACGTGGCGAGAACTGAAGTTTTCTCACTTGGCCGCCCCCGCCAAAGCTGCAATATGACGGCCTGCCCTTCCGGCATGCGGAGACATTCATGGACCCGGTTTCAGCCATCATCGCCTTTTCGATTGCAGCCGCCCTCGTCACCCTGACACCGGGACTGGACACGGCGCTGGTGCTGCGCACGGCGACCGTAGAAGGCCCGAAACAGGCCTTTGCTGCGGGGCTTGGCATTTCCGCCGGCGTCATCACCTGGGGCTTTGCCGCCTCCGTGGGACTGGGGGCGCTGCTGGCTGTTTCCGAGGCGGCCTACCGGGTGATGCAGTTTGCCGGCGCGGCCTATCTGATCTGGCTGGGGTTCAGAATGGTCCGCGCCGCTCTGCGCCCTGCCGATCCGGCGCAGCTGGAACAGGCCGCCGCTGAAGTTGCCGCAGATCAGAGCGCCAGCCGGAGCTGGTTCTGGCGCGGGCTGATGACCAATCTGCTCAATCCCAAGGTCGGCGTCTTCTATGTCAGCTTCCTGCCGCAGTTCATTCCGGCAGATGTGCCCGTCACGGCCTTCAGCACCGGACTTGCCGCCATCCATGGGCTGATGGGCACGCTCTGGTTTGCCGTGATCATTCTGGCGACCCGGCCCATTGCCGGACTGCTGCGCCGCCCGTCCTTCACGCGCGGCATCGACGGGCTCACCGGCTCCGTCCTGGTCGCCTTCGGCCTCAAGCTGGCTCTTGAACGGCGCAGTTGAACGCCAAAGACGAGGAACGGGATCAGGAACAGGCGGGATAGGCCGCTGGAGTTGATGCGCATCAACTACAGCGCCGGTTGCGCTGCCTATGGTGCCGGGCAACGCGACAGACGGAGCCCCTGCATGATGTCCTCAGGCCCCAATACCAGCCCAGGTACCAGCCCTGACACCCCCTCTGGCGCCGGCCAGCCCCCGTCCATTCCTGAAATGCCGCCGTTTCTGGCTCTCGGCCTGCGCCTTGCACCTGCCGCGCCTGCAGCCTTTGTGCTGACGGGCGCGGCGCGGCAGATCGTGGCGCGCCATCCCGGCCTGATGACCCGGCTCGGCGCCTACCGCCACAGCCGCTTTGCGCTGACGGCCAGCGACGTGCCGCTGACCTTCCTGATGGACCTGTCTCAGGAGCCGCTGACCATCACCCTGCATGCCACCCCGCCCGCCGCCGATGCGCGCATCACCGGAAAGCTGGCGGCGCTTGTCGGACTGGTGCATGGGGTCTGGGACGGGGATGCGCTGTTCTTCTCCCGCGATCTCACCATCGAGGGCGACACCTCGGCGGCCCTTGCCCTGCGCAATGCCATTGACGATGCGGAGCTGGATCTGGGCGCGGAAATCGCCCGCCTCACCGGTCCGCTCGCAGGAGCCGCCAACCGGGTGATTGCCCTGCTGCAGTCCATGACCGGCGTGCCGCTGAGCCGCCCGGCACCCATGGAGGCTTTCCGGTGATGGAACTCGTCTGCCCTGCCGGAACGCCTGCGGCCCTGAGAGCTGCCACCGACGCCGGTGCCCATGCCATCTATTGCGGCTTTGCCGATGACACCAACGCCCGCAACTTCCCCGGTCTCAATTTCTCCCGCGAGGAGCTGGCGGCGGGCGTCGCCTATGCTCATGCGCGCGGGGCAAAGGTGCTGGTGGCCATCAACACCTTTCCCCGCGCCGGAAACGAGGATCTGTGGCACCGCGCCGTCGCCGATGCGGAACAGGCGGGCGCCGATGCGGTGATCCTGGCCGATCTCGGCCTCATCGCCTATGCGGCGGAGCGGCATCCGGGCCTGCGGCGGCATCTGTCGGTGCAGGCGGCTGCGGCAAACCCCGATGTCATCAACTTCTATGCAGAAACCTTCGATGTGAAGCGCGTGGTGCTGCCGCGTGTGCTGAGCGTCGAGGAGATCGCTGCCATCAACCGGGAGATCAGCGTCGAGACGGAGGTGTTCATCTTCGGCGGGCTCTGCGTCATGGCGGAGGGGCGCTGCTCCCTGTCGTCCTACATCACAGGCCGCTCGCCCAACATGAACGGCGTGTGCTCGCCCGCAAGCCACGTGGAATATGCCGAAGAGGGCAAGGATCTGGCGGCACGGCTGGGCGGTTACACCATCCACCGCTCGGCCAAGGGGGAAGCTGCCCCCTACCCCACCCTGTGCAAGGGCTGCTTCAAGGTGGGCGAGCGCACGGGTTACGTCTTCGAGGACCCGGCAAGCCTTGATGCCTCCGAACTGCTGCCCGCGCTGGCGCGGGCCGGGGTTTCAGCGCTGAAGATCGAGGGCCGCCAGCGGTCGCGGGCCTATGTGTCGCAGGTGGTGCGCAACTTCCGCGCCGCCGTGGAGGCGCTGGAAGCAGGCCGCCCGGTGCCGGCCGGCATGCTGGCGCAGCTGACCGAGGGCCAGAGCTCCACCGCCGGGGCCTATAACAAGATCTGGAGATGACAGGATGGAGCTGACGGTTGGCCCGGTGATGGGCTTCTGGGACGCTGCGGCGTGGAGCGATTTCTATGCAAGACTGGCCGAAACACCGGGCGTGAAGCGCGCCGTCATCGGTGAGCTGGTCTGTTCCAAGCGCCTGCCCTTCTATCAGACGCGCCTGCCGGAAGCCATCGAACGGCTGCAGGCGGGCGGCAAGGAGGTGTCGGTGACAAGCCTTGCGCTGGTCACCCTGAAGCGCGAGCGCAAGCAGACGGCAGAACTGGCGGACATGGGCCTTGAGGTGGAGGTGAATGACATCACCGCCCTCGCCCACCTGCCGCAAGGCGCCGCCTTTTCGGCAGGACCGCTGATCAACGTCTATAACGAGGGGACGGTGGCCTTCCTGAAGGCGCGCGGCGCGGTGCGTTTCTGCCTGCCGCCGGAACTGCCCATGGCATCGGTGGAGCGGCTGGCGGCGGCAGCGGGCCCCGTGCCGGTGGAGGTCTGGGGCTGGGGCCGCCTGCCGCTGGCGATTTCCGGCCGCTGCTATCATGCGCGCTATCACGACCGGGCCAAGGACCAGTGCCAATTCGTCTGCGCCGATGATCCGGACGGGCTGGCGGTGGATACGCTGGACGGGCAGGAATTTCTGGCCATCAACGGCGTGCAGACGCTCTCGGCCCAATGCGCCAACATGGCCCACACCCTGCCGCGCCTGAAGAGCGCCGGCGTCAGCGGCCTCAGGCTCTCGCCGCAGACGCAAGGCTTCTTCGAGGTGATCAGCCTGTTCGATGATCTGGTGCAAGGCCGCATCGGCGCAGAGGAGATGAGCGCCAAAGCCCTCCCCCATGCGCCGGGCGGCGCCTTCTGCGACGGCTTTCTGGAAGGGGCCGCCGGTGTTTCATGGTCCGGCAATCCCCTTCACGCACGGGTTTGAGTCAAAAATCTCAGGCCCGGCGGAGCAATTGCAGCAGACAGAACATGACGGCGGCACAGACCGTCAGCATGTAGCCTTCGACCATCACCGGCAGCTCGGCAAACACATTGAGGAGCTTGGAACCGGCGAAAATGAAGACCTGCACCGCGAACACCGGAACGGCAAGCATGGCAGGGTGGAGCGCAGGCTTGCCCTCTGCACCCGTGCCCTTGCCGTAAATGCGGCAATAGCCAAAGACGAAGGCTGCCATGAGCGGCACCAGTAGGGCCACCTCAATAAGCGTCCACGCCGCAGGGTCGTACTGGTGCGTCTCAGGCAGGAACACCATCACCAACGGCCCCAGATATACCAGAAGACCATTGGCGAGAACCGGCGGCCAGAGCAGCATCCTGAGGGCATCGGGCCGCCTCGAACCGGCGGACAGCAGCAAGCAGGCACCGGCCGCGAGGACAATCACGGCCACCACATAGGCTGCGACCACAGTATATGTGCCGAGGGGCAGCCCGTGCCGCGAGAAGGCGAGGGCCTGAGGCAGCCAGCTGAACAGGCTTGCAAAGGCGGGAATGGCCAGCAGAACCCAGATGCCGCTGTCCAGCCCCGGCAGCCGGATCCTCCCTTCAAACCAGAACAGGAGCATCGAAACGCCGGCAAAACTGGCGAGGCCCACCATGATCATCACCTGCCTGCCGTCCTGGTACCCCATGGCCATGAACGCCTGAAGAATGCCGTCCCCCTGCAGCAGCGTCATCCCGATCACCAGAATGCCGATGACCGGGCCGTAGAACCGAGACTTTTCGCCAGCGGCCATGAAGGAGGGAAAGAGGACTTTCAGAATCTCTGCATAGATGAGAACCGTCATAATCGAGATGACACCGAGAACGATCAGCGACATGCGCTGCACATCGTTATCCCCCATCAGCACCCGGTCCCGCACAAAAGGCGGCAGGCCGGGCAATGGGATACGGGAAAACAGGACGTAAACAGCATAGGCAAGGAGGATGTAAACGATCATCCTGACCTGCGTGCCAGGACGATCATCTGAAACAAAGCGGCTCACGTCGGGAACTCCAGAATCTGCCCACTCAAAACCCGTCAGGCGAACACGGCGCCTGATGACGGACACTGGTCCCTGCAGTGACACAAACAATCCGGATCAGATCTGCAGAGTGCCAGAGGCCCGTCATTTATACGAAGGGATCAACCGCCACAATGCAGAATGGCAAAACCACAGCGCAGCAGCACATGCAGTTGTGCACGCTCTTTCATGCGCGAACCTTGCGGGCCTGAACCTGAGCCGCAACCACCGGCAACCCGGCCTCCTCCTCCCCCACCTTCGCGGCCGCAAAGACTTGTCCTATGCCGATCAGCACCGGAGCCTCGCCGAAGGCGGCCATGGCGGTGCTGGTGAGGTCTGCGAGGCGGCCGGTCCAGATCTTTTCCTCCGGGCGGCTGGCGGAGCCGTGGGCCACAACGGGCAGATCCGGGGAGACGCCTTCCGACAGGAGCCGCTGGCGCAGGCTGCCGGCCATACGGCGGCCCATGTAGAACACGGTGGTGGAGGCAGAGGTGGCGCGGCCTGACAGGTCCAGCGTGTCCGGCAGGCCGCCATGGCGGGAGTGGGCGGTCATCAGGCGCAGGCTCTGGGCATGATCGCGGTGGGTGAGTGACACCTTGAGACGCGCTGCCATGGCTGAGGCCGCCGTGATGCCCGGCACCACGGAAACGGGGATGCCTTCGGCTTCCAGGCGGGCAATTTCCTCCCCCGCCCGGCCAAACACCATCGGATCACCGGACTTCAGCCGCACCACCTTGCGCCCCTGCCGGGCGAGCGAAACCATCATGTCATTGATGTCTTCCTGCGCGCAGCTTTCCCGCCCGCCGCGCTTGCCGACGAGCATGCGTTTCGCCTCGCGGCGGGCAAGCTCCAGCACTTCGGCGCTGACGAGATCGTCAAACAGGATCACATCCGCCGACTGCAGCGCCCGCATGGCGCCAAGCGTCAGATGCGCGGCATCGCCCGGACCCGCCCCCACCAGCACCACCTCGCCGGTGGCGGGAGCCTCCTCCGCCAAGTGATCGATGAGGGCGCCGAAATCCTCCTCAAGTTCCGGCGCCCCGCGCGCAAAGGCGGCTTCGCTGAACTGCCGCCAGAAGCGCCGCCGCAAGGCCACGCTTTCCAGCCGTTCACTCACCGCCGCGCGAATACGGGCAGCAAGCTGCGCCCAGCGGGAGAGGCCGGGCGGCAGCAGGGTTTCGATCTTCTGGCGCACCGTCTGGCCCAGCACGGGGGCCGCGCCATCGGTGGAGATGCCGACGACCAGCGGCGAGCGGTTGACGATGCCGCCGAACTGGAACTGGCAGAAGGCCGGCCGGTCGATGACATTCACCGGCACACCCGCCGCACGGGCCGCCGCGAAGAAGGCTGCAGCATCCTCGTCATCTTCGGCATCAGCAATGGCAAGGGCAGCGCCGGTGAGATCTTCAGGCTGCCACCGCCGGAAGGCATGATGGATGCGCGGGCTCAGCGCCGGATCCGCCAGCAGCGCCGCCAGATCCTCGCAAGGGTTGTCCGTGAAGAGGTACAATTCCACCCCTGCGGCCAGCAGCAGCTCGGCTTTCCAGGCGGCAGGCGCCCCGCCTCCGGCCAGCACCGCCTTGCGGCCTGTGAGCGGCAGGAACACCGGCAGCACGGCCAGAGGCTCCATCCGGGCAGGACGCTGCGGGCGGGCGGAACGAGGCGAAAGGCCAGAGGTTTCAGGCTGAACGTGCAGCATGGTCATGCGCCTCCTCATGGGGTTTGCACTCCGCCAGCAGGCGGGCGATTTCCGGGCGGCAGGAGCCGCAGTTGCTGCCAGCGCCCAGGCAGGCGCCAATGGCAGCCACCGTGTCAGAGCCTTCAGCGGCGGCGCGGCGGATTTCGTTGGCCCCAATCTGGAAGCAGGTGCAGACCACCGGCCCCTTGTCCGGCACATCCGCCGCCGGGCGCCCGGCGAGCAGCCGCCAGCGGCTGGCGGGGCCATCGTCCCGCGTGCCGGGCAGGCTGCTGGCCCAGCTGCGGGAAACGGCAACCGGCGTGCGGGCGAGGAATACGGCCCCAGCCAGCACCCCGTCCTGCCAGACCATGCAGCGGTAAAGCCCGTCAGACGCCGCATGGAAGGACATCTGCTCCGGCTTGCCAGCCCCGCCAAGGGTGCAGCGGCGCAGGAGGCTTGCCGCGATCTCTTCCGGCGTGTCGTCCTCCAGCGTGGCAAACTCGATCTTCACCGCCTCGCTGGTTCCCACATCGGTCAACGGCGCAAGCGCCCAATAGGCGAAGGGCAAATGCTCCGGTGCGCGGGAGAGCACGGCAAAGCCGTGCCAGCGGGCAGCAACCGGAGCAAGGCGCACAGCATTGCGCTTCAGACCCGGCTGGCCGGAGAACGGATCGCGCTGGCGCCCAGCCAGAACATCGATGCGGGCGCGGGCGGAAAATTGCCCGGTCCAGTGCATCGGCACGAAAACCTCGCCCCGGCGCACCCGGTCCGTCACCACGGCCCGCACGAGAACGCTGCCGCGAACATTGGAGATCTCCACCAGATCCGCCGCCGCAATACCGTGCAGCGCGGCGTCTTCGGGGTGAATTTCGGCGAAGGGCTCGGCGATATGGGTCAACAGCCGCGCTGCCCGGCCGGTGCGCGTCATGGTGTGCCACTGGTCGCGGATGCGGCCGGTGTTGAGCGTCAGCAGACCATCCTCTTCCGGTCCCGTCACGGCGGGCGATACCGGCACCATCCGCGCCTTGCGGTCGGGCGTGAAGAAACCGCCTTGCGCAAAGAAACGGCCATCTTCCGGGCCTTTTCCTTCTGCGGGCGCGGGCCAGAGGAAAGGCTCCAGCGCGTCATAATCCAGCTGGCCGATGCCGGCATGGACACTGATGTCGAAATCGCGGCTGCCGTTGTTGGCAATGCCGGACAGGGCGGCATGTTCGGCGAAGATGTCAGCCGGGCTGGTGTAGCCGAAAGCCTGCCCATGCCCCATGCGCCGCGCCACGGCGGAGATGATGGCCCAGTCGGGCAGAACTTCGCCCGGCAGCGGCAGGAAGGCGCGCTGGCGGGAAATGCGCCGCTCCGAATTGGTCACCGTGCCGTCCTTCTCGCCCCAGGCGGCGGCGGGCAGCAGCACATGGGCGTGGCGGGTGGTGTCCGTATCACGCAGCACATCAGATACCACGACGAAGGGGCTGCGGCCCAAGGCTTCGCGCACCCTGTCCGCATCCGGCAAGCTGTCCACCGGGTTGGTGGCCATGATCCAGACCGCCTTGATGCGGCCCTCGTGCATGGCATCGAACAGTTCCACCGCCTTCAGGCCGGGCCTCGCCGCCAGCTTCGGTGCGTTCCAGAAGCCCTGCACGATGTCCCGGTGCGCCGGATTGTCGAGGTCCATATGGGCGGCAAGCATGTTGGCAAGGCCGCCCACCTCGCGCCCGCCCATGGCATTGGGCTGGCCGGTGACGGAAAACGGCCCCATGCCGGGCTTGCCGATGCGGCCCGTGGCAAGATGCACATTGACGATGGCATTGACCTTGTCCGTACCGGAGACGGACTGGTTGACGCCCTGGCTATAGACCGTCACCACCTTCTGCGTGCGGGCGAAAAGCTCGAAGAAGGCGCCGGTTTCGGCCGGAGAAAGCCCCGTTGCCGCAGCCACGGCGCTCACCGGCCACTGGCGGGCGATGGCCAGCGCTTCATCCAGTCCATTCACATGCTGGCGCACATAAGCCCGGTCGATGCGCCCGCCCTCATCGAGATAGGCGAGCAGCCCGGCAAAGAGCGCCGTGTCGCCATCCGGGCGGATGGAGAGATGCAGATCCGCCAGTTCGCTGGTGGCCGTGCGGCGCGGGTCGATGGTGACAACCCGCATGGAAGGCCGCGCCGCCTTGGCAGCCTCCAGCCGCTGGAACAGCACCGGATGGCACCAGGCGAGATTGGAGCCCACCAGCACCACGAGATCCGCCTCTTCCAGATCCTCATAGCTGCCCGGCACGGTATCCGAGCCGAAGGCCCGCCGGTGACCGGCGACGGAAGAGGCCATGCACAGGCGCGAGTTGGTGTCGATGTTGGCCGAACCGATGAAGCCCTTCATCAGCTTGTTGGCGGCGTAATAATCTTCCGTCAACAGCTGGCCGGAGCCGTAGATGGCCACGCTGTCCGGCCCATGCTCGCGGATGGCCTCGCTGAACCGGCGGGCGACGAGATCAAGCGCCATATCCCAGGAGGCGCGGCGTCCGCCGATTTCCGGATGGAGCAGCCGGCCCTCCAGCGCCAGCGTGTCCGCCAGCGCCGAGCCCTTGGAGCAGAGCCGCCCGAAGTTGGAAGGGTGCTCCGGATCGCCCTTCACGGTGACGGAGCCATCGTCATGCCGGGTGGCCAGCACGCCGCAGCCGACACCGCAATAGGGGCAGGCGGTGCGGGTGGTCTCAGCCATCCAGCTTCTCCCCTTGCGCGGTCCGGCCATGCAGGGTCAGTGCGGCGCGGGTGAGGAACACTCGCCCGTCCTCGACACGGGCAGGCGTGGTGGCAACCGCCCCCTCATCCGCCCCCTGCGCCAGACCCGTTGCAAGGTCAAACACCCAGTTGTGCAGCGGACAGGTGACATGCCGCCCATGCACGATGCCCTCGCTCAACGGCCCGCCCTTGTGAGGGCAGCGGTCATCCAGCGCATAGACCTCGTCAGCCTCGGTGCGGAACAGGGCGATGCAGCCGGCCGGTGTCTTGACGACACGGGCGCCCGAGCGGGGAATGTCGGAGAGGCTGCCGATCTCGATCCAGTCTGGTGTCATCGCGTTCATTCCGCCGCCTCCAGTCCCAGCACGGCCATGGGCCGGAATTCATGCTTGTCCTTGCCCGAGACACGCTCGGACCAGGGGTCGGTCTGCGCGAATTTCTGCGAATAGACGAAACGCTCGAAATAGGCGCGGCGGCGGTCGCCATCTTCCATGATCTGGCGGCGCACCTCGTCGTGGCCAATGCGCTTGGCCCACTTGTAGATGCGCTCCAGATAATGACCCTGCTCGCGGTACATCTGGATCAAGGCCGTGATGTGCTCCAGCGCCTCATCCTCGGTATGGACAAGGCCCAGTACGTCGGTGCCCTTGATGTCGAGCCCGGCCGCGCCCGCGAAATGGATCTCGTAGCCGCTGTCCACACAGATGACGCCCACGTCCTTGCAGGTGGCCTCGGCGCAGTTGCGCGGACAGCCGGAGACGGCGAGCTTCACCTTGGCCGGCGTCCAGGAGCCCCAGAGGAATTTCTCCAGCCGCACACCAAGGCCGGTGGAATCCTGCGTGCCGAAGCGGCACCAGTCCGAGCCGACACAGGTCTTCACCGTGCGCAGGCCCTTGGCATAGGCGTGGCCGGAGACGAAGCCGGCCTTGCCGAGATCTTCCCAGACGGCGGGCAAGTCTTCCTTCTTCACCCCCAGCATGTCGATGCGCTGGCCGCCGGTGACCTTGACGGCGGGAATGGCGAATTTGTCCACCACATCGGCGATGGCTCTCAGTTCCGAGGCCGAAGTCATGCCACCCCACATGCGCGGCACGACGGAATAGGTACCGTCCTTCTGGATGTTGGCGTGGACGCGCTCGTTGATGAAGCGCGACTGGCTGTCATCCTCGTATTCGCCCGGCCAGTCAGCCATCAGGTAGTAGTTGAGCGCCGGCCGGCACTTGGCGCAGCCGCCGGAGGTGGACCAGTTCAGCTCCTGCATCACCGCCGGAATGGACTTCAGCTTCTTCGCCTTGATCAGGCGGCGCACCTCGTCGTGGCTGTGGGTGGTGCAGCCGCACATGGGCTTCACCGCCTGCGCCTCAAACCTGTCGCCCAGCGTCAGCTGCATCACCTTTTCCACCAGCCCCGTGCAATTGCCGCAGGAGGCGGAGGCCTTGGTGTGGGCGCGGACCTCCTCAAGGCTGGTCAGGCCCTTGGCCGTGATGGCCGAGACGATGGTTCCCTTGCACACGCCGTTGCAGCCGCAGATTTCCGCATCATCCGCCAACGCCGCAACGGCCGCCGTAGGGTCCAGTGCGCCCCCTCCCTGGAAGGCCTGCCCGAAGATCAGCGTTTCGCGCAGATCCGAGATATCCGTGCCCTTCTTCTTCAGATCCGCAAACCATGCGGCATCGCCGGTCTCGCCGAAGAGGACCGAGCCGATGATGCGGTTGTCCTTGAGGATCAGCCGCTTATAGACGCCGGCGCTGGCATCGCGCAGGACGATTTCCTCCCGGTCCTCGCTTTCGGCAAAATCGCCCAGCGAGAACAGGTCAATGCCGGTCACCTTGAGCTTGGTGGGCGTGTCCTGATGGACGAAGCCCTTCACGTCGGCGCCCGTCACCGGCTTTGCCAGCCCGCCCGCCAGCACCCGTGCCATCTCATAAAGCGGCGCGACAAGACCATAGACCTGCCCGCCCACTTCCGCGCATTCGCCGAGGGAGAAGATATCCGGATCGCTGGTGCGCATGTGGTCATCGACGAGGATGCCCCGGTTCACCTCAAGCCCTGCCTCGCGGGCAAGGCCTGCGTTGGGGCGGATGCCCGCCGCCATGACGACGAGCGTCGCGGGCACTTCCGTGCCATCCTGCAGCGCGACCGCACGGACCTTGCCGGTGTCATCGGCCAGCAGCGCCTGCGTGTTGGCGCGGGTCATCACCTTGATGCCGCGCTCTTCCAGCGAGCGCTGCAGCAGATAGCCTGCCGCCGGATCAAGCTGGCGCTCCATCAGCGTCGGCATCACATGCAGCACGGTGACATCCATGCCGCGCGCCTTCAACCCGGCAGCCGCTTCCAGCCCCAGCAGACCGCCGCCGATGACCACCGCCGTCTCGCGGGCCTGCGCGGCCAGCAGCATGGCGTCCACGTCATCCAGATCGCGGTAGGTGATGACGCCTCTCAGGTCCTTGCCCGGCACGGGCAGGATGAAGGGCACCGAGCCGGTGGCGATCACCAGCTTGTCGTAGGCTGCAATCTCACCCTGATCGGAGGTGACTGTCTTTGCCTCACGGTCGATGGTGGTGATGCGGTGGCCCTTGTAGAGGGTGATGCCGTTGCGGATGTACCAGCCATCGCCATGGATGATGATGTCCTCAAAGGCTTTTTCGCCCGAGAGAACCGGCGACAGCATGATGCGGTCGTAGTTCACGCGCGGTTCGGCATTGAAGATGGTGATGTCGTAAAGGTCCGGTGCCTGCTCCAGCAGATGCTCCAGCATCCGCCCCGGGGCCATGCCATTGCCGGCGATAACGAGTTTCTGGCGCATGGGTCTCACTCCGCCGCTTCCACGAAGCGGTGACGCTCGTAGAGGAATTTCAGGACAGCCTCGCGGCACTTCAGATAGGTGCGGTCGGAGGCCAGCTCGATGCGGTTGCGCGGACGCTCGATCGGCACCTCCAGCACCTCGCCGATGCAGGCCGCCGGGCCGTTGGTCATCATCACGATGCGGTCCGACAGGAGCACGGCCTCGTCCACATCATGGGTGATCATGATCATGGTGTTGCCGAGCCTTGCGTGGATCTCCATCACCGCATCCTGCAGATGGGCGCGGGTCAGCGCGTCCAGCGCGCCGAAGGGTTCGTCCAGCAGCAGCACCTTGGGTTCCATGGACAGCGCCCGGGCGATGCCGACGCGCTGCTTCATGCCGCCGGAAATTTCCGCCGGGCGCTTGCTGCCGGCATGGGCCATCTGCACCAGATCGAGATTGTGCATCACCCAGTCGTGCCGCTCGGCCTTGCTCTTGCGGCCGCGGAACACCTTGGAGACAGCCAGATCGACATTCTCGTAGACGGTCAGCCAGGGCAGAAGGCTGTGGTTCTGGAAGACGACCGCCCGCTCCGGGCCGGGGGCATCCACCACCTGCCCTTCCAGAAACACCACACCCGTCGTCGCCGGGGTCAGCCCGGCGATGATGTTGAGCACCGTGGACTTGCCGCAGCCGGAGTGGCCGATGATGGAGATGAACTCGCCCTTGTCCGCATTGAGGGAAACCTCACGCAGCACCTCGGACTTGAGGCCCGCACGCTCGTAGGTCTTGGAGACGAGCTGCAGGGAAAGATAGGACTGTGCCATGCCGGTTCTCCTGTTCAGGCGTTCGCGGTGCCGCGGGTGACAAGGCGGCCAGCAAAGGCGATGAGACGGTCAAGGAAGAAGCCGACGACCCCGACATAGACGAGGGCGACGATGATGTCGCTGATCAGCGACGAGTTCCATGCGTCCCAGATGAAGAAGCCGATGCCGACGCCGCCAATGAGCATTTCCGCCGCCACAATGGCGAGCCAGGACAGGCCGATGCCGATGCGCAGGCCCGTGAAGATGTAGGGCGCGGCAGCCGGCAGCATGATCTTGGCGAAATACTCGAAGCCGTTCAGCCGCAGCACCCTGGCAACGTTCTGATAGTCCTGCGGAATGTTGCGGATGCCGACCGCCGTGTTGATGATGATCGGCCAGACGGCGGTGATGAAGATGACGAAGATGGCCGAGGGGCTGCCATCCTGAAAGGCGGCCAGCGACAGGGGCAGCCAGGCCAGCGGCGGCACGGTGCGCAGCACCTGGAAGATCGGATCGAGACCCCGCATCGCCCACTGGCTGGAGCCGACGAGCACGCCAAGGCCGATGCCGACCACCACGGAGAAGGCATAGCCGACAGCCACACGCTGCAGGCTGGCAAGGATCTGCCAGAACATGCCCTGATCGATGCCCTGCCCTTCATAGAACGGATGGGCAATGATCTCCCAGCTTTCCGACAGCACCTTGGAAGGGGCCGACAGGCTGGAGGTTGGCGAGGAGCACAGCACCTGCCAGATGGCCAGAAGCACGGCGAGGGTGATCACGGGCGGCAGCAGCGTTTCAGACGCACTGCGGGCAAGCGCCTGGGCGCGGGTGAAATGGCTGCTTGTCTTCATGGGGCGGGTAAAGGCGATGACGCTGGCCGTTGCCTTGCGTATCGCGGCGTCCTTCATCTTCAGCTGGGTCTGGGGCATCTGGGTCTCCCTCGGGTCTTCTTCAGTCCCGGAGCGGTGCATCCCCGCTCCGGAACATCTCATGCTGCCTTCAGGCGATCCGCGTAATCGCAAGGCTCTTCAGGTAGGCTTCGGGGTTTTCCGGATCGAAGACCTTGCCGTCGAAGAAGGTTTCCACCCCGCGTGAGGTGGAAGCCGGGATATCGGTGACGCCCAGCGTCTTGGCCGCCTCGCGCCACAGGTCCTCGCGGTTCACCTGCGCAATCAGCGCCTTGATGTCCGTCTCCGGCTCGAACTTGCCCCAGCGGATGTCTTCGGTGAGGAACCAGGCATCGTGGCTCTGGAACGGATAGGAGGCGTGGTCGCGCCAGAACTTCATGAAATGCGGGCTGTCCTCGACGACCTTGCCGTTACCGTAGTCATATTCGCCCTTCAGGCGGTCAACGATGTCCTTGGCCGGAACATTGAACCAGGCACGCTTGCCGACGATCTCGGCCAGTTCTTCCTTGTTGGCCATGTCATCGCACCACTGGGCCGCTTCCATGGTGGCCATCAGCAGAGCCTGCGCGGCGCGCGGGTTCTTCTCCACCCAGTCCGCACGCATGCCCAGCGACTTCTCGGGGTGCTTGTTCCACAGCTCCGCCGTGTTGACGGCGGTAAAGCCGATGCCCTGATTGACCAGCTGCTCGTTCCAGGGCTCGCCCACGCAGAAGCAGTCCATGGTGCCGACCTTCATGTTGGCCACCATCTGCGGCGGCGGCACGACGATAGTCTCCACGTCCGTGTCCGGATCGATGCCACCGGCCGCCAGCCAGTAGCGGATCCAAAGATCATGGGTGCCACCGGGGAAGGTCATCGCCGCCTTCGCCGGGTTGCCGGCCGCCTTGCGGGCGGCGAAGGCCTCGCGCAGCACGCCGGAATCAAGCCCGACCTGCAGGTCCTTGTAGGCGGAGCCAACCGAAATGCCCTGCGCATCCAGATTGAGGCGGGCGAGAATGACCATGGGCAGCGGCACGTTGTTCTGCGTCACCTTGCCGGCGGAGATGAGGTAAGGCATCGGCGTCAGGATATGCGCGCCATCGATGCCGTTGCCTTGCGAGCCCAGCACCAGATTGTCACGCGTGGTGCCCCAGGAGGCTTGCTTCACCACTTCCACATCCGGCATGCCGTATTTGGCGAAGAGCCCCTTCTCCTTGGCCACGATCAGCGGCGCGGAATCGGTGAGCGCGATGAAGCCGAGAACGGCGCGGGTTGTCTCTGGCCCTGCCCCTTGTGCAAAGGCGCCGGAGGGAAAGGCCGACTTCACAGCCCCGGCAAGGGCGGCGGCGGCGGTGGACTTCAACAAGGTGCGGCGGCTGAGGCCGGCTGTGGTGATGCTCATCGTGTCTGTCCCCTTCTTTGCCCGGGCCCTTCTGTTTTTCCTGGAGCCCAAAACAAAAAACGCCGCCCGGTGACTGCACGCGGGAAGGGAGGTTCCCGGCTGCAAACCAAGCGACGTCGATGTCTCTCGTGAACGCTGATATGTGCGTTCGATGGTTCCGGTCGCCGTTGACCGGACTGCAATCTTAAAAGCAAGCGCCGTGCCAGATGCTTGCCGCTGCGGTAGAATATTGATTTACAAGGGCTTTTGGAGAAGCCAGGCTTTGAACCTCCGGCAGGCGCTTATCAGAACCGCCACCTTTTTATGCACCATCATGCAGTGCAGCAACTTATCTGCACAAATTGAATCCACTCACACTTCAGACAGCGGCACCGGCTCACCGGGTCTGCGGCGCACCGGAAATCCTTCCACATGGGCCATGATGTCCTGGGGATCGAAGTGTGCGCCATCCATGAAGGCGGCTGCGGCCAGAGCGGCATCCTCCAGATCCGCATCCGCCTCTGCTCCCAGCGCCATGCGGTAGAGATCCGGACGGCAGGAGCCTGCGGCCTTCTCTGCCAGCGTCTGTGAAAACTCAGCCTGTCCCCAGCGGATCATCTGGCTGTAGATCCACAGGGCCAGCGTGCGGCTCGGCACATTCGAGCTCTGCCCGTGAAAGCGGAAATAGCTGTCGATCCGGCGGGTGCGGCCATGGGCATCAAGGCTGAATTCGCCCGCCAGAACGCGGCGCAGAATGTCCTTTGGCGCGCCCAGATAGCGCGGATCGGCAAGGATCGCGGCCAGGTCATCATGGTTTTCCGGCGCCTGACACCAGCGCGCCGCCCGGTCGAGCGCCACGATCAGCCGCATGACCGTGTCCTGATTGGCATCGGCCCATTCCGGCCGCATGGCCAGCACCTTTTCCGGCGCCAGCGGCCAGATGTCCTGCTTGACCGCAACGATGCGCCCGACACCGCGTTCGCAGGCAATCATGTTCCACGGCGCACCGACGCAGAAACCGTCAATGGCGCCTGCTTCCAGCGCATCGGAGGTCATGGGCGGCGGCACGACCACCAGCCGCACATCCGCATCCGGATCAATGCCGCCAGCCGCCAGCCAGTAGCGGAACTCATAGTTATGCGAGGAAAACGGATAGGTGACGCCCAGCGTCAGCGGCGCCATGCCGCCTTCCCGCCGGGCCCGCACCACCAGCGCCAAAGCCCTGGCGCAGCCCAGCGCATCAGCCCGCTCCACCCCTTCGGCAAGTTCCGCCATTTCCTCGAACAGCCGCAGCGCCAGCGTGATGGCATTGCCGCCCTGCCCCAGAAAGAAGGGCGTGACCGCAGGCGACGGGTTGGAGCCAAGCCCGAGCTGCGCTGCCACCGGCATGGGCGAGAGCATGTGGGCGATATCAAACTGACGGAAGGCGAGCCGGTCGCGCACATTGGCCCAGGAGACATCGCGCACCAGTTCCAGCCGCAGGCCCTCGCGTTCGGCAAAGCCCGCCTCGGCGGCGGCCAGCAGGATCGAGGCATCAACGAGCGGAATGAAGCCGGCCCTGAGCACGCGCGGCTCCCGGCCCGGCCCCTTGCCGGGCAGGGGAAGATCGGGGGCATGTGCCGGGTGTGCGTTCATCCTGTCCTGCTCCTTCTGCGCGTCCCCCGCGCGGGCCAGCCGCTCACAGCAGCAGCCCGGCTGCGGTCACCACGCTCTGGGCGATGTCCGCAATCTTCTTCTTCTCGTTCATCGCCGTCTGCCGCAGCAGCGTGAAGGCTTCTTCCTCGCTAAGCCCGCGGGATTTCATCAAAATGCCCTTGGCCCGCTCCACCACCTTGCGCTCTTCCAGCGCGTTGCGTGCCTCGGCCAGTTCCTGCTGCAGCCGGGTGAAGGCGTTGAACCGGGCAATGGCCATGTCGAGGATCGGCTTCACCCGCTCCTGCCGCAGCCCATCGACCACATAGGCCGACACGCCAGCCTCCACCGCCGCCGCGACCATGCCGCTTTCCGAGCGGTCCACGAACATGGCAATCGGCCGCTGGGCCGCGCGCGACACCTGAAACAGATGCTCCAGTTGGTCACGGTTGGGGTTTTCCAGGTCGATGACGATCACATCCGGGTCGATCTCGACGATGCGGCGCACCAGCCCGTCCATGCTGGACAGGAGGATCACCCGCTCATGCCCAGCCTCCCGCAATCCGCGCTCGATGATCGAGGCGCGAATGTCGTTCTCATCGATCACGAGTACGGTCAGGGCTGCGTCCATGGCGCGATTATGCCGGGGCTTTTCCGCAGCGCAATATCACCCCCTGCCCGTTTTATAGGCATGCCGCGCAAGAGGACCCGAAAGGCCCGTTGCCCCGCCCTCCCCCTTGTCCGGATTTCCGGACGGGAGCACTGCTCTCTTGTTCGGAAATCCGGACAGGGCACTTACCTGCGACGCTACATGCATTGATATAAAAAGGTAAATTGGCCTGGCACGCCTCTTGCCAATACAGGGCAAACAGCAAGAGGGATGCAAGCCGTGAGCTTTGAGTGGAGCATAGTTGCCGCACTGGCGGGCGCGTTGATTGCGCGGCCAGCCGCATCATTTCTGGGGCGCAATACCGGTTGGGTGATGTGCCTCATCCCCCTGGCCATCTTTGCCTCACTGCTGATGCAGGCCGGACAGGTGGCATCCGGCGGGGCGCTGACGGCGCAACTGGCCTGGGTGCCGTCGCTGGGCGTGGAGCTGTCGTTCCGCCTGGACGGCTTCTCGCTGCTCTTCGGCCTGCTGATCAGCGGCATCGGCACGCTGGTGGTGATCTATGCCGGCGCCTATTTCGCCGAAAAGCCCAGTTCCGAGATTGGCCGCTTCCTCGGCCTCATCCTGCTGTTCATGGCCGCGATGCTCGGCACGGTGCTCTCCGACAACCTGATCGTCATGTTCGTCTTCTGGGAGCTGACGAGCCTTGCCTCGTTCCTGCTCATCGGCTTTGACGGCCACAAGGAAGCGGCGCGCAAGTCTGCCCTGCAGTCGCTGGTCGTCACCGGCGGCGGCGGCCTGGTGCTGTTTGCGGGTATTCTGGTCATCGGCATGACCATGGGCACCTTCTCCTTCACCGAGGTTCTGGCCCGCTCCGGCGAACTTGTTGCCAGCCCCTGGGCCGGAACGATCGCAGTGCTGATCATGATCGGCGCCTTCACCAAGAGCGCGCAGTTCCCCTTCCACTTCTGGCTGCCGAATGCGATGGCCGCGCCGACGCCGGCCTCCGCCTATCTGCATTCGGCCACCATGGTGAAGCTGGGCGTGTTCCTGCTGGCGCGATTTGACGGCGTCTTTGCCGGGATGCCCGCCTTCGGCCACACGCTTGTCATCGTCGGCTCGCTGACCATGATCGTTGCAGCCCTGCAGGCCCTGCGCGCCGAAGGCTTCAAGGCCGTGCTGGCCCAGTCCACCGTCGCCTCGCTCGGCATCCTGGTGATGCTGATCGGCCTGACCGGTGAAGTGGCGGCCGTCGCAACAGCCGGGTTCATCCTCGCCCACGCCCTTTACAAGGCGGCGCTGTTCTTCTGTGCAGGCACCGCCATTCATGCCACGGGCGAAGCGAACCTGAACAGGCTCGGCGGCCTTGCCCGCTTCCTGCCGGTCACTGCGGTTGCGGCCGTGCTGGCCAGCCTGTCGATGGCCGGCCTGCCGCCCTTCGTCGGCTTCATCTCCAAGGAGTACCTGTTCGAGGCACAGCTTGCCAGCGACTGGAACTTCCTGCCCGTCGCCGCTGCCGTTCTCGTCAATGCGGTCATGGTGGGCGTGGCCGGTGTGGTGTCGATCCGCCCGTTCTACTTCAAGGCCGAGCGTGTCAGCGAAGTGCATCATGGCGAGACGCCCGGCCTGCTCGTGGGTCCGCTGCTGCTGGCCGCCGGCGGCATCCTGATCGGCCTCGTGCCGGGTCCGGTGGCCCAGTGGCTCATCGCCCCTGCCGCTTCGGCCCTCTACGGCCAGCCGGTGGATGTGTCCTTCAAGCTCTGGCACGGCCTGACGCCGATGCTGATGCTGTCGGCGCTGGTCATCACCATCGGTGCCGTGATCGTGCTGCAGTGGACCCGCATCCACAACACGCTGCGCCACTATGACCGGTTCTATGCCTGGCTGGGTGACCGCTTCTATCACAAGGCGCTCAACGGCCTTCTGGACACGGCGCGCCTGTCGACCCGCGTGCTGCAGAACGGCGACCAGCACCGCTACACCACCATCGTGCTACTGACGGTGATTGCAGGCCTTGCCTTCGCCTTCTTCGCCGCGCCGTCCTGGGACTTCCTGGCCGGTGAAGGCCGCATCCGCATCTCCGTGGTGCTGGTGCTGCTGCTCACGGCTGCAGGCGCCATTGCAACGGTCTTCGTGCGCTCGCTGATCGCCGGGCTCGTGGCAGCGGGCGTCACCGGCTTCGGTTCTGCCGTGGTGTTCATGCTCAACGGTGCCCCGGACCTCGCCCTGACGCAGACGGCTGTTGAAACGCTGATCGTCATCCTGATGACGGCGGTGCTGCTGCGCCTGCCCTCGCGGCGCCGTCATTCGCGCAGCGTCAACGAGCGCCGCCGCGACGGCCTGATCGCCACCGGCTTTGCCGTGATCATGTTCGTCGCGCTTGCCTCCATCGGCGTCACCCCGGTTGATCTGCGCCTGTCCGAATATTTCGGCGAGACCAGCTACCTGGAGGCCTATGGCCGCAACGTCGTCAACGTGATCCTCGTGGATTACCGCGCCATCGACACGCTGGGTGAGATCGCCGTGGTCGCCCTCGCAACCATTGCCGCCTGGGGCCTGCTGCGCGGTGCCCGCAAACCTGCAGGCAAGCCCGCAAGCACGCCCATAAGCGCACCAGCCACCACGAAGGAGTGACAGCCATGTCCATTATCTTCTCAACCATGTCCCGCCTCGTCTTCGTGCTGCTGCTCGTGGTGTCCGTCTACATGCTGTTCCGCGGCCACAACGAACCGGGCGGCGGCTTCATCGGCGGACTGTTCGCAGCCCTCGGCTTCGCGCTGCTGGCACTGGCCGGCAGCGTGGAGACGGCCCGCCGGGCACTGATGGTTCACCCCATCGTGCTGATGGGCTGCGGCTTGTTCCTGTCCTTCATCAGCGGCCTGCCGGGGCTCTTCTCGGATGGCTCGTTCCTGACCCACTGGTGGGCGGAACTCGGCTCTGCCCATGTGGGCACCGCCACGATCTTCGATATCGGCGTCTTCATGGTCGTCATTGGCGGCGTGCTGTCGCTGGTCTTCCGGTTCTATGAGGGAGTGGAACAGTGAGCCTCATCTACGCCTTTGCCATTTCCGCCCAGATGGGCGCAGGCATCTATCTGCTGCTGTCGCGGCACGTGGTGCGCATCCTCTTCGGCGTCGTGCTGCTGTCGGCGGCTGTGAACCTCCTGATCTTCGTCGCGGGCGGGCTGCAATTCACCGCCCCGCCGATCATCGAAAAGGGTGCGCAGGTGCTTGGCGCAGAATCGGCAAATCCCCTGCCCCAGGCGCTGATCCTGACCGCCATCGTCATCGGCTTTGCGCTGGTGGCCTTTGCTGCCGCCCTCGTGCTCAAGGCCTACTCGGCCCTCGGCTCCGTCTTCACCGACGAGCAGAATGCGGCCGAAGAACTCGGCTCGCCCTTTGACAAGGAGGCCACCCGCAATGGCTGACACGCTTCTCCTCTGGCCCGTCATCCTGCCGCTGGCAGCCGCCGCGCTGGCCGCCGCCTTCCATGTCTGGCCGGCCGTGCAGCGCGCCGTGGCCCTTACCGGCATGACCCTCACGCTGGCCGCCTCAGTGCTGGTGCTGCGGGAGGTCATGACCGGCACGATCCTGACCAAGGCCTTCGGAGGCTGGGCGCCGCCCTTCGGCATCGTCTTTGCCGCGGACCGCTTCAGCGCGGCCATGGTGGTGATTTCCAGCCTGCTGGCCCTGTGTGCGCTGGTCTTTGCCCTCGCGGACCTGCGCCAGCGCCAGATCCGTTCGGGCTTCTACCCGCTGTTCCTCGGCCTGATGACCGGCGTCAACGGCGCCTTCCTGACCGGCGACATCTTCAACCTCTATGTCTGGTTTGAAGTGATGCTGATCGCAACGCTCGGCCTCATCACGCTGGACCGCACCCGTGCGCAGATCGACGGGGCGATCAAATATGCGGTGCTGAACCTGTTCTCGACCATCCTGTTCCTGATGGCGATCGGGCTGCTCTATGGCGCCACCGGCACGCTGAACATGGCGGATCTCGCCACGGTTCTGCCGCGCACGGAGTCCTCGGCGGCACTCAGCCTGGCGGCGATGATGTTCCTGCTGGCCTTTGGCATCAAGGCGGGCTTCTTCCCGATGTTCTTCTGGCTGCCGGCCTCCTATCACACGGCCTCGATCATCGTTTCGGCGGTGTTTGCGGGCCTGCTGACGAAGGTGGGCGTCTATGCGCTGTTTCGCGTCTTCACCCTGCTCTTCGAGGTGGACAACGGCGGGCTGAAGCCGCTGATGGCCCTGTTCGCGGCCGGAACCATGCTGTTCGGCGTCTTTGGCGCGGCGGTGCAGTGGGACGTGCGGCGCATCCTGTCGTTCCACATCATCAGTCAGATCGGCTACATCATGCTGGGCCTTGCCATCGCAACGCCGCTGGCTCTGGCAGGCGCGGTCTTCTACATCATCCACCACATCGTGGTGAAAGCGAACCTGTTCTTCATCGCAGGCGCCATCCACCGGGCGACCGGGTCTTTCGACCTGCGCAAGTCCGGCGGGCTGATGAAGTCCTCGCCGCTGCTCGCGGTGCTTTTCGCGATTCCCGCCCTGTCGCTGGCCGGTATCCCGCCGATGTCGGGCTTCTGGGCCAAGTTCATGGTGGTGGATGCCTCCTTCCAGAATGATGCCGCCTGGCTTGCCGCCGTCGCGCTTTTCGTCGGCCTCCTGACGATCTTCTCCATGAGCAAGATCTGGATCGAGGCCTTCTGGAAGGAGCCGGTGCGCAAGCTCAAGGCCCGTCCCGTGCCGCTGGCCATGGTGGCCCCCATCGTGGTGCTGGGCGTCATCACCGTCGCCATCGGGTTCAATCCGGAGCCGCTGATCGCCTTCTCCAACCTCGCCGGCGAGAGCCTCGGCAATCCGTCGGAGTTCATCAGCGCCTTCGATACCGAACTCAAGACCGCAGGAGTGACGCCATGACCCTCGCCATTCGCATCGGCCAGTCCGCAATTCTCGGGCTCGTGTTCCTGAGAGAACTGGTGGCCTCGTCCATCACGGTGGCCCGGCAGGTTCTGGGCAACCGCACGGCACTGCGCCCGGCCATTGTTGCCGTGCCGGTCAACCTGCGCAGCCGCGCCGGGGTCACAGCCCTTGCCAACTGCGTCAGCCTGACACCGGGCACCACTTCGCTGCATGTGAGCGAGGACCTCAGCACCCTCTATGTGCATGTCCTCAATGCCCCGGACCCGGATGTGGTCGCAGCCAACATCAAGGGCACGTTCGAAAAGCGCATCAAGGAGATTGAAGGATGATCGAGTTTCTGGACAGCTACCTGACCCTCTTCGCCGCCATCCTGATCGCAATCCTGATGGTGCCCCTGACGCTTGCCGCCATCCGCATGGTCACCGGCCCCGGCTATGCCGACCGTTTCGTCGCGCTGGACATGCTGACCGGCATCGCCGTCGCCATCGCCGCGCTGACCATGATCGGCACCGGGCGCCGCGAGTTTCTGGACATCGCCTTCGGCATCGCGCTGATCGGCTTCCTGGCCACCTGCTCGCTGTCGGCGCTGCTTGAGAAGAAGAAGGAGGACAAGTGATGCTTCTGCTGCTTTCCGTCCTGTTGAAACTGGCCGGTACCGGCTTCCTGTGCATCGCGGCCCTCGGGGTCATGAAGCTGCCCGACCCGTTCCAGCGCATGCATGCCGCCACCAAGGCGGGCACCCTTGGCGCAGGCCTCGTGCTCCTCGGCAGCATCATCGCCCATGGTGACATGGAAGCGGTGGTGCTGGGCCTGCTGACCCTGCTGTTCCTGCTGCTGACCGTGCCTGTCGCCGGTCATCTTCTGGGCCGGGCCGCCTATGTTTCCGGTGCCCGTCTGGCGCTCGCCGGAGGGGACGCGCTGGAGGGCGTGCTGCGCCGGGCACCGCAGCCGCTGGACGAGCGCACCCAATGGCCGACCGGCTGGCCGGCCGGGGAGGCTGCGCTTGAGCCGGACGAGCGCCCTGCCGAAGCCCCGTTCCGCCATCTCGTGGAGCCGCGCGGTGCCCTGAAGCCGTTTCCGGCGCTGGAAGCTGTCCGCTTCGCGGTGATCGACGGCGAAGTGCAGCCGCCGGCAGACCGGGCCTGTGCCATCGCCAAAGGCAATGGTGCCAGTCTGACGGCCTATGTGCTGATCGACACCCACGCCATTGCCGCATCCAGTGATCACGCACAGATGCGCCGGCGGATCCGCGACAAGGCCAGCGCCGCGCTGCGGGCCCTGAAGACCTGCACATCCCGGGCCTCGTCCGAGCCGGTCCTCGTTTATGACGAAGGCGATCCGGAGCAGCTTCTCCTGTGTGCGGACGCGCCGGGCCGGACCCTGCTGGTGCTGCCCTGCAAGGGCTGGTTCCACCATCAGGCCGAAGGCCGGCGGGACCTGACCACCTGGGATCCGGACGGGTTGCTGCGGCTGCCGTCGAGCCACCGCGGCCCGGTCCTGTTCACCTCCGGCAAAACACTGCCGGAAAGCGCCCGCACGCTCGTGGTGCGCGATTGCGGCGAAGAGCACCTGCCCGCCCTGACCGAATGGGCCCTGCTCAGCGGCTTGTGGGACGTGACGAAGCTTGTCCATGTCACCAACCAGCCGGACAGCCCCTCGCATCTTGCTGGCGTTGCCCGCCGCTTCGGCTGTGACTATGTGCAGCTGGCCGCAGAAGGTGACGACAGTTCCATCCCGGCAGGGGCGGAAGGCGTGCGCGCCGTCATACTCGGCCACACACCCCGGCCGCTGCGCACCAGCTGGTACGGCACGCCCTGGCGGGAGCGCATCGCACCGGGACTGGAAAGCGACGTGCTGATCATGGAGCCGCAGACCGGCAATCCGGCATAAAGCTCTGGCACGCCGGCTTGTGGTTGGGCTATTGCAATTGGACATGACGACACCTTTGCGATCAAAGCTGCCTCTGTCCGTAACCCTGCCCCTGTTTGTGGCCATCGCCATGTTCGTCGTGGCGGTGGGCACGACCCAGATTGGCGTCATGGTGCTGCGCTCCAGCAATGAAACCGGCCTCAGGGATCAGGCCCTGGTGTTTCTGGATGCGGTGGCCGGACATATCGCCGCTGAAATCAAGGAAAAGGATGCGGAGGAAACTGTCGGCGCCCAGCTAGCGGCGTCCCTCACCTTTCGCACCGCACTGCTTGAACAGGGCATGGCAGCCCGGTGGACCGACAGGACCGGCACCATCCGCACGGCGGTGTTGACGGAAACAGACGCTGAGCTCCTGAACCAGGCGCTCAGCGAGGCGCAAACGCTCGGGCCGGAAGGTGTCAGCCTCACCAGCGTGCCGGACCGGCCGGTGCTGCTGATTGCCCGCAGCTACCCCCTCGAGGACCGGCGCCTTTATCTTGCCGCCACCTTTGACACCACGCCCCTTGAAGACGCAGCCAGCATGGTCACAAGCGTGGCGCTGGGGATAGACATCCTTGTCGCCATCATCGCAGCGCTTGCCACCTATGCGGTGACGCACCGGGCCCTCATGCCGCTCGACCGGTTCATCGAACGCCTTGCCGATCAGGAAACCGACGCTGCCGGGGCTGCCAGATGGCGGCGCGGCGATGAACTGCGCCAGCTGGAAGCCGCCCTCGCCCTGCGGGAACAGTCCGAGGCCCAGCGGGTGAGCATGCTGGAGCAGATGGCCCAGCAGGAGCGGGACGGGCTGCTGGCGCGCATGGCCGCCAGCATCGCCCATGAGGTGCGCAATCCCCTCGCCGGGCTGAAGAACGGCATTTCCACCCTGCGCCGGTTTGGCGAGCGCGAAGAGGTGCGCAAGGAAACCCTCGACTTTCTGGAGAACGGGCTCGACAGCATCGGCCGCGTCGTCGATGTCACCCTGTCCACTTACCGGCGGCGTTCAGGCGCCAAGCTCCTCAGTGCCCGGGACATTCAGGATCTTGAACTGCTGATTGCACCGGAGGCCCGGCGCGCCGGAGCCATCCTCGCCTGGGAGCTGGATGAAACGGCTGAGGTGATGACCGATGCGGACGCCCTGCGCCAGATCCTCATCAACCTGATGCTCAACGCCGTGCGCGCCTCCCCGCCCGGCGGCACCGTTACCGTCGGCCTGTCGCAGGATGAAGCCGCGCATACGGTTGTACTAAGGGTCAGCGACGAAGGCCCCGGCATGCCGCCGGAACTGGTGGCAGCCATCATCTCCGGCCAGGTCGATGATGTGCCGGTGGAACGCAGCATCGGCATCTGGGTGGTGTCCAATCTGGTGGCGCGGATCGGCGCGGACCTGTCGATCCGCAGCAAGGAAGGCGCAGGCACCACCGTGCAGCTGACCCTCACCAGTGAACCTGAAAACGGGAGCGCAGCCAAATGACGGCAAGCCGCATCCTCGTGGTCGAGGACGACGCGACCCTCGGCGCCTCCCTGCGCCAGCGGCTGGAGCTGGAAGGCTTCAAGGTCCGCTGGGCCCGCTCGGCCAGCGAGGCCCGCGCCGCGCTGGACGGGGATGCGCCGGACATCATCCTCTCCGACATCCGACTGCCGGACGGGGATGGCGAAAGCGTCATGCGGCAGCATTTCGCGCGGTCCGGCATGGTGCCCGTGATCTTCATGACCGCCTATGGCGACATCGACCAGGCCGTGCGGCTGGTGCGCGACGGGGCGCTTGACTACGTCAGCAAGCCCTTCGATCTCGATGCCCTTGTCGACACGCTGCAGGTGATCGCCAGCCGCCGCCGCAGTCCGGCAGGCAGCACCGCAGATCCCTTCTCAGACAGCCCTGCCATGGAAAAGACCGGCAGCACCTTGCGCCGCGCGGCGGCCATCGATCTGCCCGTCCTGCTGCTTGGGGAAACCGGCACGGGCAAGGAAGTGGCCGCCCGCTATGTGCATGAGGCAGGACCGCGCAAGGGCAGACCCTTCGTGCCGGTCAACTGCGGCGCGCTGCCGGCGGACCTTGCCGATTCCCTGCTCTTCGGCCACGAGCGCGGGGCTTTCACCGGCGCAGGCGCCGCCCATCGCGGCTTCTTCGAGGAAGCAGAAGACGGCACGCTGTTTCTCGACGAAATCGGCGATCTGCCCCCTGCCTTGCAGGTGAAGCTGCTGCGCGTGCTGGAAACGCGCGAATTCCGGCGCCTCGGCGCCAGCCAGAGCCGGCGTTTCGAAGCACGGGTCGTCTGCGCCACCAACAAGGATCTGGAAGCGATGGCCACGAGCGGCGCCTTCCGCGAAGACCTGTGGTTCCGCATCAATGTCATCACCTGCAAGCTGCCGCCCCTGCGCGACCGACAGGACGAAATCCCGGCCCTGCTGGAACGGCTTGCCGCGGAAGCGGCCGCCCGCATGGGCCTTGGCGCGCCGCCGCTGAGCGAGACCGCGAAAGAGGCGGCAAAGCAGCACCCATGGCCGGGCAACTTCCGTGAACTGATCAACCGCGTGGAACGGGCCGTCGCGCTTGGCAGCGGCAGCGCATTGACGGAGGCCGATCTCTTTCCCGAAGGCGCCGGCAAGACGGAAGAGACAGCGGCACCTCAAGTCTCAGCGGCCGAACCGGGGACGCCGCTGGCCGATGTGCGTGATGCGGCTGAAAAGGCCCATATCACCGCCGCGCTCACCCGGTTTCAGGGCTCCACCAGCGCCGCCGCCGCCAGCCTCGGCATCTCCCGCAGCACCTTGTGGGAAAAAATGCGCCGCCTCGGCATCAGCCGGGGAGAGGACGAACATTGAACCTTCCGGCGGACGGCTCATCAGCTCAGCGGAACCAGCCCCGCAGCATGCAAGGCTCAGTCTTCGTCATAAATCTCGTCTTCTTCCTCAAGATGGTCCCTCTCCTCAGCCTTGCCTGTAATCTGGGTCCGTATCCAGGAGAGAAAGTTGAGAAGCGGCTTGGACGGGGTGCGGCCCTTCGGCCAGGTCAGATAATAGCTTTCGCCGGTACGGCACCCATGCTCAAACGGCGCCACCAATGTGCCCGCGTTCAACTGGCGCTGGACAAAATGCCGGTTCGCGATGGCAATGCCGAGATCCATCAGCGCCCCCTCGCAAGCCAGGGAGCTATTTTCAAAAACCATCTTGTTTTTGGGCTCAAAAGAGGCATTCGCGGACTTGAGCCAGCTTGGCCAGTCATGGGGCCGGGCTGCCGAACACAGCAGCTTCATTTTCTCAAGCTGATCAACTTGCGTCAGCGGATGATCCTGGAAGAAGGCCGGCGAACACACTGGGATGAGTTCCATGTCGGCCAGCTTCTCGGCATGCAGGTCAGGCCAGGAGCCATCCCCGCCGCGAATGGCTGCGTCCAGATTGCCGGTCTCGAAATCGGCCGGTTCCGGTGACGACGACAAGCGGACCTCGATCCGGGGATATCTGTGATGGAAATCATGCAGGCGCGGCATCAGCCAGCGGTGTGAAAAAGTCACATAGGACTGGATCGCCAGAATATTCCTCTGCCCCCTGCGGGACACGCGCCGGGTGGCTGCTTCGATATCCTGAAAGCCCCTCTCGATGCCTTCGAACAGCAAGGCGCCTTCACGCGTCAGCTCGATCCCCCGGTTCTGACGGCGGAACAGGATCACGCCCAGATAGTCCTCCAGAACCCGGACCTGCCGGCTGACGGCGACCTGACTGACATTCAGTTCATCAGCTGCAACCGTCAAGCTTTTGTGCCGCGCCGCAGCCTCGAATGCCTTCAGCGGGTTCAACGGAGGAAGCGTGCGGGTGGGCGTGGCAATCATTCATCATTCCTGAGTGCAGGCCCAGGTGCAGGGCTGAGTGCAGGTGCCGGACCGGCATGAAACAGGACATGTCAGCGTCAGCCGGGCAGCGCAATCATGATACACAGACCGGTGCTGGCAGCACATCATTTGTATATGCCGGCACTGGCATGCCCCTGTAGCGCATGTGCCAGGCCTTTCCCCATGGCATCAGGCAGACCGCACGCCGGATCCACGGGACTTTGTCCAAGGAACGGAATGCCGCCGCACAAAGCCTCGACGAGCGCCACCTGCATCGGCAGAACCGGGCTGTAGGCATTGATGTAGGTGGGGCAATCCGGCATGTGATACAGCAGGAATGGAGAGCCCAGCGAGACATAAAGCGACGGCAGTTCCTGCCACATGCGCTGCATGGTCAGCGGAAACGGGCCATGCAGCCGCTCCCAGTTCGGACCCAGAAACTCTTTTCCGGACAGCCCCTCCTCCGCCGAAAGATAGAGGCCGATATCCTGTCCCCGTGTGTTGAGAGGCTCTCCTGGAACCACTCTTGTGATTTCAAAACCCCTCGCCTCGAGCAACTGCGCAATCTGCAGATCCGGCAGGGCCGACGACGGGCTGCGCCGCTCGCGCACCTCGGCCAGAAGAATGTGGCGATGCCTGTCGGGAGACAAGGGAAGCAGGGACTGGCTGTCCTTGACCAGCGTGACCGCCTGCCGGCAGGTTGCCTCCGCCCAAAGCCTGTGCTCATCCGTTGCCAGCATCTGGCTGCGGCAGCTTTCCGGCACCAGCACGGGGGCAACGTGCAGACCCATCGAAGCCTTGAGGGCCAGAATGCGGAGCACCGCCTCATCCAGCCGCCGGCGGCTGAGAGCGCCACGGGCCAGCCCCCTGCGCAGATGCTCCAGATCCGCCTCAATCCCTTGAGGGAACAGGAGAATGTCGCAGCCGCTTTCGATGCATTGGGGCACGATATCGGCCCGGCTTCCGCAGGATGTGAAACCGGCCATGCCGGTTGCGTCCGAAACAATCACTCCGTTGTAGCCGAGCTCTGTGCGCAGCAATCCCTGCAACAGATCCCGGCTCAGCGAGGCAGGAGCATAGGGAGTGCTCAAGGCCTCCCCGCCCCGCTCCCCGGCATAATGCGGCAAGGAAATGTGACCGGCCATAATCAGGCGCACGCCCTTGCCGATGGCTGTCTGATAGATCCGGCCGAAGCTTTCTCGCCACACCTCCATGGGCATGGAATTGCAGCTCGTCACAAAATGCTGGTCGCGCTCATCCACCCCATCACCGGGGAAGTGCTTGACGCAACTGACGAGGCCATTGTCATGCATCCCGTCCATGTAGGATGACATGAGGCTGACCGTTTGCTCCAGCCCGGCAGAAAACGCCCGGGTGTTGACCGCATTGGCCCGGAAATTCAACGCAAGATCAGCCACCGGCGTCCAGCTGACGCCAAAGCCCAGATACCGGGCCTCCCGCGCGGCAATTACACCCATCCGGTAGGCATTGCGGCTCGATCCGGTCGCCGCGACGGCCATCTGATTGGGATGGCTGGTACCGGACTTCACGCTCGCCTTCTCCGACATTTCAATATCGGCGGTCAGCAGCGGGGGAATGGGGGATGCCGACAGGACACGCTCCGCAGAGCTGCGCAGTTCGGCCTCCGGATAGCTGGGGAAACGGTGAATGCCGCCCACGCCTTGCTCCGCAAGGGCGTCCATCGCCTGATCCGAAAGGTCCCGGCTCATGGGAAGAAGCAATTGCGTAAGCTTCTCCTCGTCCCCCATTTTGCGGAACGTTGCCTTCACCCATTCAAGCCCTGCGGCATCAACATTGAACGGGGCCCCACAGATCTGCTCGTCGGTCATTGCCATGCTGGCCGTCATTGGCGGCGCTCCTCACCATCTCAGAAGGCAAATGTGACAGACAGGCTACATAAGCATGGCGGGATGGTCTGCACATAATCACTCAGTTCAGCCCTAACTTCTTGGGGCCGCCCGCCGCGTTGATTGTTTGGATGACCTGACCTGAAATGGAGCGAACCAGGTTGCCCGCAGCTTGCAAGACCCGTCCGGGCCAGGCCAACACTCCACTCGATCAGCGGAACAGGAAATGAAAAAGGCGTTTGAAGGCTACAGGATAATCGACACGACACATGTCCTGGCCGGACCGTTTGCAGCGTTTCAGCTCGCGACCCTCGGCGCAGAAGTCATCAAGGTTGAGGACCCCAACGAGCCCG
Organism: Pannonibacter sp. Q-1; assembly: GCF_054073275.1. NCBI lineage: Bacteria > Pseudomonadati > Pseudomonadota > Alphaproteobacteria > Hyphomicrobiales > Stappiaceae > Pannonibacter > Pannonibacter sp. Q-1. The sequence goes on from NZ_JBSXNB010000003.1 coordinate 632,644, forward strand.
ATCAAGCCCGCGCCCAAGGCCCGGACAGGCAGATGAACAGCCGGGGCATGGGAACCGCCTATCTGGCCCAAGGCTCCAACAAATCCTGCATTGCTCTCGACCTGAAAACACCCGAAGGCCGTGAGGCCATGATGCGCCTTCTGGCCACCGCCGACGTGTTCATCGAAAATTACAGGCCCGGAGCATTTGAGGCACTGGGCCTGGGATATGACGATCTGAAAAAGCACAATCCCGGCCTGATCTACTGCTCCCTCTCCGCCTTTGGCGCAACCGGCCCGCGCCGCGAGCTGCGCGGCTATGACAACATCATTCAGGCGTTTTCGGGCTTCATGGCGATGACGGGTGACGACCCTGCCAAACCCTTCAAGTGCGGCGCGCCCATCATGGACTATGCCGCCGGGACGACGACCGCATATGCAATCGCCGCGGCCCTTCTGGCGCGCGAACGCAACGCAGGAGCCGGTGTCGCCATCGACGTCTCGATGCTCGACGTCGCCATGATGTTCGCGACCTCCCATGCGGCAGCCTATTTCTGGAGCGGCAAAGCGCCGGGGATGAAGGGCAACACCTATCCGTTTGCAACGATCGGAATGTATCACGCCAGCGATGCTCCCATGATGGTCTCAGCCTCCAATCTGCGGCAGCAGAAGCGCCTCTGGGCCTTTCTGGGACGGCCGGACATGATCAAGCCCGGCAACAACGAACGGCTTGACGGCTATGAGGAGGAGGCGGCGGTGCTGCGCACGGCATTCCTTGGCAAACCGGCCGATTACTGGGAAAAAGCCTTGCAGGATCAAGGCATTCCCTGCGCCCGGATCCGCAGGTTCGATGAGGCGGTCAATGACCCGCATCTGGCGAGCCGGGGCGTCTTTCACCGCTTTGACGGAGAGCCGGGAACCGTCGCCGGCATGGCTACGACACTGGCAGGTTTCACGATGTCACAAGCCGGGCCTTCGCTGCACACGCCGCCGCAGCCGGTTGGTGCCCAGACGGACCAGATCCTGACAAGCCTCGGCTATCAGGCGAGCGAAATCACCGGCCTGCGCGCCAGAGGCATCATCGCCTGAAAGCCGGAAGCGGCAGCCACCCGGTACAAAATGTTAGACGGGACCCAATTTGGGCGCCGTTGACGCAGCGGCGGCCATTCCTGAGGATCAATACGTAAATTCGGTTCTGGCGCTGGGAGGCAAAAGGACTGTGAACAGCGCCGCTCCGGCGCGCAGTCATCCAGAGACGGGGGATCTCCGACATGAAAATGAAGCTTACGGTACTCGGCGCCACACTGGCCGGTCTTTGTCAGCCGGCATATTCCGCAAGCCTGGAAGTAACGCATTGGTGGACCTCCGGTGCCGAAGCCGCAGCCATCAAGGTCATCGCGGATGCGTTCTCGAAGAGCGGCCACACCTGGGTGGACGGCGCCATTGCCGGCGCCGGCGGTGTTGCGCGCCCGCTGATCACCAGCCGTATCACCGGCGGTGATCCCATGGGCGCAACCCAGTTCACGCACAGCGCCGCCATGGGCGAATTGATCGAAGCCGGCTTCATGCGCGACGTGACGGAGCTTGCGGAGACCAGCGGCTGGAAAGACAAGATCTTTCCCCCGTCCATGCTCAAGAGCTGCACGTTTGACGGCCGCCTCTATTGCGTGCCCTCCAACATCCACTCTCAGCAGTGGCTGTGGCTGAACAATTCGGTCTTCACCAAGAATGGTCTCGCCGTTCCGCAGAACTGGGAGGAATTCGTCGCCGCCGCTCCGGAACTGCGCAAGCACGGCATTACTCCTCTCGTTCAGGGGCGGCAGGCCTGGCAGCTGCAGCTGACCTTCAATGTTCTCATGGTGTCCATCGGCGGCCCGGACCTGTTCCTGCGCGTCTATCAGGACCGGGATGAAGACTTCGCCGCCGGACCGGAAGTCGCCAGGGTTTTCGCAGCCGCTGCCGAAGCACGTGCAATGATGGAAGGCATCAACGTCCAGGAATGGAACATGGCGGCACGGACGGTCATCGACGGCAGCGCCGCAGGCCAGATCATGGGCGATTGGGTACAGGGTGAGTTTACCCAGGCCGGCATGACCGAGCAGGACTACACGTGTCTGCCCGGGCTTGGCGAGCATCAGTACATCACTGCCGCCGGTGATGCATTCTACTTCCCCAAGGTCACGAACCCGGAGATCATCGCCGCCCAGGACGTTCTGGCCAACGTGATTGTGTCACCTGAAGTCCAGGTGGCCTTTACAGCCGCCAAGGGAGCCCTGCCTGTGCGCGGCGACATCGAACTGACCGATGCGACCGCATGCATGAAGAAGGGCATGGAGATCCTGCAAAAGGGACATGTCATCGAAAGCGTCAACACGCTGGTTTCCCCGGACACTGTGGCGCGCGTCACCGATCTGGTGGTGGAGTTCTTTGCAGATCCCAACTTTGACCCGGCCCGTGCCCAGGCTGAGTTTGCCGCGATCATCGCGACCGCCGATTGATGGCCGCATCGGGCGCAGCGCCCGGGCATTTCAAAGACCTGGAACATGCGATCCGGTTGATGCGCGGAGCCTGGAGTTCCGCGCAGACCAGACCTATCAACAACAGAGGGGCCGCAAACATGTCACCGCATGGCAAGCCGGCAGGATTGCTCAAAAACCTCAGCGCCAAGATAGCTGCGATCCCGATGGTCGTGACTGCTCTGGTCGTGTTCATCGGCTTCTCGGCCTGGACCATCACCTATTCGTTCACGAACTCACGGTTGCTGCCAAGGGCCGACTGGGTGGGCCTTGCACAATATGAAAGACTGTGGAGCACCCGCAGGTGGGTCATCTCCATCGAGAACCTGGCCGTCTATGGCAGCCTGATGCTCATTATGTCCCTGGTGCTCGGCTTTCTCCTCGCCGTCCTCATCGATCAGAAGATCCGCTTTGAAGACAGCTTCCGGACCATTTTCCTCTATCCCTACGCGCTCAGCTTCATCGTCACCGGCCTTGTCTGGCAATGGCTGCTGGATGCCGAGTTCGGCATCCAGGCCGCCGTGCGCAGCATGGGCTTCGAGAGCTTCACCTTTGATCCGCTCTACAACGCTGACCTTGTGCTTTACGGCGTACTGATTGCTGGGCTCTGGCATGGCAGCGGGCTTGTCATGTGCCTGATGCTCGCAGGTCTGCGCGGCATCGACGAGGACATCTGGAAAGCCACGAAGATCGACGGCATCCCCACGTGGAAGACCTATCTGTTCGTGGTGATCCCGATGATGCGTCCCGTCTTCATCACCACGCTGGTCCTCGTCACCTCCGGCATCATCAAGCTCTATGACCTGATCATTGCCCAGACGGGCGGCGGCCCCGGCCTGGCATCCGAAGTGCCGGCCAAGTTCGTCTTTGACGCCATGTTCGTCTCACAGAACCTCGCACAAGGGTTTGCGGCATCCACCATGATGCTGGTCGCGGTGATTTTCGTGATCATTCCCTGGGCCTATCTCGAATTCGGAGGCAAGAAGCATGGCTGACGCAAAGCTGGCCCATCTGCCCGCAGGTATTGCCGGCGCCCGTGGCCCGAGGCCCCGCCCGGCGCTCACCCGCCGCAACATCGTCCTGTACGGAACGCTCCTGTTGCTGGCGTTCTACTACCTGCTGCCCATCTACGTCATGGTCATGACCTCGCTGAAGGGCATGCCGGAGGTGCGGCTGGGCAGCATTTTTGCCCCGCCGCTGGAGATCACCTTCGAGCCCTGGGTCAAGGCATGGGCGAGCGTTTGCACCGGCCTGAACTGTGACGGCCTGTCGCGTGGCTTCTTCAATTCGGTGAAGATCACCGTTCCCTCGGTCATCCTGTCCATCGCGGTGGCCTCGGTGAACGGCTATGCCCTGGTGATGTGGCGTTTCAAGGGAGCGAACGTCTTCTTCACGATCCTGATCATCGGCGCCTTCATTCCCTATCAGGTGATGATCTATCCGATGGTGATCCTGCTGCGCGAGATCGGCCTTTATGGCAGCATCTGGGGCCTGGTTCTGGTTCACACCATCTTCGGCATGCCGATCCTGACCCTCCTCTTCCGCAACTATTTCTCATCCGTGCCGGAAGAACTTTTCAAGGCCGCCCGAGTGGACGGGGCCGGCTTCTGGAAGATCTATCTCAAGATCATGATGCCAATGGCACTGCCAATGTTCGTCGTTGCGGTCATCCTGCAAACAACCGCCATCTGGAACGACTTTCTTTTCGGCGTCATCTTCACGCGGCCGGAGAGCTACCCCATGACGGTCCAGCTGAACAACATCGTCAACTCGGTAACCGGCGTCAAAGAGTACAACGTCAACATGGCGGCCACGCTTCTATCCGGCATTGTACCCCTCACCATCTACCTCATTTCGGGCAAACTCTTTGTGCGCGGCATTGCGGCCGGCGCGGTGAAAGGATGACCATGCAACCGAGTGTTTCCATCAAGGATCTCAAGCTCGACTTTGGCTCAGTCTCAGTCTTGCGCAACCTTAACCTCGACATCGGCAATGGCGAGTTCCTCGTGCTGCTTGGCTCCTCCGGCTGCGGCAAGTCCACATTGCTCAACTGCATCGCCGGACTGCTCGAACCAACGGACGGCAGCATCTTCATCAACGGGCAGAACGTCACCTGGACCGAGCCGTCCAAGCGCGGCATCGGCATGGTGTTTCAGTCCTATGCGCTCTATCCGCAGATGACCGTGGAAGGAAACCTGAGCTTCGGACTGACGAATGCCAAGATTCCCAAAGACGAGATCAAGCGCCGCATCGCCCGCGCAGCAGGCATCCTGCAGATCGAACCGCTGCTGAAGCGCAAGCCATCCGCCCTGTCGGGTGGCCAGCGCCAGCGCGTCGCCATCGGCCGGGCCCTGGTGCGCGATGTCGATGTTTTTCTGTTCGACGAGCCGCTTTCCAACCTCGACGCCAAGCTGCGCGCAGACCTGAGAGTGGAGATCAAGCGGCTGCACCAGTCGCTGAAGAACACCATGATCTATGTGACGCATGATCAGGTCGAGGCGATGACACTTGCCGACCGGATCGCCATCATGAAGGGCGGCGTCATCATGCAGCTTTCGAGCCCCGATGAAATCTACAACCGTCCAATCAACAAGTACGTGGCGGACTTCATCGGCTCTCCGTCCATGAACTTCCTGCAAGGGGTGCTGAAGCGGGATCCGGCTCCACGCCTCCGCCTGGGTGCAATGAACATTCCGCTGGACGGCTACGGCTTCACACGTCCCGAGGCAGAGGGCGAGGTCTGGTTCGGCATCCGCCCCGAACATGTGCTGTTTGCCGAAGCGGCCCGCAACGCGCCGGTTTCGGCTGAGGTCAAGGCGGAACTGGTGGAGCCGATGGGCGGGTTGACGCTGGTCTGGACCTCGCTGGAGGGCATGCCCTTCCGCCTGCTGATCGATGGGCAGGCCAAGGTCGCCGTCGGGGACAGCATGCTCATTGGCTTTGACCCTGCCCGCGCGTCGATCTTCGACACCCAGGAAGAACTGCGCATCTGACGCAGTCAGGGGAAACGGAAAAGGGGGCTCAGGGCCCCCTTTAAAACGTCTGCAGTCCCTTGAATTCAGGAAAGAAGCCTGCGGCGGTCCAGCCATCCGGAAATGGCATCCGTCACTTTCTGCGGCTGCTCAAAAGGCAGCAGGTGGCCGGCGCCCTCAATGACAATGGACTCGGCATCCTGAAGCAGCGCAGCGATCTGCCCATGCGTCTCTTCCGTCGACAGATGATCCTCGCTGCCGGTCATGAGCAGAACCGGAAAGTCAAAATCAGCCAGATACAGAGAAGCGTCAGGCCGGGCGAGCAAGGCGCGGTTCTGGCGCTCGTGAACTTCGGCCGGGCATTCCTCAACCATCTGGACAATCTGCTGCAGCAGGGCCGGGTTCTGGGCGTTCCCGGTGGAGAGGACTTTCGGTGCCCAGTTCCGGGCATAGGCGCCCATGCCCGCATTGCCTTCCGCGATACGGGCCAGCCGCTTGGGCTCCTCATCTTCCGAAGGGCCGTCATGGCCGGTGCTGGACAGCACCATGGCGATGATCCGTTCGGGCGCGAGCCGGCCCATTTCCATGGCAACGCGGCCGCCCATGGAATGGGCGAAAATCACCAGTCCGCCGGTCGTGGCCTCAAGCGCCCTGCTGGCCATGCCGGTCAGCATGTTGTCCTGCGTGGTATCAGCCACGTGGACAGCGTTGAAGCGGTGGCTGACGGCCTTGGCAATGGGCGCCCAGGTGCGGTCGTCCGACATGATGCCAGGAATTGTCACGAGTGTCGTCATACGGCGGTCTCCTTAATCGCGGCGGCGCGTCCGCAAAACATACCGCAAACACCGGGTCAAAAATGGACCGAAAAGTTTCGTCCAGCCTAACAGCCAGGCAGGGTCACAAGCCGATTTTCACGCATCACCCGGCACATTCTAAGACGAAGCCGCAGCGGGATTGAGCGTCCGCGTGGCATAATCTGCTGCCCGCAAGGACAACGGCCAGAATGCGGGAAGCATCCTGGCCGTCAGGGCCGTCAGACCGGTCTGGGTCCGGTCACTTGAGCCAGCTCTTCACCAGCTCGTCGTAGTTGACGGTGATGGGCTGCTCCTTCTCGTTTTCGATGGGCAGCTGTGGAGCGAGATTGCCGTTCTTCACCGCATCCTCATGCCAGTACTGAAGGTCATGCTCGTCGGCCAGTTTCGGGCCGAGATCGCCCTGCACCCCGGCGCGCTCCAGACGGGAGAGCACCTTTTCCTGTTCGGCGCAAAGCGCGTCCATTGCTTCCTGCGGGGTCTTGGTTCCCGCTGCCGCATCACCGACGGCCTGCCACCAGAGCTGGGCAAGCTTGGGATAGTCCGGCACGTTGGTGCCCGTTGGCGACCACTGCAGGCGGGCCGGGGAACGGTAGAACTCGACAAGGCCGCCCAGTTCCGGCGCACGCTCGGTGAAGCTCGGATGGTCGAGGGTGGACTGGCGCACGAAGCTGATCGCCGTGTGGCTCTTCTTCAGATCCACCGTCTTGGACGTGACGAACTGGGCATAGAGCCAGGCCGCCTTGGCACGGTCATCCGGGGTGGATTTCAGGATCGTCCAGGCCCCCACATCCTGATAGCCGAGCTTCATGCCCTCCTTCCAGTAGACGCCATGCGGGGACGGTGCCATGCGCCACTTCGGCGTGCCGTCCTCGTTCACCACCGCAAGGCCCGGCTTGACCATGTCGGCCGTAAACACGGTGTACCAGAAGATCTGCTGGGCCACGTCACCCTGCGCCGGGATGGGACCGGCTTCCGAGAAGGTCATGGACTGCGCCTGCGGTGGAGCGTATTTCTTCAGCCAATCCAGATATTTGGCAACAGAATAGACAGCTGCCGGGCCGTTGGTATCGCCGCCACGGGCAACGCAGGAGCCGACCGGGCGGGAGTTCTCGTCAACCTTGATGCCCCACTCATCCACCGGCTTGCCATTGGGAATGCCCCTGTCACCGTTTCCGGCCATGGAGAGCCAGGCATCGGTGAAACGCCAGCCGAGTGACGGGTCCTTCTTGCCATAATCCATATGGCCGAAGACCTTCTTGCCGTTGATCTCGCGCCCGGTGAAGAACTCGGCGATATCCTCATAGGCCGACCAGTTCACCGGCACGCCGAGGTCATAGCCATACTTGTCCCTGAAATCGGCCTTGTTCTTCTCGTCGCTGAACCAGTCGTACCGGAACCAGTAGAGGTTCGCGAACTGCTGGTCCGGCAGCTGGTAGAGATCGCCATCCGGAGCGGTGGTGAAGGAGGTGCCGATGAAGTCCGCGAGGTCGAGCCCGGGGTTCGTCACGTCCTTGGCATCGCCCGCCATCCACTTGGTCAGGTTGCGGGCCTGCTGGTAGCGCCAATGGGTGCCGATCAGGTCGGAGTCATTGACATAGGCGTCGTAGATGTTGTCACCCGACTGCATCTGCGTCTGCAGCTTCTCGATCACGTCCCCCTCGCCGATCAGATCATGGCTGACCTTGATGCCCGTGATCCGCTCGAACGCCGGTGCCAACACCTTGGATTCATAGTCATGGGCGGTGATCGTTTCGGAGACGACGCGCAGCGACAGGCCCTGGAACGGCTTGGCGGCATCCACGAACCATTGCATTTCCGCTTCCTGCGCTGCCCGGTCGAGAACGGACATGTCCTTGATTTCGCTGTCAAGGAATGCCTTCGCCTCGTCCATGCCCGCCTGGGCCTGACTGACCCCCAGCACGAGCGCAAGCAGGCTTGCCGATGTCATCATGTGCTTCCGCATGTTTTCCTCCCATAGCGTATGCACCATCACTCCCCCCGGCAGAGAGCTCCGCCGGGTCCCTACTCGCTAAACGAAGCGGAATACGCCGATGGCGTAGACGGCCGAGAGTGCGAGAGCCCACCACAGATCCGGGCCGCCGAAGCCAAGCCAGGCTATGTTGATGAAAGCGCTGCCAAGCAGCGAAATGAACAGCCGGTCTCCGCGCGTCGTTGTCATGCGCAGGATGCCGTAGCGCGGGTTGCCGCCGGGCGAGACATATTCCCAGATGCCCATGCCGGCGAGCAGCAGCCCGATCAGGACGAAGAACGCGGCCGTCTGCCAGGTCCAGGCCATCCAGCTGAGATCGATCATGATTACACCCTCCCCAGTGCAAAGCCCTTGGCGATATGTTTGCGGACGAACCAGATCACCAGCGCGCCCGGAATGATTGTCAGCACCCCGGCCGCCGCCAGCACTCCGTAGTCGAAGCCCGTGGCTGAGCTGGTGCGGGTCATTGCTGCGGCAATCGGCTTGGCATCGGTTGTCGTGAGGGTCCGGGCAATCAGCAGCTCGACCCAGGAGAACATGAAGCAGAAGAAGGCCGTGACACCGATGCCGGACGCGATCAGCGGCATGAAGATCTTCCCGAAGAAGCGCGGGAAGGAGTAGCCGTCGACATAGGCCGTCTCATCAATCTCCTTCGGCACGCCGGACATGAAGCCTTCCAGGATCCAGACGGCCAGCGGCACGTTGAACAGGCAGTGCGCCAGCGCCACGGCAATGTGCGTGTCGATGAGACCGAAGGCCGAATAGAGCTGGAAGAAGGGCAGGATGAACACCGCAGGCGGCGCCATGCGGTTGGTCAGCAGCCAGAAGAACAGATGCTTGTCGCCCAGGAACCGGTAGCGCGAGAAGGCATAGGCGGCAGGCAGGGCAACGGCGATGCAGATCACCGTGTTCATGACCACATAGGTCATGGAGTTGAAGTAGGTTTCGTACCAGGCCGGGTCCGTGAAGATGACCGTGTAGTTGCGCAAGGTCGGCTGCTGCGGCCACAGCGAGAGCCCGCTCAGGATCTCGTTGGTCGTCTTGAAGGACAGGTTGACCAGCCAGTAGATCGGGATGATCAGAAACAATATGTAGAAGGCCGGGATCAGCCAGCGCAGCGAGCGCGGGCGGCGGCTTGCACCGATGCTGTGTGCCTTGATCATGGCATCGACCGGATAGTCCGGAGCCGTCCGGGTTTCCCGTGTCGTCTGGGTGTCCTGTGTCATGGGGGGCTCCTCAGGTCCGGTCTTCATCGGGCTGGGTGGTGACGGTGTAGAACACCCAGGACACCAGCAGCACGATCAGGAAGTAGATGATCGACATGGCCGAGGCCGGACCGAGATCGAACTGGCCGACAGCAATCTTCACGAGGTCGATGGACAGGAATGTCGTGACGCTGCCCGGTCCGCCGCCGGTGACGACGAAGGGCTCGGTGTAGATCATGAAGCTGTCCATGAAGCGCAGCAGGATGGCGATCTGGAGCACCCGGTTGAGCTTCGGCAGCTGGATGAAACGGAACACGCTCCAGCGCGAGGCTCCGTCGATTTTCGCGGCCTGATAATAGGCATCGGGGATCGACATGAGCCCGGCGTAGCACAGCAGCACCACGAGGCTGGTCCAGTGCCACACATCCATGATGACGATGGTGAACCAGGCATCCAGCGTGTCGCGGCCATAGTTGTAGTCGAAGCCGAGCGAGGTCATCACGGAGCCGAACAGGCCGATATCCGTGCGGGCAAACAGCTGCCAGATCGTCCCCACCACATTCCACGGGATGAGCAGCGGCAGGGACATGAACACCAGGCAGATGGGCACACCTGTGCCCCGCTTGGGCATGTTGAGGGCGATGAGGATGCCGAGCGGGATCTCGACCAGGAGAACAATGGCCGAGAACAGCAGGTTGCGGGCCATGGATTGCCAGAAGCGGTTCGAGGCCAGCACCTCCTTGAACCATTCCGTTCCGGCCCAGAAGAACTCGTTGTTGCCGAACGTGTCCTGAACCGAATAATTGACCACAGTCATCAGCGGGATGACCGCCGAGAAGGCGACGAGAAGAAGCACAGGCAGCACGAGGAACCAGGCCTTGTTGTTCCAGTTTTTTTCCATGGGTCAGGCTCCCAGCTCGACACGCCAGGAATTGGCGTAGAGATTGATGCCGCCCGGGGCGAATTGCACATGGGGCGAGGCAGGCAGGGGTTCATGCTCATGCGCAACGGCTGCAATCTCGCGGCCATCCAGCACCGCGCGCACGATGCGGCGGCGGCCCACGTCCTCCACCTTGCGGATTTGCACCGGAATGCCCTGATCCGAAATGCGGGTGCATTCCGGCCGCACGCCGAGGTCGGTCCTGCCCGGCGGCAGTCCTTGCGCGCCGTGGGGAAGCTCGATCTGATGCGCGCCGATGCGGGCGGTGCGCCCTTCCACGGCCACAGGCAGGAGGTTCATGCCCGGCGAGCCGATGAAATAACCGACGAAGGTGTGCATGGGCCGCTCGAACAGCTCCGCCGGCGTGCCGATCTGCACCACCTGCCCTTCGTACATGACCACCACTTCATCCGCGAAGGTCAGCGCCTCGGTCTGGTCATGGGTGACATAGACCATGGTGTAGCCGAAGCGGCGGTGGAGCTTCTTGAGCTGCGAGCGCAGCTCCCATTTCATGTGCGGGTCGATGACCGTCAGCGGCTCGTCGAAGAGGATCGCATTCACGTCCGCCCGCACGAGCCCGCGCCCGAGCGAGATCTTCTGCTTTTCGTCCGCCGTCAGCCGCCGCGCCTTGCGGTGCGCCCGGCCGGACAGGCCGACCATTTCCAGCGTCTCGCGCACCTTGGCATCGATCAGCCCCGGTTCGACCCTGCGGTTGCGCAGGGGGAAAGCGAGGTTGTCGTAAACGCTCATGGTGTCGTAGACGACGGGAAACTGGAACACCTGCGCAATGTTGCGGTCCTGGGTGGACAGGTCCGTCACGTCACGCCCGCCGAACCTGAGCCGCCCATGCGAGGGATGCAGCAGGCCGGAGATGATGTTGAGCAATGTCGTCTTGCCACAGCCGGACGGCCCCAGCAGGGCATAGGCCCCGCCATCGCGGAAGGCATGATTGATTTCGCGCAAGGCGAAGTCTTCAGGCTTTTCCGGGTTCGGGCGGTAGGCGTGGCGGATGCGGTCGAAGCTGATTTCTGCCATGTCCCGTCCTCCATTATGCGGCCCTTGCGGCCCTGTGCTCGACGGCAAGGCCATCGGTATCGAAGATCATCAGGTCGGAAGCCTTGAACCCGACCTGGATGATTTCCTCCGGATCGTGCTCCTGGACGCCCTCCGTCAGGATCACCCAGTCCTGACCGGCAAAGGTCACGTGGATGAAGCTTTCCGAGCCGGTGATTTCCGTCACCAGAACCTGCGCCTCGATGAGATGGCAGGCGGGCGTCTTGCGCCCCAGGCTGAGATGATGCGGCTGCAGGCCGGCGGTGTAGGCGCCATCGGGAATGTGCGAAAGCGAGCCCGGCACAGGCACCGACAGCCCGCAGGGATGGGTCAGATGCCCCCCATGCTTTTCCATCACCAGCGTGTTGAGTGGCGGGTCCGCGAAGGTGCGTGCCGAGCGCAGGTTGACGGGAGAGCGGAAGACATCGATCGTCCGTCCGAACTGGGCGACACGGCCTTCATGCAGCACCGCCGTGTTGCCTCCCAGCAGCAGCGCCTCCTGCGGTTCGGTCGTCGCATAGACGAAGATCGTGCCCGTTTCAGCGAAGATGCGGGGCAGTTCCTCGCGCAGCTCCTCGCGCAGCTTGTAGTCGAGGTTGGCCAGCGGCTCGTCCAGCAGCACCAGGCTCGCGTTCTTGACGATGGCGCGGGCGAGCGCCGTGCGCTGCTGCTGTCCGCCGGACAGGTTCAGCGGCGTGCGGTCCAGATAGGGCGTCAGCCGCATCAGCTCCGCCGCCCAGCGCACGGAGCGGTCAATCTCCGCCTTGACCCTCTTCTGCACCCGGAGGGGCGAGGCAATGTTCTCGTAAACCGTCAGGGACGGGTAGTTGATGAATTGCTGATAGACCATCGCCACATTGCGGCGCTGCACCGGCACACCGGTCACATCCTTCCCGCCCATGTGGATGGAGCCGGATGTGGGCACATCAAGCCCGGCCATCAGCCGCATCAGGGATGTCTTCCCCGCCAGCGTCGGCCCCAGCAGCACATTCAGCGAGCCGCTTTCGAGTGTCAGCGATACATCGGTGATATATTCGGTCGCACCGGCGCTCCTGCAGACATTGCGCAGTTCAAGCATGCCGTCCTCCTCCCAAAGGTGCTGGTGATGCCAGCGGCAGGCATGGGGTCCCTCTCCCTCCAGAAAGGGACCCGCATCCATCAAAGCTCCGGTGAAATCTTCCAGTCTCTCAGCTTGTAGACGGTGCCCGGACGCGGGCGGACCTGGCCGCCTTCCTTCAGCCGCCGCTTGAAGCTGTGTATCGGCGTGGCCAGATCGTTGATGCGGAACTCCACGACCGAGGGGCCGTCATAGGCAAAGGCCTGATCCAGGGCGGCCTCGATCTGATCGGGTGTCTCGACATAGATCCCAAGCAGCCCCAGACCCGCGCTGGCCGCCGCAAAGCCCGGCCGGGCACTCTGCGTTTCCAGCATGGCCGACTGGACATTGCCGAAGTAGAGCTGCTGCCAGAGCTGGATCCAGCCAAGGCGGCCGTTGTTGAGCACGATGTTGACCACGCGCTGGTTCTGCTGCAGCTGCGTTGCAAGCTCGCCGATGGTGTAGGAGAAGGCGCCGTCGCCGGACACCGTGACCACCCGGGCCTCAGGCCGTGTCGCGGCAGCGCCAATGGCCCCCGGCACGGAATAGCCAAGCCCGCCCTGACCACGGGCATAGAGGAAGTTGCGCCCCGGCTTGCGCGCCGGAATGTATCCGCCGATCCAGCCGGCGGAGAAGCTGGCGTCGGAGACGACGATATCATCCTCGCCGAGACGCCGGCCGACAGCCTCCATGATGCGCGGCGGCGACAGCGGGATCTCCTCGGAGGCGATTTCCAGCTGCTTGGCGGCCTCGCCTTCGGCCTTCACAGCGGCAATCCGCGCCTTCCACTCCGCGTTCTCACCCGGACGAAGGCCGGCTGCGAGAAGCTTGATGGTTTCGCGCACGTCGCCGAAGAGGGAGACGGTCGGGCGGAAGGTGCGGCCATGCTCCAGAGGATCGGAATCGATGACGATCGTGGCCTGTTCCGGCAGCGGCAGCGTCCAGTTCATCGCCGTGTTCTGGCTGGCCTTGGAGCCGCACCAGATGACGAGATCGGCTTCCTTGATCAGCTCGATGGCCGCCCAGGACCCGAGCGGATTGAGGATGCCGGCCGCATAGTCCTTCGTCTCCGGCACCGAGCCCTTGCCGGACAGGGAGGTCACGACAAGACCGTTGAACCGGTCGGCGAAGGCCGTCACGTCTTCTGCGGCATCAGACCCATGCACGCCGCCGCCGCAGACCAGCGCCGGGCGTTTGGCCCTGGCGATCAGATCCAGCGCCCGGTCGATCTCGGAGGCCACCGGCACGGAGCGCAGGTAGGGAATGTGGATGGAGCGCTCGTCCACCACAGGCTTCAGCACGTCCTCGTCCCATTCGGCATCGAAAATGTCATGCGGGATGATGATGGCGACCGGCCCCGGCCGGGGCGCGACGGCGGTGCGGAATGCCGTGCGGATGATCTCCGGGAGGGCCGTGATTGAGGGCACCAGCCAGGCATTCTTGGAGATGGACTGGAAGAACTTGAGCTGGTCAAAGCCCTGACTGGCAATGCCTTTTTCCTTCAGCGTCAGCCAGTCGAGCGGCAGCTCGCCGATGATGCCAACCATGGGGATTGACGCATTCAGCGCCTCCAGAAACCCCGCCGAGAGCAGGTTGGCGCCGGGGCCGACAGTTACGTCACAGACGCCGGGCTTGCCGGTCAGCCGGGCATAGGCATCCGCCGCATAGGCGGCATTACGCTCATCACGCATCAGCACGTGGCGGATGCGGTCCGTCCGGCGGGAGATGCCGTCATGCAGTGCCGTTGTCTGGCCGCCGGGCATGCCGAACACCAGTTCAACCCCGTATTGTGCCAGCATTTCAGATATCAAGTCGCCAATATGCGCCATTGTCCGGTCCATTCATCAGAGAAGACGGGTGGGATGAGGCGGCGTCAGTGAAGCGCCGCAAGATTTTCGACGACGGACCTGTAGACCGTCAGTTTCCGGGCCAGCGCCAGGCAGCGCTCCGGCTGCGGATCGTAGCTGCGCGAGACGCGCACCATCCTTTGCGCTGCCGTGCCAAGATCCGCATGGTGCCCAAGGGCCACAGCGGCACAGATGGCGCCTGCCTTGGCCCCGAACTCGGAGCCATCGGCCACCTCGACGCGCATGTTCAGCGCGTCGGCAAACATCTGGCACCACTGCGCCGACTTCGACGCGCCCCCTGCCATGCGGGCAACCTTCGGCCGCAGCGCTGCGTCCTGCGGCAGCAGGCGGTCGATGTCCGTCTTGTGGGCAAAAACCACGCCCTCGAAGGCCGCGCGCAGCACGTCGCCCAGAGTGTGGCGGGCGCAAAGCCCGATGATGCCGCCCGGCACATGCGAGGGGCCGCCATAAAGGAAGGGCAGAAACAGAATGTCATTGTCCCGCTCCATCGCCTCGGCGACGAGCTTGTTGCCGACCTCATAGATGGACGAGCCCATGGCCTTGGCTCGCGCGCCTTCCGCTTCCAGCAGAGTGGAGAAGATCCACTCCACATTGCTGGCGGAGGTCGCTGCCCCTTCCGTGGCAATGAAGCGGCTGCCGACGGGGAAGGACGACTGAATGAACGGTGGCGGCGTCAGCAGCGGCTGATCCAGAATGATGGAATTGATGCTGAAGGTGCCCGCCACAACGGAGATGAGATCCGGGCTGGTGACACCGGAGGCAAGCGCCGAGCCTGTCACATCGACCACACCCCGGATCACCGGCGTGCCTTCCCTGAGACCTGTCTGGCGCGCGGCTTCCGCCGTCACATGGCCCGCCACATCAATGGACGGGCCGACATCGGGCAGCTTGTCCAGCCAGCGCGGCACGCCACCGGCGGCAAAGGCATCCGTGGCATAGCGGTTGGCGGCGAGATCGAAGATCCCGGCAATGCCGCCATCGGTCGGATCCGTCGAGACCTGCCCGGTCAGGCGGGCACGGATGAAGTCCTTGCAGAAGACCAGCTTCCAGGTCCGGTCATAGAGGTCCGGCTCATGCCGGTCGAACCAGCGCAGCAGCGGGATGGCATGGGTGGCAAACATCCTTGCGCCCACCAGCCGGTCAACCTCGGCCATCTCGCCCGTGCCGCGCATTTCCTCAATCATGGGAAGCGTGCGCGTGTCGGTGGAGACCAGTCCTGGACGAACCGGCTTCAGGTCCCGGTCAATGAAATAGGCTCCCGCGCCATAGCCCGAGGGCGTCACGCCAACCACATCCTCAGGGGGTGTGCCGGTGATGTCCAGCAAGTCACGAATGGCGGTGCAGGCGGCCTGCCACATGGCATCGGGGTCCCGTTCTGTCCAGCCCGGCTTGGGGAACTGCATCCTGTTGGGGCTGCTGCGGCAGGCAATCTCGTTTCCGTCCAGGTCGAACATGGCCGCTTTGGTCATAGTTCCACCGGCGTCGATGCCGATCAGGCGCTCGCGCATGGTAGTCTCCTCCCGTGCGCCGGGGAGGCTCCTCTTCCGCCCCCGGCAATCCCTCCGAACGGCCATTTGAGGCCGTTTGCGCCCTTGCTCGAAGCAAGGTTGTTATAATAAGTTGAGGCTAGGCGAGTTGATCAGACCTGTCAATACGCCTTTGCGTCACTTGTTCCGGGAGGACGGGCAAGGGACAGCGCAGCGGCAAACCGGGAGGACAGAGCATGAGGCAAAGGGAAGAGGCGCTGCAGGCGCTGGAGCGTGGGGAGAGCGGCGATATCCTCATTATCGGCG
The DNA here is from genome assembly GCF_054073275.1 of Pannonibacter sp. Q-1. Taxonomy (NCBI): domain Bacteria; kingdom Pseudomonadati; phylum Pseudomonadota; class Alphaproteobacteria; order Hyphomicrobiales; family Stappiaceae; genus Pannonibacter; species Pannonibacter sp. Q-1. Next base: position 648,870 of record NZ_JBSXNB010000003.1, read on the forward strand.
GAGGCATCAACGGCGTTGGCGTGTTCCGCGATCTCGCCGCACAGGGCATTGGCGCAACGCTTGTCGAGATGGGCGATTTCTGCAGCGGCACATCCGCCGCGCCCTCGCGGCTGATCCACGGCGGGCTGCGCTATCTGGAACAGGGCGAATTCAAGCTGGTGCGCGAGTCCGTGGAAGAGCGCGACAGCCTGCTGCTGAATGCCCCGCATCAGGTCAGCCCGATCCGCGTCTGGGTGCCTGCCCTGTCCTGGGCGGGGGGAACCGTGCAGGCGGGCCTGCGCTTCCTGCGCCTCATGAAGGACCCCGGGCCCAAGGGCGCGCTGATCCTGAAGCTCGGCCTCACCATCTTTGACAGTTTCAGCAACCGCAACCGCTCCATGCCAAAGCACAGGCTGGTCAAGCGGAAGAACGCGCTGGAAACCGTTCCGGACCTTGCCGGCAACATCAAGATCGTCGCCGAATATTTCGACGCGCGGATCACCAGCCCCGAGCGGCTGACGCTGGAGCTGGCGGCAGATGCGGAGAAAGACTGCGCGGGCAGCCTCGCGCTTCCCTATGTCCGGCTGGCGGGGATCGAGGGGGAAACGGCCCTGCTGGAGGACGTGCTCACGGGCCGGATCTACCGCAAGACCTGCCGCTTCATCATCAACTGCGCCGGGGCCTGGATCGATAAGGTGGATGCAAACCTTGGCGTTGCCGAACGGCTGACCGGCGGGACGCGCGGCTCGCATCTGGTGCTGAAGCGTCCGGATCTGGCGGTGGGTCTTGGCGACGTGATGCTCTATTTCGAGACGCCGGATCACCGGGCCTGCCTGATCTACCGGCTGGACAGCGAGCATGTGCTTCTGGGCACCACCGACATCCGCACCGAAGACCCCGGCGACAAGGACACCTCGGAGGCGGAGATCGACTACCTGTTCGAGGTTCTGGCCACCGTGCTGCCCAAGGCGCGCGCCCGGCGGCAGGACATCGCCTTCGCCTATTCCGGGGTGCGCCCCCTGCCCCGGCAGACTGGCGGTGCGGCAGGCTCGATCAGCCGCGACCACACCTTCCGCATCTTCGAGCCTGCGGGCGGGCGCAAGGTGCCGCTGCTGACCCTGATCGGCGGCAAATGGACAACCTACCGGGCCTGCGCCGAACAGATCGCCGATCTGGTTCTGCCCCGCATTGGCGGGACGCGCCGCGTCTCCACAGCAGACCTGCCGATTGGCGGCGGCAAGGAGTTTCCGAAGACCGCGCAGGGCCTGAAGGCACTGGCGGCCGGGATATCAGCATCCGCCGGTCTCAGCCAGGCACGGGCAATGCTGCTGATCAAGCGTTACGGCACGGCGGCAAAGCAGATTGCGCAGGAACTACAGCCGGATACGCCGCTTGAGAGTGCACCTTGCTATTCAAGGGAAGAAATTCTATGGATCACTCGTAATGAGCGCGTCACACGTCTGGAAGACATGATCCTCCGGCGCACGCTGATGGCATTCGAGGGAGTGGCCAGCGACGCCTGTATTGGCGAAGTTGCCGGCATCATGGCCTCCGCCCTGTCCTGGACAGGCGAACGGATGAACCAGGAAGCTGAGGCCACACTCCGGCTGCTGAAAACAAGGCACCGGGTGCAGCTGCAGCAGGGAAAAGCGGCGGGCCCGGCAGGATGAAGGAAATGCACCCGTGTCCGATCAGCCCCTGGATATGCCGGCCCTGCAAGGCCGCTCTTCCAGAATTCCGCTCTGGCTGCAGCTGAAGACTGCCATTGCGGACATGATCGTGCAGCGGGGCCTTCAGCCCGACGACAAGCTGCCCAGCGAGACCGACCTGTGCAACCAGTTTGGCGTGTCGCGCATCGTCGTGCGCCAGGCCATGAGCCAGCTGGTGACAGAAGGGCTCGTCTACCGTCAGCAGGGCCGCGGCGCCTTCGTGGCCCAGCAGACGGAAGACAGCGATTTCGTCGGCCGGATCATCGGCTTCTCGGGCGATATCCGCAGCCGCAATCATCAGGTTTCACGCACCATTCTTGCCGCCGACATCCGCGAGCCGGACGCCAAGGCCGCCAAGGCATTGGGTCTGGGGCCGGACGACAAGGTGGTGTACCTGCGGCGCATCATGAGCGTCGACGGTGTGCCGCGCATTCTGGTGCACAGCGTCCTGCCCGAGGCGCTGGTGCCGGGCCTGCTGGATCATCCGCTGGAAGACCGTTCGCTCTATGCCCTGCTGCTGGAGCTTTACGGCATCGCGTTCGAAGGTGCGGAACGCTGGGTCGAGGCGGTGAATGCCAGTGCCGAGGAAGCCGCGCATCTGCAGATCAAAAAGGGCACGGCGCTGGTCAAGATCGAATCCCGCTCGACGATCCGGCACGGCCGGTATGCCGAGTATTTCTCCGCCCTCTACCGCACGGATGCAGCCCGCCTGCACTTCACCATCCGGCCAGACCACACCGCCTGAGCAGGCGCCGCTTACTCGTCACCCGGCACACCGTAGGACGGGGCCGCGGCGGGATTGAGCGCCCGCGTGACGTAGTCGGCCGCCTGCGGCTTGTAGATGTCCCAGGCCTTCGCAACGGCGGCCACCGGGCAGCCGTCGTCCAGCCAGTCGATCCGCAGTTCCGCAAAGGGCCAGGACTGTTTGTCCACAATCAGCAGCCCCGCCGAATGCACAGGACCTGCCTCGCCGCCTGCCGCAACAGCAGCGCTCAAAGCCGCGATCAGTCTGTCACCGAGTTCCCCTGATGCGGCCTCGAAAGCCGCCACCATTGCTGCCGGCACCCCGTCATGGGCCAGAAGATTGCCCGCCGCCACACATTGGCGTCCCTCGGCTGAAGTCCAGATGCCCAACGCCTTGGGACCGGAATGGATGGCTGTCCGCCCCTCCCCATCCACCGCCAGAAGCTGGCGGTAGTCCGGAAAGCCGTCGCTGTCCCGTGCCGCCGCAACCGCTTCCGATGCGCTGGCGCCTTTCGCCAGTTCCTCCAGCATCCTCGGGCCCAGCGCGGGGTTGGTGACATTCTGCGTCGCCACCGCGCCGGTTCCTGCCTGCGCCCAGGCACAGCGGGCGGCGACGGCAGGCGAGGAGGACGAGATGGCAACACCGAACTGGCCGGTCTTTTCGCAGCGGGCGACGATGGAGAAGGTCATGGATGTTCCTTTCCGGAGGTTTCAGGCGTTCTGGCTCAATCTGGAATGACGGCGGTGGCGTCGATCTCGACCAGCCACTCGGGCCGGGCCAGCGCCACGACGACAAGGCCGGTGCAGACAGGGAACACGCCCTTGATATATTCCCCCATCGTCCGGTAGACCGCCTCGCGGTGGCGCACGTCGGTGAGATAAACCACCAGCTTGGTGACATGCTCCATGCGCCCGCCCGCTTCCTCCACCAGCTGGCGGATGTTCTGCATCACCTTGTGGGTCTGCTCCACCGGGTCGTGGCTCTCGATATTCTTCGCCGTGTCGAGATCCTGCGGGCACTGGCCGCGCAGGAAGATCATCGTGCCCCGTGCCACCACCGCCTGACAGAGATCATTGTCGAGCTTCTGCTCCGGATAGGTGTCCCGCGTGTTGAACTTGCGGATGCGCGTATGTGCCATTGCCGTTTCCCCTCGTGTGTCAGATGCCGCAAATCCGCTCAGGGCTGCGGCCTGTAGGCAAGGTAGTTGTCCTGAATGCGGATGTGGTCCGCCACATAGCCCGCGTCATGCCAGACGCCCCAGATGAAGCTGGAGCCGCGCCCCGACAGCCAGGGTAGCCCGAGAAAATAGATGCCCTTTTCCGCCGAGACGCCGCGCTGATGCTTCGGCCGGCCGGCCTCGTCAAAGGCGTTGACCTCAAGCCAGCTGTAGTCTGACACGAAGCCCGTGGCCCAGATGATGGAGGACACGCCCGCCGCCTCCAGATCCAGCTCCCGCAGGGGAGTGCTGACGCAGTCCACCTGCGGCCCGAGGATGCGCGCCTCCGGCTCTTCCGGCAGGTCAAGGCCGTTGCGGGCGACGAAGGCATCTGCCTCGTCCAGCACGGCCAGATAGTTCCGGTCGCCCCGCTCGATGTTGCGGGCAAGGTCATCGGCGAAGGTCAGGGTGCCATCGCGGTAAGTGCCGGTCATGCCGGTCAGCACCATGCCCTGAGCGGCAAGACGGCGGAAATCGATGGTCTTGCCGCCATGGGCGCCACTGACGGCAATGGTCACATGCTCCGCGCCGGGGGCCTGCGCCTGCGCATCCCATTTGCCCAGCACGCCCAGCCACCAGACGAAATCCCGGCCCCGGTAGGAGCGCGGCGGACGGTCATGCGGGCCGACGGAAAGATAGACCTTGCGGCCCGACAGCATCAGCTCCTCGGCGATCTGCACGCCGGAAGAGCCGGAGCCGACCACAAGCACGGCGCCCTCCGCCAGTTGGCCGGGATTGCGGTATTCGCTGGAATGGATCTGCGCCACAGCTGCATCTGCGGGCACGATCGGCGGAATGCTGGGCTTCTGGAACGGCCCGGTGGCGGCCACCACATTCAGCGCCTCGATGACGCCCTCGGATGTTTCAACCCGGAAGCCGGGGCGGCCCTCCAGCCGTGCAACCCGGTTGACCTCGACGCCGCAGCGGATGGGAGCCTTCACCATATCCGCATAGGCCACAAAGTAATCCGCCACACCTTCCTTGCCCACGAAGGCATCCGGGCTGCCGGAAAACTCCAGCCCCGGAAAGCGGTCATGCCAGGCAGGGCCATTGGCAACAAGGGAATCCCAGCGCACCGACCGCCACCGTTCGGCAATGCGGCCACGCTCCAGCACGATGTGGGCAATGCCGTTGCGGCTGAGGTGCTCGCTCATGGCCACACCTGCCTGCCCTGCCCCAACCACCAGCGTGTGGATCGTCTCGACTGCCATGCGCCCGCCCCTCTGCAGCTTGTCCCGGCTGCCCCTCTGCGCCGGTCACCTCAGGTCTAGCGGGTCGATTGCATCTGGAAAAATACGAAATCTTGCAGCATTGATTAGGAAAAGCCGAAGCAAGCAGTCAGAGCGCGGACGGGGAGACAGGAATGCGGATCACGCTGCGCCAGCTTGAGTATTTCATCGCAGCAGCGGAGGCTGGCAGCATCGCGCTGGCGTCTGCCCGTATCCGCGTCTCGCCACCTTCGATCTCCACCGCCATCTCGCAGCTGGAAACCGAACTTGGCGCCCAGCTTTTCCTGCGCCGCCATGCGCAGGGGCTGTCGCTGACACCGGCGGGGCAGAAGCTGCTGGTCGAGGCCAAGGCCGTGATCGGGCAGGCCCAGACCCTCTACACCGCCGCCTCGGAAGCCACAGGCCAGGTCAGCGGCGCGCTGTCGCTCGGCTGCCTGCTCACCTTCGCGCCCATGGTGCTGCCGGAAGTCAGCCAGAGCTTTCAGGCCGCCTATCCGGGTGTCACCATCCGCCCCACGGTCAGCGATCATCAGACGCTGCTGGCACGGCTGGAGCGGGCGGAGCTGGACATCGCCCTGTCCTATGACCTGCTGGTGCCGGAGGGGTTTGAGTTCACCCCGCTCGCCGAACTGCCGCCGCATGTGCAGGTGGCCGAAACCGATCCGCTGGCGCAGCTCACGGCCATCTCGCTAGCGGAACTGACAGATCAGCCGTTCATCCTGCTCGATCTGCCACTGTCACGGGACTATTTCCTCGCCCTTTTTGCAGCCGCCGGTGTCACCCCGAACATCATTGCGCAGATCCAGCATCTCGACGTCATCCGCACCATGGTCGCCAGCCGCTATGGCTATACGCTGGCCAACGTGCGCCCGCGCAACAAGGCCGCACTCGACGGGCGCCGCCTTGTCAGCCTGCGCCTTGCCGGAGACCACAGACCGATGCGGCTCGGCCTTCTGAGCGCCGGACAGCGTGTGCCCACCCGGCTGGTGCAGGCCTTCGAGGCCCATTGCCGCCAGCTGATTTCCAGCAGCTACGTACCCGGCATGGATGCCCCGGTGCTCATGCCGAGGCGGAGGGACGTGACAAACTGAGCACGGCCGCGCTCACAGCCTTGCAGCACTGGGCACGCCGGCCACCAGATCCTCGATGAACTGGAGGGTCTGCGGGTTGAGATCGGCCGATTTGCGCGTAATCACCTCGTACGGCTCGCTCTTGGAGCGCAGATGCATGGGCAGGACGCTGGCCATGCCAAAGTTCACGAAAAACGCTGCAACATCGCTGGAGAGCAGCGCCACCGTGTTCGGCTCCGCCTGCATCAGCGACATAGTGGTCAGCGCCGAGCGGGTTTCCAGCAAGGCACGCGGCATCTCAAGCCCCGCCTGCCGGAACTCCTGCTCCAGCGACAGCCGCATGGGCATGGAGGCGGTGTAGACGATCCAGCGCGCATCCACGAGGTCCTTGAGCCCCACCTTCTTGCGGCCGATCAGCGGATGGGCCGGGTTGGCCACCACGGCCAAGAGCTCATCATGGAAGGCCGTGACATTGTACAGCTGCGGCGTGGTGCTCATGGAACTGCGGCCGATGACGAGGTCCAGCAGCCCTCGGTCCAGCTGGCGCAGCAGTTCCACGCTGGTGTCTTCCAGAATTTCCACCGAGGTGCGGGGAAAGCGCCGCAGGAAGGCGCTGATGGTTTCCGTCACATAGGGCACGGCACCCATGATGGTGCCGATGCGCAAGCGGCCCCACTCCCCGTCAGACGCACTGTGGATTTCCTGTGCCATGGCCGACAGCTGCGACAGCATGGTCTTGGCATGGCGGATCATGCATTCCCCGGCGGGCGTTGCGATGAGCCCCCGGTTGGTGCGGTTGAACAGCTTCGTCCCCGTCAGATCCTCCGCCTCCTGCAGCGCCTTGGTGGCGCGCGGCTGGCTCATGCCGATCAGTTCGGACGCCCGTTTCAGGGAGCCGTTGTCATCGATGGCGGAAATCAGCAGCATCTGCCGCATGGAAAGGCGGATCAGCGGCATGGAATGGGTGCGCGGCATCGGCTTTTGAGTTTCCATTTCGTTATATCAGTATCCGAGAATAGCGTATTTACAGCTCCGGCGCTGCCTTTATCCTGCCAACCCAACAGGAATGCCCGGGGGAGGGACGATGTTCCACACCCTTGGGTTACCAAATGGGAATAGCCAAGCAGGGGGACGTATGAGCCTGATCAATTACGTAACGCGGGTCCAGTTCGGATACGGCGAAATCGCAACGCTGAAGGCGGAGCTGGCGCTGGCCGGGATCACCCGTCCGGTCATCGTCACCGACAAGGGCGTGCGCGCACTGGGCATGCTGGAGCGCATCGAAGCGGCAACCGGCGTCACCCCCGCCGCCGTTTTCGACGAAACCCCCGGCAACCCCACGGAAGCTGCCGCCGTCAAGGCCACTGCCCTTTTCCGTGAAGCTGGCGGCGACGGCATCATCGCCATCGGCGGCGGCTCGGCGCTGGATCTGGCCAAGGCCGTTGCCATCATGGCCGCGCATGAAGGCCCGCTGAAGACCTATGCCGTCGTTGAAGGCGGGCTGGAAAAGATCACCTCCCGCACCTTCCCGACCATCGCCGTGCCCACCACCGCCGGAACGGGCAGTGAAGTCGGCCGCGCCGCCATCATCATTCTGGAAGATGGCCGCAAGGCCGGGCTGCTGTCGCCCTATCTCATCCCGAAAGCCGCCATCGTCGATCCGGAGCTGACGCTCAGCCTGCCGCCCATGCTCACCGCCGCCACAGGCATGGACGCCATCTCCCACTGCATCGAAACCTATCTCGCCCCGTCCTTCAACCCGCCGGCCGATGGCATCGCGCTGGAAGGCCTGCGCCGGGGCTGGGCCAACATCCGCCTTGCCGTGGAAGAGCCGAACAACCGCGACGCCCGCACCAACATGGCCATCGTGGCGACCATGGGCGCCATGGCGTTCCAGAAGGGCCTCGGCTGCGTGCACAGCCTCAGCCACTCGCTGGGCGGCATCAATCCGAAGCTGCATCACGGCACGCTGAATGCCATCTTCATGCCGCCGGTGCTGGCCTTCAACCGCGACGCCAAGACCTCGGTGGAGGAGAACAAATACGCCCGCCTTGCCGGTGCCATGGGCCTTGCCGCTGACGCGGACATTGGCGCTGCCATCGAAGACATGACCCGCGCCATCGGCCTGCCCACCCGCCTTTCGGAACTGGGCGTAACCGCAGACCTGTTCGACAAGGTGGTGAAGGGCGCGCTGGCCGACCACAGCCACCGCACCAACCCGCGTGACGCCACCGCCGAAGACTACCACGCCATGCTGCAGGCTGCGCTCTGAGCGCAAGCCTCCCCGGGGAGTGACAAGATGACTTACACGCCGCACGGCAATCACCTGATTGCCGGCGAATGGGTGGCGACGCCCGATCGCTTTTACAACGAGCCCGTTTCCGGTGAGCCCGCCGCCTTCTCGGTGGGCACCGTAGATCTGGTGAACCGCGCTGCGGAAGCCGCCGAAAACGCCTTCTGGTCCTACGGCTATTCCTCTGCCGCAGAGCGCGCCGCCCTGCTGCGCGCCATCGCCGATGAGATCGAGGCACGCGGGGCAGCCATCACCGAGGTTGGCTGCCAGGAAACCGGCCTGCCCGCGGCCCGTCTTGAGGGCGAGCGGGGCCGCACCACCGGCCAGCTCAGGCTTTTCGCCGCTCACATCGAGAAGGGCGATTATCTTGACCGCCGCTTCGATCCGGCCCTGCCGGACCGCCAGCCCGCACCGCGCCCGGAAATCCGCCTGATGCAACGCCCGGTGGGACCGGTCGCCGTGTTCGGCGCCTCCAACTTCCCCCTCGCCTTCTCCACGGCGGGCGGTGATACGGCTGCAGCCCTTGCCGCCGGATGCCCGGTGGTGGTGAAGGGCCATTCCGCCCATCCCGGCACGAGTGAGATTGTTGCAGAAGCCATCCATGCCGCCATCAGCAAGCTCGGGATTGATCCGGGCGTCTTCAGCCTGGTGCAGGGCGGCAACCGGGACGTGGGCAGTGCCCTCGTCACCCACCCGCTGATCAAGGCCGTCGGCTTCACCGGTTCGCTGGCGGGCGGGCGTGCGCTGTTTGACCTGTGCGCCAGCCGCCCGGAACCCATCCCCTTCTTCGGGGAACTGGGCAGCGTCAACCCGATGTTCGTCCTGCCGGAAGCCGTGAAGACCCGCGCCGCCGCGCTTGGCGCAGGCTGGGCCGCCTCGCTGACGATGGGCGCAGGCCAGTTCTGCACCAATCCGGGCATTGCCGTTGTGGTGGCAGGTAGCGATGCGGACAGCTTCGTGGCCGCCGCCAAGGAAGCCCTCGCCAAGACCGGTCCGCAGATGATGCTGACCGCGGGTATCGCCCTAGCCTATCAGTCCGGGCAGGCCCGCCTGCAGAACCGCGAGACGGTGCAGCCGGTGCATGAAACCGCGTCGGAGGGGCGCAGCGCCAACCCGAACCTCTATGAAACCACGGCAAGCCAGTTCCTTGCCGATCACGCGCTGTCGGAAGAAGTGTTCGGCCCGCTTGGCCTCGTCGTCCGGGTGGAAACGGCGGAAGAGATGCACCGCATTGCCCTGAGCTTCCAGGGCCAGCTGACGGCCACCCTGCACATGGATGACGGTGACCTGCCGCTGGCAAAGACGCTGCTGCCCGTGCTGGAGCGCAAGGCCGGACGCGTGCTCGTCAATGGCTTCCCGACCGGTGTGGAGGTGGTCGATGCCATGGTGCATGGCGGCCCCTACCCGGCCTCAACCAACTTCGGCGCCACCAGCGTCGGCACCATGGCGATCCGGCGCTTCCTGCGCCCGGTCAGCTACCAGAATTTCCCGGCAGGCCTGCTGCCGGAAGGCGTGCTCTAGCACCCGAACACGGCGTGCCCCGCCGGGGCATGCCTTCTACCTGGAGGAGGAAACACATGAAACTCGCACATACCACGAAAACAGCCGTTCTCGCCGGCATGGTTCTGGCCGGAGGCATCCTGACCGCTTCGGCCCAGACAACCCTGACCGTTACCCATTCTTCGCCCGCAGACAGCCATTTCGGCCTCGCCGCTGCCGCCTTCAAGAAGGTGGCGGAAGAGAAGTCCGGCGGCACGCTGAATGTCGTGATCCAGCGCATGGACAACGAGCGCGAGGCGCTGGAAAGCGTGCAGTTCGGCTCGCAGGAATGCGCCATGGGCTCGGCCGGTCCGCTTGGCAACTTCGTGGCCGAGACACGCGTCCTGGACGTGCCGTTCCTGTTCGACAGCTATGACCATGCCCGCGGCGTGCTGGACTCGGATGTCGGCAGCGAGCTTCTGGCCCTGTTCCCGGCACGCGGCCTTTATGGCGTTGCCTGGATGGAAAACGGCTTCCGCAACCTGACCACAGGCAGCAAGGCCGTCAACTCGCCGGAAGATCTGCGCGGCCTGAAGATCCGCACCATGGAAAACCAGGTGCACATGCAGGCCTGGCAGGCAGCCGGTGTTCTGCCGACGCCGATGGCCTTCTCCGAACTGCCTTCGGCCCTGCAGCAGGGCACGGTTGATGGCCAGGAGAACCCGATCCCGGTGATCCTGTCGAACAACCTCGACATGATGCAGAAGCACCTCTACCTGACCCGCCACGTCTATTCGCCGGGCATCTTCGTCTGCAATCCGGACTTCATCGCCGGCCTGACGGACGAACAGAAGGCCGCGGTGGAAGAAGGCGGCAAGGCTGCATCGGCTGCCAACCGCGCAAGGGTGGAGCAGGATGAAAGCGCCGGTATCGAGACCCTGCGCACGCGCGGTATCGAAGTGGTCGAAATCACAGATCGCGACGCTTACCGCGAGGCTATGGCTTCTGCCAATGCCGGGTTTGAGACCCAGTTTGGCGCAGAGCTTCTCCAGCGTATCCGGGACTGGAAAGCTCAATGAGCTCAGTGGCCACACTGATCCGTCGCATTGACGGAATTGTTGCTGGGGGGGTGGCAGCTGCCGCCTCCCTTGCACTGGCCATCGCCGTGGCCTCCAGCTTCTGGCAGGTTCTGGGCCGGTTTCTGTTCCACACACCGGCCAGCTGGTCGGAAGCGCTCACACGGCTTGCTCTCGTGTGGATGGTGCTGCTCGGCATCTCCGTTGCCCTGCGCAAGGGCGCATTGGTTGCCATCGATCTGGCGCGGGAGGCCACAACGGGCGGGCTGCGGCGCAGCATCGAGGCCATCACCCTCGTCTCCTGCCTGATCATGTTCGCCACCCTCTTCTGGTTCGGCATCGCCACCGCCCAGCGCGTGCAGATGCAGGAAATGGCCGGTCTGGAAATTTCCATGGCCTGGGGCTATGCCGCCATTCCGGTTGGATCGCTCTTCGCCGCCCTTGGCGCCATCGTGCATTTCATCCAGTCCGGCAAGGAGACAGCGCAATGACCGGTGCAATCGTCTCCGCGATGCTGGTGCTCTTCGCCATTTCGGTGCCCATCGCCATCTCCATCGGCCTCGCCTCCATGATCGGGCTCTTCGGCTTCACCACGCTGCCTGCCATCGTCGTGCCGCAACAGATCTACATCGCCCTCGACAAGTTTCCGCTGGCCGCAATCCCCTTCTTCATCCTCGCCGGCAACCTGATGGAAGTCGGCGGCCTGTCGCGCCGTCTTGTGGAATTTGCCCGCGCCTTCGTCGGCCAGATCCAGGGCGGCCTTGCTGCCACCTGCGTGCTGACCTGCATGCTGTTCTCCGCCATTTCCGGCTCCAGCGTCGCCACCACATTTGCCGTCGGTGTCGTGCTCATTCCGGCCATGCGCCAGTATGGCTATCCGGTCGGCTTCGTCGCCGCCCTCATGGCCACCTCCGCCGAACTGGGCGTCATCATCCCGCCGTCGATCCCGATGATCCTTTACGGCGTTGCCACCCAGACCTCGATCCCGCAGCTGTTCCTCGCAGGCATCCTGCCCGGCCTGATGATCGCGGGCGCCCTGCTGCTGACGGCTCTCGTCTGGTGCCGGATCAGGGGCTGGGGCGAGCGCGACGGCGAAGGCAGCTTGCCGCGCCTCACCGCAGTCCGCCGCGCCATCTGGGCCCTGCTGATGCCCGTGCTGATCATGGGCGGCATCTATGGCGGCGTCACCACGCCGACCGAGGCCAGTGTCATCGCCGTCATCTACGCCATGGTGGTGGGCCTGTTCCTTCACCGGGAGATGACGTGGACGGACCTGATCAACGCCTTCCGCAAGTCGGTCGTCACCTCTGCGGTCATCATGTTCATCATCGGCACCGCCAGCCTGATGGGCTACCTGCTCAACCGGCAGGGCGTGCCCGATGCTGCCGCGCTGTGGCTGACGAACACCTTTGACGGCCCGGTGTCGCTGATGCTGGCCATCAACGCGATGCTCTTCGTCATCGGCATGTTCATCGAGACGGGTGCAAGCATCATCGTTCTCGCTCCGATCCTGCAGGATGCCGCCGCCCGCGTCGGCATTGCGCCAGTGCATTTCGGGACCGTGATGGTGGTGAACCTTGCCCTCGGCATGATCACGCCGCCGCTCGGGGTCAATCTCTTCGCCGCCGCGCAGATCGCCGGGTGTTCGGTGACGCAGATGCTGAAGCCGCTGATGGTGTTCGTCGGTGTCGTCGTGCTGTGCCTGCTGGTGATCTCCTTCGTCCCTGCGGTCAGCATGACGCTGCCGTCCCTGATCGGGCGCTGAACACCCCCAAACACGCCTGCCCCGCTCACGGGGCAGGCAGGATTGCTCACATCTGGAAGAGTTTGCCCACATGACCGGCTCCCTGATCCAACAGCTGCAGGATATCGTTGGCCGCCGCTATGTTCACACCGGTGCACCGGGCACCCGGCGCTTCCGCCGGGGCTACCGCTATGGCGACGGCGAGGTTCTGGCCGCTGTCGAGCCCGGCACGCTGGTGGAACAGTGGCGCGTGCTGGAAGCCTGTGTCGCGGCAGACGTTGCCATCATCTTCCAGGCGGCAAACACGGGGCTGACCGGCGGCTCCACGCCTTTCGGGGATGGCTATGACCGCCCCATCGTCATCGTCTCCACCCTGCGCAACAGGCGTATTGACCTTCTCGACCACGGGCGGCAGGTGCTGTGCATGCCCGGCGCCACCCTCGACCAGCTGGAACGGCAGCTGAAGCCGCTGGGCCGCGAGCCCCATTCCGTCATCGGTTCCAGCTGCATCGGCGCATCGGTGACAGGCGGCATCTGCAACAATTCCGGCGGCTCTCTGGTGCAGCGCGGCCCGGCCTACACCCAGCTGTCGCTGTTTGCGCAGGTGGATGCGGAAGGCCGCCTGCATCTCGTCAATCACCTCGGCATCCGCCTTGGCGGCCAGCCGCTGGACATCCTCTCCCGGCTGGATGCTGGCAATTACACCGAGGCGGACGTGGACTTCCCGCAAGGGGCGCAGGCGTCCGACATCGAGTACAAGGACCATGTGCGCGACATTGCCGCCCGCACCCCGGCCCGCTTCAACGCCGACCCGCGCCGGCACTATGAGGCATCAGGCTCGGCCGGCAAGATCGGCGTCTTTGCCGTGCGGCTTGATACCTTCGCGGTGGCTGAAGAGGAAAAGGTCTTCTACATCGGCACCCGCGACCCGGCCGAGCTTCAGGCCATCCGGCGGCATATTCTGGCAAACTTCAAGAACCTGCCCATTGCCGGGGAATACATGCATGCTGACGCCTTTCGCGCAGCGCAGGTCTGGGGCAAGGATCTCTACCTCTTCATCCGCACCTTCGGCACCGTCAATGTTCCCCGCGCCTTTGCGGCCAAGAGCTGGTTCGACGGCCTGACGGAGCGCTTCGGCCTCGGCAAGGCCGTGTCCGATCACCTGCTGCAATTCGCCAGCCGCTTCCTGCCCGAGCAGATGCCAAAGCGGCTGATCGAATACCGCGACACCTATCCGCATCATCTGATGATCCGGGCAGGCGATGCCTGCATCGCCGAGACGCGGGACTATCTCACCTCCATCTTCCCGAGCACGGCCGGCAACTTCATCGAATGCACGGAAGCCGAAGGCAAGACCGCCTTCCTCAACCGCTTCACCGTGGGCAGCGCCGTGGTGCGCTACCGGGCGGTGCATGGCCGCACAGTGGAGGATATCGTCGCCCTCGACGTTGCCTTGCCGCGCGACACCATCGACTGGTTCGAGACCTTGCCGGATGATATTTCGGACAAGATGGCGCTGAAGATTTATGTCGGCCACTTCCTCTGCCACGTCATGCATCAGGAGTATCTGGTGAAGAAGGGCGTGGACTGCGAGGCGCTGGAGCACGAGATCTGCGCCCTGCTGGACGCACGCGGCGCGGAATATCCGGCCGAGCACAATGTCGGCCATCTCTATGAGGCAAAGCCCGCGCTGCGGGACTTCTACCGCAGCCTCGACCCAACCAACACCTTCAACCCCGGCATCGGCAAAACCTCAAAATGCCGCCACTGGCACTAGGGTCCGGATGAGTGCGGCTGGGCGGCCACCCGCCCGCCGGATATTCGGCTGAACGGCCTCAATCAGCATTTTCTGCCTCCTCTGCGATGCAACACTGCGCCCCAACAGGCCAGACCGCCTTCTGCTGCAGGGGCGCGGTCTTCGGCAAGGCTGATTGCTCCGGGCAGGACCGCGTGATGAAGACACTGCTGCTTACGAAGGAAGACGTCAAAAGCCTGATCTCCATGGCTGAGGTCATCGGCACGGTGGAGGATGCCTACAAGGCCTTCAACAGCGGCCTGGTACAGCAGCCTGGCTACATGGGTCTGCACCTGCCTGCCCCGCGCGGAGAGATCGACTTCAAGGCAGGATACAATCAGGCCAATGAAACCATCACGCTGAAAGCCTCCTCTGGCGGCTTCCCGCACAACCCGGCGGAGCACGGCGTGCCCAGCGGCATGGGAACCGTTCTCCTGTTTGATGCCAGAAGCTGCGCGCTGGCCTGCGTCATGGATGGAAGCCTTCTCACAGGCCTCAGGACGGGCGCATCGGGCGCCGTCTCCGTGAAGGCACTGGCGCGCAAAGATGCCCGGACGGTGGCGGTGATCGGCACCGGCAATCAGGCCCGGATGCAGATCCGCGCCATCCGCGAAGTGATGACGATTGGCGAAATCCACGCCTGGTGCCGGACACCGGAGAAGCTCGCCGCCTTCAAGGACGAGATCGAGCAGGCGTTCGGCATCCCCGTCACCGCGGCCTCCTGCGCCAGGGACGCCGTGGCAGCGGCCGACATCCTGATCACGGCGACCCGGGGCACGGGGCCGGTGGTGGAAGCGGGCTGGGTGAAGCCCGGAACCCACATCATCGCCATCGGCACGGATCAGCACGGCAAGCAGGAATTCGAGCCTGAGATTTTCCGCGGCGCCCGCATCGTCGTGGACTCCCTCTCCCAGTGCATCAGCAAGGGCGAAACCTGGCATCCGCTGAATGCGGGCATCATCACGCAGGAGCAGATCCACGGCGAGATCGGCGAAATCCTGCTGGGGCACAAGCCGGGCCGCGAGAGCGACGACGAAATCACCATTTTCGATTCCACCGGCATGGCCATTCAGGACAATACCGCCGCCCGGAAGATCTATGACAATGCCGTCGCGCACAACGCCGGCACCTGGTTCAGCTTCTTCAAGTAATCCATATTCCCCGCCATCCGGACTGTCAGAAGGCCCACACCAGCATGCGCAAATACCCGAAGCTCCAGGATATTCACGACGCAAGAGAGCGGGTGAAGCCGCATATCCGCCACACCCCGCTGCTGCGGGCGGACAAGATCGAGAAGAAGCTGGGCTGCGAGCTTTACCTCAAGCCGGAAACCCTGCAGGTCACAGGCGCCTTCAAGATCCGCGGCGCCCTGAACAAGGTGCTGTCGCTGCCACGGGAGGAAACCGCGAAGGGCCTCATCTCCAGTTCGTCGGGCAACCATGCCCAGGCGCTGGCCTATGTGGCAAAGATGCTGGGCGTGAAGGTGGTGCTGGTCCTGCCGGTGACCACTCCCAAGCTGAAGATCACCAACACTGAGGCTCTGGGCGCTGAAGTCATCCTGTTTGACGGGGACAACGCCTCCCGCTGGAAGCAGGTCTACGACATCGCGGAGCGCAACAATTACACTGTCGTGCACGGCTTCGAGGATCCGCTGGTGATGGCCGGCCAGGGGACGATGGCCTGCGAGATCCTTGAGGATCTGCCTGATGTCAGCACGGTCATCGTGCCGGTGGGCGGCGGCGGTCTCATCTCGGGCGTGGCGACCGCATTGAAGGAACTCAAGCCTTCGGTGCGCGTCATCGGCGCCGAGCCCGCCCTGACCCCGAAATATTACCACAGCCGTCTGAACGGTGAGCCCACCTCCCTGCCGCTTCTGGACACCATCGCAGACGGCCTGCGGCTCAGTGTTCCCGGCCGCAACCCCTATCCCATCATCGAGAAATACGTCGACGAGATCGTCCTCGTCGACGACGCGCACATCGTCGAGGGCATGCAGGTGCTGGCAAGGGATGCAAAACTGATTGCCGAACCCGCCGCCTCCATCGGCATCGGCGCCCTGCTCGCCGGATCTATCAGCCTGGCGCCGGGTGAAAAGGTCTGCGCCATTCTCACCGGCGGCAACTGGGATCTGAGCAGCCTCGCGGAGGTCTACAACAGGCTCTGAACCCAGAGCATGATGCGCCAGACCTGCTGAAATCAGATCCCGCTGAGACCATCTCAGCGGGATCTGCCTATGGCCTCACATCCCGCAGGTCGCCCCTTCACGCCGGCAGCGCAACGGGCCCCATGGCGGCCCATCGGAGTGCAGTCCATCCGGCCACGGAGACAACTGCCCGCTCTTTTCCACTGATAGACCCATGTTCAAACCAGGCCTATGATCTGCCACAGGTCCAGACAGACTCGGCAAGACCCGCGTGGCGCGAGAGCAAATTCAAGGCATGCTGCGTCAGCGCCGAAAGGCCCGGTATTGTAAAGTCCTTCCAGAGGAAGCTCTGAATGACGAAAACAACAAGCGCCAGAATTATCGAAGCCGCCGAAGTGCTGTTCTATGAGCACGGCCTGCGCAGCGTGAGCGTTGACGCGATCGCAGAAGCCGCCGGCGTCACGAAGCGTACACTATACTACCACTTTGAAAGCAAGGACGCGCTGATCGCCGCCTATCTGGAAGCACGTGATACCCCGACGGTGGAACGGTACCGCGGCTGGATGGGAAACCCTGCTCTGCCGGTGGCCGAACGGGTGTCCCGGATCTTTACCTGTCTGGCCGAACACGCCCGGAAGCCCAAATGGCGCGGCTGCGGATTTACCCGCGCGGCCGTGGAACTGGCCGGGCTGCCGGGGCATCCCGCCGTGCTGATGGCCGCAAAACACAAACGGCGTTTCGAGGCCTGGCTGGAACAGGAATTGCGGGACGGGGGCGTAAACTCCCCGCAAAAACTGGCCCGGCAGATCGTGCTGCTGATCGAAGGGACGATTTCTCAGATCCTCATTCATGGCGATGTTTCCTGCGCCCTGACCGCCGGGGAGGCGGCGGCAGCCCTTGTCTTGCTGGACCTCAAGGACCAGCCGGGACAGGAGCGGAAACAGCCGGCACTGGCAGAAACCGGCATGTATACCGGCTAGTGAGTTTCCTATTTCCGGCCCGGCCTTACCGTCAGCGTTCTCTCAAAGGGGAGCGCCAGAATGCAGAAGACCGCCAGCGGGCCATGGACACCGGCCCTTGTGATTTCACTCGTTGCCGCAGGGCTGATCCTGTCATTGTCCATGGGGCTGCGCCAAAGCCTGGGCCTGTTCATGGAGCCCATGGTACGCACCACCGGCATCACGGCCGCCGCCTTCGGCTTCGCGATGGCCGCCCAAAACCTTGCCTGGGGCATCGGCCAGCCATTCATGGGCGCAATCTGCGACCGGTTCGGCGGGCGTCTGGTCGTGGCGCTTGCCGCCGTTCTCTATTGTGCCGGCCTTTACATGACCGCCACCGGAGGTCCGGCCGGCCTTTATCTTGGCGGCGGCCTGCTGGTCGGACTGGCGGTTGCGGCAACTTCGCATGGTGTCCTCGTCGGCATCATCTCGCGCCTCGCCACGCCTGCCATCCGGGCAACGGCCGTTTCCATCCTTGCAGCGGCCGGTTCACTCGGCACCTTTATTGTTGCCCCGGCGGCTCAGGCGATGATCAGCCAGTGGAACTGGCAGGCCGCGCTCGGCGGCCTTGCCCTGCTGGCCGCCACCATGGCGGGCCTTGCCCTGCTGTTCCGGCGCGGCGCGGCGCAAACACAGAGGCATCAGACACAGGGGCATCAGGATCCGCAAAAGCCCAATGCGCGCCGGGCCATTGCCGATGCTCTGGCCAACCGCAGCTTCGTCATCACCACGGCCGCCTTCTTTGCCTGCGGTTTCCAGCTGATCTTCATTGCGACCCATCTGCCGAATTTCATCGCGATCTGCGGGCTGCCGCCGTCCGTGAGTGCCACGGCGATCGCCCTGATCGGGATCTGCAATGCCATAGGCACACTTGCCGCCGGCTATCTTTGCCAGCGCTGGGGAAATGTTCTTGTGCTGGCGCTGATATACCTGCTGCGCACCCTGGCCATTGCGGCGTTCTTCGCCTTCCCGGTCAGTGTGGAAACCGCGTTGATCTTTGCTGCGGCGATGGGGTTCCTCTGGCTGAGCGTCGTTCCGCCCGTCAGCGGGCTCATCAACGGCCTGTTCGGCCCGGCGAATTTCGGCACTCTTTTTGGCGTGATGTTCCTCAGCCACCAGGTGGGTGCATTTCTCGGCGCCTGGCTCGGAGGACTAAGCTACCAACTCAGCGGCAGCTACTCGATCAGCTGGCTGTCCCTGATCATTGTCGGCCTGCTGGCCGCCCTCCTGCAGTTCACCGCCCGCGGAGAAAGAGCCACTCCTCTGCAGGCACAGTAAGCTTCGTGGCCGGGGCACGAACGCCCTCCCCGGCCGCCCCCACTCATGACAGAACAAGACCTGCGCCGCCTGCCGCCCTCTCCCCGGCCGGGCGGATATGCCGTAGTTACAAATGGATATGCGAATGGTGTTGAAGTAATCTTGGTATCCCTGCGATGTTATTCTCCATCGCGGCGCCTGCAGCCCAAGGGGGCCCGGACAACACCTGCGATTGGCAACATGACGCAACAACTTCCACCTCTGAACCCACTCAAGGCTTTTGAGGCTGCAGCGCGCCTCAGCAGCCTCACACTTGCGGCAGAAGAACTGAACGTCAGCCAGGTGGCGGTGAGCCGCCAGGTACGCGTGCTGGAAGAATATCTGGACGTGGCGCTGTTCCGCCGCCTGCACCGCGGCATCGAAATCACCCGCGAGGGCCAGCAATTGTATGAAGGGGTGACCCAGGCCTTTCAGGATATCGCGGGGGCAGCAAGGCTCGTATCCCGGCGCGGACGGCGCGACCTGCTGTCCATCCAGTCCTACACAACCTTCTCCCAGCGCTGGCTGATCCCCCGCCTTGGCCATTTTCATGACACCCACCCGCGGATTGAGGTGCGCCTGTCCTCTTCCACCGCCCCTGTCGATTTCAACGCCCAGAATCTGGACGCGGCCATTCGCTCCGGACGGGGGGATTGGCCGCACCTGCATTCGGAAAAGCTCGTCGATATCGAGCTCATTCCGGTCTGCTCGCCGGTGCTTTATGCCAACGTGAAACTGGCAGCTCCCAAGGATCTGTCAAAGGTGCGGCTGCTGCATTCAATGGCCCGCCCGAATGACTGGGCCTCATGGCTCGCCGCAGCCTCTGCAACAGGCGTCGCCTCCTCCTCCGGTCTGCGGTTCGAAAACTCGGCCCTGGCCTATGAGGCCGCCCTTCTCGACATTGGTGCAGCCATTGCCATCAAGCCGTTTGTGCAGAGACAGTTGCAGAGCGGGGCCCTGATTGCGCCCTTTGACGTAACCTGCAAGACAGGAGAAGCCTATTACTTCACCTGGCCCAAGAACGTGTCCCCCTCAGCTCCCCTGATCAAGTTCCTGGACTGGATCAAGGAGCAGATGGCCTCGGCGGGGCAGACATGACCGCCGTCCCGGCACGCTGATACATCTCGCGTTGCCTACCGGACAGCCATCCGGCGGACGGGCAAAACAGAAGACCCCGGTGTGCCAGGCACACCGGGGTCTGGTTTGAGCCCATAAGGGCTTGTGCATTTCAAGGCTCGAGGAGTCCGCACCTCAAAGCCTTGCGGCGGAGCCATCCGGCCTGAAGGTCACGACAGGACCACCAGACCATCCGCGGCGCGAACCCCCTGACCGGCCGGCAGCACGAAGACGGGATTGATCTCGGCTTCCGCCAGCCGGCCATCCAGCGCTCCAGCCATGCTGGCAAAGGCGAGGACGGTATCGGTCAGGGCTTCGATATCACCGGCAGGCTTGCCGCGGAATCCGGTCAGCAGCGCCGAGCACTTCAGGCTGTCGATCATCTCGCGGGCCGTGGTCCGGTCCAGCGGCAGCAGCCTGAGAGCAACATCCTGATAAAGTTCGGTGGTCACGCCCCCGGCTCCCAGAAGCACGTAAGCACCAAGCTGCGGATCCCGGTTGTAGCCCAGGATCATCTCGACACCGCCGGAGATCAGCTCCTGGATCAGGAAGCCATCGATCCTGGCCCCGGTCCTGGAACGCACCCGCTCCAGCATCTGCGAGCAGGCCGTTTCCACATCCTCCGGCATCACGCCCACGGCGACGCCGCCAACCTCGGTCTTGTGCAGGATCTCGTTCGACAGGATCTTGATCACGACCGGTCCGTCGAAGTCCGCCGCAACTTTGGCAGCGTCAGCGGGCGAGGCCGCTGTGGCCTCCCGCGTCACCGGCACGCCGAAACGCTGGAAGAGCATCTTCGCATCCGCTTCGTTGAGCGCTCCGGTGGGCAGATCCTGTGCGTCCTGTACCGGCGGCTGAACCGCTACCGGAACCTTGGCCTTCACGGGCAGCAGCGCCAGCAGGGCCGAGGCACAGCTCTCCGGCGCCTGATAAGCTGCAATGCCGTTGCGGTTCAGGTGGCGCACGATCCCCGGCGCTTCGGGCGAAACATAGGAAATCAGCGGCTTGCCGGTCAGCGCCATCGCCTCCAGCACAGGTCCGGCGACCAGTTCAGGCTGTCCGATCGAAGACGAGCCCACCACCACCACGATGGCATCATAGCTGGGGCTTTCGGCAAGGATCTTCAGGATCGACCGGAACAGATCCGGGCGCAGGCCCGCCAGCGTCACATCAATCGGGTTCCGGTCAAGCACCGCCTCCTGAAGATCCAGCGCCAGCAGTTTGGCCGCCGTCTCCGCGTCGGGAGCCGGCATCTCCAGCCCCGAAAGACCGAGATTGTCCGCCACAACAGTTGCCGCGCCGCCTGTCGACGTGACGATGGCGACCCGCCTGCCTGTCATACTCCGTCCAGCGGCCAGCGCGGCAGGGATGTCCAGAAGATCGGCGAAGGTCTGGGCCCGGATGATCCCGAGCTGCGCAAAGAGGGCGTCATAGACCTCATCGGCACCGGCAAGGGCCCCCGTGTGGGAAACCGCCGACTGGGCACCGGATTCCGACCGGCCAACCTTATAGGCAACGATGCGCTTGCCAGCTGCCCGCACCTTCTCGGCCGCCTTGCGGAAGGCGCTGACATTGCGGATCGTCTCCAGATACATCGCGATGACCGTTGTTGCCGGATCATCAGCCAAGGCCTCGAGAAAGTCGGAGACCTCCAGATCGCACTCGTTGCCCGTGGCCACCAGCTTCGAGAAGCCGATCCCGCGCCCGGCGGCCCGGGACAGAAGCGAGCCCATGATGCCGCCGCTCTGCGACAGAAGCGCAATCGGGCCGTCCGTGAACTCTTCGCTTTCCATTGCGCCGGATGCGGTGAGCATGATCCGGTCCGTCAGGTTGACCAGGCCGATGGTGTTCGGCCCGAGGATCCGCATGCTGCCGGCGGCAGCTCTCAGTTCTGCCTGACGGGCACGGCCTTCTTCACCCGCCTCACCGAAGCCCGAGGCCAGAATGACCGCTGCCTTGGTGCCTGCTTCGGCCAACTGGCGGACCGCTTCGATCACCCGGTTGGCTCCCAGCAGGATCAGCGCCAGATCCGGAGCTTCCGGCAGGTCGCGCGGGTGAGCATAGGCCTTCAGTCCGGCGACCATGTCCGACTTCGGATTGATCGGATAGATCCTGCCGGAAAAGCCATGGCGCTGCAGATAAGCAATCGGACGGCCTGTCAGCTTGGCCGGATCGTTCGAAGCGCCGACGACAGCAACGCTCTTCGGGTTCAGAATGTCATTGATGACGGACATGACGGGCCTCACTTGCCGGACTTGTTGAGGAAGTCTTCAACCGACTTGCGGTGCTCGGCGGTGGTGTAGCAGATCGCCTGCGCCTCACGGCCCAGGGCGAAGACCTGCTCATCCGTGCTTTCAAATGTCTTGTCGATAATCGCCTTGGTCAGCGCGACGGCAGCCGGCGAACCGATGGTCAGCTCTTCGGCCCAGGCCTGCGCCTCATCCAGCAGCGCATCGGGAGCGGCCACACGGTCGATCATGCCGATGCGCAGCGCCTCATCGGTTTCAAGCACCCGCGCAGTCAGGATCAGTTCCTTGGCCTTGGACAGGCCGACACGGCGCGGCAGGAAATACATGCCGCCGCCATCGGAGACGAGCCCGCGCTTGACGAAGCTCATCGACAACTTCGCCCCTTCCGCCGCGATGATGAAGTCGCAAGCCAGCGCCATGTCGAGCCCGAGGCCGAATGCCGCCCCATTCAATGCCGCAATGACCGGTTTGGACAGGCCATGGATTGCCGCCACACCCCGGTGAGTGCTCTGCTGGCGCTTCCAGCCGTTAAACGCGACTTCGCCGGCCGGCGCATCCAGACGCGCCCGCATGCCGCCAATGTCTCCGCCCGAGCAGAAGCCTTTGCCTGCTCCCGTGAGAATGACCCCGCGCACGGACTTGTCCGCGCCGGCCGCGTCAAAGGCAGCGATCAGTTCGGCGCGCATCTGGTCATTGATGGCATTGCGCACGTCGGGCCGGTTCAGAGTGATCCGGGCGATACCATTCTGATGGGAAACAGTGATGAATTCTGCTGCGCTCATGGCGGCTCCTCTCCTGAAATATTTAGCTGGCCGCAGATGCGCTTCGGCGGCGGTCCCGGCTGTGACACTCAGATGAAGAATGCCGTTCCTCGCCGCAACCGATCATCAGGCGACCTATGACTAACAAAATGTCAGCCTCGCTTTAGCCTCGCCTGACCCGGCAGGACGTCCCCCTGCAGGATCGCAGTGCGAAGGGCTGCGGCCTCCTCCGGCAGCATCACAGCCGCCGTCAGTTCATCGAACTTGGCAACGAGCTCTGCCTGGGTAAGCGGATCTTCCGGGTCGCCTTTCCGGGTCTGCTGGAAATGCTCCAGCACCCGCCCGTCCGTCAGCGTCACGCGCAACCGCGCCATGCGCTGGCGGGGATAGGCCGCGGCCAGTTCCGCGTCGATTTCGACCGAGATCTTCGGCATCAGGCGGTGCAGGCGCGTATCGGCAAGCGCCTCTGGCGAGAAGGCCGCCAGCCGCACGCCGCCCAGGACCATGTCGGCGGCAAGGCAGTGCTGCAGACTGAAGCGCGCCTGCTGCGCCGTCGTCGGATCAGGGTTGTCGCACAGGGTTTTGGTGCCGCCGTAGCCGCGCACGTCAATCGCTGCAATATCGTCCGGACCAAAGCCATACTGAGCGCGCATTGCACGCATGCCGTCGAGCGAAGGAAAGATATGCCCGCAGCATCCGTGGTTCTTCACGGTCATCCGGGTGATGGGCGTCCAGTCTCCGACGCCCTCGAGTGCGGCATCCCAGTTGCCTGTGCCATCACTTGTGGCCGCCGCGTAGCCCACGGCTCCGGACAGCGCCTCCGGTGAGGCAGTGGCCCCGCCCGCCGCCGCATAGGCCGCCAGCATGCCCGCCTCGGCGGCATGGCCCGGATGCATGGCCTTGACCATGCCTTCCCCCTGCATGTTCTGCTGATGCCCGCCAGCAAAACTGGACGCAATGGCAACGGCCGCCGCGATCTTCGCCTCGTCACATCCCAGCAGCATCGCAGCCGCGGCAGCCGATCCCATCGTGCCTATGGTCGCGGTCGTGTGCCAATAACGGTAATGGCTGGGCTGAACGGCCAGCGACAGGCGGCAGCCAAGCTCATACCCTCCGATGACTGCGCGCAGGAACGGCTCCATCCCAACGTTGCGATGCTGGGCGAGTGCCAGCGCCGCAGCAATCGTCGGACTGCCGGGGTGGTACCCGCCATCGCGGAAGATATCGTCAAACTCGACGATATGACTGGCCGTGCCATTGATCAGCGCAGCCGTCCTCGGGGCCATTGTCCCGCCCGTCACATAGCAAAGCGCCCGGCCATGCCCCCCTTCGGCTTCAAACGCTTTGGCGAGGATCGTTGCAGGTGGATGGACGCAGCCGGCCAGCATCGTCGCAAACCAGTCCAGCACCGCATTGCGCGCTGCCTGCTGCAGGTCAGGCGTCAGCGGGCGCTCATGCCATTGAGCTGCGGAATAGGCGAGATGTTTCAGCGGAGAAACAGCAGTCATAAGCGGTTCCTTTCAGTGCCCGGCCCGGCCGGACCTGACATCGTCATGCTTGGGGCAAACCGTCAGCCGGCCGGAGGCTGCATCACAAGGGGTGAACGGCAGGCCAGACACAGATCAGACACAGATCAGACACTGGCCGTTCACGAGCTTTGAAGCGCTTGCAGGCGATCACATTGCTTCCCGTCTCCAGCGGCGGCGCAGAGCTCCAAATGCCGGCAGAACAAAGGTCAGAACGGCAATGGACAGCAGGATCACGGTCAGCGGATGGGTGTAGAAGATGTCGTAGCTGCCACGGGAGATCACCAGGGCACGGCGGAAGTTGGTCTCGATCATCTCACCGAGGACCAGGCCGAGGATGATGGGCGCCAATGGAATGCCAACCTTGCGCAGCCCGTACCCCACGATGCCGAATGCCGTCATCACATAGACCGGGTACATGGAGTTCTGGGACGCATAAGCGCCGATCAACGAAATCGAAGCAACGATGGCGGCGATGGCCGGACGGGGAATATTGGCAACCTGTGCCCAGAGCTTGGCCCCGGCAAGACCGATCAGAACCATCAGCGGCACGCCGATGAACAGGGAGGCAAAGATCGAATAAGGGATCTCCGGGTTCTTGGTGAAAAGCAGCGGCCCGGGCTGGATGCCCTGGATCATGAGCGCGCCGATGAGAACTGCGGTGGTCGCCGAACCAGGGATGCCCAGAGCCAGCAGCGGGGCCATCGCACCCGATACAGCGGCATTGTTTGCCGTCTCGGAGGCCGCCACGCCTTCGATGCTGCCCTTGCCGAATTTCTCCGGCGTCTTTGAGGTCTTCTTTGCGACGGCATAGGAGACAAAGGAGGCGATCGAAGCCCCGGCTCCCGGGATGACACCGATGATGTAGCCGAGAACCGAGCTGCGCAGGATGTGCCACTTCAATGTGTAATAGGTGCTCAGCGGAACGGCCATGATGCCATTGATCTTGCTGTTCTTCACCTTTTGCGCCGCTCCCTGCTCTATCATGAACAGAACTTCGGAGAGGGCATAGAGTCCGAGCAGCACCGGCACGAGCGGCAGGCCTTCAAAAAACTCCGGGCTGTAGGTGAAGCGCGGCACCCCGGTCTGCGTGTCCAGCCCCACCGTTGCAAAGGCAAGCCCCAGGCCCATGGCGATGAGCCCCTTCAACGGAGAGCCGTCAGACAGGCCGGAAACGAGGCTGAGACCAACCAGAGCCAGCGCGAAATACTCGCCCGGCCCGAAACGCAGGGCCAGTTCCGACAAGGGGATTGCGGTCAGCACCAGCAAGGTGGCCGACACCAGGATGCCGATACCCGACCCGATGATCGAAACATTCAAGGCAACGCCCGCCTTGCCCTGCTGCGTCAGCGGATAGCCGTCCCAGGCAGTCGCTACGGCAGCAGCCGTGCCCGGGGTGTTGATCAGAACCGCCGTGATCGCTCCGCCGTACTCGGCAGCAACATACAGGCCGACCAGCATGACGATCGCCACAACCGGGTCCATGCCATAGGTGAACGGGATCATCAGGGCCACACCCAGGCTGGGCCCAAGGCCGGGAATGGCGCCGATGAGATATCCAGCAAGGGCCCCGAAGATCAGCCCCAGCCAGACATATGGATCCGAGAAGGTGCTAAAACCGAACAAAAGTGCATCAATCATGTCTGGCCTCAGGGAAGCTGGATGCCAAGGGCATAGGTGAAGAGGCTGTAGATCACGGCCGTCAGAGCCACCGGCGTGAGGATCAGGTGAAGGGGCCGGCGCTCACCGCATGTCAGCATGATGAGGCACGAGAAGATCAGGATGACCGGGATCGAACCCGCGGCTTCAAACAGCTTGGCCTGCGCGATCAACAGGATAAGGCAGACGAGAACCCAGAGAGGCCTGCCGATGACGACCGGCGCACGCACCTCGCCGCGAATGTGCCGGATCACTCCGGCCAGCAGCATCACCGCCGTGGCTACGAAAACAAGCCCTCCGGCGATCGACGGAAAACGCCCCGCTCCGACGTCAGCGCGGTTGAGCGATGCCGGCAGTGACAGAGCTTCAGACCAGTAGAAGCCTGCAGCAGCCAGCAGGATCAAACCGGCAGCGATTTCCGCCCACAGAATGGGAAACTGAGTATTGTTTGCAAGCGCCGGACCGGCCTTCGCCGCGTTTCCTGCGTGGCTCATGATCATCCTCCTCGAGGGCAACACCGTGTGGAGGGTACCGCCAGCCCGATGAGCTTGCGGTACCCTTGCGCCTTACTGCACCAGTCCGGCGTCCTTCAGCGTTTCAGCGGCAACCTCGTTCATCTGCTTGATGTATTCGCGGTACTCGGCAGGCCCTGCAGTCGAAGAGACGACGCCGCTTTGCGTTTCAAAGTTGCGGAACTCCTCCGTCGCCTGCGCCTTGTGGAACGCAGCCGCAATCTTCTCCTGCAGGTCCTCCGGGATACCCGGAGGGCCGAAAAGACCGCGCAGCTGCTGCCAGTCGGGGCTCACGGCAAAGCCCTGTTCGGCAAAGGTCTGCACCTCGGGCAGCGATTCCAGACGGCCGTGCCCCAGAATGCCGAGACCAACCACCCGGTCTGCCTCGAAGAACGGCAGCGCAGGCCCGGGATTTGCGATAGCTGCATCCACATAGCCACCCAGCAAACCGGTGATGACCTCAGGCGTGCTGTTGAAGCCAACCCAGTTCACGCTGAACCCGGCCTCCTTCGCCAGCATCGACACGGCGAGGTGCTGCACTGAGCCAGCCGAACCGAAACCGCCAATTGTCACCTGCCCGTCCGGCGAAGCCTTTGCTTTTTCCACCAGGTCCGAAAGCGAGGTCATGCCCGACTGCGGATTGGCCATCAGCACGTGCGGATCAAACTGAAAGATCGCAATCCAGCTGAAATCCTCCGGCGAAAAGGTGCCTTTCAGATTGGTCTGCATCGCCGTGAAGTGGCTCATCGTGTTGACGCCGAGGGTCAGGCCATCGGCTGCCGCCGCACGGATGACAGCCATTTGCTTGGCGCCTGCCGCGCCTTGTGCATTGTGAATGACGAGCGGCTGGCCGATGACAGGCTCCAGAGACCGCGCCAGCGTGCGGGCGAAGATATCGGAAGCTCCCCCTGGGCCGGTGTGAAGAACCAGTGTGACCGGACCCGCAGGCTTCCACTCTCCCCCGTCCTGCGCCAGGGCAGGCGTTGACAGGGCCAGTGCGGCCAGCCCGCATGCGAACGCAGAATATCTTATCCATGCCGAAGACATGTGCTTTCCTCCCGAAACAAGTCTGTTTGGATATGCGCCCCTCAGGCGGGGCCACCGGCAGGCCGGGCCGTCAAAACGGCCGCTGGCCTTACTGGGACAGCGCGCCGGTTGCTTCCAGTCCCTTGCGGGCCAGCTCAATCATGGAGTTGACGCGTTCGGCGTATTCCTGCGGGCCAAAGCGCGTGCCCGTAATGGCCGACTGTTCCTGATACCGCTGGAACTCTTCGCTCTGCATCGCCTCGATCAGCCCGTCGGCAAGCTTCTGCTTGATCCCGTCCGGAATGCCGGCCGGGCCATAGATGCCGCGGATCTGCTGCCATTCAGGATCTGCGTCATAGCCCTGTTCGGCGAAGGTCTGCACTTCGGGGAAGGTCGGCGACCGCTCTTCTGCCAGCACCCCAAGGATACGCACGCGCCCGGCCTCCGCGAATTCAGCCACCACACCCGGATTGGCAACGGCCAGCTCGATATGCCCGCCGAGAAGACCGGTGATTGCTTCGGTGGAAGCGTCGTAGCTGACCCAGTCCATTTCCACACCGGCTGAATCGATGACCAGCTTCGTGGCGATATTGGCAATGGACCCGACGGCACCATAGCCGCCAGCCGTCACGGGCTTGCCGCCGGTCTTGGTGGCCTCGATGAACTGGGCGAATGTCTCATGAGGGCTATCGGCACGCACGAACAGCACATGCGCATCCTGCTGAACCATCGCAATCCAGCTGAAATCCTCCGGCGAGAACACGCCCTTCAGATTGGTCTGCATCGCCGTGAAGTGGCTTAAGGTATTGACCCCGATCGTGTAACCGTCCGGCGCCGAGGCCTTGACGGCGGCCATTTGCGCGGCTCCCCCGCCGCCTGCCCGGTTGACCACAACGAGTGGCTGTCCGAAGACCTTTTCGGCAGAGCGGGCCAGCGTGCGGGCGAAAATGTCGGATGCGCCGCCGGGGGCATTCTGCACCACGATTTCGATCGGCTTCGCCGGAAAATTAGCCGCGTCCTGCGCCGATGCCGGCAAAGCCAGCAGCATGGCAGACACAAGTGCCCCGGTAACTCTCTTCATTGAAAATCCTCCCAGTCCTGCGCCAGTTCCCCTCCCGGGACCGGCGTCTGAACAAAGTAAGGATTATGCGGCGGCGTTGACCTGACGAAATGTTGGGCAAGCTAAAACATTGCAGGCGGGCAGGCTTGTAATTCAACCTGTTTTCACGATCCGCCCGGATTTGTGGGGCGTGCCCCAACAAATCATCAGGCAGCACGGAACCACTCCCGGCGTCAGGTAAACCGCCGCATTCTTCATGGAAGGCTCAAGCCGGCTTGCGCAGAGTTGAAAACTCCGGCGGCTCATTCACCTGTTCGAGCAGCCAGTCGATGAAGGCCCGCGTCTTGGGCGCAACGGAAAGGGTGGTCGGCCAGACGATGTGAAAGGCCGCGCCCGTAGGGACCGGACTGCGAAGCGGCTGGATCAGCCTTCCTGCAGCGAGTTCCTTCTCCAGCAGTCCCATCTGGCCGATGGCAAACCCCAGCCCCCTTTGAGCCGCGCTGTAGGTCAGCAATGAGCTGTCGAACTCCACACCTTCCCGGAACGGCAGATCGACCCCTGTTGCTTCCGCCCAGTCCTGCCAGGCGCGGCGGCGGTAACGCGAGTGCAGGAGTTCGGCTCCGATCAGATCCGCCGGCCTGGAGACCGGATGCTGCACCAAGTGCTCAGGGCTGCAGACCACGTCGATTTCCTCATCGAACAGGCGGCGGCTGCGCGCTTCACGCCAGGTTCCGGTGCCGAGCTGGATGGCGGCATCAAGATAGGTGCCACGGAAGTCCAGCGGCTCGACAACCGTATCCATGCGCACCCGCAGGCCGGGATGGCGGGCCTGAAAATCGGGAAGGCGCGGCATCAGCCAGAAATGCGCAATGCTGGGATAGAGCCGCAAATGGATCGTGCGCTCCGTCTCATGGCTCAGCATCCGCTGGGTGCAGCGCTCAAGCTCATCGAAAATCGTTGCGATCTCCGCCCCGAAAGCCCGGCCGACTTCGGTCAGCCGGGCCGAGCGTGAGCCCCGTTCAAACAGCCGGACATTGAGATAGTCCTCAAGGATCGCAATCTGGCGGCTGATCGCGACCTGACTGACGCCCATTTCCTGAGCCGCGGCGGTGAAGGTCTTGTGGCGCGCTGCGACAGAGAAGGCCCGCAATGGATTGAGCGGAAGATTCAGACGGCGATTATCCATAACTTCTAGTTTTCCTTATGTGAGAAAACCTCAGTTTTTCAGAGTCAAGAGCAGCATAAACTAAGTCAACCGCGAACCCAAGAATTGAAAAATGGACTTCACCCTTAGCAGCGAACAGCATCTGTTCCAGGAAACCGTGAGGCGCTTTGCGGCGAACGAACTGGCCGCAGGCGCGGCGGCGCGGGCCCGCAGCCCGGCCTATCCCTGGGATGTGGCCCGCAGGATGGCTGAGATGGGACTGATGGGCATTGCCCTGCCGGAGGAAGATGGCGGCATGGGCGGCACGCTGCTGGACTCCATCCTGGCCATCCAGGCGGTTGCGGAAATATGCCCCCGCAGTGCCGATACGATCCAGGCCGGGAACTTCGGCCCCGTCCGCACCTTCGCTGAATTCGCCACACGGGAACAGAAGGCAAGGTATCTCGGCCCGATCCTGCGCGGCGAGGCGGTGATTTCCCTTGGTATGACCGAGCCCGAAGCCGGCTCGGCTGTGACGGACTTGCAGACCTCCGCGACACCCGACGGCGAAGGCTTTCGCGTCAATGGCACCAAAGTCTTCGGAACCCACAGTACCGAGGCTCAGGTGTTTCTGGTCTACGTGCGGTTTGGCCCGGGTCTGGATGGCATCGGTTCGGTGCTGATCGAAAAAGGCGCACCCGGTTTCACCATCGGCCAGCCCTCCGCCTTCATGAACGGCGAGACATGGGCACAGCTCTATTTCGACGATGTCCATGTTGCCCCGCAGGACGTGCTGATCGGGCCCGGAGGTTTCCGCAAGCAGATCTCAGGCTTCAATGTGGAACGGCTCGGAAATGCGGCACGCGCCGTGGCTGCGGGGCGCCATGCGTTCAACATTGCCCGTGACCACGCCCTGCACCGCAGGCAATTCGGCCGGCCGCTCTGCGAGTTTCAAGGCATTCAGTGGAAATTCGCCGAGATGGCCATGAAGCTGGAAGCGGCACAGCTTCTGCTGATGCGGGCAGCGGTCAACGCGGGGCCGGGGCTGCCAAACGCCAATGAAACGGCACTTGCCAAACTCGCCTGCAACGAGGCTGGCTTTTTCGCCGCAAACGAGGCCTTGCAGGTGATGGGCGCAATGGGCTTCAGCGAAGACAGCACCGTGCAATATTGTCTGCGCCGCACCCGCGGCTGGATGATCGCCGGCGGATCGGTCGAGATCCTGAAGAACCGTGTGGCCGAAGACGTCTTCGGGCGCAGCTTCCCGCAGCGCCCGCCCCGTTCCTGAAAAGGCTCCGCGACCGGCGGCGCAGCCACGGCCATCATGCGAAAGACGGGCAAGACCACACCGGTCAGGCGCGGGCGAGGAACATCGGCCCGCCCTTGTGCCTTGGAAAGCCGTAGCCGGCGGTCATCACCACGTCGATGTCCGCCTCGCTTTCGGCAATCCCCTCATCCAGGATTGCCTGACCTTCGGCCTGCATGACGCGCAAAATACGGCCCATGATTTCGGCTTCACTGAAAGTCCGGCGCTCAAACCCTGCCCTGGCGCTTTCTTCTTCAATGATTTTCGTCACTTCGGCATCGGTCTGCGGCGTGTCACCGGTGTAGTCATACCAGCCCTTGCCAGTCTTGCGCCCCAGACGGCCTGCCTCGCACAATCTATCTGCAATGCGTGAATAACGCTCGCCAACAGGACGGTGCCCGGCTCTGGCCTTCCGCTGGGCCCAGGCGATGTCCAGCCCGCTCATGTCCTGCACCTTGTAAAGGCCCATGGCAAAACCGAAGGCCTCCATGGCGGCATCGATCTGATGGGGCAGCGCCCCCTCTTCCAGCATGAACTCACAATCCCGCCGGTAGGCACTCATGATGCGGTTTCCGATGAAGCCGTCACAGACGCCCGAAACGACGGCAATCTTCTTGAGATGCCGGGCCAATGCTCCGGCCGTTGCCAGGGCCGTCGAACCGGTGTTCCGGCCGCGCACCACTTCCAGAAGTTTCATCACATGGGCCGGAGAGAAGAAATGCAGGCCCAGCACACGGGCAGGATGGGCGGTCGCATCTGCCAGGACATTCACGTCCAGGTATGAGGTGTTGGTGGCCAGAACAGCCCCGGCGGGCATCACCCTGTCCAGTTCCGCAAACACTTCGCGCTTCACGGCCATGTCCTCAAACACCGCTTCAATCACGAGGGGGCAGTCCGCCAGAACAGCATAGTCAGATGCCGTGGCCAGCCGTGCCAGCGCTACGGTCTGCTCCCCGGCCGGAATTGCCCCCCGGGCGGCAGTGGCCGCCAGCGTGCTGGCAATGCGTTCCCGCGCCTTTTCCGCCGCCTCTGCGTCCCGCTCGATCAGCCGGACGCTTGAGCCCGCCAGCAGCAGCGCCGTGGCAATGCCGGCCCCCATTGTGCCGCCACCAATCACACCGGCCTGGTCAAGGCTGACGGGAGTGGCCTCCGTATCGCGCAGACTGCGGCCTGCATTCCGTTCGGCGAAGAAGACATGGCGCAGTGCTCTGGACTGATCGCTGAGGGACAGGCGCAGGAAACGCTCGCGCTCAGCCGCCAGAGCCTCAGCCGCCGGCAGCTGCGCGGCAGCACGCAGCGCCGCCAGCGCCTCCAGCGGCGCTTCGGCTCCCCGGCTCTTGCGGGCCAGAGCCCGTTCTTCTGCGTCCCAGTCAATCGCTTCTGCGCCGCGCACCGGCCTCTCCAGCAAGGGCAGGCCCGGGACGAAGGTCCGTGCCATGGCTTCGGCCGCTTCGATCAGATCGCCCTCCGCCAGTTGGTCCACAAGCCCGGCCTGCAGCGCCTCAGCCACATCGACAGGCTTGCCGCCGGTGATCATCCGGATCGCAAGATCCATCGGGACAAGACGGGGCAAGCGCACCGTGCCGCCGGACCCAGGCAGGATGCCCAGGTTTACTTCGGGCAGGCCCAGGCGGGTTTGCGGTTGGGCAATCCGGCCGTGACAGGCCATGGCCAGTTCCAGGCCGCCGCCCAGCACGGTTCCCTTCAACGCAGCGATCCAGGGCACGCGCGAGGTTGCAATGGCCCTCAGCACCTCCGGCAGAAAAGGCTCAAGCGGATTGCCAAGCTCGTTGATATCGGCGCCGGACACGAAGGTCTGGCCCACGCAGGAAAGCACCACGCCGGTGATGACAGCATCGCGCTCGACCTGCTCTGCCGCAGCCGCCAGCTCTTGGCGCACAGCCTGATTGAGTGCATTCACCGGCGGATTGCCGATGACGATGTGGGCAATGCTGCCGTGAACGGTCAAGGTGACGGGGTGCATGTATCCTCCGGTGACAGGTCTGGACGGGCGCAGGGACAGGCCGGCGTGAAGGCCGGGCAAATGGCACATGCTGAAAGACCGCAAGCATGCTTTCTTGCTCTGCTGCACGGCAGCACGCCCCGGCTGAACGCCCCCGTCCACAAAAGAAAGAATGCTGCGCGGGACCCTGCCCCACGCTGCCGGACTGTATATAAAAGGCGGGCTCGAAAGCTGTAACATAACCATTCGTCAGGCTAAGCCATACCTAAAGACAGTTGATCATGCCGGGGGAACGGCCGAACCTCGGCAGCAGGGAGAGGCTCAATGACTGACCTTCATTTCGAAGCGGACCCTGCAGGGCATCCGCCTTTGCTGCTGGTGCATGGCTTCCTGTCCAGCAGAAACCACTGGCTTGCGAATGCAAATCTCTCCAGACACTTCCGTCTGATCCGGGTTGATCTGCCCGCCCATGGCAAGAGCCCGGCACCGTCCGATGACCTGGCCTATACACCTGAGGCAATGACCTTCGCACTGGACCGGCTGCGCCAGCACCTCGGCATTGAGCGATGGTTCATGTGCGGCCAGAGTTTCGGTGCTGGACTGACGCTGCGCTACGCCCTGGACTATCCTGAAAGAGTGATCGCCCAGGCCTTTACCAATGCAAATGCGGCCCTGCGCGGCGCGTGGGATGACGCGCGTCTGGCCGCACATCAGGCGAGAATTGACGATCTGCGCGAAAACGGACGGCCCGCACTGCGCCGTTTCGCCTTCCATCC
Source organism: Pannonibacter sp. Q-1 (assembly GCF_054073275.1). Taxonomy (NCBI): domain Bacteria; kingdom Pseudomonadati; phylum Pseudomonadota; class Alphaproteobacteria; order Hyphomicrobiales; family Stappiaceae; genus Pannonibacter; species Pannonibacter sp. Q-1. The sequence goes on from NZ_JBSXNB010000003.1 coordinate 682,740, forward strand.
CTGTCATGCCCGCCGGTTTCCGGAGGAGATCCGCAAACAGCTCGCCTCGGATGCGGACAACTGCGATGTTGAAGGGATCATCCGGATCATGCGCATGGGCACGCCCCGTCTGTCCGTCATCGGCCGTCTTTCGGAGACGCAGGTTCCCTCGCTTCTGATCAACGGCCTGCGCGAGCGGGCCTTTCAGCCGGCCCGGGATCTGGCGCTGGCCACCTTGCCCGGCCTTCAGATCGCCGATCTGGACGGCGGACACTCCATCAACATCGAACAGTCCGAAGGCTTTGACAGCGCGGTAACCCGCTTTTTCACCGCCTGTCTGGCTGGAGTTGACCCATTCCATGCCCGTTAGATCGCTTGCAACCTTGCCGCTCATATATATTGCAGCGGCCTGTGGCGGCTGGGTGATGACACGCATCGGCGCGCCGCTGCCCTGGATGATCGGGCCGCTGATTGTCACCGCTCTCCTTTATGTCAGCGGCCTTGCCACACTGGTCATCCCGGTGAAGACGCGCCCGGCCGGACAGATCATTGTCGCGGCACAAGTGGGCCTCTTCTTCTCACCAGCCGCCTTCGGCAAGCTGATCGAGTTGTCGCCCCTTCTGGTCGGCATGGCCCTGGCCACCGCGGTTTGCGCCTGCCTGACGGCCTATGTTCTGGCCCGGCTGTCGGGCATGGGCATGGTTCCGGCCTTCCTCTCCACCATTCCCACCAGTCCGGTCGAAGCTGCCGTCATTGCCGAGAAGCTCGGCCTGCCGCATGGACCGGTGATCTTTGCCCAGACCCTGCGCATCGCCTCTATTGTCGTGCTGGTGCCGGTAGCACTCTACGCCGTGGACGGCTGGCCCGACCGGAGCAGCGCAGGCGCAGCCGCACCTGTCAGGCCGTTTGAGACGCTTGCTCTTTTTGCCGCGGCGGCTGCAACCGCTCTGGTTTTCCGCACGCTGCGGATCTCCAATCCCTTTTTCCTCGGGGCGCTTGCCGCATCTGCGGCAATCACCGCAGCTGGCGTGACGCTGGCCCCTTTTCCGCCCGTGGTCCTGTCCATGGCCCAGATCCTGCTCGGCACCTGGCTGGGTTCGACATTCCGCCGGTCGCTCTTCACTTCGGCGGGACGCCTGGTCGGATCGATTGCGCTGTCAACGCTGCTGTTTGTCCTGCTCAGCACCGCATGCGGCCTGATTTCTGCCAGCCTGCTGGGAATGGGATGGGAGAACCTGGTCCTTGGTGCGGCTCCCGGCGGCGTAACGGAGATGGCTTTGACGGCCAAATTCCTCGAACTGGACGTCGCCCTGATAACCGCATTTCACCTTGTCCGCATATTCCTGATCGTGCCCTTCATCCCTGCGCTCAGCAGGCTGATGCACCGTCTGGAGCAGCGGGCTCCGGACCGCTGACCGCCAACGAGGGCACAGATATGACAGACTGGCCACCGCAGCGCCTGAACGCCCCGGATCCATCAACCTACACAGCGCGGCAGCAGGAGATTCACCACGCGATCGCCTCCGGCCCGCGCGGCGGGGTTCGCGGACCGCTTGCCGTGTGGCTGCACCGCCCCGAACTTGCCGCTCTCGCCCAGGATCTCGGGCGCTACTGCCGCTACGACAGCACGCTGGACCCGTGCCTGTCGGAACTGGCGATCCTGGTCACAGGCCGCATCTTCGGATCGGAGTATGAATGGCAGGTCCACAAGGAACACGCTCTCAAGGCCGGTCTTTCCCCGGACCTCATTGAGGCGGTCCGGCTGAACCAGCGCCCTGCCTTCGCCAATGAAGAGCAGGAGGTGGTTCACGACGTGGCCCGTGCGGCACATGAGACACGGACCGTGGATGATGCGCTTTATGCAAGAGCTGTCGCTGTTCTGGGCGCGCAGCGCATGGTCGATCTGACCGGGCTGCTTGGCTACTACACCCTGATTTCCCTGACGATCAACATTTTCCGGATCCCGCCTTTGGGCAACACGCCCCCGGATCTGCCGGGCACCTGACCACAAGGAAACAAGGGAGGAGACTGACATGGCAAGACGTCTGGAGAACAAGGTCGCGATCATCACGGGCGCAGGCTGCGTTGGCCCAGGCTGGGGCAATGGGCGAGCGGCATGTGTGCGCTTTGCCGAAGAAGGTGCGAAGATCTTCGCCGTCGATCTGAAGCCGGAAACGATGGAGGAAACGCTCGCCCGCACCCGTGAGGCTGGCGGCGAGATCGAGCCCTATCTTTGCGATGTTACCAGCCAGAGCGCAGTGCTCGACATGGTCGAAGCCTGCATCGCCCGTTTCGGCCGGGTGGACATTCTGGTGAACAATGTCGGCGGCTCCGCCAAGGGAGGAGCGGTAGAACTGGACGAAGCCACCTGGCACCGTCAGCTGGATGTGAACCTGAAATCGGTCTTCCTCACCTGCAAGGCCGTTCTGCCGCATATGGTGGCGCAAGGGTCCGGCTCGATCATCAACACATCCTCCACCTCAGGGATACGTTACACGGGCTCCCCGCAGGCCGCTTACGCCGCTGCCAAGGCTGCGATCATCCAGTTTTCACGCGTCACCGCCGTCGAATTCGCGCCAAAGGGTATCCGTGTCAACACGGTCGTGCCCGGACAGTTGCACACGCCGATGGTCGAGACACGGCTGGCAGGACAGCGCATGGGGGGCGATGTCGATGCGCTGCTGCAATCGCGCCTCAAAAGGATCCCCATGGGCTGGATGGGCGATGGGCGCGACACCGCAAATGCGGCGCTCTTCCTCGCCTCGGACGAAGCGCGCTTTATCACCGGCACAGAGATCATCGTCGACGGCGGCATGAGTGTCCGCTGCGACTGAATACCAAGACGTGATGCAACGGCCCCGAAAACCCTGATAGAATTGTGGCTGGCCCGGGCTTCGAGCGCCGCATTTTTTGAAGGATCTTCATGGCATTGGCTGGCAAGGAGACAGAGGCAGCCAGGAGCGGCTGGACGAAGCCGAAGCGGTTCGACCGCAACCTGATCGTGATTGGCGCAGGGGCCGCCGGGCTGGTGTCTTCCTATATTGCGGCAGCGGCAAAGGCGAAGGTCACGCTTGTCGAGGCGCACAAGATGGGGGGCGATTGCCTCAATTTCGGCTGCGTGCCCTCGAAGGCGCTGATCCGGAGCGCAAAAGCCGCGCATCAGATGCGCCACGCAGACCGTTACGGCCTTGAAGCGGTGGAGCCCAAGGTCCCCTTTGCCCGTGTGATGGAACGCGTGCATCAGGTGATTGCCGCGATTGAGCCCCATGACAGCATCGAGCGCTACACCAGCCTTGGCGTCGAGGTGCTGCAAGGCTATGCAAGGCTTGTGGACCCTTGGACGGTAGAGATCGCCCTGAACGGCGGCGGAACACAGCGCCTGACGGCGCGCGCCATCATCCTTGCCACCGGCGCACAGCCCTTCGTGCCGCCCATCCCCGGGCTCGACACAACCGGCTATCTCACCTCCGACACCCTGTGGGAGAAGCTGCGTGGCAGGGCTGAGGCACCAAAGCGCCTTGCCGTGCTTGGCGGCGGGCCCATCGGCTGCGAGCTGGCCCAAAGCTTTGCCCGGCTCGGCTCTGCCGTAACGCAGATCGAAATGGCGCCCCGCCTGATGATGCGCGAGGACGAGGATGCAAGCGCCCTCGTCACGGCATCGCTGCAAGCCGATGGCGTAACGGTTCTGACCGGCCACAGGGCAGCAGCCTGCGGCGTGGCGGACAACGGGGAAAAATGGATCGAGGTGGAGAACGCAGGCGGCACAAGGCGCGTCATCTTTGACGAGCTGATCGTCGCCGTGGGCCGCGCCCCGCGTCTCAAGGGTTTCGGGCTGGAGGAGCTCGGCATCCGGGCGGACCGGGTGGTGGAGACCAATGACTATCTCCAGACGCTCCACCCCAGCATTCTGGCGGCGGGAGACGTGGCAGGCCCTTATCAATTCACCCATGTGGCCGGACATCAGGCCTGGTTTGCGGCCATCAATGCCCTGTTCGGGGACTTCAAGCGCCTCAAGGCCGATTACGGCATCATTCCCCGGGCAACCTTCACCGACCCGGAAGTGGCCCGCGTGGGTCTGTCCGAGGCCGAGGCAAAGGCGCAGAACATTCCCTATGAGGTGACGCGCTACGGGCTGGATGATCTCGACCGCGCCATTGCCGACGGTTCGGCCCATGGCTTCGTCAAGGTGCTGACGGCGCCCGGCAAGGACAGGATCCTCGGCGTCACCATTGCCGGGGAACATGCCGGTGATCTGCTGGCGGAATTCGTCTTTGCGATGAAGCACGGGCATGGCCTCGGCAAGATCCTCGGCACGATCCATATCTATCCAACGCTGGCAGAGGCCGGAAAGATGGCGGCGGGCCAGTGGCGGCGCAACCATATCAACGGCTTCCTGCTGTCCGTTCTGGAACGCTTCCACCGCTGGAGACGCGGATGATCGACGCCCGGCTTCTGCCCCTGCAACGCGCTGCCCTGCAGCCTCTGGCCGGATTTCTCGCCCGCCGGGGCGTCAGTGCAGACAGGCTCAGCATCACCGGCTTCCTCGCCGGGCTAGGCGCCTTTGCCGCACTTTGCTTCGGACAATGGCTGCCGGCTCTGCTGTTCATCCTGCTGAACCGCCTGCTCGACGGGCTGGACGGGGCCGTGGCGCGCATTCACGGCCCCACGGACCGGGGCGCCTATCTCGATATTGCGCTGGATATGGTCTTCTATGCGCTGATCCCGCTCGGCTTTGCCATTCAGGCACCGCAGGACCATGCCCTGCCCGCTGCCGTGCTGATTGTGTCCTTCGTCGGCACCGGCTCGTCCTTTCTGGCCTTCTCGGCTGTTGCGGCAAAGCGCGGGCGCAAGGCGCCGGAATTCCCCACCAAAGGCATCTACTATGCCGGGGGCCTTGCCGAGGGCTTCGAGACAATCGCCGTCTTTGCCGCCATGTGCCTGTTTCCCGGCCATTTTGCCGTGATCGCCTATGGCTTTGCCGCCCTCTGCGGCCTCACCACGCTCATCCGCTGGCGGCAGGGCTGGGTTGCCTTCTCTCAACCCGGACAGTGATGCAAAGAGCTTCCGCCGGGGGCTCGTGGGTGGCATTGATCAAGCCATAGTGACCACACGGACGGATGGCTTTGCGCAATATGGCAGGGCAAAGATATACCCGCACAGACAGGGAACCATGAGCGAACCCCGCACAGACACGCAGCAGCCGCCCGCGCAGCGCAGCCCATGGCGCTTCGGACCTGCCGTGCTGGTTGTGGCGGGCCTCGTGACCGGCTATGCGCTCGGACTGCAGGACTATCTGAGCCTTGACTATCTTGCCGGGCAGCGGGCGGCGCTCAGAGCCTATGTGGAGGCCCATATGCTGTGGTCTGCCGCCCTGTTCCTGACGGTCTATATTCTCGCCGTCGCCTTTTCCTTTCCAGCAGCATCGATCCTGACCGTGTTCGGCGGTTTTCTTTTTGGCTGGCTGGCGGGGGGCGCGCTGGTCGCCGCCGGTGCAACGATTGGCGCCTCGCTTCTCTTCCTCGCAACACGGTCGGCCTTCGGCGGCTTCCTGCGCCACAGGGTCAAAGGCGTCATGAAGACGCTGGCGGACGGCTTTCGGGAAAATGCCTTCGGCTATCTCTTCGCCATCCGCCTTGCCCCGGTCTTCCCGTTCTTCATGGTCAACATAGCCGCCGCCCTTTTTGACATCAGCCTTGGCCGGTTCGTAGCGGCGACGTTCTTCGGGATTTTGCCCGGCACCTTCGCCTATGCCTATTTGGGTCAGGGCGTGGACAGCGTGCTTGTGGCCGCAAAGGCATCCGGCCGTGAGGCGCAACTCTCCGATCTGGTGACGCGCGAGATCACCCTCGCCTTTTTCCTGCTGGCCGCATTTGCCCTTCTTCCCACACTGGTGAAGCTGATCCGCAAGCACAGCGCAGGCCGAGGCTGAGGCGGAAATGAATGGTCTGACCGCCTTGGCCAAACGGGAGCCCTGGATGCCTGACGCAGCACCCGAACCCGCCCCGATTGTGCTTCTCGGCGGCGGCCACGCCCATGTGGAGGTCATCCGCCATCTGGGCGGCATGCGCCTGCCCCGCAAGGTCACGCTCGTGTCTCCGGCCCGCCACACGCCCTATTCCGGCATGCTGCCCGGCTATGCCGCCGGAGAGTACCGCTTCGAGGATTTCCATATCGATCTGGCGGACCTGTGCGGGCGCTGCGGTGTGACGTTCCTTGAAACCGCCGCCACCGGCATCGATCCCGCAGCAAGGACGGTGACGCTTGCGGACGGAGGCACCCTTGAGTACAGCCTCCTGTCCATCGACACAGGCTCAACGCCCCAGCTCCCGCAAGGCCTGTCCGGCGGCATACCGGTGAAGCCGATTTCCCGCTTCACGCAGGCACTGGCGCAGCTGGACGCACTGGCCGCGAGCGCTGAAGCGCCGCTGCGGATCGCGGTGGTTGGCCAAGGGGTGGCAGGTGTTGAACTGGCCTTTTCCCTGCAGCAGCGCTTCGCCCATCGCGGGGTGCAGATCGCACTGGCCGGACGCTCGCACCGCCCTTTGCCGGAGCGCAGCAAACTTGCACAGCGGATGGTGGAACGAGAGCTGCACAGGGCCGGGATCAGCCATCATCCGGATTTTGATGCCATTGCCTTTTCAGATGGCCGGCTGACGGCGGGCGACGGCAGGCAGCTTGCGGCCGATGAGGTGGTCTGGGCCACCTCCAGCGGAGCACCTGGCTGGCTGCAAGGCAGCGGACTTGCCCTCGATGCGGCCGGCTTCATCCGGGTGGACGCCACGCTGCGGTCTGTCTCGCATCCCGATGTCTTCGCCGCCGGAGATGCCGCCTCCCTGCCCGAACCGAGGCCAAAGGCCGGGGTCTTTGCCGTCCGGCAGGGCCCTGTACTGGCGCAGAACATCCACCGCAGCCTCACGGGCACACCGCTGAAGCCCTACCGCCCTCAGCGCGCCTGGCTCGCACTCATCTCCCTTCCGGACGGGCGGGCGATTGCCGACAAATGGGGCCTTGCCGTATCCGGCCGCTGGGTGCGGCTCTGGAAGCATCACACCGACACGCGCTTCCTCCGGCGCTATCAAACGCCCCGGACTGAATAGACGCTTGCAAGCCAGCGGACCGGCGCAAGCGTCAGAAACACGAACATTCAGAAACATGAAAGAATCAACTCGATTGATTTTTTCAAATCTGATTGACGAGAATCAAAGAACTCTCGAGCCCGGTTGACCTAACTCGGGCTATGAACACCCGTGTCCCCCGGCCCGTCTTTTCCGTCCTGCTCGCCTGCCTGCTGGTGGCCGTGGCAGTGCTGACGGGCTTTGGCATGGGCGCAAAGGCCGGGGTGCCCCATACGGGCCAAAGTGCCGAGGTCATCGAATTCGTCATCTGCACCGACGATGGCATGCGCATCGTCAGGATGGATGAGCACGGGCAGGTGCTGGACGAAGACGCGAAAACCAGCCACCCGGCACCCTGCTGCGACGGCCAATGCCTCGGCTGCACCCAGTGTTCTTCTTCGGCAGGAAACCCGCCTGCGGTCTTTTCCCTTCCCGCCCCCGCCTCCAGCCAGCCCGCGCCCGCATGGGCCGCCGCGTTTGCACCCGGTTCGGTGCTGACGCGCGCCTCCCAGCGCGCACCGCCAAGGACAGGCCGATGACAGACTTGCGCTTCCGCACCTCCCCTGCGGCCCCTCCCTCATTCGTCCGCACCCTGCTCGCCGGACTGCTGACCGCCTTCCTGCTCCTGATCACACCGGCCGGGCCGGTGACGGCCCAACAGATCAAGGACAGCTCACAGCTTTCCCATTTCCTGCCGCAGGTCACCCCGGCCTCGCTGGTGGAAGGGGCAGATGCCTTTGGCCCTGTCCGGCCGGATCTTGCCGCCGCGCCCGTGCTGCGCAGTGGACAGACGATCGCCTATGCTTTCGTCACCTCCGACTTTGCCGGCACCACAGGCTATTCCGGCAAGCCCATCCACGTGATGGTGGCTATCGGCACCGATGGGCTGCTGAAGGGCGTGAAGCTTCTCAAGCATTCCGAGCCCATCGTCCTGGTCGGCATTCCCGAAGCGCGGATGGTGGAGCTGATCGAGGGCTACAAGGGCCTCGATATCGCAAAGGAAGCTGCATCCGGCGGCTCCAGCCACGACCTCAAGATCATTTCCGGCGCCACAGTCACGGTGATGGTGATCGACGATTCCGTCGTGCGCGCCAGCATCAAGGTGGCCCGCAGCCTCGGCCTCGGCGGGCTTTCCACCGAAGCCCCCGCCGCAGGCCCGCTGCGTGTCATCGATCCGGAAGTGAAAGCGGCTGACGACTGGCTGACGCAAACAGGAGACGGCACCCTCCGCCGCCTGTCGCTGGACGTGGGACAGGTCAATGCCGCCTTTGCCGCCCTGCCGGATCAGCGCGCCGCGGAGCGCCCGGAGGAGGGCCCGGCGGATGCCACCTTTATCGACCTCTATGCCACGCTCGTCAGCATTCCCGGCATTGGCGAAAGCCTGCTGGAGCCCGGCGAGAAGGCCGCCATCGATGCCTGGCTGAAGCCGGGGGACAGCGCGCTGCTGCTGACCGCCAGAGGCCGCTATTCCTTCAAGGGCTCGGGCTATGTGCGCGGCGGCATCTTCGACCGGGTGCATCTGATCCAGGGCGACATGTCCGTCCGCTTCCGCGACAGGGACCACAAGCGTGCAGGCCCGCTGGCTCTTGCCGGGGCGCCGGAGCTGAGCGAGCGCGACATCTTCCGCATTCCGGCGGACTCCGGCTTCAATCCGGCCGAGCCCTTCCGCATCCAGCTTCTGGTCCAGCGCAATGTGGGGCCGATCGAAAAGCTGTTCACCACCTTTGATCTCGGCTGGCAGCCCCCGGCGGCCTTCATCAAGACGCTGAGCCCCGCACCTGCGGAAGCCCCGGAAGCGTCAACGCCCGTAGCCGCAGATACGCCGCTGGCAGGCCTTGATGACGAAGCCAGCGCCAAGGCGCAGCTGTGGCAGCGCATCTGGCGCGGCAAGACGCTGGAAATCGCCGGTGTCACCATCATGCTGGCGGTACTGACCTTTGCCTTCTTCTTCCAGACCTTCCTCACCCGGTCGGCGCGGGTGACGCACTGGTTCCGGATGAGCTTCCTCACCGTGACGCTGGTGTTCCTCGGCTGGTACGCCAATGCGCAGCTGTCGGTGGTCAACATCTTCGCGCTGGCCGCCTCGGTGAAGTCCGGTTTCACCTGGGAAGCGTTCCTGCTCGATCCGCTGACCTTCATCCTGTGGTTCTCGGTGGCCGCCGCGCTGATCTTCTGGGGCCGGGGCGCCTATTGCGGCTGGCTGTGCCCCTTCGGCGCGCTGCAGGAGCTGACCAACCGCATTGCCCGTGCCTTCCGCGTGCCGCAGATCACCCTGCCCTGTGGCCTGCACGAGCGGCTGTGGGCGGTGAAATACATCGTCTTCCTCGGCCTGTTCGGCGTCTCCCTCGCCTCGCTGGAACAGGCCGAGCATCTGGCGGAGATCGAGCCGTTCAAGACCGCCATCGTGCTGAAATTCGCGCGCGGCTGGCCCTTTGTCCTTTATGCCGGCACGCTGCTGGTGGCCGGGCTGTTCGTCGAGCGTTTCTACTGCCGCTACCTGTGCCCGCTGGGCGCCGCCCTCGCCATTCCGGCCCGTGTCCGGATGTTCGACTGGCTGAAGCGCTACCACGAGTGCGGCAACCCCTGCCAAACCTGCGCCAACACCTGCCCGGTGCAGGCCATTCATCCGACCGGTGAGATCAACCCCAATGAATGCGTCAACTGCATGAATTGCCAGGTGCTCTACCAGTCCGAAACGAGATGCCCCGTCGTCATGCGCAAGCTGAAGCGGCGGGCAGCGGCCGGCACGGGCGAACGCCCGGCCCCGTCCGAGGGCCACAAGCCCGTGATCAACACGCCAAGCCAGCAAAAAGGACAAGCACATGTCTGATACGAATGAAACCGGCGGCCTCACACGCCGCCAGCTGATGGGCGCCACCGCCGCGGGCGGCGCGGCCCTGGGATCCGTGGCGGTAGGGGGCATTGCCCTGACGGCCGGCGGCACCGGCGCGCTGCTGACCAGCACCGGCGAAGCGGCAGCCGCCTCCGGAAGCAGCAGCGGCGCTGCCTCCGGCCATGTCGCGCCGGGTGAACTCGACGAATATTACGGCTTCTGGTCCTCCGGCCAGACGGGCGAGCTGCGCATCCTGGGCATTCCGTCCATGCGCGAGCTGATCCGCGTGCCGGTGTTCAACCGCTGCTCGGCCACCGGCTGGGGCCAGACGAACGAGTCGCTCAAGGTCCTGACCGAGAACATGACCGAGAAGACGAAGAAGTTCCTCGCCGCCAACGGCAAGAAGATCCACGACAACGGCGACCTGCACCACGTCCACATGTCCTTCACCGAGGGCAAGTATGACGGCCGCTTCCTGTTCATGAACGACAAGGCCAACACCCGCGTTGCCCGCGTGCGCTGCGACGTGATGCGGGCCGACAAGATCATCGAGATCCCCAATGCCAAGGCCATCCACGGCCTGCGCCCGCAGAAGTGGCCGCGCACCAACTATGTCTTCTGCAATGGCGAAGACGAGGGCCCGATGGTCAACGATGGCAAGATCCTCGATGATCCGTCCCAGTACGTGAACTTCTATACCGCCATCAATGCGGACGACATGACCATCGCCTGGCAGGTGATGGTGACCGGCAACCTCGACAACACCGATGCCGATTATGACGGCAAATACGCCTTCTCGACCTCCTACAACTCCGAAATGGGCACCACTCTGGCGGAAATGACCGCCTCCGACCGCGACCATGTGGTGGTGTTCAATCTGGCCGAGATCGAAAAGGGCATCGCTGCCGGCGACTATACCGAGCTGAACGGCGTCAAGGTCATCGACGGCCGCAAGGGCAAGAACAAGAAGTACACCCGCTACATCCCGATCCCGAACAATCCGCATGGCTGCAACATGGCCCCGGACAAGATCCACCTGTGCATCGGCGGCAAGCTGTCTCCGACCGTCTCGGTGATCGATGTGCGCAAGCTGGACGCCCTGTTCGAGACGGACGCCGATCCGCGCTCGGCGGTGGTGGCCGAACCGGAACTGGGCCTCGGGCCGCTCCACACCGCCTTCGACGGCAAGGGCAACGCCTATACGACGCTCTTCCTCGACAGCCAGGTGGTCTACTGGAACATCGAAAAGGCCGTGCGTGCCTTTGCCGGCGAGAAGGTTGACCCGATCATCTCCAAGACGGATGTGCACTACCAGCCGGGCCACAACTCCACCACCATGGGCGAGACCCTTGAGGCGGACGGCAAGTACTTCATGTCGATGAACAAGTTCTCCAAGGACCGCTACATCAATGTGGGGCCGCTGAAGCCGGAGAACGAGCAGCTCTTTGCCATCGATGGCGACAAGCTGACGCTGCTTCATGACGGGCCGACCTTCGCCGAGCCGCATGACTCCATCGTCGTGCACCGCTCCGTGGTGAACCCGGTGCATGTGTGGGACCGCAACGACCCCTTCTGGGAAGATGCCCGCAAGCAGGCCGAGGCCGATGGCGTGGACATCGACTACGCCGCCGACGTGATCCGCGACGGCAACAAGGTGCGCGTCTACATGCACTCGGTCGCCCCGGCCTTCAGCCTGGAAAGCTTCACCGTGAAGGAAGGTGACGAGGTGACCGTCTATGTGACCAACATGGACGACATCGAGGATCTGACCCACGGCTTCTGCCTGGGGGACCACGGTATCGCCATGGAAGTGGCGCCGCAGGCGACCGCATCGGTGACCTTCACCGCCGCCAAGCCGGGTGTCTACTGGTACTACTGCCAGTGGTTCTGTCATGCGCTGCACATGGAAATGCGCGGCCGCATGTTCGTCGAACCGAAGGAAGCCTGAGATGCAGCGCGTCCCGGCACTCCTCCTGCTGGCGTTCTGTCTCGCTGCCGCCCTTCCGGCGGCAGCGGAAACGCGGCAGGTTGCGCCCGTGCCGGGCGCGCTGGCGCAGGCAATCGCCGGGGCCAGCCCCGGCGATATCCTCGTGCTGGAGCCGGGAGACCATCCCGGCCCAGTCACGCTGGACTTCCCCCTGACGCTGCAAGGCAAGCCAGGCGCCCGCCTCACCGGCGACGGCACCGGCAACACGGTCACCATCACAGGCCCGGATGTGACGGTCACAGGCCTTGCCATCAGCGGCTCGGGCGATGATGCCACGGCAATCAGCAGCGGCATTTTCGTGGCCAGAACCGCCAGCAACGCCCGGATCGCGAACAATCATCTGATGGGCAATCTGCACGGCATCACCCTGCATGGCGCGGCGGACAGCCTTGTCACCGGCAACCGGATCGACGGACGGCAGAGCGGGCGCGTCAATGACCGGGGTAACGGCATCTATGTCTGGAATGCACCGGGCACCGTCGTGGAAGGCAATGACATCCGCTGGGGGCGGGACGGCATCTTCGCCAATGCCTCGAAGCAGAACATCTTCCGCAACAACCGCATGCGGGACCTGCGCTTTGCGGTCCATTACATGTACACCAACAACAGCGAGATCTCGGGCAATGTCTCCATCGGCAACACGCTCGGCTTTGCGCTGATGTTCTCCAACAGGATCACCGTGACGGACAACCAGTCGCTGGCCGACCGGCGCCACGGGCTGATGCTGAACTATGCCAACAATGCGGTTGTCTCCGGCAATCTGGTGCGCGGCGGACGGGCCGAGAAATGCACCTTCATCTACAACGCCCACAAGAACCGCATTTCCGGCAACCGCTTTGAAGGCTGCGAGACAGGCATCCACTTCACCGCCGGATCGGAGCGCAACGTCATCACCGGCAATGCCTTCATCGGCAACCGCAATCAGGTGAAATATGTCGGCACGCGGTATGTGGAATGGAGCGAAGCGGGACGGGGCAACTACTGGTCCGACCACACTGCCTTTGACCTCAACGGCGACGGCATCGCCGACAGCGTGTTCCGCCCCAATGACCTGATGGATCACATCCTCTGGTCCCAGCCGGCCGCCAAGCTGCTGCTCGGCTCCCCGGCTGTGCAGCTGGTGCGCTGGAGCCAGGAATCCTTCCCCGCCATTCTGCCCGGCGGTGTCACCGACAGTGCGCCGCTGACCCGGCCCTTTTCCATTCCCGTGAGCGCAGAAAACGCCGCGCTCGAACAGCGCGCGCTTGAAGCCGCAAGCCAGAGACAGCAAGCCGATGACGATCCTGAAGATCTCGCAGCTCACTAAGACCTTCGGGTCCTTGACCGCCCTTGCCGCCGCCGGTCTCGGCGTGGCGCGGGGCGAGCGGGTGGCCCTGATCGGCCACAATGGCGCGGGCAAATCGACCCTGATGAAGATCGTGCTCGGGCTGCTGCCTGCAGACAGCGGCACGGTGACGGTCAATGGCCACCGCCCCGGCAGCCAGGAGGCGCGGGAGGTGACGGCCTATCTGCCGGAGAACGCCGCCTTTCATCCGGCACTGACCGGGCGCGAGCAGATCAGCCTCTATCTGCGCCTGCGCGGCGAGCCGGCCGCCAAGGCCCCTGCCCTGCTGGAGCGGGTGGGGCTGGCGCATGCAATGAACCGGCGCATCGGCACCTATTCCAAGGGTATGCGCCAGCGTGTCGGCCTGGCGCAGGCGCTGATCGGGTGGCCGCAGCTGATGGTGCTGGACGAACCGACCAGCGGACTTGACCCGCTGTCACGGCAGGAGTTCTACGCCATCCTGGACGAGCTGGCACGGGAAGGCACGGCCATCCTCCATTCCTCCCACGCCCTGACCGAAGTCGAAGCGCGGACGGACCGGATCGCCATCCTGTCGCAAGGGCGGCTGATGGCCCATGACACGCTGGCGGCCCTGCGGCTCTCCGCCCGCCTGCCGGTGCGCTTCCACCTCACCCTTGCGCCCGGCCAGCGGGACGCGGTCACGGCTGCGCTGGCTGAAAGGCTGGCGGATGGGGAGATGAGCGCCGCAGCAGCGACCGGCGGCGCACGGCTCGATCTGGCCTGCGCGCCGGAGCGCAAGCTCGCGGTGCTGCGGGCGGTGTCGGAACTGGGCGCGCTTGTCGAGGATGTCGAGATCATCCCGCCCAGCCTTGAGGACATCTACACCCATTTCAGCAAGAGGGGCGAAGGATGAGCCGCCTTCTCGCCGCCGCTTCGGCGGAATTCCGCATAGCCCTGCGCAACCGCTGGGTCGCGGTCGCCATGGCCATCATGGTGCTCTTTGCCGCCGTTCTCTCGGCGGCAGGCTCCGCCCCGATGGGGGAGCTGGGCGCGGACAGGCTCAGCGTCACCGTCGCCAGCCTCACCTCGCTCGGCGTCTATCTGGTGCCGCTGATCGCCCTGCTCATGTCCTTTGACGCGATTGCCGGAGAGGTGGAGCGCGGCACGCTAGCCCTGGTGCTCGCCTATCCGGTCAAGCGCTGGCAGCTGGTGGCAGGCAAGTTCGCCGCCCATCTCGTCATCCTAGCGCTTGCCGTTGTTGCGGGCTACGGCATCGCCGCCGCCATGGCCTTTTCCGGCGGAGCGGACGCCGTGCGAGGCCTTCCCGCCCTGTGGCGGCTGACATGGACATCGCTGCTGCTGGGCGCAGTGTTCCTCGGCGCCGGTTACACGGTGTCCGCACTGGCCCGGCGGCCCGGCACGGCGGCCTCGCTGGTCATCGCCCTGTGGCTCGTCATGATCGTGCTCTACGATCTGGCACTGCTGGCCGGTGTTGCCGCAGACGGCGGCGGCTATTTCACCACCCGCATCTTCCCGCTGGCGCTGCTGGCAAACCCCGCCGACGCCTTCCGGCTGTTCAATCTCGCAGCATCCGAGGCCACCGCCGCCGCCTCCGGCATCAGCGGGGCTGCGGACGCCATTCCCCCGGCCCAGCCGCTTCTCTCCCTCGTGCTCTGGGCCTTGGCCGCCTTTGCCGCGGCCATCGCCGCCTTCCGGAGGATCACCCCATGACCCGCCAGACATGTTCCCGCCAGACATGTTCCCGCCCGCGCCTGCAATTTGCCCTTCTGCCGCTCGCCCTGCTTCTGGCGGCCTGCCAGCCGGAAGCCGCCACCCAGCGGCCGGAGCCGGTGGCGATGACGGCTGCCTCGCTCGGCCATTATTGCCAGATGAACCTGCTGGAGCACCCGGGCCCCAAGGCGCAGGTGCATCTGGCGGGCATGGACGGCAAGCCGCTGTTCTTCAGTCAGGTGCGCGATGCCATCGCCTATCAGCGCATGCCAGAGCAGAGCGGCGTCATCACCGCCATCTATGTGAGCGACATGGGCAAGGCCGAAAGCTGGGACGAGCCGGGCGCGGACAACTGGATCGCCGCTGATGCCGCCATCTATGTCACCGGCGCCACGGTGCAGGGCGGCATGGGCGCGCCGGAACTGGTGCCCTTTGCCAGCCGCGAGAAGGCGCAAGCCTTTGCGGCCGGGCATGGCGGTCAGCTGGTGACGCTCAAGGATATCCCGGACGAAGAAATTCTGGCGCCGGTGGAATTTGCGACGGACGCGGACGGCAATTTCCTGCCGCCGGAAAATGCAACGCTGAACTGAAGGAAACGGGATCATGACCGCCCTGTCACGCCGCCGCTTTCTCACCATCTCCGCCAGCGCTGTGTCCGCTGCCACCCTTGCGGCACATCCGGCGCTGGCTGCAGCCTCGCCCATGCCGGTCAGCACCTGGCGCGGCACGGCGCTTGGCAGCGCCGCCCGCATCACGCTGGCCCATCCGCAGGCAGACAGCCTGTTCGCGGGCATCGAGGCGGAACTGAACCGGCTGGAGAACATCTTCAGCCTCTACCGGTCCGGCAGCGCCCTTTCCCGCCTCAACCGTGACAGCATCCTGAGGGACCCGGCGCCGGAGCTGCTGGAATGCCTGAGCATCACAGGTGCGGTTTGGCGGGCGACGGAGGGCGCCTTCGACCCCACGGTGCAGCCGCTCTGGGCCGCCTATGCGCAGGCCTCGGTTGAAGGCAAGACACCAGATGCAGACGAACTGGCAGAGCGCCTTGCCCTCACCGGCTGGCCGCTGGTGGAGCTGGAGGCAGATGCCATACGCCTGACCCGCAAGGGCGCCGGCCTCACCCTCAACGGCATCGCCCAGGGCTATATCGCCGACCGGATCGCGGCATGGCTGAGCGCTGCAGGCCTCACGGGCATTCTGATCGACACCGGCGAAATCCGCGCACTCGGCGGACAACCCGGCGGCGGGGACTGGGACGTGACGCTGGCAGGCGGGCGGGGATCGCACAGGCTGCGGGACCGGGCGCTCGCCACATCCGCACCGCTGGGCACCACCTTTGATCAGGCAGGCACCACGGGACATATTCTTGACCCGCGCAGCGGCCTGCCCGCCCGGCAGGGCTGGACGCAGGTCAGCGTCACCGCCCCGGCAGCGGCCCTTGCCGATGCGCTCTCCACCGCCTTCTGCCTGATGACACGGCAGGAGATTGATACCGCGCTGGCGGCCATGCCGCAGGCGAGCCTCGTCAATCTGAGCTGACGCAGCTCAGCCCGGCGACGCCACCCGGTCTTCACACGCGCATCGGCGGGCTAACCGGATCAGTCCTGATTGCCTCCGGCCTCAGGCCGGCTCCAGGGCGGCGCCGCTAAGCTGCGCCTCGCCAGAGACGGAGAGAACCCAGCTCACCACCGCCTCAACCTCGCAGGGCAGCCGCGTGGCAAGGCCTTCGGCGAAGGCCTCAAAGGCTGGCAGGTTGAGCCCATTGATGCCGGTGACGACCGGCCGGCCTGCCGCCAGGTGCTCGGCGATAAGATCGCGGAAGCCCCTGCCCTCCCCTTCCTGCCTGCCGAACTTGTTGAGCAGGAAGACCCCGGCTGGCCCTTCGGCACAGGAGAGCTGCACCTGCATCACCGCCTCTTCCAGCGCCGCCGGGTCCAGCCGGCAGCCACGCGAATGGCGGCCCAATTGCTGCGAGATGCAGATCTGCGGCCCATCGGGCAGCACCAGCAGGTCCGTTTCGCACGGATGGCCAGCCTCCGCAGCGGACGGCAGGGCCACCGTTCCGGCAAGCCTCACCCCTGCCGCTTTGAGGCGGACAGAGGCTTCCAGCAGAACCGGGTCAACGGACCCGGCTTCTTCTGCGAGGATATAGGCGAGCGGAAAATCCATTACGGCCTCCTTCATGGCGATATCTCATGTGCGGCGGCCTGCAAGGCAACCTGCTGCGGGCGGGCCATGGAGCAGTGAAGATCGCGCAAGAGCCCGTCCGACAGATCATAGATCAGGCCATGGATGGCGATATCCTCGCCCCGGGCCCAGGCCCGCTGCAGGATCGGAGTTTCGGCAACGCGGCGCACGCCCTCGATGACGTTATATTCCGCCAGCCGGTCGCGCCGGGCGGCCAAGTCAGGCTCGCAGGCAAGATCCAGCGCATGCAGCCGCTCCAGCCGCCGGACTGGCTCCAGCCAGTGATCGGCAAGTCCATGCGGCAAGTCCTCCGTCGCCGCCCGCACGCCGCCGCAGCCATAGTGGCCGCAGATGATGATCTGGCGGATCGACAGGGCTTCCACGGCAAATTCCAGCGTGCTCAGGAGGTTCATGTCGGAGGAATGAACCACATTGGCAACGTTGCGGTGGACGAAAACCTCGCCCGGATCAAGTCCCGCCACCACATTGGCCGGAACGCGGCTGTCGGAACAGCCGATCCAGAAGAACTCGGGCGCCTGATGGCTGGCGAGGCGGGCAAAGTAGCCCGGCTCCGCCGCCTGCCGCTGGGCCGACCAGACCCGGTTGCGCGCCATCAGCGCCTCCAGCGCCACGGCCGGAGGGTGAGCTGACCCGCCGCAGCAACCGCAGCCATTCCCGTGACTGCCGGCAGGCGGGAGAGGTTCGGACTGGCCCATCAGCTTTCCTCCATGGCAATGCCTTCGATCCGCGCCGCGCCGACAAGCTGCGCAACGAGATCGCGCGAGGCCCGTGCCCAGGCCGCCCGCTCCAGCGCTTCTGCGATGACAGGCCGGACCGTGGCAAAGGGCAGAGGCTGGCCCGGTGCATGGGCATGGACCTTGATGATGTGAAAGCCGAAACGGCTCGCCACCGGCTCCCGCGACAGACCGCCCTCGGGCACAGCAGCAAGCGCTGCCTCGAACTCCGGCACCATCTGGCCGGTGAAGATCTGACCCAGGGCGCCGCCCGCCTCACGCGAACCGCAGTCGCTTTCGCTCCGCGCCAGCACAGCGAAGGCCTCCGGTTCGCGCTCCAGCCGGGCGAGGATCTGCCCGGCCCGGTCTTCCGCCGCCGCCCGCGCCTTGGCATCGGAGGGAGCAGCAGCACACAGGATATGGGAGGCATCCCAGAGATCCGGCGAGCGGTAACGCTCCGGATGCGCCTGCCATTCGGCCATCACTTCGGCTTCGGATGGCGGGGTTACCTCCAGCGCCACGTCGAGAAGGGCACGGATGCGGGCCTCTTCCTCCGTTTCGCGGCGGGCACCGCCAAGATCTTCCGGCTCGGCGGCGACACCGCGCCGCAGGGCTTCGTCCAGCAGCAGCTGGCGGATGGCGAGCGCCCTTGCGGCGGCGCGCCAGGCATCTCCCGGACGCCCTGAGGCGGCCGGATGGTTCTGCGCTTCAGCCGCAATGCGGCTGGCGGGAATGACGGTTCCGTTGACCGTGATGACGGGGGTGGCAACGCTGGCCATGGTCACTCTCCCGGCACATGGGCGGACTGGCGGCGCGAGCGCACCACCTGATAGCCCGGCCGCCACAGATAGCGCACCGGCGCGGACAGCATGTGCACCAGGCGGGTGAAGGGGAAGAGCAGGAAGATGGTCAGCCCCAGCGCCAGATGCAGCTTGAAGATCCAGTTCACATCCGAAATGTGAGCCGCAGCATTCGCCTCGAAGGTGAAGATGCCCTGCGCCCAGGCCATGAACTTCGTCATTTCGTGCCCGTCCAGATGCTGCAGCGAGACGAAGATGGTGCCAAGCCCCAGCAGCAGCTGGGCCATGAGCAGGATCAGGATGCCCGTGTCGGCAAAGCTGGAATTGGCGGCGATGCGCGGGTCCATCAGCCGCCGGTGCAGCAGCATCAGGCCGCCTGCAAGCGCCATGACACCAGCCACACCACCGGCCACCACGGCCAGGATCTGCTTGGCGCCGTGGCTGATGCCGAGCGCATCAAAGATCCAGATCGGCGTCAGCAGGCCGAAGAGATGGCCGAAGAAGATGACCAGCACGCCCACATGGAACAGCACCGAACCGATGACCAGCTGCCTGCGGCGCAGAAGCTGGCTGGACGAGCTTTTCCAGGTGAAGGGATCGCGCTCATAGCGGGCGATAGAGCCAATGACGAGCACCGACAGGGCGATATAGGGAAAGATGCCGAAGACAAAATTGTGCATGTGAGCCTCCATCATCCGGCAGCACCAGCCGCTGCGGGCCGGGCCGGTTGATCCATACGGGAGAGCATGTCGCGGACCTGCGGACAGCCTGCATTGGGGTCCGGGCCGAAGGTGACCTGCGTTTCCTCCCAGACCGCATCAAGGGCTGCGAGATCCTGCGGGTCATCCTCGGGCGCCGCCATCAGCGCCTCGACGGCGCCTTCCGCTGCGGCCGTGCCGGAGAGGGCCTCAAGCGCGGCAAAGACGGCTGCATAGGGGCTTTCGCGGCCCGACAGGCGGCGCTGCAGCACCGCCAGGATCGGAGCGGCATCAGCTAGGATAGCGCGTGCTTCCGCAGCAGGCTGGGCCGCCAGGAACTCCAGCAGAACCGGCAGGTGATCGGGCAGTTCGCCCGTCACCGGCTCGAAGCCGCCAGCCCGGTAGGTCTCCAGCAGATCCACCATGGCGCTGCCCCGGTCCCGGCTTTCGCCGTGCACATGCTCGAACAGGTTCAGCGACAGGCTGCGGCTGCGGTCGAAGAGCCCGACATAGGTCTCCTGCAGATCGTAGATGTCACCCTCTGCCAGTCCGCCGCACAGGGCGGCGAGCTGGCGCCGGGCAAGGGCGGTGAGGCGGCTGTCTGCCACCAGAACCGCTGTGATCTCGGGCATTGCTGCCTGAAGCTCCGTGGAGGGATAGGTCAGGAGCAGCGAGAGGGCTTTCAGGGAACGGTCCATCATTGCACCTCCTCCGGCATGCGCAAGGGGCGCTTGGACGCGCCGAAGAGCGAGGTCTTCGAGATGCCCGTGGAGCAGCCGTTGCCATCGGTGAAGCCGCAGCCGCCCTTGAGGTCATAGGCCTCTTCCACCTGTTCGCGGTGGGTGGTGGGGATGACGAAACGGTCCTCGTAATCGGCGATGGCCATGATCTTGTACATGTCCTCGATCATGGCGGCGGAGAGGCCCACCTTTTCCGCGATGCCCTCATCGATGATGCCGTCGATGGTCTTGGCCCGCATGTAGGCGCGCATGGCCAGCATCCGCTCCAGTGCCTGCACCACCGGCGCCTCGTCACCTGCCGTCAGCATGTTGGCGAGGTAGCGCACGGGGATACGCAGGGAGCGCACGTCCGGCATTTCGCCATCCGTGCCGATCTTGCCGGCCTGAGCGGCGTTCTGGATCGGCGAGAGCGGCGGGATGTACCAGACCATCGGCAGGGTGCGGTATTCTGGGTGGAGCGGGAAGGCCACCTTCCAGTCCATCGCCATCTTCCAAACCGGACTTTCCTGCGCAGCCTTGATCCAGTCCTCCGGAATGCCCGCCTTGCGCGCTTCGGCGATCACCGCCGGGTCATTGGGATCAAGGAAGACGCCCAGCTGGGCGTCGTAGAGATCCTGCTCGTTCTCCACGGAAGCTGCTTCAAGGATGCGGTCCGCGTCATAGAGCATCACACCGATGTAGCGGATGCGGCCGACGCAGGTTTCCGAGCAGATGGTCGGATTGCCGCTTTCGATGCGCGGATAGCACAGGGTGCACTTCTCCGACTTGCCGGTGGACCAGTTGTAATAGACCTTCTTGTAGGGGCAGCCGGAGACGCACATGCGCCAGCCCCGGCACTTTTCCTGATCGATCAGGACGATGCCGTCTTCCTCGCGCTTGTAGATCGCGCCCGAGGGGCACGAAGCTGCACAGGCCGGATTGAGGCAATGCTCGCACAGGCGCGGCAGATACATCATGAAGGTGTTCTCGTACTCGCCGTAGATCTCCTTCTGCACGCCCTCGAAATTGTAGTCCTTGCTGCGCTTGGAGAATTCGCCGCCGAGGATTTCCTCCCAGTTCGGCCCCTTCTCGATCTTCTCCATCCGCTCGCCGGTGATCTTCGAACGCGGGCGGGCGGTGGGGAAGGCCTTCATTTCCGGCGCGGACTTCAGGTGGTCGTAGTCGAAGTCGAAGGGCTCGTAATAGTCATCGATCTCCGGCAGGTCCGGATTGGCGAAGATATTGGCGAGGATGCGCCACTTCGCCCCCTGCTTCGGCTGCAGCTTGCCGGAGCGGCTGCGGGTCCAGCCGCCGTTCCAGCGCTTCTGGTTTTCCCAGTCGGTCGGATAACCGGTGCCGGGCTTGGTTTCCACGTTGTTGAACCAGGCGTATTCGACGCCATCGCGGGTGGTCCAGACGTTCTTGCAGGTGACGGAACAGGTGTGGCACCCGATGCACTTGTCGAGGTTCAGCACCATGCCGATTTGAGCGCGAATTTTCATTCCGCAGCCTCCTTGTGGATGGCGGTTGCGCTGGCGGGTTCGTCAAGCCAGTCGACCTTGTTCATCTTGCGGACGATGACGAACTCGTCCCGGTTCGAGCCGACGGTGCCGTAGTAGTTGAAGCCGTAGCTCTGCTGGGCGTAGCCGCCGATCATGTGGGTGGGCTTGAGCGTGGCGCGGGTGACCGAGTTATGGATGCCGCCGCGCAGGCCGGTCTTCTCCGAGCCCGGCGTGTTCACGATCTTCTCCTGGGCGTGATACATGAAGAGCGTGCCGTCCTTCATGCGCTGGGAGACGACCGCACGGGCCGTCAGCGCCCCGTTCGAGTTGTAGACCTCGACCCAGTCATTGTCGGCGATGCCCGCCTTCTTCGCATCGCGCTCCGACAGCCAGACCACCGGGCCGCCGCGGTTCAGCGTCAGCATCAGCAGGTTGTCGGAATAGGTGGAGTGGATGCCCCACTTCTGATGCGGCGTGATGAAGTTCAGCACGATATGCGGCCGGCCATCGCGGGCGCTGTCATTCACCTCCGGGGTGATGGTCTTCAGGTCCACCGGCGGCCGGTACTGGCAGAAGCCCTCACCGAAGGCGCGCATCCACAGGTGATCCTGATAGAGCTGCTGACGGCCGGTCAGCGTGCGCCAGGGGATCAGCTCATGCACGTTGGTATAGCCGGCGTTGTAGCAGACCTCCTCGCTCTCGATGCCCGACCAGGTGGGCGAGGAGATGATCTTGCGCGGCTGGGCGGCGATGTCGCGGAAGCGGATCTTCTCGTCTTCCTTCTTCGCCGCCAGATGCGCATGCTCGCGGCCAGTGGCCTTGGACAGGGCGTCCCAGGCCTTCACGGCCACTTCGCCATTGGTCTCCGGCGCCAGCATCAGGATCACCTCGCAGGCGTCGATGGCGGTGTCGATGCGGGCAAGGCCCTTGGCCGTGCCGTCCCGGTGCTCGCCGTTCAGCGCCTTGAGGTGATGCACCTCGTGCTTGGTATCCCAGGCAATGCCCTTGCCGCCGTTGCCCACCTTTTCCATGAGGGGGCCAAGGGCGGTGAAGCGGTCGTGGATGGCGGTATAGTCACGTTCCACAGCGATATAGGCCGGAGCCGTCCTGCCGGGGATGAGATCACATTCGCCTTTCTTCCAGTCCCGCACATCGGTCTGGGCAAGTTCCGCCGCCGTGTCATGCAGCAGCGGCAGGGCCACCACATCGGTTTCCTTGCCGAGAACCTCCGGCGCGACCTCCTGGAATTGCTTCGCGATGGACTTGAAGATTTCCCAGTCGGAGCGGCTTTCATAGGCCGGGTCCACCGCTGCCTGCAGCGGATGGATGAAGGGGTGCATGTCCGAGGTGTTCAGATCGTCCTTCTCGTACCAGGAGGCCGTCGGCAGCACGATGTCGGAATAGACCGCCGTCGTCGACATGCGGAAGTCGATGCAGACGAGGAGGTCGAGTTTGCCCTTTGGCGCCTCGCCGTGCCAGACGGCTTCCACCGGCTTGACGCCGCCTTCCTCGCCCAGATCCTTGCCGAGCACGCCGTGATCGGTGCCCAGAAGGTGCTTGAGGAAATACTCGTGCCCCTTGCCGCTGGAACCCAGCAGGTTGGAGCGCCAGACGAAGAGGTTGCGCGGCCAGTTCTCCGGGGCATCCGGGTCCTCGCAGGACATCTGCAGCGAGCCATCCTTGAGGCCGCGCGCCACATAGTCCTTTGCCTCCATGCCTTCCGCCCTGGCAGCACGGCCCACCTCCAGCGGGTTCTGCTTCAGCTGCGGGGCGGATGGCAGCCAGCCCATCCGCTCGGCGCGGATGTTGTAGTCGATGAGGCTGACATTCCAGTCACCCTCAGGTGCCGTGGGCGAGAGGATTTCGGAGGCCGTCACCGTCTCGTAGCGCCACTGGTCCGTATGGGCATACCAGGCGGAGGTGGAGTTCATGTGGCGCGGCGGGCGGGCCCAGTCGAGCGCGAAGGCAAGCGGTGCCCAGCCGGTCTGCGGACGCAGCTTCTCCTGCCCCACATAATGCGACCAGCCGCCGCCGGACTGGCCGACGCAACCGCACATCACCAGCATGTTGATGATGCCGCGGTAGTTCATGTCCATGTGGTACCAGTGATTGAGACCGGCCCCGAGAATGACCATGGACTTGCCACGGGTCTTCTCCGCATTGCGGGCAAACTCCCGCGCCACATGGATGATCTTGTCGCGCGGCACACCGGTGATGCGCTCGGCCCAGGCCGGGGTGCAGGGCATGTCCTCGTCATAGGAGGAGGTTGCCCAGCTGCCGCCAAGGCCACGGTCAAGGCTGTAATTGGCGCAGAACAGGTCGAACACCGTCGCCACCAGCGCCTCGCCATCCGCCAGCTTCAGCCGCTTCACCGGAATCGCGCGGGTCAGCACATCCGGATGCTGGCAGACCTCGAAAGGCCCGCTGGCCTTGCCGCCGAAATAGGGGAAGTCGACGCTGACCACATCATCCTGGTCCTCTTCCAGCACGAAGGACAGGCGCAGGTCCGTGTCTTCGCCCTGGGCCCGTTCCTCGAGGTTCCAGACGCCCGTTTCGCCCCAGCGGAAGCCGATGGAGCCATTCGGCACGACCATCCGGCCGGACTTGCGGTCATAGGCGACCGTCTTCCAGTCCGGATTGTTGGTCTCGCCCAGCTTGCCGTCGAAGTCATCGGCGCGCAGGAACCGGCCGGGGATCAGCCGCCCGTCCTTTTCCTCCAGCCGCACCAGCATCGGCATGTCGGTGTATTTGCGGGCATAATCCTCGAAATACTCCGCCTGCCGGTCCAGATGGAACTCGCGCAGGATGACGTGGCCCATGGCCATGGCGAGCGCAGAATCCGTGCCCTGCTTGGGCGCAAGCCACACGTCACCGAACTTGGCCGCTTCCGAGTAATCCGGGCAGATAACCGCAGACTTCGCACCGCGGTAGCGGGCCTCCGTGTAGAAGTGCGCATCCGGCGTGCGGGTCTGCGGCACGTTGGAGCCCCACAGCAGCAGGAAGCCGGCATTGTACCAGTCGGCCGATTCCGGCACGTCCGTCTGCTCGCCCCAGGTCATGGGGCTGGCGGGCGGCAGGTCGCAGTACCAGTCGTAGAAGGACATGCAGGTGCCACCCAAAAGGCTCAGATAGCGCGAGCCGGCGGCATAGCTGACCATGGACATGGCCGGGATCGGCGAGAAGCCGAAGATCCGGTCCGGGCCCCAGGTCTTTGCGGTATAGGCATTGGCGGCGGCGATGATCTCCGTCGCCTCGTCCCAGGAGGCCCGCACGAAGCCGCCCTTGCCGCGCGTGGTGACATAGCTTACCCGCAGCACCGGGTCCTGCTGCAGCTTCGTCCAGGCTGCAACGGGGCTCATGGTCTTGCGCAGATCCCGCCAGGCGCGCATCAGGCGGCCCCGGATCAGCGGGTTCTTCACCCGGTTGGCCGAGTAGAGATACCAGCTGTAGGAAGCACCGCGCGCACAGCCGCGCGGCTCATGGTTCGGCAGATCCGGCCGGGTGCGGGGATAGTCGGTCTGCTGGGTTTCCCAGGTGACGATCCCGGACTTGACGTAGATCTTCCACGAGCAGGAGCCCGTGCAGTTGACCCCGTGGGTGGAGCGCACGACCTTGTCGTGGCGCCAGCGGTTCCGGTAGGTCTCTTCCCAGCCGCGGTCTTCGCGCGTCGTCTGGCCGTGGCCTTCCGAGAAGGTGTCCAGCTGTCTGGACTGGAAGAAGTTCAATCGGTCGAGCAGATGGCTCATCTGGCTTTCCTTTCAGGACCGGTCATGCAGGGTGGGCGGCACGGGGCGCCGCACGGCGGGTTTCGATGGCGTGCAGCAGCCCGCCGGGCCGGGTGTAGGCGGCCCAGGTGATGACGAGGCAGATCACGTAGAAGGCGAGGAAGCCCCAGAGCGCGGCCACCGGGCCGCCGGTCATCTCGATGGAGGTGCCGTAGGCCTTGGGGATGAAGAAGGCGCCATAGGCCGCAACCGCACTGGTGAAGGCGATGATGGCAGCGCTTTCCCGCTCCACCTGACGGCGGCGGCTCGCCTCATCCAGTTCCGGCATCAGCCGGGGGATTTCCGAGGCCATGATGGCCGGGATCATCTGGAAGGTGGAGGCATTGCCGACACCGGTGAGGAAGAACAGCGCCATGAAGCAGGCGAAGAAGCCTGTGAAGCTGCCGCCTTCACCACCCTGCGGCAGGAAGCTGATCACCCCGAAGACGGCAATGATCATGCCCGCGAAGGTCCACAGCGTCACCCGCCCGCCGCCGAAGCGGTCGCTGATCCAGCCCGTACCGGCGCGGCTGAGCGCACCGACGAGCGGCCCCAGGAAGACGAACTGCAGCGCATTCACATCCGGGAACTGCAGCTTGGTCAGCAGCGGGAAGCCCGCCGAATAGCCGATGAAGCTGCCGAAGGTGCCGGTATAGAGGATGCACATCAGCCAGTTGTGCTTGCGCGAGAAGATGATGGCCTGTTCGCGGAAGCTCGCCTTGGCATCGGCGATGTCGTTCATGCCAAGCCAGGCCAGGGCGGTGGCTGCCAGAATGAACGGCACCCAGATGAAACCGGCGTTCTGCATGAACAGCTGCGTGCCGTCGCTCAGGGTCTGCGGCGCCCCGCCAAGGACACCGAAGACACCTGTGGTGATGACGGCCGGCACCAGGAACTGCATGACCGAGACACCGAGGTTACCGAGCCCGGCATTCAGGGCCAGCGCGTTGCCCTTCTCCGCCTTGGGGAAGAAGAAGGCGATGTTGGCCATGGAGGAGGCGAAGTTGCCGCCGCCGAAGCCGCACAGCAGCGCCAGCACCAGGAAGATCAGGTAAGGCGTCGAGGGGTCCTGCACCGCATAACCGATGCCCATGGCCGGAAGCAGCAGCGAGGCCGTCGACAGCGCCGTCCAAAGCCGCCCGCCGAAGATCGGCACCATGAAGCTGTAGAAGATGCGCAGCGTTGCCCCCGAGAGGCCCGGCAGGGCTGCCAGCCAGAACAGCTGCGAGGGCGTGAAGTTGAAGCCGATGGCCGGAAGCCGGGCGACCACGACGGACCACACCATCCAGACCGAGAAGGCCAGCAGCAGCGCGGGGATCGAGATCCACAGGTTGCGGCGGGCAACCGCCCTGCCCTTTTCCTGCCAGAACTGCGGATCTTCCGGCCGCCAGTCGTCCAGCACCTTCTTCATGACGGTGCGGTCCGGCTGGTGGATTTCCTGCATTTCCGGCAGGGCGGGCAGCTTGTCGAGTTCCGCGCCATGAGCGGCACGCTCCATCCGGCGGATCGACATGTGCATCCAGCCGAGCGACACGGCCACAAGCAGGAAGAGGAGCGCGAAGCAGCTGGTGTAGATGCCCGTGACATCCAGCAGCGCGCCGAAGGTGATCGGCAGGATGAAGCCGCCGAGACCACCGATCATGCCGACCAGACCGCCGACCGCGCCCACATGCTGCGGGTAATAGACCGGGATGTGCTTGAACACCG
Organism: Pannonibacter sp. Q-1; assembly: GCF_054073275.1. Lineage (NCBI taxonomy): Bacteria > Pseudomonadati > Pseudomonadota > Alphaproteobacteria > Hyphomicrobiales > Stappiaceae > Pannonibacter > Pannonibacter sp. Q-1. The sequence continues at coordinate 709,781 of NZ_JBSXNB010000003.1, forward strand.
CCGCCTTGCCGAGGCTCATGAAGAAGCCGAGGACGAACATGGTGATGACGAAGGGCCACAGGTCCATCTGGGTGGAGAAGGTGATCAGCCCGTCCTTGCCGCGAATGACGTAGTCCGTTGGCGGATAGGACAGCATGAACAGAAGGACCAGCGAGAAGCCGAAGGTCCAGTACATGACCGACCGTGCGCCGAAGCGGTCCGACAGGTGTCCGCCATAGGCGCGGAACAGGGAGGCGGACAGGGAGAAAGCCGCAGCCGCCATGCCGGCCGTCTTCACATCCACGCCGTAGACGGAGATGAGATAATGCGGCATCCACAGGGCCAGCGCGACAAAGGCGCCGAAGACGAAGAAGTAATAGAGCGAGAAGCGCCAGACCTGCAGGTTCTTCAGAGGCGCAAACTGCTCGGCAAGGGACGGTGCCTTCACACCGGACTTGCGGCGCGCCACCAGCTGCGGGTCATCTTCCGCCAGCAGATAGAAGGCGATGCCCATGAGCGCCAGACCTGCCGCCCACACATGGGCAACACCCTGCCAGCCATAGGCCACCATGACGAAGGGCGCGATGAACTTGGTGACCGCCGCCCCGACATTGCCCGCGCCGAAAATGCCGAGCGCCGTGCCCTGATGGCCCGCATCATACCAGCGCGAGACATAGGCAACGCCGATGATGAAGGAGCCGCCGGCAAGGCCGATGCCGAGCGCGGCCAGCAGATACATCGGATAGGTGCTGGCGAAGGTCAGGATCCAGGTGGCCGCTGCCGTCAGCAGCATCTGGGCGGAGAACACCAGCCGCCCGCCGAATCTCTCGGTCCAGACGCCGAGGAACAGGCGCGTCACCGAGCCGGTGAGGATCGGCGTCGCCACGAGCAGGCCGAACTGGAACTCGGAGAGACCCAGCTCGGTCTTGATGGCCACACCAATGATGGAAAAGATCGTCCAGACCGCAAAGCAGGCCGTGAAGGCGATGGTACTGAGTGCAAGCGCACGATTCTGCGCCCCACCCGTTACGGAGGGGGATGTAATCACAGGAAACTCTCCCGGTTCCGGCATCTATTCGCGTCGTGATGCCGAGGGGAGACTGCCAATGACTGCAGATCATAAACTTGACCTGCATCAAAACACTTCACAAGAAGGCCAAAATAAACGAGAAACAAAAACTATTAATACATGTAATTGACGATTTAATACAGACCAATAATTTTAGTTTGACATTGTGATTGACAATTATCAATCAACGAGACACTATTTGCGAAGAAAATTGAGGCGCGACATGAAAACAGCCTATCTGGACGAAATCCGGCAACTCGACCTGTTCCACAGCATGCAGGACGAAAATTTCGAAGCCGTCATGCGTGGCGCCTATGTGCAGTCCTTCCCGCCTCTGGTGGATCTGATCCATGAAGGCGACAGCAGCGATTTTCTGCATGTCATCATTGACGGCAGCGTCGAGCTTTACGCCACATGGTCAGGCAAGGAGACGACAATCAGCATCGTGCGGCCGGTCTCAACCTTCATCATGGCAGCCACCATCCGCAACGCGCCTTATCTGATGTCGGCGAAAACCCTTGAGCGCTCACGCATCGTCATGCTGCCTTCCGAGGACGTGCGCCGCATATTTGATGCCGACAGCGGTTTCGCCCGTGCGGTCGTGCGTGAGCTTGCAACCTGCTACCGGGCCTCGATCAAGCACACCAAGACGCTGAAACTGCGAACCTCGCTGGAGCGGCTTGCCAATTACATTCTGCAGGAAAGTGCCGCCCGCAACGGTGCCGATGCCTATGTGCTTGACCTGGAAAAGCGGAAGCTTGCGTCTCTCCTCGGCATGACGCCGGAGAACATGTCCCGCGCCATCAAGGCCCTGTCACCCTATGGCGTGCATATCGACGGCAGCCGCGTGGTGATCGAAAAGCGCGCAGAGCTGGAGCGCTTTGCAAGGCCCGCGCCCCTTATCGACGATCCATCGTCCTGAGGCAGCCGGGGACTGCAGCCTCTTTCACCCCAGAAAATAGGCATGCAGCGGATCAACGCCGAACAGGACCGGATGCAGCAGCAGCATCAGGTAAAGCAGCGCGACGGCCACACAGCCTCTCAGCACCGTTTCCCGCAGCGGCAGAAGGCAAGCCAGCAAAGGCCTTGCGGCAACGGCTGAATCAAGATCCTGCCAGCGCCCGCCCATCTGCCGCTGTTTGCGCCGGTTCAGCATGCGCATGCCCAGAAACGAGAACGCAAGGAAACTGCCGAACATCAGCACATGCGCGGCATTGCCCTTGACCACGAGATGCGCAAGCGACCAGAGCGCCAGCGCCATCAGCAGCGGATGGCGCGTCAAACGCACAATGCCCGGCCGGGCGGGATCAAACTGCCCGTTGTTCATGCCCCCGAAGGAAAACGGATTTGGGCGCCCGAGCGCAAGCGACGCAATCAGGAACGCGGCCAGCATCAGGGCGAGCGCGAAATAGGCGAGAGCTGGAACCGTGTCCCAGAGATGCACGTAAGGCGCACGCCCGGCCGCACCAATCACCCAGGCCAGCAGCAGCAGGGAGAGTGCCGAATAAGCCAGGGTGAAGCCGCGCGGCCCCAGTGTTGCGACACATGTTGAGCGGACCACCGGAATGGTTGGTATCCGGTGTGCGAGCAGGAACACCATGAAGGCAAGAATGAACTCGCCGGCGCCAAGAACAGCACTCATTCCTCAGTCCTCCGCAGACCGCCAGCGCCAGCGGTCCTGACCTCGTCATGTGCAGGCCGCGTCTCTCCCCCCGTCCACGCCGCCGCACGCGGCGGGCCGAGGCGCAGGAGATCGATGGCGCGGGCGGCAATCTGGGCGGTCACCTCGTCAAGGCTTGCCGGGCGCAGATAGAAGGCCGGAACCGGCGGCAGGATGATGCCGCCCATTTCGGTGACCAGCGTCATGTTGCGCAGATGGGCAAGCGTGAGCGGGGCTTCGCGCGCCAGCAGCACCAGCGGGCGGCGCTCCTTCAGCTGCACCGAGGCCGCCCGCACCAGCAGATTGTCATCCAGCCCATGGGCAATGGCCGCAAGGCTGCGCATGGAACAGGGCGCCACGATCATGCCGTCCACGGGGAAGGAACCGGAGGCAATGCGCACGCCCACGTCATCAGCCGGATGCCGGCGGGCAGCCAGAGCGGAGAGGCTTTCCAATGCGCCTGCCCCGCATTCCAGCGCCAGCGTGCGCTCCGCTGCCGGGCTCGTCACCAGATCGAAGCCGATGGACCGGGCCGCAAGCTCCCGCGCCGCTGCCAGAGCCAATGCCGCGCCCGATGCCCCCGAGACGCCCAGAACCACGTGGCTCATGACAGGCCCTCCGCCGCCAGAATGCGCTGAGCGGCAGCCTCGGCCGCAGCGCTCAGCTTCATCACCGTGCCGAAGAGGCGCTGGGTTTCAGAGCCAATCTTCACCGTAGCATCAAGCCCGATCTTGCCAGCCAGTCCATCGAGGGGCGAGGCAAAGTCGAGGTAATCCATCGGCGTGCGGTCGAAGATCATGCTGTCGCGGGCCGGGTCATAGCGGGTGGCGAGCGCCCAGGCGATGTCATCCCAATTGCGCGGATCGATATCCTCATCCACCACCACGACCATCTTGGTGTAGCTGAACTGCGGCAGCATGCCCCACAGGGCCATCATCACCCGCCGCGCCTGCCCCGGATAGCGCTTGGCGATGCTGACCACGGCCATGCGGTAGGAGCAGGCAGCCGGCGGCAGCCACAGATCGCGCACCTCCGGGATTTGCTGGCGGATGACCGGCAGGGCCAGATCATTGAAGACCTCGCCGATAACCGAGGGCTCATCCGGCGGACGGCCGGTCCAGGTGGAGAGGTACAGCGGATCGCGCCGGTGGGTGATGGCGCTGACGGTCAGGACGGGAAAAGGCTCGACCGAATTATAGTAGCCCGTGTGATCGCCGAAGGGGCCTTCGGGCGCCGTATCGCCCGGCTGCACCCAGCCTTCGATGATGATTTCCGCATCCGCGGGAACCAGCATGGGAATGCTGCGGGCAGGCACGAGACGGGTGCGCGCCCCGCGCAGCACACCGGAAAAGGCAAGTTCCGAAACGGTTTCCGGCAGGGGCAAGGCAGCCCCCAGCAAGAGCGCGGGATCGGCGCCCAGCACGACCGCCACCGGCATCGGCTTGCCGCGCCCGGCATCAGCGTTCATGTAGCTGCGGTGATGGGCGGCCCCGCCGCGATGGGCGAGCCAGCGCAGGATCATCCTGCCGCTGTCCAGCACCTGCGCCCGGTAGACCCCTGCGTTATAGGCGGCCGTATCCGTCAGCGCCGAACCTTCCGGCCGGGTCAGAACCACCGGCCAGGTCACCAGCGGCCCGCCGTCTTCCGGCCAGCAGGTCTGCACGGGAAGAAGCGCAAGATCGGGCTCTTTCATCACCTCGTCCTGCACCGGCGCCCGGCTGGTCAGCCTCGGCCGGTTGCGCAGGGCAGCGGCCAGGTGCGGCCAGCGCGAGAGCGCATCCCGCACCCCGTCCGGCGGCACCGGATTGCGCAGGGCCGCCAGAAACTGGCCCAGCGCCGGAATATCCGTAAGCCCCACGCCCAGCCCCGCCGCCACCCGCTCCCGCGTGCCGAAGAGATTGGCGACGACCGGCACCGGGCTGATCCGCCCGTCTGCATGCACCGGCGCATCGAATTGCAGCACCGGCCCGCCCTTCAGCAGCACCTGCCGGTGCACCGCCGTCATTTCCTCGGCCAGAGCGACAGGCGAGGCAATGCGCCGGAACGTGCCTTCCCCGGCACACCAGCCAAGGAAGGAGCGGAGATCGGGAAAGGCAGGAAGCGTGCGCATGAGGGCCCGGGTAAAAGATTGCAAAAGACTGCAAAAGACTGGCAAGGCTTAGCAGCCCTCCTGCCCCCGAAGGTTGATGCGCATCAATCTGGCGGAAGGGAAGTTCACGCCCCCTTCGGACGGAAGGCCGCGACCACATCCGGGTTGGTTTCGATGCGGGCCGCACCGATGAGGTCGAGGCAATAGGGAACGGCGGCAAAGATGGCATTGAGCGACGTTGCGATGGCCGCAGGCTTGCCCGGCAGCGTGATGATGAGGCTGGCGCCGCGCGTCACGGCCTCCTGACGGGAGAGAATCGCGGTCGGCACTTCGGCAAGATTGGCCCGGCGCATGGTCTCGCCGAAGCCCGGCAGATGCCGCTCGGCAATGAGGCTGACGCCTTCCGGCGTCTGGTCGCGCGGTGCTGGGCCTGTTCCGCCCGTCACGAGAATGAGACTGCAGCGCTCCACATCGCACAGCGCCTGCAGCGTTGCCGCAACGCTGTCCGCACCATCCGGAATGAGCCGGCACACCACTTCAAACGGCGGCAGCACCGCTTCCTTCAGCCAATCGAAGATGGCCGGTCCGCTGAGGTCCTGATAGGTGCCCGCACTCGCCCGGTCGGAGACGGTGACAATGGCAATCTTGGGCAGGGGCATGGGGTCTGTCCCTCTTGAAAATCATCTGCGGGATAAGGCTTAGCATTGCGGGCGAGTGGCCAGTTTGCGTCCGCGCAAAGTGATATGCAACCTGCAAGGACGCTGAAGTTTGTTCCGCAACAACGTCCCCCGCCCCCGAAGACCTTAGCTGTGAGCCCACCGCTGGCAATCGCCAATAACGGGAGACCACAGCATGTCATCACCTCATGAACCGCACCGGCCGCCTGCCGGGCGTTTCACGAAATCGGCCGCACGCAACATCTTCTACGGCGGGTCGATCTTCTTCTTCCTTGTCTTCGTCGGGCTCACCGCCCAGAGCCACTGGCACATCGTCACCAAGTCCACGGACGAGGCAACACTGACCGAGGGCGTCATCCGCGGCAAGCACGTGTGGGAAAAGCACGCCTGCGTCAACTGCCACTCGATCCTCGGTGAGGGCGCCTATTTCGCGCCTGAAGTCGGCAACGTCTGGGTCCGCTATGGCGGCAAGGACGATCCGCAGGCGGCCCGCGAGGGGCTGATTGCCTGGATGCAGGCCCAGCCTTCCGGCATCGAGGGCCGCCGCCAGATGCCGCAGTTTCACCTGACCGATCAGGAACTGAACGACCTCGTCGATTTCCTCGAATGGACCAGCCGCATCGACACCCAGGGCTGGCCGCCCAATGACGCGGGCTGAGGAGGGACAATCATGAAATACGCTTCCCAAAGAGTGGCCTACTGGTACTTCGTCTGTGCCATGATCCTGTTCGGCGTGCAGATCGCCGCGGGCGCTCTCGCCGGCACGGTCTATGTGCTGCCGAACACCCTGTCCGAACTGATGCCCTTCAACATCATCCGCATGATCCACACCAACGCGCTGATCGTGTGGCTGCTGATGGGCTTCTTCGGCTGCGCCTATTATCTGGTGCCGGAAGAGGCGGAACGGGACATCGAAAGCCCGCTGCTGGCCTATGTCCAGCTTGGCCTGCTGATGTTCGGCGCGCTTGCCGCCGTCATCGGCTATACGCAGGGCATCCATGAGGGGCGCGAGTTCCTGGAGCAGCCGCTCTGGATCAAGATCGCCATCGTCGTGGTGGCGCTGATCTTCCTCTACAACGTCTCCATGACCGTACTGAAGGGCCGCCGCACCGCCGTCACCAGCGTGCTGCTGCTGGGCCTTTGGGGCATCGCCGTCTTCTGGCTCTTTGCCTTCTATGCGCCGGACAATCTGTCGCTGGACAAGGTCTACTGGTGGTACATCGTCCATCTGTGGGTGGAAGGCGTGTGGGAACTGGTGATGGCTTCGGTCCTTGCCTTCCTGCTGATCAAGATGACCGGCGTCGACCGGGAAGTGATCGAGAAGTGGCTCTATTCCATCGTCGGCCTTGCCCTCTTCTCGGGGCTTCTGGGCACCGGCCACCACTACTACTGGATCGGCGCGCCGGGCTACTGGCAGTGGGTGGGATCGATCTTCTCCGCCCTTGAGATTGCCCCCTTCTTCGCCATGGTCATCTTCGCCTTCTCCATGGTGTTCAAGGGCCGCAAGGACCATCCGAACCGGGCGGCCATGCTGTGGTCGCTGGGCTGCACGGTGGGGGCCTTCTTCGGGGCGGGCGTCTGGGGCTTCCTGCACACCCTGTCTTTCGTGAACTACTACACCCACGGCACGCAGGTGACGGCCGCACACGGGCACCTCGCCTTCTATGGCGCCTATGTGATGCTGAACCTCGCGCTCATCAGCTATGCCATGCCCTATCTGCGTGGCAAGGCGCCCTATCACCAGACGCTGAACATCATCTCCTTCTGGATCATGAGCGGCGCCATGATGGTGATGACCTTTGCCCTCACCTTCGCCGGTGCGGTGCAGGTGCATCTGCAGCGGGTGATGGGCATGTCCTACATGGACGTGCAGGACGAGATCGCCCCGTTCTACTGGGTGCGCCTCGGCTCCGGCGTGCTGGTGCTGATTGCAGCGCTGATGTTCCTCTGGTCCGTCTTCGGCCCCGTCCGTGACCGGCGGGTGGCCGCCCAGCGAAAGGCTCAGACAGCAGTCCAGCCTGCGGAATGAGCCTTGCTCCGGGCGCGGTGGTGGGCCGCGCCCGGAGCCCCCTTCACGCCAGAGCCGTGATCCCAAAGCCGTGAGCCCAGAGACGCGAGCCCAGAGACGCAAGCAAGGAGATCTTCATGACCGTCCCGCACTCCATGCCAGCAGCATCCGCTGCGCCCTTCTACGCCGCTTCGGGCAACGAATGCCTGCTGTTCGAGCAGGCCTACCGCAACCGCCTGCCGGTGCTGCTGAAAGGGCCGACCGGCTGCGGCAAGACCCGTTTCGTCGCTCATATGGCCGAACGCCTTGGCCGCCCGCTCTATACGGTTGCCTGTCACGACGACCTGACCGCCGCCGACCTGACCGGCCGCTATCTGCTGAAAGGCGGGGAAACCGTCTGGGCCGATGGCCCGCTGACCCGTGCCATCCGCGAGGGCGCGATCCTTTATCTCGACGAGGTGGTGGAGGCGCGCAAGGATGTGACCGTAGTGCTGCATCCCGTCACCGACGACCGCCGCATCCTGCCGCTGGAGCGCACCGGCGAAATGCTGAGCGCCCCTCCGGAGTTCATGCTCGTGATCTCCTACAATCCCGGCTACCAGAATGTGCTGAAGGCCCTGAAACCCTCCACCCGCCAGCGCTTCATCGCGCTGGAGTTCGGCTATCCCGATCCGGACACGGAAGCGGCCATCGTCTCGGCCGAAAGCGGTCTGCCGAAGGACCGCTGCGTACCGCTGGTGCGCGTCGCCAATGCCCTGCGCGACCTCAAGGGCCAGGACGTGGAGGAAGGCGCTTCCACCCGGCTTCTCGTCTATGCCGCGACACTGATCCGCGCCGGAGTAAAACCCGCCGCCGCGCTGGAAGCTGCCCTGCTGCAGCCGCTCAGCGATGATGCCGATGTGCAGGCGGCGCTGGCACGGGTGGCGGAACTCGCACTGGGGTGAGACATGTCGATCTTCGAACCGGAGGAATTCGTCGGCTCCCATTGGCACGCGCTGGTGGGCAGCCTCACCACCCTGCCCCACTATCCTGAGGCAGGCGTGCCGCTCGCAGACATGCGCCTGCGGCTCGGCGTGCTGTTCCGGGCGCTGGGCGGCAGCGGCGCCATCCGCATTGCAGAAGCAGCCCCCGCCGTGTCCGGCCACCGGCTCAGCCTGCTGCGCCGCGTGGGGCTGGGGCAGGAAAAGCTGGAGCGCGCCGTTCTGGACACCGCAGCGCTGCGTCTGCCGCCGGTGATCGACTGTTTTCCGCAGAAGGAAGACAATGCCGCGCTCTACGAGTGGCTCGCCGCCTGGTTTGCCCATGCGGAGCCGGTGGCCGCCCATGAGGATCTCTTCGTCAGCGACCTTCTCTCCCTGCGCGCTGCCGTTGCCGCCACGCGGGAAGCGCTGAACACATGGCCGGGCTTGAGGGCCCTGTTTCACCGGCTGCGCGCCGCTGCACTTTCCGTCCGGCCCGAACGCCGCCTGCCGCCGGTGGAAGCAAGGCTGGAAGAGGCCATCTGCGCCCTTCTCGGCGGCCGCCGCCCGCCGGACACCTGCCTTCTTGCCGCCATCGAGGAGCCGGATGCTGACCTTCGCCAGTTCCATGCCCCGCGCGGCTACCGGCCTTTCCTGCCGGTGCCCCTGTTCGGCGAAATCCGCCTGACCGCAGGCGCGCCCCAGCCGGACGAGCGGGACGAGGCAAACGGGCGATCCGTTTCCGCCGACGCGCGCCGGCGGCAGGCCGAGCGGCGGCAAACGGATCAGAGCGACCGGGGCGATCCGCTTTGCTTCCACCGTTTCGAGACGATTTTCTCGCTGGCCGAGATGGTCAACGTGAACCGCCGCGTCGATGAGGACGACGAGGACGGCGCCAGACAGGCCGCCGAAGACATGAGCGACCTGACCATCGGCAGCAACCGCCAGCGCACGGCCGCAAGGCTGAAGCTGGACCTCGACCTTGCCCCGGCAGAGGCTGAAGAAACCAGCCTCACATCTGGCCTGACCTATCCCGAATGGGACTGGAAGAAGCAGATGCTGCGCCCGGATCACTGCCGGGTCATCGCCGGACGGGCACGGGAAGACAGCGAAGGCTGGCAGCCCACGGCGGAAATGCAGCGCCAGATCCGGGCCGTGCGGCGCCACTTCGAGGCCCTGCGCCCGCGCCGCGTGGTGCTGCATGGCCAGCCGGACGGCGAAGACCTTGATCTCTCGGCTCTGGTGCGCGCCGCAGCCGACCGCAAGGCCGGGGGCGCGGGCTCGGAAAACCTCTTTCTCGCCGGGCGCGCCATCGAGCGGGACCTGTCCATGGCCGTGCTGATGGATGTATCCCTGTCGACGGATGCCTCACTCGGCACCCACCGGGTGATCGACGTGGAGAAGGCCGCGCTTCTGGCGCTGACGCAAGGGCTGGATGCCTGCGGGGACGAGCATGCGATCTTCACCTTCACCTCCCGGCGCCGCAGCGCCGTGCAGGTGGATACGGTGAAGGACTTCGGCGATGCCGTCGACAATCGGGTACTGCGGCGGATCGAGGGGCTGAAGCCGGGACAGTACACCCGCATGGGCGCCGCCATCCGGCACGTGAGCGCACAACTGGCCCAGCGCCCGCAGCGCCACCGGCTGCTCCTGCTGCTGACCGACGGCAAGCCGAATGACATCGACTATTACGAAGGCCGCTATGGCATCGAGGACACGCGCGCGGCCATCCGGGAAGCGCGCAAGCAAGGCCTCAAGGTCTTCGGCGTGACGGTGGACGAGGAGGCACGGGACTATTTCCCCTGGCTGTTCGGACGGGGCGCCTATGCCATCATCACCCATCCGGACCGTCTGCCCTCGGCGCTTCCGGCCATTTACCGGCAGCTGGTGGGATAGCTTGCAACAAGCTGAAACTTTGCGCCCGCGCAACGTTGTCCGCCGCCCGCAGGCGCAGCATGAAGGCTGCAGGCATCCACCCGAAGGAGGCCTCGCATCAGCCAGGGAGGCAGAAACATGGTCACGATCCTGAGCGGCCCGGTCTGCGCGGAAACCATCCTTGACGGGATGATGGAGACCTACAAGGAGACCATTCCCGTCTTCATCCGCCGCAAGATGCGGTGCATCGGCTGCCCCATTGCCCATCTGCATGATGTGCGGGAGGCCTGCGAGGAGCATCATGTGCCGCTTGAGGAGTTTCTGAGCGACGTGAACCGGGCTATCCTCGGCGCCAGAGGAAAGACGCCATGACACGCGAAGCACCGGAAATCGACCTGAAGGATATCGCCGCCGGCTTGCAGATGCCGCCGGAAGAGGCCTTGCGCCTGATGCGGGCGGGGGGCATCACCTGCCGTCTGCATGAGGGGCGCGATGAAGACGAAGGCCGGTTCGCCTGCCTGTTCTTCTACGGCAACAAGCGCCTGACGCTGATCGCCGATGCCGCCGGAACCATTCTGCGCCGCAGCCTCGTCGACTTCGGCCAGCATCCATTGCCCCCGGCCATGCGCCAGGGCCCGCAGCTGCGCTGAACCCGGCCCGCACTAACGGACCGGGCCAATGGTATTCCTGTCTCAGCCGCAGCCGCCCCGGCCAGACGAGCCGCAGCCGCAGCTGTCGGAATGGCTGTGATCCACCTCGGCAACTTCACCCTCATGCGGACGGCCGACGATGACGTGCCAGTCGGCAGGCCCTTCCACCCGGTAGGTCCAGGTGAACTGGCCCGGCAGGTAATGCTCGAACTGATGCAGCAGGCCGAGCGGATTGTGGTCGTTGATCAGCTCGAAGCTTTCACCCGGCATCAGCGCCTCGAACTGGCGGAAGACCAGCATGTGGCGCTGCGGGCGCGGCAGGGGGCGCAGGTCGACGGTAACCGGGGGAATGGATTGGGACTGGACAGCAGAAAGGGTCATCAGAGGCTCCATGACAGAGGTTGAGGCCTCAACAGCTAGAACCTTCGCATACCGCCTTCGTTGCCGGAGAACAAACTCCGGAGCCCTCTGCCCTGCCGGGCTCAGTCGCCGCTGCTTTCCGCCAGAAGATAAAGCCGGTGCGGATCGACCACAACCACACGCTTGCGGCTGGACTGGACAAGCCCCTTGGCTTCCCAGGCGGTCATCACCCGGCTGACCGTGTGCAGCGTCGTGCCGGTCATTTCCGCAATGTCCTGCCGGGTCACCGGGAAGTCGATGAGAATGCCCTCTTCCGTCTTCTTGCCGGCCTGACGCACCAGCCGCAGCACCGCATGGGCAACGCGCCGCTCCACCTCTTCCGTCGAAAGTTCCAGAATGCGCGTATGCGCATCCTGCAGGCGCTGGCCCACGGTCTGCAGCGCATTGAGCGCCAGCGTCGGGCTGCGGGCGATGAAGGCTTCCCACTGGTTCGAGGGCCAGGCCAGCGCCAGACTGTCGACGATGGCGGTGGCCGTTGCCGGATAATCTGGACGCCGCATGGCCCGCGCGATGCCGAAGATATCGCCCGGATTGACGTGCCGCACCACCACCTGCTGGCCATCCGGCGTGGTCTGGATCACCTTCAGCCGGCCGCTGAGCAGGCAGAAGAACTCCGTCGCCTCGATGCCCTGCATGAAAGCCGTGGCTCCATCCGGCAGCTGCCGCACGCTGGCCATGGCAAGGACATTATCAAGATCCGCATCACTCATGTACTGGAAAATACTTAGATTGCGAATGAGCGAGCGATCCAGTCGATGCACGGCCATTGAATTTCTCCAGATCACTTTTCAAAGCCGCAGCAATGACTTGTTTCATCGACTGCGACCAAATGGCATCCCCGGCAACCACCGCTGCACTGTTTGCCTTTTCGCAAACATCTCTACTGCCCTTTGTTCTGTAATCCAGTCAACACCCAAGGCAACCTGAGTGAAAGGAAATGCCATGTTGACCCGCCGTGAAGCCCTGTGTGGTGCAGCCGCCATCGCCCTTCTGATCGCAGCACCGCTCCATGCGGAAGAAGGACCCAACCCCACGCTGAAGGCCGCAACCGGACAAACGGACCTGACCGTAGGCCTCGAGCGCGTGAAGGCCAAACTCGTCGCCCCGCCTTTCGTCATGGAACATGATCAGGTGGCCAAGGGCGGACCGAAGGTCGTCCAGTTCACCATGACCATCGAGGAAAAGAAGATCGTCATCGACGGCGAAGGCACCACCTTCCAGGCCATGACCTTCGACGGCTCGATGCCCGGCCCGACCATGGTGGTGCATGAAGGGGATTATGTCGAGCTGACGCTGATCAACCCCGAAACCAACTCGATGCCGCACAACATCGACTTCCATTCGGCCACCGGTGCCCTCGGCGGCGCGCAGCTGACCTTCGTCAACCCCGGCGAACAGGCCACCTTGCGCTTCAAGGCCACGAAGAACGGCGCCTTCGTCTATCACTGCGCCCCCACGGGCATGGTCGCCTGGCACGTGGTCAGCGGCATGTCGGGCACCATTCTGGTGCTGCCGCGTGACGGGCTGAAGGATGAGGCAGGCAACCCGATCCACTATGACCGGGCCTATACCATCGGCGAGTTCGACCTCTACGTGCCGAAGGACGAGAACGGAAAATACGTGGACTACGACAGCCCCGGCGAGGCCTATGCCGATACGGTCGAGGTGATGAAGGGGCTGGTACCCACCCATGTCGTGTTCAACGGCGCCGTTGGCGCGCTGACGGGCGAGAAGGCCATGAAGGCCAATGTCGGCGAGACCGTGCTGATGATCCACAGCTCGGCCAACCGGGACACCCGCCCGCATCTCATCGGCGGCCACGGCGACCATGTCTGGGAGCGCGGCAAGTTCGACAACCCGCCGGAAAAGGGGCTGGAGACGTGGTTCGTGGCAGGCGGCAGCGCCGCCGTGGCGACCTACAAGTTCCTGCAGCCGGGCATCTACGCCTATGTGAACCACAACCTCATCGAGGCCATGGAACTGGGGGCAGCGGCCCACTTCAAGGTGGAAGGCGACTGGGACAATGACCTGATGATGCAGGTCTCGGCCCCCGGCCCGATCCCCAGCAACTGACAGCCTGCTGCGGCAGCCCGCCTCTCCGGGCTGCCGCAGCTTCCCTCTTCTCTCCCTCTCTGGCGATCAGGAGGTCATCCATGACCTTGATCAGATACACCAGCGCCGCCGTTGCAGGCCTTGCCCTCCTCACTCTGCTGCAGGGCTTTGCCGCCGCACCAAAGGCCCCGCATCCCGCACCGGAGACGGTCAGGCTGGAAGAGGCCGCCCTCGCCTACCGGGAGCCCGGCGAGTTTCTGGACCGGGGCACGCCGGTCAACGGCCCGCGTGTGCCGCTGACGCTGGAAGCCCCGCTCACCATCATGCGGGCGCAGGTGACGCGCGGCGCCTATGATGCCTGCGTGGCCGACGGAGCCTGCCTTGCACTTGGCACAAAGGGCGCGCCGGATCTGCCGGTCACCGGCGTCAATTTCATCGATGCGGAAGCCTATGCCGCCTGGCTGTCGGCCCAGACTGGAGAGACGTGGCGCCTGCCGACCGACCGGGAATGGGCGCTCGCCGCCGGATCGCGCTTCAAAGACGATGCCTATACGGAGATCAGCGACCCGGCCAACCCGTCGAGGCGCTGGATTGCGGTCTACGATATTGAATCGAAACTGCAGGAAGAAATCGACCCCAAACCCATGCCCGCCGGACACTTCGGCACCAATGAGCATGGCCTATTGGATCTTGCCGGCAATGTCTGGGAATGGACCTCCACCTGCTACCGCCGCCACCATGTGCTGCCCGGCGGAGAGGTGCGGGAGACGGAGAACTGCGGCATCCGGGTGGCCGAAGGCCGCCACCGGGCGCTGATGACAACCTTCTTCCGCGACCCCAAGGCCGGGGCCTGCTCGGTGGGCGTGCCGCCCGCCAACCTCGGCATCCGGCTGGTGCGCGAGGAAACGGGAGTGCGGCAATGGCTGGGATTCTAGAGCCGGACCTCAAGCCCCAGGCCGCTGCAGCAGACACCGCCCTGCTGCAGCGGCTTGCGCATGTTCTGCAGGACATGGGCCTGCCCTGCGCCTGTCAGGAGGAGGTGGAGCGGACGGTCGCCGTCTTCACCGAATTCGAAATCCGCCGCACCCGCCGCCGCCTGCTGGAAAGCGCAAGAGAGCGCACGCGTCAGCTGGCCAGTTTCCTGCCCTATCTGCAGGATCTTGAATCCCCCGGTGCCGCCGAACTGGATGCCGCCGACCTTGCCGTTCTCGCCGATGCCTTCCGCCAGATTGCCGCTGCCGCCGCGCAAGGGGTGGCAAGCCTTGAGCTTCTGGCCGCAATGCAGCCGGGCACTCCACGGCAGGACGGCTGACAAGCTGCGTCAAAGCTTGTGCCTGCACAAAGAGGCGGAGCGGCAACTGCCGCACACTTCCTGCAACAGCCATCCGCAGGAGCAATTGTCCCATGACCGGCGAAGCCTCCATCCTCGCAGCCCTCACCACCGTCGATGATCCGGAACTGGGCGTCAGCATTGTGGATCTCGGGCTTGTCCGGGAGATCGCCTGCACGCCCGGACGCATCCGCATCACCCTTGGCATGACGACGCCCACCTGTCCGCTGGGCGGGCTGATCGCCGAAACCGCCTCCATCGCCGTGGAGGAGATTGCCGCGCCGCAGACGGAAGTGGAAGTCACGCTCGACCGCGCCTTCCGCTGGACGCCGGACCTCGCCGCCCCGCATGTGCGCCAGCGCTTCGGCGGCGAAAACCCTGTGCCCGCCTCTGATACCGGGGCCGGCCTGTGGCAGCAGCTGCGGACAAGGCTGTGGAGCTGACCATGCCCCGCTCCATGGTGCAAGCAATCCGTCTTCTCACCGCCGTGCTGGCGCTGGCGAGCCTTGTCACCGGCCTTGGCGCCGGACTGGCGCGGCTGGGGCTTTTCGATCTTGCCCTTTCAGTTTCGGACCGGCATTCGGTCTTCATGCTCTGCGGCTTCTTCGGCACCCTGATTGCGCTGGAGCGGGCGGTGGCGCAGGGCTCGGCTGCAGCCCTCGCCGTTCCCGCTGTGTCTGGGTTCGGGGCCGTCCTGATCTGGTTCGAGCCGCAGTCAGCCGCCCTCGCCTTCGTCGCTGCCGGGGCAGGCCTTGCCGTGCTGAGCGCGCAGGCGGCGCTGGCGCTGCGCACCCTGTTCAGCGCCGTCTTGCTGGTGGCTGCAGTGCTATGGCCCATCGGCACGGGCGTGTGGCTTATCACCGGTGACCCGGCCCTTGCCGCCTATATCTGGCTGGGCTTCCTCATCCTCACCATCACGGCCGAACGGATCGAACTGTCGCGCCTGCGCCAGCGCGGGCCTCTGCAAGCCGGATTGCTGGTCCTGCTGGTCGCCGTCTTCTGCCTCGGGCTGCTGACGGGCGAGCCCTTTGCCGGAACGCCCTGGCTGACAGGCACGGCACTCGCCGGGCTTGCCCTGTGGCTGACGGTCAATGACGTGGCGCTGATCACCATAAGGGGCGAAGGCCTTGCCCGCTATTCCGCCGCCGCCCTTCTGTGCGGCTATGGCTGGCTGCTTGTGGCCGCAGCGGCACTCTTGATGCTGCCGCCGGGAACGTCCGCGGCAGGGCATGACATTGCGCTCCATGCCATAGGCCTCGGCTTCGTACTGTCCATGGTCTTTGCCCATGCCCCCATCATCCTGCCCGCCGTCGCAGGCCTGCGCATCCGCTATTCGGCCGCGCTCTACCTGCCGCTTGCGCTTCTGCAAGGCGCAACGGCGCTGCGGGTGGCGGGCAACCTGCTGGAACAGGACAGCCTGCGCAATGCATCCGGCTGGCTCACCATGGGTGCACTCGGCCTCTACGCAGCGGCACTTATTCTCTCCAGCCGGCACCGCCCGCGCAAAGCCTGTGCAGCGCACAACAACCGTCATCCAGTTTGACCTGGCTCAACGTCGCCCGCCGTGCCGGAGGCTATTTCTTCCACATACCTGAATTTAAAACTCAACTTTGGAGAATATCATGTCCATGAAGTCCCTCATCCTCGCCACGGCCACGGTCCTCAGCCTCACCGGCATGGCCGCAGCGGCCGATCATGAAGTCAAGATGCTGAACAAGGGCGAGGCCGGCGTCATGGTCTTCGAGCCGGAACTGATCACCATCGCTCCCGGCGACACCGTCACTTTCAAGGCGACGGATGCCGGCCACAACGCTGAAACCATCCCCGGCATGCTGCCGGAGGGCGCCGAACCCTTCGTCGGCAAGATGGGCAAGGATATCACCGTCACCTTCACTGAGGAAGGCGTCTACGGCATCAAGTGCAAGCCGCATCTGGGCATGGGCATGGTCGCCGCCGTCGTCGTCGGCGCCCCGGTCAATCTGGAAACCGCCAAGACCGTCAAGACACCCGGCAAGGCCGGCAAGAAGTTCGAAGCCCTGCTCGGCGGGCTTTGATGGCATTGGGACGAGGCGGCAATCTGGCCACCACCGCACGGCTTTTCAGCCCCCTCCCTCCCCCTTGAGGACAATGTTTACTTTGGACGCACGGAGGAAGATTGGGCCTTCGTTTTGCCGCAGCGCCCCTCTCCCCCCTTGAGGGGGAGATGTCAGCGCAAGCTGACAGAGGGGGGTAGCAGCGCCTCAATACGGCAGGCCCTCTCTTACAACCGGACAGGCTGCATACCCCCCTCTGCCCCCTGCCGGGGGCATCTCCCCCTCAAGGGGGGAGAGGAGTTGGAGCCTGACTGGAAGTCCGTTGTAAACATTGCCCCCTTGAGAGGAGGGGAAATCACCAGCCTCGGCCCAAGCAGGCAGAAAAATGAGTGCCTGACCGGCTGTCCCCACAGAACGCAGCTGCTGAGACGCATTCAAAATCCCGCAAGGCACCGCCAGGGAGATCATCACATGACCAGTCCGCACTGGCTTTCCGGCGGCTTCAGGCCGTTCTTCTTTCTTGGTGCCCTTGCCATGGCAGCTTCCGTGCTGATGTGGGTGCCGGTCTATTCGGGCCTCTTCTCCCTGCCCACCTTGTTCGTGCCAAGGGACTGGCATGTGCACACGCTGATCTTCGGCGGCGTGATGGCCATCATTGCAGGCTTCGGCTTGACGGCGGTGGCCAACTGGACCGGCCGTCCGCCTGTCTCGGGCGCGCTGCTGCTGGCGCTGGTGCTGCTGTGGCTGGCCGGGCGGGTGGCAGTAACTTTCGGAGCGCCTCTTGGCTCCGTTCCGGTGGCCGTGCTGGATGTGCTTTTCCCCCTCGCCCTCGCTGCCGTGATGGCGCGGGAGGTGATCGCCGCCCGCAATTTGCGCAATCTGAAGATCGTCGCCGTGATCGGCCTGTTGGCCTTGGCGGACCTCGGCTTTCATCTGGAAGCCGCACAGACCGGCGTGGCAGATGTCTCGCTCAGGGCGAGCCTGTCGCTGGTGATCCTGCTCATCCTCATGATCGGCGGGCGCATCATCCCGGCCTTCACCCGCAACTGGCTCAACGCCCGCAAGGCGGCAAAACTGCCCGTCATCTTCAACAAGGCAGACGCTGCGGTGATGGTGCTGAGTGGCGCCGCACTTGTGCTCTGGACAAACCTGCCGGACGCACTGGCAACGGCCGTCCTCATGCTGCTGGCGGGAGCGGGGCAGATCTGGCGGCTGACACGCTGGTGCGGGTTTGCGGCAAGGCGTGAGCCGCTGCTGCTGATCCTCCATATCGGCCACCTCATTCTTGCCCTCGGCTTTCTGGCTGTGCCTTGCGCCGTGCTGCTGCCGCAGATTGGCGATGCAACGGCATCCGTGCATCTGTGGACGGCGGGCGCCATCGGCATCATGACGCTGGCCGTCATGACCCGCGCCAGCCGAGGCCACTCGGGCCATCCGCTGACGGCAGACAGGCTGGATCTGGCCATCTTTGCGCTGGTCATCCTGGGCACGATCGCCCGCGTCGCCTCACCGCACGCCGGAGACGCGGCACGCGCGCTGCTGGACACGGCGGCTCTCGCCTGGGCCGGGGCCTATCTCGCCTTTGCCGCCGGTTATGCCCGCCGCCTGCTGCTGCCCCCGGCCAAGGCGGGATGAAGGGAGAACTGCCCGATGGACCGGCTGGCGCCGAACACGACCGGGGATGGCCTGCAGGCCGCTCTTGCCTATGGCCTGCCACTGTCCGCCGCTTACATCGCCACCGGCCTCACCCGCGCCCTCTGGCTTGATGCCCATGCGGGTCCGCTGCCCGGCGCCTTGCTGGAGGCGGCGGTCTTTCTCGCTCTCTGCCTTGCAATGCTCGCCAGCGGCTGGCAGGACCGGGCGATCCGGCGGCATCCCATAGCAGCCGGGGCGGGCATGCTGCTTCTGTTTCTGCTTCTGGACGCTGCCATTGCGGCCGGGCTGTGCGGTGTTCCGCTCGCCCGCCATTTCGGCCGGTTTTCACAAACCCACGGACTGGTCCAGCTAACCGCCCTCTCATTCTGCGCCCTGCTGCCCCGGTTCTGGTACAGCGAAACGTGAGAAATGCAGGCCGCCAGCTGAGAACCCGTCACTTTGCCGCGTGAAGCACAAGCTTATGCTCGGTGTTCCGGTCTCATGCGGAGAGCACTGCGCAATGGCAACCCTGAACACTCTTCCCAAACTCATCCTTCCCGGCATCGGCGGCTCCGGCGAAGCCCATTGGCAAAGCCATTGGGAGGCTTCGGACACATCCTTCCGCCGCTTCCGGCCCTCAAGCTGGGACGCGCCAGAGCTGGAGGACTGGACAATGGCTCTGGATGCGGCCGTCTCGCAGGCGCCAGCCCGGCCCGTGCTTGTTGCCCACAGCCTCGCCTGCCTGCTGGTGGCCCATGCCGCTCCCATGCTGGGAAGCAGGGTGCGCGGCGCCTTTCTTGTGGCCGTGCCGGATCCGGACGGGCCTGCTTTCCCGGCAAGGGAAGCGGCAAGCTTTGCCAACCCGCCAGCCCTGCCCCTGCCCTTTCCGGCGCTGATCATCGCAAGCGCCAATGATCCCTATGGCACACCGGACCATGCCTGGCGCCGGGCGAGGGAATGGGGGGCCGTTCTGATCGAAGCAGGTGCTCTTGGCCACATCAATGGTGCCAGCGGCCTTGAAGACTGGCCGCAGGGGCGGATGCTGCTGGAGGCCTTTTGTGCGGGGCTGCCGGACTAGAGCCGGATCTCATGCCTGAAAGGCCAGCGGCCCGGCAATGGCTCCGCGCAGATTGGCGAGAAGCCCGGCAATGGCCTTGAGCGCGCTTTCGAGCTCCGCCTGCGCCGGGGCGCCGATGCACAGCCGCACGCCTGCCGCCCCGTTCTCCGGAGCGGCGGCGGTTGCCAGCGGATCGGTGACGAGAATGCCGAGCGCCCGGGCAGCCGCCGCCAGCGCCTGCGCCTCCTGATCTGCCATCGGCAGCCACACGTGATAGCCAAGGTTCGGATGCGGCGGCAGCGCATCGCCCAGAATGCTGGCCGCCAGCGCCCGGCGGCGCGCCGCCTCTTCGCCGATGGCATCGCAAATGGTCTGAGCCGTGCCATCCATGATCCAGTGCTCCATCACCAGACAGCTCAGCGGCGAGATCATCAGCCCGTGAGCGTAGAGGCAGGCTTCCGCCCGCTCCTGCCAGGCGGCAGGCACCACCAGCCCGCCAATGCGCAGCGAAGGATTGAGCGTCTTCGACAGGCTGTTGATGTAGAACACCCGCTCCGGATCAAGGCTGGTGAGCGACGGCAATGCGGGATCGGCACCCAGCGCATAGACGTCATCCTCAATGATCAGCGCCCCGTGGCGGCGGCAGACTGCCAGGATATCTTCGCGCCGGGCGCGGCTCATGCAGGTGGCCACCGGGTTCTGCATCGTCGGCATCAGATAGACCGAGGCCCGCACATCCGGCCCCGCCGCCTGCAAGGCACGGTCCAGCGCTTCCGGCTCCATGCCCTCATGATCCATGGCAACGGCCGCCAGCCGCACTCCGGAGTACCGGGCGAGTGTCAGCAGACAGGGATAGGTCTGCGCCTCCACCAGCAGCAGGGAGCCCGGACCGGACAGCATCGACAGGCACACGGTGAGCGCATGCTGCGCGCCACCAGTCAGCAGCAGGCGGCCGGGACCGGTCTCCGTGCCCAGCCGCCCGAACCAGCGGGCAAGGCCGGTGCGGAAGCGCACATGCCCCGGCACCGGCGGATAGGAATTGAACAGGGCCGGCTCAGCCTGCCGGGCCAAAGCGGTCAGTGTACGGGCCAGAAGCCGCTCGCTCATGACGGCGGGCGGAGCATTCTGCGACAGGTCGATCACCGCCCCCTTGCGCCCGCCGGTATCCGCCACGAAAGTGCCGCTGCCCTTGAGCGCATGAACAAGGCCGCGCCGCTCCAGAATGCCATAGGCCTTGGTCACGGAGCCAAGCCCGATGCCCAGCTGCCAGGCAAGATCCCGGTGCGGCGGCAAGCGCTCGCCTGCGGCCAGCTTTCCATCGAGAATGTCTTCCGCCAGCGCCGCCGCCAGCCTGTCGCAGGGCAGTTGCGCTTCACCGGACAGGCGCGGCTTCCAGGGCGACTTGAGGCGCATCGGCACCCTCCAATTGCGTCACGTGACGCTTTTGCATTTTACCACGAGTGTCACGAACTCTACGATCCTCCTTCCGGGACAGCAAACAGAACCGGAGACAGGATCAGAGCCATGCAGCAGGATAACAAGGCCTTGCACGGCGGCCCCGTGCGCCTGCCCGTTCCGCTCAATGCCCTGAGGGCTTTCGAGGCAGCGGCGCGGCATCTTTCGGTCAAAGGTGCCGCTGCAGAAATCGGCGTCACGCCCTCCGCCGTCAGCCACCAGATCCGCCTGCTGGAAGACAGCCTGGGCGTGGAGCTGCTGCGCCGGACGGGCGCAAGGCTGGAGCTGACTCAGGCCGGGCGGATGCTGACCCCGGGGCTTTCCGCAGGCTTCCGCCAGATCGCAGAGAGCGTCGGCAGCTTGCAGACCGGGCGCAAACTCGGCCCCTTGCGCCTGTCGCTGCCGCCCGGCTTTGCCGCCCACTGGCTGCTGCCCCGCCTTGCCGCCTATCCGGCGGCCCGGCCGGGGTTTGAACTGGAGCTGCAGACAACGCAGGAGGTGGCCGATCTGGCCGCAGGCAGCGCCGACGCCGCCGTGCGCCATGGCAAGGGGCACTGGACCGGCACGGTGAGCGAGCACCTCTTCGACGAAACCCTGACCCTGCTGGGCCGGGCAACAGCCGGAGAGGATGCCCGCGCGCTTGTCGGCCGCAGCACGCTCTTCATCTCCGGCCACCGGCATGAGGGCTTTGCCCGCTGGAATGCCTCCCTGCCCGGCGGCCCGGTGCAGCCCGCCGCCATCATCACCGTCGATTCCACCAGCCTCAGCCTCAAGGCGGCGCTGGATGGCACGGGCATCACCTTTGCCGGGCCGGAACTGGCGGCTGAGGACATTGCCGCCGGGCGGCTGTCCCTGATTTTCGCCCACCGGGTGGCGGCAGAGGCCGGCTATTACCTGTGCTATCCGCCTGCGCTGGAGCGCGACCGGCGAATCCGCAACCTCAGAACATGGCTGCTGGCGGAAACCGGCGATCTGCGCCGCGCCGGCTGAAGCCCGGTCCCTGCGAGATGGACACGCCGGCAACCAGGCAAGCATGCTCAGTCCTCGCCATCCCAGTATCCGGCTGCGGCAGGGCGCAGGAAGGTGAGCGCAAGGCGGCGCGCCCTGGCATCCCCGCCCGGCGCGGCCCCGGCATAAACCGCCATCTTGCCGCTGTCGGGATATTCGACGATGTCCGGATCATGCATGCTGCTCACGGCCAGATAGCGCAGCGCTTCATCCGGCCCCGCAATCAGCTGATGCGCGGTTTCCGGCCCGCCGGCAGGGCAGACGGCTACATCCCCCGCCGCCAACGGAAATTCCTCTTCGCCGTAGCGCAAGATGCCGCTGCCGGAGAGGATGACGAACATCTCGTCATTGGCCAGATGGCAGTGATAGGGCCAGCCCTTCTTGCCGGGAGGGATCTCGACATAGCGCGCGCCGAGCCGCGTGGCGCCCAGCGGCGCGGCCACCGCCGCCTTGCGCGCCTCAAAGCTCTCCCCATGGGCCTGTGTTTCCATCGGAAGGGTGGCAAGTGTCACAACCGGTTTCATAGTGCATCGTCCTGACAGGTTTCCTCGCCATGCAGAGGAACCCGCAATGCAGCCCAGCGCAAGTGAATGCTCTTCAGTCCTCCCGCAGCTATGGTCAATCGACAGGCAGAAGCTTCAGGCGGAGACTTGCGGTTGACCGCAATTTCAAACCGGAGACCCGGCCTTGCACAATTGCCAAGCGCAGCATCAGGAGATCACACGCCCGGCACCTGCCGCCAAAGAGGGTTCACGTATTCGCCTGCGTGCCCCCGATGGGGTGCCGCTCGGCGGGCTTGTCTGGCGCCATCCGGCCCCGGATCCGCGCCGTCCCGTTGCCGTCATCGCCCCCGCCACCTCCGTACGCTGCAGCTACTATGGGCGCTTTGCCGGCTATCTGCATGAGCATGGCTTCGAGGTGCTGACGCTCGACTATCGCGGCATCGGCTTTTCCCGGCCCGCGAGCTTGCGCGGCTTTCAGGCGGATTGGGCCGACTGGGGCGATCTGGACGTGGAAGCAGGGCTGCAGCTGGTGGAACAGCAATGGCCGGGCCAGCCGCTGCATCTCATCGGCCATTCCATCGGCGGGCTGGCGATCGGCCTTGCCCCCTCCGCCCGCAGGGCCGCACGTTTGCTGACCGTTGGCGCACAGCATGCCTACTGGCGGGATTACGATCCGCAGCAGCGCCGCCGCATGTATCTGAAATGGCACGTGTTCATGCCGCTGGTGACGCGGCTCTTCGGCTATTTTCCAGGCAAGCGCCTTGGCTGGCTGGAGGATACGCCCGCAGGCGTGGTACGCGACTGGAGCCGCATGGGGCCGCAGCTTGCCGAGCACCTGCGGCAGGACATGTTCACCGGCGGCGAGCGGGAGGGCGAGATCCTGACCCGCCGTCTTGCAAGGATCACCGCGCCGCTGCTCGCCATCGGCCTTGATGACGACCCTTTCGGCACGCCACAGGCACTGGAGCGGCTGCTAGCCTGCTACAGCGCCAGCCCCCGGCAGCATCTGCGCCTGGGCCCGGAGCACAGCGGCGGCGAACCCATCGGCCACTTCAACTTTTTCCACACCCGCTTCCGCCCCACCCTCTGGCCCATTGCCCTCAGGTGGCTACAGGAGGGCGATGTGAATACGGCTGGCATCAACCAGTGACGCCAGCCGCCATATCAAAGCTCATCCGCGGCGGCGCTTGCGCCAGGGCGCGTCCTTCTGCCAGTCCCCCGCCATGATGCAGCCGAACGGGATCACCTCGTCCACCACCTCGGCAAGACCGTATTCGGCAATCTGCGCCCGCACGCTGGCCGCAGACTTGTAGGCACCCGGCAGTTCCGACACGTCCGGCTTTCCGCAGAAGAACCGGGCATCAAGCCCCTTCGTCTCGCGGGCCATGATGTCCGCGATGTTGTTAGGGCTGAGCCCCCTTGCATCGGCACCACATTCCTCCGCCAGCTGGCGCATATGCGCCGTGCGTGACAGGTTGCGCCCCGCACCATGCGGCGAGAAGCCGAGGCCATTGGCCGCATTCGAGCCGCGCACGATCAGCACCGGTTCCGACATGTTGAGGGGAATGATCGTCAGACCGCCCGCATCCGCCGCCCAGCCATCAAAGGCGGGCGTAGCGCCCTTGCCGTGATAGAACAGGCCATCGGACTTGCGGAACACGAAGTTATGCTCGTTCCAGAACCGGTCAGACACCTTGGCCGAAAGCTTCTCTGCCGCCATGTCATGCAGCACGAAGTGGTTTTCCTTCGTCCAGGTGCGGATAATCTGGAGCGCTGCCCAATAGGTCTCGCCTTCCTCGCTATCAGCCGGAATCCAGGCATTCTGCTGCAGGGTTTCCGGCGACAGCAGCTGACGGAACCGGTTCGCCACCGACATGCCGCGCTCGTAGAGCCGGGCACCCGGCCCGCGCGAGCCATGATGGGTGACGAGTGCGGTTTCGCCCGTGGACTTCATCGTGCCCACATAGGCGAAGTGGTTGCCATCACCCTGCGTTCCGAAATGACCGACGCCGATGCCCAGCGTCTGCCCTTCGAGATAGGGGTTGTTCTGGAAGGCCGCGAGCGTTGCCTGCGAAGGCTTCAGCCGCTGATCCTCAGGACGTCCGCCGGGACCGAAATGGGTCACCGAATGGATGGCATCCAGCAAGGCCTTCGGGTCCGTTCCCGGGAAGATCGAAATCGCCATGGAGCAGCAGATATCGGCCGAATGCATGCCCGGATGAATGGCCTCGGACGCCACGATCCCGCCAACCGGAATGGTCCCGGAGGGACCGGACGGACAGGCATCGGGCATCACCGCCGCAGCCTTCACCACGGGCGTGCGCGCAAGCACCTGCATGGTCGCCTGCACCTTGGCGATATTGTCCTCTTCAAGATCATTCTCCGCCCGGATGTTCATGTGGAGCGGAACGCTGCCCGCCAGTTGCAACGGCAGAACGGGCCCGGGCTGGAAGGCGCGGGCAGCCTCGAGCGCCGCATCCATCGTTCCACCATTGCGCAGAACCTGATTGGCGGCGTCCAGCGCCGGGCGGAACCATTTGCCCTGCGGCATGCCTGCGTTGATGAGGTCCTGTCCACTCACGATAACGGTCATGATCTTTCCTGCCTTTGCAGTCCTTCTGTTTGTCATGTTCGCGTGTTCTGGGCTGCTGCCCTGCCGCCGGAGAACCGGCAGCAGGGCGTAGCGGCGACAAGGGAGAACGAAACGCGGATGGTCCCGCCCATGCCAGAGAGCGATGCCAGAATGGGAGTCGAACCCATTGAACCATCCTAGGGTGGAGGCTGTAGTTCCGTTCGGCATTCGCCGCTGCAGTCCGCACATGGCGGCAAGATTGGAGAAACTCTGACAGCCAGCCTTGCGGCCGGATGACATGAGGGATTTGAACCCACCGCCCCGAAGGGCTCCCGATGTGTTTCTTCCGGCATCCGCCATGCAGTTCAAATAAAGCCCGTGACGGCTAGGGGTGGAGGAACGCCTGCTCTACCGCTGAGCTACAGGACCACAAGGTTGCGGCCCCGGCGGGATTCGAACCCGCGACCTGGAGATAAGGAGTCTGTAGTTCCATCCGGCATCCGTCACGGCACCCTGCGCCGTTACCAGCGGCGCAGGGCATTCTCAAAGATCGATGGCCTCGATCTGGCGAAGCCATGCCTCCGGACCGGAGTTTCCGGCCGCAAAACGGCTGATGGCTCCATAAACGGCATCCGAGAAGCCGCCGATATTCAGCACATCCGCACCAGACGCAGGCGTCTGGACATAGGGCTGGATATCAAGGCACACGAGCCGCGCAGCCGGGTTATGGCGCTGGATACGGGTCCATTGCGCCATCATGCCCGTTGTCTGGCCGCCGCCGCCCGCATCCATCCAGGACTGGTTGTCCGAGACGAACACGACCAGGTCCACCCGCGCCCTTTCCTTCACCAGCTGCCGCAGCGGTGCGGAACAGTCCGTCCCGCCGCCACCGATGGCCGCCAGCTTCGATGCGTTGGCCATCACGCTGTCCCTGGAGTTCAGGTGAAGCGGAACAACCTCTTCGGCAAAGGGCAGCACGCGGGTCCTCCGGTTCTTCCGCAGGAAGGAGGCAGCCACGAGGGCCGCCACATCGATGCAGCGAACGACGGAGGTGGCGCCCGGACGGTAACCGGTCACGGGCGAACCCATGGACCCGGACACGTCCGGACAGATCACCACATTGCCCGGCACCTCGGGCACGCTGGAGATGGCAACCTCCATCGCATCCTGCAGCGCATCGGCAACAACCTCAGGCACGTCCTTGCTCACCATCTTCCACGCCACCAGCAGCTGGTAGGGGAAGACGCGTGCCCTGCGGACGGCAGCCGGATCAGCGAGCCTTGCAGCAATCCGCTCTGCCACGCCCGGCACCTCGAACACACCCTTGCGGGCAAACATGTTGAGGTTCTGGCGCACCATCTGCCAGGAGCCGTTGAGTGCAACCTCCGCCCACTGCTCCTTCGTCAGAGGGAGAGAGGTGAGCATCTGGAACGGCACCGGCGGCAGCGGCAGGCTGGTATCGCGCTTGAAGGCCTCGAAAGCCGCCACGGGCGCCGGCAGCGCCGACACGTCATAGGGCTTGCCGATGGCCCAGGCATAGAATGCCGCACGCGCTGCATCCTGAGGCTTGGGGTGAACCATGCGGATCACATCGGCCAGCGACGGATCGTTGCCGGTCATCGCCTGCAGCAGCTGCTCATCCGTACGGCTTTCCAGCCATGCACGCACCATCCGCTTCGGGCGGCTTCCGAGCGACTTGCGCCCGGCAGCACCGGACCGCATGACCTGCACGAAACCGCGCAGCATCTTGCCGCTCTTCACCACACGCGGGAATGCCTTCGAAAAGGCATCGCTCTCAAGGCCCGACAGGATCGCCAGCAGCATCACCGGCATATCCTTCATGTGGCCCTGTTCCGCCGCATAGATGGCAAGCCTTGCCAGAAATTCCGGATCAGCTTCGGCAGCGTGCTTGAGCAGATCCTCCAGCTGGTCCTGCGCTTGTGCGTAGAAAGTATCGCTGAAGGTACCGGTCACTGCGTACTGGGCCAGCGCTTCACGTGCACTCAAGGCATGGGCCGGAGCGCCTGCGTGATTGACCGTATCAGTCTTGCGCAGAAGCTGACCGAAATAGGTCTTGAAGATTGCCTTGTTCACCATGGCAGCACCTCATCAATTCGTAACTGCCCTCTCTATTTCAAGCATCGTGCCAATTCGTGTCACCGGATGAAAAGCAGCACAAAAAATCAATTAAATCATTGAAATTATTATCTTTAAAAAATCATCCTTCGATCCCTACCGATTTTGGACTGGAATCAGCCAGCCAAGAAATATTATATAGCTTTATAAGATTTATAATTTTGGATATCTGCATGAAACGCCGCGTTGCCATCAGCATCCTCGGAACCACTCTCGACATGGGCGGCCGCAGTGATCGCTGGAAGCGGTGGCGGCCGAATGTCGCCCTGACGCAGCAGCCGGGCCTCTTCTTCGACAGGGTGGAGCTTGTTCACGACAGCCATTTCGACCGGCTGGCCCAGACGGTGATCCGGGACATCGACACCGTGTCTCCCGCCACCGAAGTGCGGCAGAACATCATCAACCTGTCAGACCCATGGGATTTCTCTGAGGTCTATACAAAGCTGCGCGACTTTGCCCGCGCCTATCCGTTCGATCCGGACGCGGAGGACTATCTCGTCAACATCACCACGGGCACCCATGTGGCGCAGATCTGCTGGTTCCTGCTGACGGAAGCGCGCATCATTCCCGCAAGGCTGCTGCAGCTCTCCCCGCCGCGCGACAGGGAGCCGGATCAGGACTACTCCGGCTCACACACGATCATCGACCTCGACCTTTCGCGCTATGACGAGATCGCCACCCGCTTTGCTTCGGAACAGGCGGAAGCCGCCTCCTTCCTCAAGTCCGGCATCTCGACCCGCAACACCGCTTTCAACCGGATGATCGACGAGATCGAGCGTGTCGCCATGCGCTCCAGCGCGCCGCTGCTTCTCACCGGGCCAACGGGCGCGGGCAAGTCCCAGCTGGCCAGGCGGCTCTATGAACTGAAGAAGGCCCAGCGCAAGGTCAGCGGTCCGTTTGTCGAGGTGAACTGCGCCACGCTGCGGGGTGATCAGGCCATGTCCGCCCTCTTCGGCCACGTGAAAGGCGCTTTCACCGGCGCCTCGTCCGAGCGGGCGGGCCTGCTCATGTCGGCGGACAAGGGTGTGCTGTTTCTGGATGAGATTGGCGAACTGGGACTGGACGAACAGGCCATGTGCCTGCGCGCCATCGAGGAGAAGCGCTTCCTGCCGGTAGGCGCGGACAAGGAAGTGTCGGCCGATTTCCAGCTTCTCGCCGGCACCAACCGGGATCTGCGCGAGGAGGTGCGCAAGGGGCGCTTCCGGGAAGACCTGCTGGCCCGGCTCAACCTGTGGACCTTCCAGCTGCCCGCCCTGCGTGACCGGACAGAGGACATCGAGCCCAACCTCGACTTCGAGCTGCGCCGCTTTCTGGAGCGCGAGGGGCAGAACGTCACCTTCAACAAGGAAGCCCGCGAGCGCTATCTCGCCTTCGCCTCCTCTCCGGCTGCGGCATGGAGCGCCAATTTCCGTGACCTTTCCGCCTCGGTGACACGCATGGCCACCCTCGCCCCGCAAGGACGCATCACCGTGGAGGAGGTTGCCGCGGAAGTGGCACGCCTGAAGGCGGCATGGGCGGGGGCAGCACAGGAAGACGCAGCCGGTGATATTCTCACTGCCGCACTGGGAGCAGAAGCTGCAGCAGAGCTGGATCTCTTCGATCAGGCCCAGCTTGCCGCCGTTCTGAAAGTCTGCCGCGAGCACCCCAGCGCCAGCAGTGCGGGACGGGCACTGTTCGCCCGCTCCCGGCTCGGCAAGAAAAGCAGCAACGACGCGGACCGGCTGACCAAATACCTCGCACGTTTCGGCCTGAAGTTTGACGAAATCCAGCGCCGGACAGGAGACGCCTGAGCTTCCTCCCTCACAAACGCACACCAGTCTGCGCGTCGAAGACGTGCAGGCAGTCGCGGCGGAAGCGCAAGGGCAGGCGGGTGCGGGCGGCGGGGCCCAGACTTGAGCCAAGACTTGAGCCCTGACTTGAGCCAGCACCTGAGCCCAGACCTGAACCGGGACCGGCGGGAAGGCGGACGGTGAGCTCGCGCCCGGCCCAGAGACAGATGGCAAGGGTATCGGAGCCAAGCTCCTCCAGCACATCCACGTCCACCACGAGATCAGCCTCGGCTTCACTGCAGGCGTCGATATGCTCGGGCCGGATGCCCACGTCCACCTTGTGTCCGGGCTCAGCCGCAAGACCGGGCATCCGGACCATTGCCCCGCCGTCCAGTTCCACGGCCGGGCTGCCATCGGAACTGATGACCACACCGGGCAGGATGTTCATCTGCGGTGAGCCGATGAATTCGGCGACGAAGCGGCAGTTGGGGCGCTCGTAAAGCTCCAGCGGGCGGCCATGCTGGATGAGATTGCCGCCGCGCAGCACCACCACACGGTCGGCCAGCGTCATGGCCTCCACCTGATCATGGGTGACGTAGATGGTGGTGGTGCGCAGCATGCGGTGCAGACGCTTGATCTGGGTGCGCATTTCCACCCGGAGCTTGGCATCGAGGTTCGACAGCGGCTCGTCAAACAGGAAGACCTTGGGCTTGCGCACGATAGCCCGGCCCATGGCAACGCGCTGGCGCTGGCCACCGGAGAGCTGGCCGGGCTTGCGCTCCAGATAGTCTTCAAGCTGCAGGATGCGGGCGGCTTCCTCCACTTTCTGGCGGATCACCTCCGGCGCCTCGCCGCGCATCTTCAGGCCGAAGCCGATGTTCTGCGCCACGCTCATATGCGGATAGAGGGCATAGTCCTGAAACACCATGGCCACGTCGCGGCCCTTGGGCTCCACATCATTGACCACGGCCTCGCCAATGCGCAGCGTGCCGCCGCTGATCTCCTCAAGCCCCGCGATCATGCGCAGCATGGTGGACTTGCCGCAGCCGGAAGGGCCGACAAAGGCGACGAATTCCCCGTCCCCGATCTCCAGATCGACGCCATGAATGGCCTCCACCGCGCCATAGCGTTTGACGACCTTCGCCAGCTCAATCCGCGCCATCGTTTCCTCCTCAAGCTCGTTTGCATTCATACCGCATTCCGGCCTCCCAGCCGGAAATTTCAAAACCATATTATCAATAGGGTTGACATTATCAATAAGAATGCGATTATCAATACGACTGAAATACCCGTGGCGAACGGAAGATCCTGCATGAGCGCCGTTGAAAACCTCAGATCCCGAACACAGCCCAGCCGCAGCGAACTGGTTGAAGAGGCTTTGCGCCGCGAGATCGTTCTCGGCAAGCTGGCGGCAGGCGAGGTGCTGCGCGAGCTGGAGCTGGCCCAGCGTTTCGAGGTGGCGCAGGGCACCATCCGCGAGGCCCTGATGCGCCTATCCGAGGAAGGGCTGATCATCCGCCGCGCCCGCCGCGACACCCATGTTTCCCCGGCGAATTCCGAAGACGTGCGCGAGCTGCTGCACATCCGCCACGACATCGAATGCCGGGCCGCCATCCGCGTGGCGGAAGCAACCGATGGCACGCTGATGAAGACGCTGGAAGGCCACTTGCAGATGATGCGCCTTGCCGCTTTGCAGGAGGACGAATATTCCCTGCTGCAGCACGACTGCCACTTCCACCTGAGCCTTTTCGCCGCCGCGCATATGCCTGTGGTCGAGCCGGTGCTGGCCCGCTGCCTCGTGCACAGCCAGCGCTTCAAGATCCTCAACAGCCGCGCCGAAGATCGCGACCTGATGGCAACGGCCAACCGGCATGTGGTCATCATCGAGGCCGTCGAGGCCCGCGATGCCAAGGCGCTGCATCAGGCCCTCTCCCATCACATCTCCACCATCGTCGATCTGGGGCCGGCGGTGATGACGGTGGGGGGCATGCCATCATGAAGGCGGACCGCGACACCCTGCCCCTGCCCCTGCCGCCGCTTGCCCCGGAGATGCAGGCCGTGCTGGACCGGTTGATGGCCGAAGACGGCATGCAGCCGGACCCGACACAGCTGCTGCCCGCCGAAGGACGCGCGAAGGCCGAAGCTGCCAACCGGCGCTGGAACGGCCCCGCCCCGGCCATGGCACGGGAGCTGATCGTGGAAACGCCGGCCGGACGGCGGGCATTCGTCTTCATCCCCCCGTCCGATACGGGCCGCGAGGCCATCCTCTATATCCACGGCGGCGGCTGGGCCTTCTGCTCGGCGGCAACCCATGAAGGCGCGGCCCGGCGGCTGGCTCAGGCAACGGGCGCGCCCGTCATCACCTTCGATTACCGGCTGGCGCCGGAGCATCCCTATCCGGCCGGGCTGGAGGATTGCCTGTCCCTCTGGGCGGAGCGCGAACATGTCCTTACCGGCCGGCGCTGGTCGGTGTCTGGCGACAGCGCCGGGGCAAATCTGGCGCTGGCGCTGATGGTCCGCCTCAAGGGTCGCGATCTGCCGCATTGCGGACTGCTGTTCTATGGCGTGTTCGACGCGGACTTTGAAAGCCCCAGCTACCGGCAGGTGGCCGATGGCCCCGGCCTGACGCGCGGCAAGATGCAGCGTTACTGGGACTTCTATGCGCCGGAGGACCAGCGCCTGTCCGATCCCTGCCTGACCCCGGCGCGCGCATCCGATGAGATCCTCGCCGCCCTGCCGCCGCTTTATCTCAATGCCGCGGAGGTCGATCCGCTGCGCTCCGACAGCGAGGCGCTGGCCGCAAGACTGCATGCGCTTGGCCGCAAGGACCCTTTCGACACCGTGCCCGGTGTGGTGCACGGCTTCATGCAGATGAGCATCTGGCTGCCTCAGGCGGAGGCTGCCTTTGACCGTGCGGGCGAGGCGTTCCGCACGATGACCTGAACCCGCCGTAAATTACCCGCGAGTTCTTTGGGAGGAGAATAGCACATGAAGACCATGATCAGCACGCTGGCCCTCGTGGCCGGCCTCGGCACCGCTTTGCTTGCCGGTCAGGCGGATGCCGCCAGCACCGTGCGCTTCTGGTACCACTTCGACAACCCGGAAAACCCGATGTCGGATCTGGTAAAGAAGTTCGAGGAAGCAAACCCGGATATCAAGATCGATGCCCGCAATATTCCCTGGAACAGCTATTACGACAATCTCTACACCGCGATAGCCGGCGGCAATGCCCCGGACGCGGCGATGCTGAAGATGTTCGCCCTGCCGCGCCTTCTGGAAATGGAAGCGCTGGAGCCGCTGGATGAGCGGATCAACAGCTGGGACGGCAAGGACAACATCCTCGACAACCTGTTCGAGCTGACCAAGGCGCAGGACGGCAAGCATTATTATCTGCCTGTCCAGTATGTGGCGCTCTATCTCTATTACCGCGCCGACATGTTCGCCGAGCTGGGCCTGACCCCGCCCAAAACCTGCGAGGAGCTGCGCGATGCCGCCATCAAGCTGACGCGCGACATCAACGGCGACGGCAGGATCGACACCTACGGCTTCGGCTTCCGGGGCGGCAAGTCCGGTCACGAGCATTGGGGCACCTTCACCCTTGGCCGCACCGGTGTGGCGCTGGATGCAAGCCTCAACTCCGAGGCTGGCGTTGCCGGCACCCAGTTCGTCGTCGACCTGTTCCAGAAGGACAAGGTGTTCCCGCCCTCAGCCCCGAATGACGGCTTCCAGGAAATCATCGGCGCCTTCAAGACCGGCGTGACCGCCATGACGATCCACCACGTGGGCTCTTCCCGCGATCTGGTGGCCGCTCTTGGCGACAAGGTCAGCGCCGTTCCGGTGCCCGAATGCGGCGGCGGCCGCTGGACCACCTTCGGCGATGAATCCAGCGGCGTCCTCTCCTCCGCCTCCGACAAGGAGGCCGCATGGAAGTGGATCTCGTTCCTCTCCACTGAAGGCAACAACGCGCTCTTCAACACTGCGACAGGCCAGCTGCCGGTGACCAAGACCGACACAGCCAGCTGGAACGGCCATGAGGCACGCTTCGTTGAAGCTACGAAGGACTCGCTGCCCTTCGCCCACCTGCTGCCGGCCTCGTCCAACACGCCGGAGTTCGTCAACACGGTGTGGCCGGCCAACATGCAGCGCGCGCTGCTCGGC
Source organism: Pannonibacter sp. Q-1 (assembly GCF_054073275.1). Classification (NCBI taxonomy): domain Bacteria; kingdom Pseudomonadati; phylum Pseudomonadota; class Alphaproteobacteria; order Hyphomicrobiales; family Stappiaceae; genus Pannonibacter; species Pannonibacter sp. Q-1. The sequence goes on from NZ_JBSXNB010000003.1 coordinate 742,875, forward strand.
CAGATCACCGCAGCCGACATGAACGCAGCCATCGCCAAGCTGTTCGAAAAGCAGTGACGAGGCGGGAGGCGGAGGGCTTCTTCGCCTTGGAACCCGGCCTCCCCGGCCCCCTCCCCCTGGTGGGGAGGGGTAAGGGGTGGGGGGCTCTGAGCCTGCAACAAACTGAAAAATCAAAAGTTTCTTGGACGGGTTATCGATAGGGAATGCCATTTACGACCATTTATCTCCCTGCCCACCGGAGAGGCTCTTCCCCCCACCCCTACCCCCTCCCCACGAGGGGGAGGGGTGCGGAGGCGCCCCAAATCCATCTGCTGACACCAACACTGAACACGCGCGCAAGCCCGGCCCGCAAACCCTGAAGAGCCAGACCATGTCCAGCATTACGCGGCCCCACGGCGGGGACATTCAGACATCACGGCGGGCGGCCCTGTCGCGGCAGGTTCTGCCGCTGGCCCTGCTGTCCCCGGCTGTTCTGGTCACCCTCGCCATCGTCTTCTTTCCGATGGTGCAGACCGCCTGGATGAGCCTGCATCACTATGTTCTGTTCCGGCCCCGAAGCTTCGAATGGGCCGGGCTTACACACTATCTGGCGATCCTGCAGGACGAGATATTCTGGATCTCGCTGCGCCACACGGTGCTGTGGATTGCGCTCACCGTTCCGGCACAGGCGCTGCTGGGGCTGGCCACGGCGCTGCTGCTGAACCAGAGCTTTCCCTGGCGGCCGCTCGCCCGCGCCCTCATCATCATTCCCTGGGCGCTGCCCTCGGTGGTCATCGCGCTGATGTGGTCGTGGATCTACGATTCCAACTACGGCATCCTCAATGACCTTCTGCTGCGCATCGGCATTCTGGAAACCTCGATCCCCTGGCTCGCCAATCCGGATACGGCGCTTTACGCGATCATCCTGACGCTCACCTGGCAGGGCTTTCCCTTCTTCGCGGTGATGATCCTCGCCGGTCTCCAGTCGATCCCCAAAAGCTACTATGAAGCGGCCGCCATCGACGGCGCGTCTACCTTGCGCCAGTTCTGGCACATCACCCTGCCGGGCATTTCGGGCGTACTGTTCACCGCCATCCTGCTGCGCACCATCTGGGTGGCCAATTCGATGGACGTGATCTTCGTCATGACCGGCGGCGGGCCGGGCTATTCCACCTACACCCTGCCGCTCTACGCCTTCCTCGAAGCGCGGACCAATCTCAACTTCGGCTATGGCTCGGCCTTGGCCATGACTTTCACCCTGCTGCTTCTGGGCGTGGTGGTGCTTTATCTGAAACGTTCGGCAAAGGCGGTGCAGTGATGGCCCTCGGACGCAAGACAACCCTCACCCGCATCCTGACGGTCGACCTGCCGATGCTGGCGATCCTCGCCTTCACGCTGGGGCCTTACCTCTGGATGGCGCTGACCTCGCTGACGGCGGAAGACAAGCTCTTCACCCGGGGGCCCTCGCTCGCCGATCTGGTGATGAACAACTATGAGCGGCTCTTTGCCAATGTGGGCTTTGCCCGCAACATGCTCGACAGTTTCATCATCGCCTCGGGTACGGTGGTGGTGGGCCTCGCCCTGTCGGTCTCCGCCGCCTACAGCTTTTCGCGCTTCGACTTCCGCTTCAAGCGGGTGCTGCTGCTGCAGTTCCTGCTGATCAACATGTTCCCGCTGGTGCTGCTGATCCTGCCGCTCTTCGTGCTGATGCGCCAGCTCGGACTGCTCGACACCCACTTTGCCCTGATCATCGCCAACTCGACCATCGCCATCCCCTTCTCGGTCTGGATGATGACGAGCTACATCAACGGCATTCCCCGCTCGCTGGATGAAGCCGCGATGACCGACGGCTGCTCGCGCCTGCAGGCCATGACGAGGGTGGTGCTGCCACTGTGCACCCCCGGCATCATTGCCACGGGCATCTACATCTTCATCACCGCATGGAACGAATATCTCTACGCCCTCACCCTCGGCGGCCAGAGCGTGCGCCCCATCACCGTCGCCGTGCAGAGCATGATCGGCGAATACCAGGTGCAATGGGGCCTGCTGACTGCCGGCGGCATCGTCGGCGCCATGCCCGCAACCCTCCTTTTCCTGATCATGCAGCGGCGGCTGGTGGGCGGCCTGACGCAAGGCGCCGTGAAGGGCTGATCCCATCCAAGACGAGGACCTATTCCGTGAAAAACCCCATCGGCATCATCTCGATGCAATACACCCGGCCCTTCACCAATGCCGCACTGCCGTTCCTGAAGAAGACCCGCGCACTCGGCTTCGATTTCATCGAGCTGCTGGTGCCGGAGCCGGAGGATGATCTCGACCCGGACGAAGTGCGCCGCATCTGCGCGGGCGAAGGCCTCGGCATCGTGCTCGCCGCCCGCGTCAACCTGCAGCGCTCCATCGCCAGCGAGGATGCGGGCGCACGCAAGGGCGGACAGGATTACCTCTCCTATTGCATCACGGCGGCAGAACGCATCGGCGCCACCATCATTGGCGGGCCTCTCTATGGCGAGCCGCTGGTCTTTGCCGGACGCCCGCCCTTTCCCTGGAGCGCAGACCAGATCGCCGCACGCGCCGCCCGCACCATCGAGGGCCTGTCCATTGCAGCAAGGCAGGCGGCGGACGCTGGCAAGGTGTTCGGCCTGGAGCCGCTGAACCGCTTCGAGACCGACATCATCTGCACCACCGCGCAGGCCATCGAGGTTTGCGATGCGGTGGCGAGCCCCGGCCTCGGCGTGATGCTGGACACGTTCCACATGAACATGGAAGAGCGCTCCATTCCGGACGCCATCCGCGCCGCCGGACACCGGCTGGTGCATTTCCAGGCCAATGAGAACCACCGCGGTTTCCCCGGCACCGGCAACATGGACTGGACGGCCATCGCCCGCGCCCTCCATGCGGTCAGCTACGAGGGCCCGGTGTCGCTGGAGCCCTTCCGCCGCGAGGATGACCGGGTGGCCCTGCCCATCGCCCACTGGCGCGCACCCCACGAAGACGAAGATGAAAAGCTGCGGGCGGGCCTTGGCCTGATCCGCTCTGCCCTGACATTTGCTGAGGTCAATCACTAATGACGATCAAGATCGGCTGGATCGGCTGCGGCCGCCACGCAACCTGGATGCTGCTGCCGCAACTCGCCCGCAGCGGCTTTGAAATCACCGCCGTCTGCGACCGGGACGCGGCCGCCGCCCGCAATGCCGCCCGGCAATTCGGTGCAACATCCGTCCATACGGACTTTGAAGAGATGATCGCGGCTGGCGGCATTGATGCCATCGGCATGGCGGTGGGGCCGGATATCCACTATCGGGCAACCCTTGCCGCCCTGAAGCGTGGGCTGCCGGTGTTCATGGAAAAGCCGCCCGCAGCCACGGCGGCGCAGGCGCTGGAACTGGTCAGGGCCTCGGAAGCCGCCCGCGTGCCCGTCACCGTCGGCTTCATGAAGCGCTACTCGGCCGGCAACAAGGTTGCGAAGAACATTCTTGATGGCGGCGCCTTCGGGCAGGTGCTCGGCATTCACGGCAGTTACATGACCGCGCCAACCTATTTCGCCGGAGAGGTGGATTATACCGGCTTCTACCTGCATCACTGCGTCCACTACATGGACCTGATCACCTGGTTTGCCGGATCCGAATTTGCCGACGTGCGCCTGCGCAAGAATGTGTCGGACAAGGGCAAGATGCTGCTGCACATGAATTTCGAATGCGAAAACGGCGTCATCGGCAACATCATCATGGGCACGGTCCAGTCGCGCGGCACGCCGATGGAATTCGTCCAGATCATGGGCGACCACAACCGTATCGAGGTGGAGAACGTCATCAACGTCACCTGGCACCGCAACCCGCCCTTCAAGGTGGATGACCCGCAGGCGAGCCTTGATCCGGGCTGCGACAGCCTCACCTGGTCACCCAACTTCACCGCCGCCGCCAACGAGGACTACAAAGGCTACCACGCCCTCCTCCTCGACGTGGCCGCCACCATGCGCGGCGAGAGCAACAATGCTCCGCAGATCCATGACGGCTGGCTGGCGATGAAGCGGCTGGAGACAATGATTGCGCTGATCGAGGGATAATCCCAATTCTCGATGAGCTTGACTCATCAAGAATTGGTCAAGCCCGTGCAGCGCCTGAGCAATTTCAAGGCGTGATCCGTCAGCATCGAAAGCCTTGGTCTAAGGACAGGCGGGGAACTGGCAGCGGCACGATGAACGGCCGTGAAGATGTTGGTGCTTGGGGCCGCCCCATGAAGCCTGCCTGCCCCGCCTGCGATCAGGAACAGAACCATACGACGCAGATCCTGCCCGTGTTGATGCCACGAACACGGGCCACGCTGTCCCTGTGCGCGGCGGCAATCGCCGGCACAATGACGGCGAAAAACTACGGACAGCCCTGCTTGCCTGCAAGAAAAACAGCGACAGAGGCCCTGCACAACAAGACCCCAGAGCAGCCGGCTTGCTGACCAAAAGCTGAAGACAGCAAGACTTGGGCGCAACACTTCAACTTCAACCAAAAGTTGATATAGTTTTATTAAAAACTATTGCGCGATATTTTGATTGCCAGATGTATACCCCTGCGGTAGCTTAACTTGCGGTTGCGCAAATGACAGCCGCTCCGGAAAGTTCAATCTATCCAGGCACAGCTCCAAACAGCTCGGGAGGCAGTCGATGACCCAGTACGACGGCATTCTCTTGCGCCAGAATCTTCAGGACCAGGGCCTCATGCCCCGGACTGGCGGCTGGACGGCAAGCCCAGACATCATCATGGCCGGCACACAGCCGACCCAGGATCCGCAGGCCGTGTTCAGCACCGCTGCGAGTTACGGGACAGACCCCACGCAGCCGGTCGTGCAGAACGCCACCAACTACGTCTATCTGCGCGGCAAGAACCTCAATGCGGCAGCCCAGACCGGCACAGCCCGCGTCTTCTATGCGCCGCAGTCGCTGTTTCTCTACCCCGTGCAGTGGCTCAACAACTCCATCCTGACGTCGCGCGGCTCCGCCACAAGCGATCTTGGTTCCCTCGCGCCGAATGCGATTGGTGTCACGACCGACCCATTCGTCTGGGTGCCCACCAACATCAGCGAGCACACCTGCCTTGTCGGCTTCATCTCGACGCCCGAGTATCCGTTCGAGAGCCAGAAGCCGCCCAACGCGGTCACCTCGATGAATGACCTGGCGGCCTGGATCGGCAAGACAGGCGGCACCGGATGGCACAACGTGCAATTTACATCGGCCGGTGCGCCGACCTTCACCAACTCGACGGTCTATCCGCCATCGACCACGGCCGCGACCGTCCAGTTCGCAGTCACCTGCGTCAGCTGCCCTGTGGGTTCGCAGGTCTCGTTCTCTTGCGGCACCCCGCTGCCGGACGGCACCTACATCAACCTGCCGCCCACCACCATCACCAAGCCGACACAGATCGGTTTCACGGTGACATATCAGGTACCGGCAGGCTGGACGTCACCGATCAGCTATTCCTACTACGCCAATGGCAACCCACCCGTTGACGGAAACTTCTCGGTGTCGATGAGCGCGTCCATCCTGACGAGCACCCCGGGAAGCCAGGTCTTTGCCGCCTATGCCCGCCCGGCAGTCGAGGTGTTCCCCAACCACGTCCATGTCGCAGACAACGGACGGCAGCTGACCGCATTGAACGACATGCCGGTCAACTATCTGATCCCCGTCGGAAGCGACATGACGAAGCTTCCGCAGGGCGGCTGACGCAGGTCTTTCAATCTGCGGCCGGAGGCTTTCCGGCCGCAGGGCTCCGGTGCCGGGTCTTGCCGGCCGGAAAGCCGCCCGGCCAGCCCCGTCCAGCCGGCAGCGGCTGAAGCCGTGCCTGCCATGGCAGGCCCGCAGCCCTTTTGAACCGGAATAAGGAACGGCCCTTCCGGCAGGGCGGCACTGAACAGAGCATCCTCCTTCTGCAATCCCCGGCCCTCCGGGCGCGAACCTCAGGGAGAGAGTCTTGGCAGTTTCAGCGATCCCGGCACCGCTTCTGGCAACGATGGATGACGTGCGCAAGCAGGGCACCGAGTTCAACGGCGACGATTCCCCGAGCGAAACCTATTACGGCTATCTGACAGAGATCGAACAGGTCCAATACAAGGAGGGCGGCCCCATCCTCCAGTCGGTTCAGCTTGAACTCGTGCCCTTCGAGTGGATCGAGGCGGCCGTGATGAACCTCGGGGACAGCGTTCGTGACCTGCCGCCGCCCGCACCCGTCACACTGCTCGTCTTCGATGACGCTCCCCTTGAGGAGGTGGCCGAAGCGCTCGGCACGACAGCGGGTGATATCGCCGAAGGTGACTGGTACATCCTGACGGTTCCCAGCCATAGCGGCAGACCGGCAAAGCGGGCCCGCCCGGCATTTGATACGACCGTGATCCCGCTGAAAGCAGCGGGGCGCAAACTGACTGGTCCGAAGCTCACCCGGCTGCGGCGGCGCTACAAACCCATCGCCCGGATCGACCTTGCAAAAATCATCAAGATGCTGCTGGCCATGCAGCCGCGTGAAGTTGGCGTGATGGACACCGGGCAGGCGTCCTGCAACCTGATCTACGATGCCAACGGCACACCGCAGATCTATGTGGATGCGGGCCTGCCGATGTTCCCGAACTTTGCCAGCATGCCGCCGGTCAATGCACTCGGCAATGTGGAGATCATCAATCCCGGCCCGTGCCTCGCCAACAATCCTCCCGGTGTCCTGACGCATTTCCATTGGGACCACTATTCGATGCTCGGCATGTCGGCCAATGCAGCCGCCTTGCGCAACCGGGACTGGATCTTCCCGCCGCAAGTGGCCGGACCGTTTCTGGCGGGCGTGATCCTGGGGATCAACGGCTCGCCGAATGGTCAGGTGCACATATTCCCTGCCGGTCTCGGCGTGCTGCCCGGCGGCTATGTCAACATCATCCAGTGTGTGCCGGGTGCGGGCGTTGCCCCTGGCGACCTGAACAACACCGGGCTTGCCGTGATCGTGCATCTCGACATTCCCAACAATCGCGACATGCTGCTGCCGGGTGATGCCGCCTTCCAGTCGATACCGGGCCTCGGCGGCTTTGGCGGATTGCGCTGGATGACGGCAACCCACCATGGTTCCGCGACAAACCTGGTCCCGCCGCCGGCTCCGCTGGCCGCCCCGCCGATTCCGGCCCCCTACGCCGCAAACCAGGGCCGCCTTGCCTATTCATACGGGGTCAATGGCGGTGTTCCGGGCGGCGTGCATTGCTATGGCCATCCAAACCCTGCTGCCGTCGCAGCCTATCCGGTCGCAGGCTGGGGCAATTTCCTCAATGTCGCCTCGACGGCCGAAACGGGACCGAACTCGGGCGTGGCTGGGCGCGGCAACATCATGATGGCGAACAACGTAGTGCCTCCGGCCTGCGGCGTCGCAAACTGTCCCTTCCACGTCTTTCCAAAGACACTCCAGTAGACAGAGGTGCGCAAGGACATGGCAGCGATCACCACCTATGACGCTCTTGCCACCCTGGCACAGGGTCTCAAGCCCGGCGACAGCCTGACCATCGGCCCCTCCGATGTATCGCCGGCCATGATCGCAAGCTATGAAGCGCTGGCCCTTGCCACCACTGTCACGGTGGAGACAAGCACGTCCGGCCCCCAGTCCATCACAGTGACCGGCACAGCGTCCCTTTTCGGCCTGACCGGTCTGGCCACGCAACTGGTGTTCCAGCCCGTGGACGCGGCCACCCCGAACGGCCCCTTCTCGCTCGCCATCACAACCACAACGGCTGCCGGGACACAGTGGGAACTGCTGACAGGCTTCGTTCTCTCCACCCCCTCCATGTCCTTCCAGCCGGCGGAGGACGTGGCAGTCCTGACTGCGGGAATGGCCTGCGACATCGTGATCGGCACAGGCAACACGCTGACGCTGCCGATTGCCGTTGCGGTGCCGCCTTATCCAGATCTCGACTGGGTCGTGAGCGGAACCTTCACGGCGCAGCCTCTTTCAGTTGACGCCTTCTCCGCTCTGGCCGGCGGCCTCGTCCTGTCCGACTACCTGCCCAGCCCGCTCGACACGCTTGCCGAATTCGGGATGACCGAGCTGGAGATATCCTTCAACCCGGCGGGCGCGAAACTGTCCTATGTCTACATGGACATCGCCTATACGGATGCCTGGTCGGCGCTCGGCATCATCGATGTTCCCGCAGGCGGGGTCACGCTCAAGTTCATGGTCGATTTTCTCGACAGCGCCCGCAGCTATGTCGAGCTTCAGGCCAAATTTGACCTTGCGGGTGTGCCCTTCGACATCGGCGCGCATTTTGCGCCAAGCAATTTCTTTGTCTGGGGACGCCTGCAACAGGACAAGACCGTCTCGATTGCGGATGTTTTCGCCCATTTCAACGTCACGCTTCCGGCGGGGTTTCCAGAAGTCGAAATCGACACGCTGTCGCTGCTCGCCAATCTGTCGCAGAGCCAGTACTCGTTCGATCTTGTCGCCCAGATCGACGCAGGCAGCGATCTCAAGCTGCAGGATCTCACCGCGAGTGTCGGCGTATCGACCACGCCTGCAACAACCGTATCAGGTGATTTCCATGGCACCATCGTCATCGACGAAGCCACCGCTCTGTTCCTGGGGGCCGTTTATGACGGCAAGGGCGGAGGACTGACGCTCTCCGGCAGCGCCACCGAAGTCCCGATCGGCAAGATCATCACCTACTGGGGCCGCGAGTTCGGCCTGTCGCCCGACCAGATCCCGGAGCCGATCCGCACCCTGGTGCTTAAGACACTTTCCACCAGCTACAACACGCAGACCGGCGACTTCCATTTTCTCTGCATTGGCGATTTCACGGTTTACGACACGCCCGTCGAGGTCACCTTCAGTGTCGATATCGTGCATCCCAACTCGCCCGAGGCGCTTCGCATGGGCCCCGAAGCCGTGGCGACAGCACGCGGGTACAGCGCCACCTTCGGCGGCTCCGTCGTCTTTGCCGGCAACACATTCGAGATCCGCTTCAACACCACCGACACCGGCCAAAGCATCTTCATCGCCGATTACCAGCGCAGCAACGGCTCCGTGCGCCTGCATGACCTCGTGGCTGACGTATCGCAGCAGCTTGCCGGACTTGTCCCGGAAGACATCGAGATCACCCTGGATGCGGTCAAATTCGCCTATCTCAAGGCGAAGGACGCAGGCCAGTCCCAGCCCACCAACCACTTCCTCTTCGGTCTGGAGCTTGGCGCGAGCATCAGTCTCACCGACATCCCGCTCATCGGCGGCAAGCTTCCGGCCGATCTGACGGTCGAGTTTGACCAACTCCAGTTCGCCTATGCCAAGCCCGGCTTCGACAAGACCCAAGCGGCTGTCGTCAATGCGCTGCTGCCGAAAGGCATCATACCGCTTCCCGGAGACGGTCTTTCCGAGGGCATTCTTGTGTCCTCGAACCTGCAGCTCGGCGACACGGTGAAAAGCCTTGAGCTGCAGATCCCGACCGGAGGCTCCAGCAAGGAGAGCCTGGCGGATGATCAGGCGGACCGGGCCTTGGGAACGGCTGCAGATGCCGCGACCCCACCAGCCAGCCTGTCGGTCAACATCCAGAAGCAGTTCGGCCCGCTCGGCATCCGCAAGCTCGGGCTGAGCTATCAGAACCAGCGCCTGTTCGTGACGGGTGACATCTCGCTCAATGCGGAGGTTCTCAGCATCGGGCTGCTCGGCCTCGGCATCGGCTCCAAGGTGGATTCCTTCGATCCGGCCGTGACGCTCTCCGGCCTCACCATCACCGTGGCGCAAGGCCCGGTCAATGTCAGCGGCGGCCTCTACGGCACGATCGATCCGCTGAATTTCAACGGTGCCCTGCAGGTGTCGGTGCCGTCGCTGACCCTCGGCGCCCTCGGCGGCTATGCGCAGCTTGGTTCTGATCCGTCGTTCTTCATGTATGTTTCGGTCAACCGGCCGCTGTTCGGTTACCCGTTCTTCTTCCTCGACGGGATTGCCGGAGGCCTTGGCTTCAACCGCGACCTGCTGCTGCCGGACATCGACGGCGTTGCAGGATTTCCGCTGGTCGCCTGGGCCACCGGGAAGAACCCGCCGGGCGCCAATCCGGCCGGCGACATCGGATCCCAGGTTCAGCAAGTCATCGGGGCCCTCGCCAGTGACATCCCCCCGAGGGTCGGGCAGTACTGGATTGCCGCCGGCATCAAATTCTCCTCGTTCAAGATTCTGGATTCCTTCGCACTGGTCACGGTCGCATTCGGCACCGACTTCAAGTTCGCCCTGCTCGGCCTGACGACCGCAAGCCTGCCCCCGAAAGCCGGAACGGGAATCCAGCCGATCGGCTATGTGGAGATGGCGCTGCGCGCAAGCTTCTCCCCGGCAACCGGCATTCTGGAGATCGAGGCGAAGCTGACCCCGGCTTCGTTCATCCTCGACAAAAGCTGCGTGCTGACGGGCGGGTTCGCCTATTACATGTGGTTCAAGGACAATCCCGCCGGAGACCCGAACGGATACCACGCCGGCGATTTTGTCGTCACACTGGGCGGATACAATCCCGCCTTCACCAGACCCGCTTATTTTCCGCAAGTCCCCCGCCTCGGCTTCAACTGGAAGGTCGATGGCAACACGACGATCCAGGGCGGCATCTATTTTGCGCTCACGCCCTCGGCGCTCATGGCTGGCGGCGCGCTGGAAGCGGTCTGGCAGAGCGGCGACCTCAAGGCCTGGTTCACAGCCCATGCCGACTTCCTGCTGTCCTGGAAGCCGTTCCACTATGAGGCCAGCATCGGCCTCAGCATCGGCGCCTCCTACAAGCTGGATCTCCTGTTCACCTCGGTCACGATCTCCGTGCATATCGGCGTGGAACTCAACCTTTGGGGGCCTCCCTTTGGCGGCTCGATCTATGTCGACCTGTCGGTGATCACCTTCACCGTCTCGATCGGCAACCGGAACAAGCCGGTGCCGCAGCCGATCAGCTGGACGGATTTCAAGACCTCGTTCCTGCCGCAGGGCGATGCTCCCCATGCCCAAGGTCTGGCGCTGCGCAGCACTGTGACGACAGACGCCTATTGCCTCGCCTCCGTTGCGTCAGGGCTCATCAAGGATCTGACGGACCACAAGTCTGACCCCTCCGCTCCCGACTGGATCGTCTCGGGCGAGGCGCTTGAAATCGTCACCATGACGGCCCTGCCCAGCAAATCGGCCAGCCTGACCACCGCCGCCACCAGGACGGTGCCGCTGCCCGTGGGACAGTCCGGCTTCGGCGTCGGCCCGGTGGGCGTTGCGATTGACAACTTCAGCTCATCCCATGCGATCACGGTCAACCGGATCGTCAACGGCACCGCAGATCCGCACTTCGACATCGAAACGACGGCGGTGGTGACGCTTTCAACGTCCAACCTTCCCTCTGCCACCTGGGGCGGCAAGACCATCGTCAATCCGTCGATCAGCCAGATCAACTCGACACCGGCCAACATCTCCGGCCTCAGCGTCGGTTACAGCATCAAGGCCAATCCGGCTGTCCCGGACCACACGCCGCTGCCGATCGATATCACCATCCTGCAGCAGGACAACGAGGGCACGGTCACTTTTGCCTGGCTGACACCGGACATCCCGCAGACCGATCCGTTCGACCAGAGCCAGGCCATGGAGACCTTCCAGACCACGCTGCTGTCCGCTGCGGCAAAGCGCACCGCGATCCTCTCGGTCCTGAACGGGCCGGGGCTAGATCTGGGTGTCTACGATCAGGTCGATGTCAGCGTGCTGGCGGCCGAGGCAGACATCGTGCTGCTGAGCCCGCCGGTTCTCTCCTACCTCGGCGAGGAGCGTGCGGCATGACAATGGCAGAGCCAGCTTACAGGGACGGGCACCAAACATGAGCACGAAACCGAAGGCAGCCAAGGATCCCGAGCCGGTCACGGGCACAATCACGTTCATCCAGAGCCACCGGCCCGCACTGGAGGATGGACTTTATGAGATCACCGTCGCCCAGCGCGTGCAGAACACGGATGCCAATGCGCGGCCGGATGCGCAGTTCGACGAGACCTATACACATACGCGCCGGTTCCAGGTCGCGGGGCCACGCTTCTCCATAGACAGCACGGCAATTGACAGCTCGTTTCCTCCCGCTGGCAGCCAGGGGGAATATGCGACGGTGCTGCCGCATGCCGTCTTCAACCTGCAAAGCCTGCCCTGGCAGCGCTCCCTCGGAGACGCACAGGACTCAAGCTGGCTTGCCCTGCTTGTCTTTGACGAAAATGATCCCCCGCCAAGGGTGAGCGAGGTCATGACGGGAGACCTCACGCCTGCCTCTTTCCCGCATGCGCAGGGCGCGGCTCCGGCCGCAAGTGCGCTTCCTGCTGACGCGGTATCCTATCCGGGACTGACGCTGGAATACGGCCAGTTTCCCTGGGACCCGTGCCGGGTAATCGACGTGCCGGTAGACCTGTTCAACGCCGTTGCTCCGGGGCTTGTTGACATGCCCTGGCTTGCCCACAGCCGCACGGTGAGCAGCACGGCACCGCTGCGCGCGGCTGGCCTTGCCAGCGGACAAACCAGCATCGAGACCTCCGTTGTCACCGGCAACCGGCTGCCAGATCCAAACAGCCGCGTGACCGTGCATCTGGTTTCGCTCGAAGGCATGGCAAGCCTGCTCCCGCAAGGCGACAGCTACACGCCCGCAAACATCCTGCTGCCGGATGGAACACCAGCCAAAACCATCCGCCTCGTGAGCCTTTTCAGCTGGAGCTACCGCTCGGTCGATCCGCAGCAGACCTTCACAGGCCTGCTGATGAACCTCGATGCCGAGGATGGACTGCGCGTCTTTGCCATCAAGAACGGCGCCGAAGACACCTCGGAAGCCGGCCGCTATGCCGCAAATGCGCTCAATCTCGGCTACACGCCAGCCAACCATCACACCCGTCAGGGCAGCCGCACGGTGTCGTGGTACCGCGGCCCGTTCGTCCCCTTCGAAGTCTCTGGCACGATCACTGTGCCGGTTCCAGGCGGTGCGGACAATGCCGCTCCGATCCGCACGGCGGACGAGGCCGTGCGGTACGATCCGGACACAGGGATGATGGACGTGAGCTACGCGGCCGCCTGGGAAATCGGCCGTCTTCTCGCCCTGCAGGACAAGGGCTTCTCGGATGCTCTCGTGCGGTGGAAGACCGCCAACACCCGGAAGGTGTTCGAGACTTTCGAGCGGCAGGTCCTGGAGGAAGCCTTCGGCGGAACTCTTGCCCTCACGCAGATGCGGGCGACCCGGGCTGACGGCAACGAGCTCCACCATGCCGCCGCCGATTTCATCCGCACCCGGCTCAAGCAGTTTCTCGCCCCGGGCCTTGGCAGCGGTGGCGGCCGTGACGGGCCGGCAGACAGGGAGGATTAAGCCATGGTTCGACTGAGCGCACGTGGCGGCGGACGCCTGCGGATGACATCCTTTCTTGAGGACCCTTCAAGCCTGAAGGCGGCCCTCGACGGCAATGATCCGGCCGCAACCGTGACGGCCTGGCTCGGGCGGTTGAAGCAACTGCAGGGGGTTCCGTTCCGCTATCTCGTGGCGAACGGGCGGATGCTTCCCAACGAGTCCATCCGCTTCTTCAATGTCGATTTCAACTGGCTCTTCGCGCTGGTCGAGGGTGCCTGCAGCATCGGGCAATCAAGCGCGCTGGATGAAACCCTGCACAAGGTTACCATGCCCAGACTTCACGCAGCTGCAGACGAAGCCGCGGCGGCAGGTGAAACGGCGGCTGATACAGCATCGGGCTTCCTCCTGCGCAGTCAGGTTGTCGCCGGGTGGCCGAAGCTCGAGATCGTGGCCTTTGATGCCAGCAATCAGGAACTGACGAACGTGATCCGCATGGAGCGGGTCACGGACTCGATCCTGCTTTATGTGGTTGAAGGCCGGCTGGACAAGGTGATCCTGCGTGAGCCTGCGATTGGCCTGCATTTCGGCATCGGCATTCAGCGCGGCAAGCCCTTGCGCTATGTCACCGTTCCAAAGACTGCGCCTGAGGGCACGCGCCCGGGTGACCAGATTGACGGCGCCAGCGTGACCCCCGTCTACAGGGACGCAACCCATCGCACCATCCGGATTGCCAGGCTCGCGTCGGATCTTTCCGCCGCTCTTTACGCCCGCGATGCCGACAACTCCGCCGACGGCAGCAAACTTCCCTTCACCTCCGCCGAGTTCGCACTGCAACTCGTCGAGGGAACCCAGGAAGTCACGTTCCAGACGGCACCGAAGGAGGACGAGTGAGCCAATGGCAGCCCTTTCCGACACGCTCGTTGTCCCGGTTGATCTTGCCGCGCTGTGCGTCGGCGAGACGGATGTCAACGGATCAGCAACACAGCCCTATGGCACGAAGGACTTCTCGCGGCTGGCCCCGGATTTCTCGCTGCTGCCTTATGCTGCGGACGGCACCGCCCGCAACTCCGGCCCCTATCTCAGCACCCAGGTCCTGCCCGGCGCGTTCCAGAAGGCCTCCGATCCGCTCGACACTGGCATCCACCTGCACTGGGCACTGCCGGAGACCCTCACGCACGGGACGCAGAACACGGCAGGGTCGATCAGTTTCCAGGCAGCACCAAACCGCTGGCTCGTGCTTCGCATCGCGACAAACACGGCCGTGCCGCAGTCTCCCGAAACAAGCCTGAAGGCCTGGATCCTCGAAAGCGACCGGCTGTGGGACGGAGAAACCCCGCTGCAGCCTACCGATCCAGTACAGAATGCGGCAAGCCTGGCCGTTCCGATCGAGCCCAATCCGAATGTGCAGCCCAACAAATCCTGGAAGACACTGGGCCGGGTGTTTGCGCTCGACGGCTGGGCAGAAGACCCGTCCGCCCAGCGCGCGGACCTGACGGCGCTCGGCTATGGCGAGGCGACCTATGCCGCAACCTACCAGCTTTGCCCGAATGTCTTCGGCTTCTGGGACACGCTGGCGGATCTTGACCCCGCCGCCTACCCGCCTGCGAGCACGCGCGTATCCTATCTTCTGGCTGGCTGGCATGCGGATGCCAAGGACGACCCGCTCACCCGCATTGCCTATCCTGCCGGGGCCACGCTGGCCGAAAAGATCGCCGCAATCGCAGCCGCTTATGGCTGGAGTTTTCCGGCAGATGGCCTTGCAGCGGTGCCAGGGCGGACCGTTTATACCTCTCTGCTGACCAACATCGCCTGGGACAAGACCACCCACTACATCACGCCGCGCCAGCCCGGACCGGACGGCATCAAGGTTGCAATCGGCAACACCACCCCCGAAGCCCTGTCGGCACTGATTGCGGCGCAGCCCGACTTCGAAGGGCTGCAGAATGTCGAACTGATCCTCAACGCACTTCAGCTTGGCCTTCTGACACGGATCGAACTGCCGGGAGGGCTACGCGATGTCGAGGATGCCCTGCACAAGAACGGCTTTGCCTCGGCCAGTCAGGGCACGGTCTGGACCATCGAGGCAGCAACGGGCGCAGATCTCGGTTCCGCCGAGGGCGCTCCCAGTCTGGCCGAATTGCCGCCGGAAACGGGCGATGCACTCAACGCTCTCAATCTTGCACAGGCGCAGGCCGATGAGCTTGAGCGCAACTGCGACAGTCTGCGGGCCCGCATCTTCGCCGACTGGGTGCGTTACATGCAGATCCAGTATTCCCCGCCCCCGCCCGGCGGCTATCCGGTCACGGCAGATCAGGCGCGCCAGTTCATCACAGCCGAAACCGGCAGTCTGAACACCCTGCTGTCGGATCTGCAGACCGCCAGACAGTCTGTGGCGACAGCTCAGGCCGCCCTTTTGGACATTCTCGACCCGCGTTACAGCCTGACAACGACGGACGGCGCAAGGTTCTATGCCCCGACGGATCCGGCCCTGCTTTTCTCAGGCGAAGAAGTCCGGCCGGCATACAGGGCAGCGCCCGCCGAAGCCCGCGATCCGGCGGGCAACATGGTCTGCCGTGTGGCCACCACGGTCCTGAGTTCCCTCACCGCCACCAGCGGCCAGTCACAGTTCAAAATCGACGCCGCATCGCTGCCTTCCCTTGCTCTTCCAGCCGGGTTGCCGGTTGCGGAGGCCATGACAGCCCTGACCGCTGAAGCCTTCCTCGCCGATCCCGTGCAGGCCCCTGTTGCCGCAGCTGCATTCGCGAGGCTCGGAGGGGCGGGCAATCCGGCGCTTGCCGATTTCGCCGGTTTCACCGCGCAGATTGAGGCCGCGCAGGCCGCTCTCTACGGAACGGCGCCAGAGCCCTCGCTGCATTTCACCGGCACCCCGCCGAGCCCGCTCGCCTTCAAACCCTGGTCGCGGCCATGGCTGCCAATCATCCTGCAGTGGGAGGTGGAGCATTTTCCAAATGCCCTTCCCCCATACCCGCCCGGCTTTCTGACCGCGAACTACACCTTCGGGCCGGACGAGCTGGATCTGCAGTTCAACGGCAGCATTCCGGCTGACAGGAGCAACAGCCGGACCTATGAGGGCACGATCGTTCTCACCGGCAACACGGAAATCAACATTCGCCAGCAGATCGAGGCCTATCTCACCAATTTCCCCGATTCAGACATCGACGCCGAGTTGCGCGAGATTCTCGACAACCTGCATCCGGCGATGCAGGCGCAGGCGCTCAGCGGTTTCAACCAGTCCCTCCTCATGCTGGCCCGCATCCTGCAGATGGGCGTTTCCGATCCGCTGGGGATTCTCAAGGGCGTGTTCTTTGCCAACTTCACCAATGTCACGGTGAAAGAGGCTGTCGCTGCGTTCAACACCGACAGCCCGCTTGGCAACAACACCTTCTCGCCACTGCGCAATGGCGGCTTCCGTGTGACCCGGGTGCGCATCATCGACACATTCGGGCAGCCGCTGGACCTCCCTGCCCCAGCCATTGTGCGGGCTGAAAACCTGATCCCTCCCGCCGAAAGCGAAGAACTGATCAACCTGCCGCTCCGGATCACGCAGCCCTCGCGGCTCCTCTTCAACTGGCTGTCGGCGGACAATGATGCGGTGGAGATGAACAGCCATCCGGCGACAACTCCGGTCTTTGGCTGGGTGCTGTTCAACCGGCTCGACCAGGCGCTGATGATCTATGACGAAAGCGGCACGGCCCTCGGCTCGTTCAACCTGCTCGGCCCCTTCTGGCAAGGGGCACCGGGCAATCAGGCGACATTCGCAAAGCCCATCGAGGAAGTCTTCGCCGGCGCAAATCCGCATCTGCGCGCCTTTGCCCTGGGCATGTCCTCCGCCGCCGATCCGGTTGCCTATCTGGGAGAAATGCTGAAGGCCATCGACAAGAGCCTGGGCTTCATCGCCCCCGGCCAGAACCAGCCCTTCGACAGCCTTTCGATCCTGATCGGCCGGCCTCTCGCCCTGACGCGCGCCTCGCTGGACCTTCAGCTGCTCGGCCTGCCGGCCATGAACCAGAGCCTTGCAAGCTTCGCCGCCGCAACCGGGGCATCTGATCCGCTGCAGCGGGACGATGGCGGCGCAACGGCCGTCGAGATCCCTGTCGTGCTCGGTGCATTCGACGACATCGACGACGGGCTGACCGGCTACTTCATCGATGACGGCAGCGGGACGGCCTACCAGACCTTCTACACCGAAGCGGCAGATCCTGGGGACAGCCACGGCGTCAAGCCGCCTGCACCGGACCAGATCACACTTGTCACGTCGGCTGCGAGCACACCCGTGACCGTCGCGATGCTGATTGATCCGAATGCACCGGTCCATGCACGCACGGGCCTGCTGCCGCTCACCGAACTGGCCATCCCGTCCTCGATGATCTCCAACGATCTGGCCCGGATCGCAGTCACCTTCCTCACCACACCGGTGCTTCTGGCCGACGAGCCGCAAGTGCCGGTGCCGCCCGAGAGCGGATACGTGTGGAACTGGGTTACGCAGATCGCAGGTGCGGGCCAGTGGAGCGTGACGCCGGTCGCCGGCGGTGACGACGTCTCATTGCTGCCGCAGCAGATCCAGGAAGGCTGGCTCAAACTCGAACACGCGCCGGACACGCGCAGCGGCGCAAGCCCCCGGCGTTTCCGCAAGAAGTGAGGACCGCATGAGCGCACAGGCATCAATCGGACTGGCCATCGCCAATGCCACCACCGGTGAAGCGGTCATCTACGTGACCCAAGACACGGCGATGAACGATCTCGTCTTCACCGTAACCTACTCCGGCAGTTCACCGGTCACCTTCAAGGGGGGAACTCCGGTCCCGGAAGGCCAGATCACGCCGCAAAGCCCGACGTCCTTCTACTTCACCATCACCCCATTCCTGACGCCGGCAGAATTCCAGGCAATCAAGGTAGCCCCACCCGCTGGCTGGCAGGCGGCCCAGCTGACAAGTTTTGCACTCACCCCGGTTTCCGACATCACGGTCCAGCCGGGCGACAGTTTCGTCTTCCGCCTGACCAATCTTGCCGCCGATGGCCAGACGGGCCCCGGTTCATTCAACGTCACGAATTACAATGTGCCGGGCGTTGCCGACAACGGAACGCAGCTCGCCCTCGCCCTCGAACTGCCCCCATCGACCCACAAGCGTCTTGCGGACGTGCTGACAATCTCCTTCGCCGAGGGCAACACGGTCTTCATCGACGTGAACAGCAGCGGCTCGATCCCGCCGAATGCGCTGATCCTGCGGCTCGACAACACCGCATTGCAGCCAATCGTCCCGCCCGAAACGCCATGGCCCGGCACCCCGGTTTTCTATCTCAGCTTCGTCACCGCAACCAGCGGACCCGGCTATGGCGCGCTGACCACCATCGACAGGCTGAAGAACGTCACCGTGTCACTCGCCGGTGACTACGGGACGACCTGGACCATCCAGGACCGCACCCAGGAAACCCCTCCCCACTGGGCCATCTATCCGAAAAGTCAGGAGATCCTTGGGATTGGAGCAAGCGCGATCGTCGAGTTCAGGATTGACGGCATCATCACCAGTTTCGAACCGTCGGGCACCAACCTCTACCTTCAGTCCTCCGGCATTCCCGGTTTCGATGACGGCGTTCAGGCGCTGGTTATCGACAAGCGCCCGCCTCAGCTTGCGATCCAGGATTTCAGTTCCAGCAAGAACAATGTCACCGCCGGAACGCAGGTTCTGCTGAACTGGCGGACCTTCGATGCAAACCGCTGCGAATTGAGCCCGGTGAACGGCCAGAGCGTGCCGGTGCCGGTGCAGTCGCCGGGCACCTATACGGTCACGCCCACGATGACGACAACCTACACGCTGACGGCCTTCAACGACACGCAAGGGACCCGCACAAGCCTTCCCCTGACCATCGATGTCCTGCCGGTCCGCTTCACACAGCAACTGAGTGCTTCCCCCGCCACCGGGATCCACTACGGTGATCCGGTCTCCCTGTCCTGGGCGACCTCCTCCGCCACAGCCTGCACGATCAGCCCGCCGGTCAACGGCTCAAGCACGGTACCGCTTTCGGCCTCAGGCCTCATCATCAACCCTGCGGCCACGGTTCAGTACACCGTCACGGCACAGGGGCAGAACGGGCCGGTGCAAAGCAGCCTGACGATCGTTCCCATTCCCAACGGCTGGCGCAGCGCCGCCAATGCGGGATTGTGGACCACGTTTTCCCGGCCGGTTCTGATCCCTGATTTTGCCGGGCGGCTGTGGTTTCTGGCCGGTGGTTCAGAAGATCTGAAAAGTGCGATTTTTCGCAGCATCGATGGCTTCACCTGGGACTATGCGACCGACAATGCTGCCTATTCCCCGCGCGGGGATGCCGCAGGCTGTGTCTTTAACGGGCGCATGTGGCTGACGGGCGGCAAGACCCGGGCAGGCAGCGTGAATGAGATCTGGAGTTCAGCAGACGGCGTCACCTGGACACAGGTTGCCGCCAGCGGCCACTGGTCCCCGCGCAGCCGCCATGCCTGCCTCGCCTTTGCCGGCAAGCTCTGGATCTTCGGTGGCGCAGATGCAAACGGGCAGCCGCTGGGCGACGTCTGGAACTCTCTGGATGGGGTGAACTGGACACAGGTCACGGCCAAGGTGGTTTGGCCGGCCCGGTCTGCGCTTGGTGCGGTGGTCTTCGCAGGAGCCATGTGCCTCATAGCCGGCAGCGGGGCCAGCGGGCCGCTTGCCGATGCCTGGCAAAGCACGGACGGGCTCTACTGGGACGGCCTTGCGAGCACGCCCAACTGGCTGGCCCGTTCGAGCCCCAACGTCAACGTGGTCAACGGCTCGCTCTACGTGATCGGCGGAACGGGCCGTGACGGAAAGGCCATCTCGGACAACAACATCCTTGTTCCCGGAAAGCCCTGGAGCTTCGGCGCCGGGCCGGGCTGGAGCGGAGACACACTCAATATTGCGTCAGCCGCATTTCTGGGCGCACAGTGGTTCACCGGTGGCATGGCCGGCGCTCAGGCAAACCGCACCGTGTGGGGACTTGGATAATACCAGCCCTCAATGAGCCCGGCATGGTGAGAGCAGATCAAGCCTGTGCAGCGCCCGCGCAATTTCGGGGCGCGATGCCCCCGGCATCTCTGAGCCTTCGCATGACGGGCAAGGCTTGAGCCGTCCCGCAGCCCGGAAGCTGGCAACGGGAACAAAAAGCAGCTGAAACAGTTGGCAATTCAGAAATGAAAGCCCGCAGCGGCGGAACCGGCCAAAGCGATCCAGAGCGATCCGGCAGGTTCCGCCACATGCGCAGCTTTCCTTTGTCCATCTGAAACGGGTCAGAACCCGGCCGGTTCAGTGTCTGCTGCAGCCCTTCCGTTCGACGGCGCGCCTGCGCCGGGCGGGCATGAGCAACGGGCCGGAACACCGGAGAAGGAGAACACCATGCCGGTGGCTACACGTCTTTTTGAAGATCAGGCAGCGGCCGCCAGGGCAGCCTGGCAGCTGGACGCTCTGGGCCTTTCCTCTGTGAAAACATCCATCATCGGCAAGAATGACCTGCCGGACTACCGCGACATGCGGGTAGAACAGGACCCTGTGACCGGGGAACGCACACAGGTTCCCGAACCTGCCCCCGGCGCGGCGAAAGGCACAGCCGCCGGCGCGGTGGTTGGAGGCGGGGCCGGACTGCTTGCAGGCCTTAGTGCAGCAGCCGTCCCGGGAGCCGGGCCCGTTGCGGCTGCCGGGCTTCTGGCTCCGGCACTGGCAGGCGTGGCGGGCGGGGCCCTCGCGGGCTGCGCCATCGGAGCACTCACGGATCTCGGCATTCCGGCCAAGGAGGAAGGGGCTTTCCGCGAAGCCATCCTGCACGGCGGCGCTGCGGTCAGCGTCCGGTTTGCCGAGGAGCACCGAGAACAGGTGGAACGGGTGCTGGCAGGCGCCGGATCCCGCCCGGCAAGCAGCGCCAGCCGCCAGTGACTTCCGACAGAGACATCCGTCAGTAACACCCGCCGCAAATCCCAGCCCAAGAGACACCCCGAACCGCCCGGCACAGCCCCATGAGGAGAGACATGGACACAGCAGCAACCGGCCCCTCAATCCCCTACTGCGGCGAAGCACCGTCTCCGGCAACGTTTCTGAGCAGCTGGAACCTTGATCCGGTGCTGATCGCCGCCCTCCTTGCCGCGCTGGTTGCGGGAGGCAAGGCGGCGGTAAACCGGCCCGCCTTTCTGCTGGCCTGGAGTGTTCTCGTTCTCGCCTTCGTCTCACCGCTCTGCGCCCTGACCAGCGCCCTGTTCAGCGCGCGGGCGCTGCATCACCTGCTTCTGGTCAGCGTCGCGGCACCTCTCCTGGGCCTTGCCTTGCCACTGCGCGGCATAGCCGTGCCCGCAGCCCTCGGGATGACCGGGGCCGCACTGGTGCTGTGGCATGTGCCGGTGGTCTACACGGCGGCATGGGACAGTCCTGCAGTGTACTGGCTGATGCAGGCAGCCCTGGTGATCCCTGCGGCAGCCTTCTGGTCGGGCGTGTTCGACTGGCGGGAACAGGATGCCGGAGCGCTCCTGTCCAATGCCCTGATGACGGGGGCGCTCGCGGGCATCATGGGGCTGACCGGCGCCGTGCTCACCTTCGCGGCAGAGCCGCTCTACCTGGAGCATCTGCCCGTCACCCTGATGTGGGGACTGGAACCGCTGGCGGACCAGCAGGCAGCTGGCCTGATCATGTGGGTGCCGGGGCTGCTGCCGCTGGCCGTGATCGCTGCCTTCATGGCCCGGCGCGCCTGGGCGCGGGGGCTCGCGGCATGATCGCTGCGCTGAAGTTCCTGCATATTGCGGGCCTTGCCTCGTGGAGCGCTGCCCTTATCGCCCTGCCCTTGCTGATGCGGGCGCATGGCGGTGCGGGCAACCAGCGCCAATATGCAAGGTTCCGCCTGATCACCCACATTGGCTACATCGGCTTTGCCACGCCTGCGGCTCTTGCCACCATCATCGCCGGCACCGGCCTGATCTTTGCGGCAAGGGTGTTCGAGCCCTGGCTGCTGCTGAAGCTGTCCTTCGTTGCGGCCATGGTGCTGGTGCATGCCTGGATCGGTCATCTGATCCAGCGGTCCGGCGAAGAGCGGCGCAGCCACTGGCGGGCCGCTCCCCTTGCGGCCCTGCTGATGGTTCTGCCGCTGATCGCGGCCATCGTCGCTTTGGCGCTGGTCAAGCCGGATCTGGGCGGGGTCTTCACCGCCCTCATCCCCGATCAGCTGCTGTCACCGCGCAAGGGGGCATCATGATCATTCTGCGTCCCCAACCCGTAATCAAAGACCAGCTTGCCGCCGTGCCAGCCGGTCATTCCGGTCATGCCCGTGGCCAGCAGGGAGGTCAGGAAGCCCCAGGGCAGCACCGCCTGGACCGGATCGCCAAAGCGAATGCCCCAGTTTGCGCCGAGTATCGAAAGCAGCATCACGGCCAGGATGAAATGGGTCCAGCTGGCCGCCCGGATGCGGATGCCGGGCACCAGCAGCAGCTCGGCGGTGCCTGCAATCCCGGCCAGTATCCCCATGAGGAAGCCGGTGCCGGACGCCCAGAAGGCAACGCGCGGCCAGAACAGGTCTCCGGTCCACCAGTAGAGCGCGTCGGCTCCAAGCGTGCTGACGCACATGGCAATGGGAAAGGTCACCAGCATGGCGTGGATCGGGTGGCCGGCGATGGCAATCTTCGAGTCCGTGCGGTGAAAACTGCGGTGCTCGTGGATCGGGTCATGGAGACGGCGGCGGAACGCTCTGGTCCGGGGCATGTCTTTTCCTCCTTAAGGCTGTCTCTCAGGCAACTGGCAGCGGCGCTTATGGTTCCCGCCCTTGCCGCCTGCGAGGGGCCGCTGTCCACGCTCTCCCCGCAAGGACCGGCCGCCGCAGACATCGCCACCCTGTGGTGGGCAATGCTGGCCGGGGCGGCGCTGATCACCTGTCTTGTGCTGGCGCTCGTCTGGCGCGCCTTCGTCCGCACGCCCGGCAAAGCCCCAAGAGAAGCCCTCGGAGAAGCCTTCTGGATCAAGGGCATGGGCCTTGGTTTCAGCTTCACCGTGCTGTTTGCTGTGGTTGGTGCCGGAATCTGGACCGGCGAGCGGCACCTGCCCCGTCCCGGCACGGAGGCAATGCGCGTCGAGGCCACGGCCCGGCAATGGGCATGGCGCTTCCGCCAGCCCGGCCCGGACGGCACCATGGTCGAGACGGAGGGCCGCCTGCACATTCCAGCCGGGCAGCCGGTGGATGTGGTCATCCGCTCGCAGGACGTGATCCATTCCTTCTGGGTTCCACAGCTTGCAGGCAAGATGGACGCCCTGCCGGGACGCGACACCCTGTTGCGCATCGAAGCCTTCAGACCGGGCCTTTACCAAGGCCGCTCGGCGGAGTTCTCGGGCACCGGCTATGCCGGAATGCTGTTCGAGGTGCTCGCCTATGACCCGGCCTCGCCACCAGATTTCACCAGCACAGACGGGAGAGGCGCAGAATGAGCGGGCCAAACCCCAACCCGCCGCAGAATGCCTTGCGGCTGCACCGTGACCTTGACCGGATCTGGGGCCGTCCCGAAGGGCTCCGGGGATGGATCATGACGGTGAACCACAGCGATCTCGGGCTGCGGTTCATGATCACGGCATTCGTGTTCTTTGCCATAGCAGGATGCCTGGCCATGCTGATCCGGGCGCAGCTGGCCACGCCGGACGGCGCCTTTCTCGATACCGCGCATTACAATCAGATTTTCACGATGCACGGCAGCCTGATGATGTTCCTCTTTGCCATTCCGATGCTGGAGGGGCTGGGGATGTATCTGCTGCCGAAGATGCTGGGATCGCGGGATCTGGCCTTCCCCCGCCTCTCCGCCCTTGGCTGGTGGTGCTATCTCTTCGGCGGCCTGATCATTCTTGCCGCGCTCGTGGCCGGTGTGGCGCCGGATGGCGGCTGGTTCATGTACACGCCGCTGTCGTCCAAGACCTACAGCCCCGGCATCAATGCCGATGTCTGGCTGCTGGGGGTCACCTTCGTGGAAATCTCGGCGCTTGCGGCCGCCATCGAGATCACCGTCACCATTCTGCGGATGCGTGCCCCGGGCATGAAACTGACGCAGATGCCCCTCTTCGCCTGGTACATGCTCGGCACCACCGCCATGATGCTTGTCGGCTTCCCGCCCCTGATCCTTGCCTCGGTGCTTCTGGAAATCGAAAGAGCCTTCGGCTGGCCCTTCTTCGACGTCACCCGCGGCGGTGATCCCCTGCTGTGGCAGCATCTGTTCTGGCTGTTCGGCCATCCGGAGGTCTACATCATCTTCCTGCCGGCGGCCGGCGCCATCTCCACCATCCTGCCGGTGATGTGCCGCACGCAGATCATGGGCTACAGCGCCATCGTTGCGGCGGTGCTCGGGCTGGTGTTCCTGTCCTTCGGCCTGTGGGTGCACCACATGTTCACCACCGGCATCCCGCATATGGCGCTGGCCTTCTTCTCGGCCGCCTCGGCGCTGGTCGCCGTGCCCACGGCCGTGCAGATCTTTGCCTGGATCGGCACCATGTGGAAGGGCCGCCCGCAGATGCACCTGCCGATGCTGCATCTGATGGGTTTCTTCTCGACCTTCGTCATGGGCGGGCTGACCGGGGTGATGCTCGCCATCGTGCCCTTCAACTGGCAGGCCCATGACACGGCCTTCGTCACGGCGCATCTGCACTATGTGCTGATCGGTGGCTTCGTCTTCCCGATGATGGCGGCCGCGGTCTACTGGATGCCGCTGTTCAGCGGCAGGCAGGCCATTCGCGGCCTTGGCACAATGGCCTTCTGGCTGATCCTCACCGGCTTCCACGGCACCTTCTTCATCATGCATCTGACCGGCCTGCTGGGCATGCCGCGCCGGATCGATGTCTATCCGGACAATCCGGAATGGCTGTGGCCCAATCTCGTCAGCTCGTTCTTCTCCTTCGTCA
The DNA here is from genome assembly GCF_054073275.1 of Pannonibacter sp. Q-1. NCBI lineage: Bacteria > Pseudomonadati > Pseudomonadota > Alphaproteobacteria > Hyphomicrobiales > Stappiaceae > Pannonibacter > Pannonibacter sp. Q-1. Next base: position 768,077 of record NZ_JBSXNB010000003.1, read on the forward strand.
TGGCGGCAGGCTTTGCGCTGTTCGTGCTCGATCTTCTGCTGCAGATGCTGTTCGGCCCCAAGGCAAGGCGCGATCCCTGGCAGGCGGGAACGCTGGAATGGGGCATGGCAACCCCGGCCCCGACCTACAACATCGCCTCCCTGCCTCTGCCAGACCAGAGCGCCGTGGAGATTGCACGCGGTGAAGGCCTGCTGCCCGGAGCGCCCCGCCACCGGCGGGAAACCCTGGTGGTGGACGTGATCAGCGGCACGCCACGGCATGTGGCGGTCCTTCCGGGCAATTCGGTCCTGCCGATTGTGACGGCCGCCGCCATCGGCGTCTTCGTGCTGCTGATGCTTGCCGGGCTTTACTGGCTGGCGGCAGCAGCGCTGATGGCCGTCGCTGCCACCGCCTGGAGCTGGCAGCGCTTCATGGGGAGCACACATGACGAGGGACCGCTGAACGTGGCACCCGGGCTCAGCCTGCCGGTCAATCATGCGGTGCCGGACGGGCTTGCCCGCACCGGATTGACCTGTCTTCTGATCGCCAACGGCACGCTTTACGCCTGTTTCCTCTTCGCCATCGGCTTTCTCTCGGTGATTGCCCCGAACTGGCCTGCCCCGGACAGCGGCATTGCCACCCTGCCTGCGGGCGTGCTGACGGCCATTCTGTGCCTGGCGCTGGCAGGAGCCTGCGGCCTTGCGCGCATTCCACAGGCGCAAGGGGCAAAACTCTCTCTCTTTCCGATGCTGGCAGCTCTCGGTGTCATCGCAGCGCTTGTGCCCCTGCTGGATGACCCCACCCGGCATGCGCGCGATGCGCTGCGGGCGGCAGGTCTCGGCTATGTGGCGCTGCATTGCGTGATCGGGCTGCTCCTTTCGCTCGTCTGCGTGGTGCAGCGGAAGGACGGGCGGATCGGAGAGGGGCGGGAATCGGCCTGGCCGGTCTGGCGCATCTGGCAGGACTACACGCTCGCCACCACCCTCATTCTGGTTCTGCTTGTCACACTACAGGAGGCACTCCAGTGAAATGGCCTTTACGTACCCTGCTTGGCCCTCTGTTCTGGGCCGCCGCCTTTTCGCTCATCTATGCGGCGCACGGCCTTGGCTGCGCCTGGGGATGGCCCGCCCAGCCGGCTCCCATTGCCGACCTGCAGCGTTTCACGCTGTTTGCCCTGTGGCTCGTGGCTCTGGCCGGGGCCGGGACCATCCTCCTGCTGTCCCCCGACGGGGACAGCAGGGAAGAAACGCTGGTCAGGGCCGGCGCCTGGATCGGTTTTGTCTCCGTCACCCTGACGCTGTTCCCGGTCGTGGGGCTGACCACCTGCGATGCGGGCAGCTAGTCCCGTTTGTGTTCGTCTTCCAGCTTCTCCGGAAGATCCTTGCGCGGCGTGGAGGCAAGCTCCTCCAGCTCCGCTTCCGTCATGCTGTCGAACATCTCCCGCGAGGCGCCGAACAAGTCCTTGCGGTCCGTTTCGCCGCGCTTGGCGGACAGGGCGGCACCTGCCGCCTTCTGCTGTGCTTGTGATCTTGCAGGCATGGGTCTCTCCTTTCAGTGGTTGGGGTTTCATGTGTCCTCATCCGGCCCGCCCTTGTGGCCGATACGCCGCGACATGCGCCTGAGCAGCCAGAGCACGGCGATGGCCAGCACCGCCGCCAGAATGGCAAGCGGCAGAAGGCCGCTGCCGCAGGCAAGGCCGATGGCGCCTGCCATCCACATCCCCGCTCCGGTGGTCAGACCGGTAATCCGGCCGCCGGAGGTGATGATCGAGCCCGCCGCGAGGAAGGCGACACCAGCCGTCACCGCCTCGATCAGACGCAAGGGATCAGTCTGCAGATGCGTTGCACCCTTGAACTCGTTGGCCATGATCTCGGCGGCGATGATCGTGAAGAGGCAGGCCGCCATGGACACAATCATATGGGTGCGCAGCCCCGCAGCACTGGAGTGGATCTCCCGCTCAAAACCGATCGCCGCGCCCAGCACCGCCGCAAAGACCAGCCGCAGCAGGGCCACCTCGAAGCGGACGGCAACGAAGGGATCGCGGAATTCCCCGGCAATCAGCGCCACTGTGCTGTCGATCATGAGCTTTCTCCCGGCCAGACGCAGGATCAACCCTGCAGCCGGCCTCTGTGTTCCAGAACATGCCCCCTTGGTCAGCCTTGCATGCCTGCCGGCAGGCCCTTCCGGAAACTCAGGAACAAACGGCAGCGGCAGAGGTTGACGGCACGAAAATGCCGCTGCGCCTGACAGCCTGCCCTGGTGAAGCGAAGAATCTGGTGGTCTTCCGAGCTTCCCCTTTTGGCCGCTGACACAGGCAGCCCCGCTTCTGCCCCTCCCAGCGCAGCGGCATTTTCGCCCCCTTCCCCTTTGCGGGAAAAACACGAGCAACACCAAAGGAGAAACTCATGGATCACAGCAAGCACACCCCGCTGCCCCGGCAGGACCTGAATGAAGCTGTTCTGGCCGACGCCCCGATTTACGACACAGCTGACCGCAAGGTCGGCACCATTTCCCATGTGCACCGGACCGGTGACTTGACCGAGGTCGTCGTCGATGTCGGCGGTTTCCTCGGCATCGGCGCCAAGCCGGTGCTGGTGCGTGCAGATCAGCTCAACCTGATGCGGGATGAGAAAGGCAACGTGCACGGCGTTACCAGCTGGACCAAGGATCAGCTGAAAGACCTGCCCGAGCACAAGCACTGACACCAGCCGGTGCGGCGCTTGAGCCGTTTCAAGTCAGAATGGCACGTGAAATTTGCAGGCGGCGCGGACCTTCCGGGCCGCCTTTTCCGCATTCTCCGGACCCCGCACAAAAAAAGCGGCGCCCACCGGAGCGGGCGCCTGGAGTTCCAGTGAGAGACTGGGTAGGCGTGAGATCCGGCCCTGAGGCAGGGACCTCGGATGTGGCAACCTGTCCGGCCGCCTGATGTTCCCGCCCTTTTTTTCAATTGCTGCATGACGATGATGCGGCCGGACCTGTCAGAGCATGGTTTCGCCGACCCAGTGGACCATCAAGCCCAGTCCGGCAAGGCACAGGCCAGCCAGCAGCAGCAAGAGCCCGTCGCGGGTGAGGATGGCGGCCGCGACCAGGGCAATGAAGCCGGAGGCGACCGTGCCGCTGCCGGGCACCAGCTCCATGAAGGGCATGAAGAGGGTCAGCGCCATGATCATCATCAGCCAGACATAGAGGCAGGGCTTTTCCGTCAATGTGCTGAAACGCGGCTGCAGGATGTGATCAACGAAGGCAACCGGCTTTCGCAGCCAGGAGACCGCCACACGCAGCCGCGCCCCTGCGATCTCCCGCCGTTCCAGAATGCCGGGAAGCCAGATGTGCCGGCGCCCGAGGATCATCTGCGCGGCCAGAATGAACTCAAGCAGGGCAACAAGGGTCGTCACCCCCGGCAGGATGCTGGCCGGGGACACGGAGATCAGGGCAAAGACCAGCATCAGCGTTGCGAAGGAACGGGCGCCGATGGCTTCCACCATCGTGCCGATACTGACCGCTTCCGCCTTGCCTGCCTCCTCCAGGTGGTCCAGCACCGCCCCCAGCACAAGGTTGTTGTCCTGCATCTCCAGCGCCGTCCTCTTCATCTGTTGCAGACAGGAAACCCGGCTGGGGCCGGACTGTTCCACGCGGGACTGGAACATTTCGGCGGCCCGCCGGTTCCTCGCCCCCAGAACATGCAGCAAGAGCATCCCCGATGCCGCTTCCAGCCAGTTCCAAGCCAGGGAGACGACATGACCACCCCGCCGCATCACCCCGCTTCCTTCCGCACCGGCCGCAGGCAGTTCCTGCAATTGTCCGCAGGCAGCCTTGCCGCAGCCGGATTTTGGCCCGCCACCGCCCTGGCGCAGGAGCCGCTTCCGCCGCTGGAAGACTATCCAAGGGCGTTTTTCACCGATGCGGAATGGGCCTTCGTGCTGGCCGCCGTGGCACGGCTGATCCCCTCCGAAGGCGATGGTCCGGGAGCGCTGGAGGCGCGGGTGCCGGTCTTCATCGACCGGGAACTGTCCGGTGATTTCGGATCGGCGGCCGACTGGTACATGGCAGGACCGCACCAGCCCGATGCCGAACCGGAATTCGGCTGGCAGTCTCCGCTGGCTCCCGCCGATGTCTACCGGCAGGCCATCCCCCTGTTTGACGCATGGTGCGAGACCAGCTTCGGCGCGGCCTTCACTGCCCTGCCCGCCTCAGCCCAGGATGAGGCCCTGACCGCACTGGAAGAGGGCACCGTGCCCTTGCCGCCGGAGTTGCGGGACTTCTTTGACCTGCTGCTCGCCAACACCAAGGAAGGATATCTGTCCGACCCGATCCACGGCGGCAATCACCAGATGGCGGCATGGGTGCATATCGGTTTTCCCGGTGCCCGCGCCCATTACCGCGAATGGGTGGAGCAGCACAACGTCCCCTATCCGCTGGGTCCGGTTTCCATCTCCGGCGAGAGGGCCTGAGCGATGGCCCGGCAGGAGACGAAAAAGGACGCCGTGATCGTTGGCCTCGGCTGGACCGGAGCCATCCTCGGAATGGAGCTTGCCAGTGAGGGTCTTGAGGTCCTGGCGCTGGAACGCGGCCCGGACCGCCGGACAGTGCCGGAAATGCGCTATCCGCAGATGATCGACGAGTTGAGCCAGGGCGAGCGTCACAAGATGATGCTGCGGCCGGCACAATCCACCGTGACCTTCCGCCGGGACCTGTCAGAAACGGCCTTGCCGGTCCGAAAATGGGGCTCCTTCCTGCTCGGCAACGGCGTGGGCGGATCCGGCGTGCACTGGAACGGCCAGAACTGGCGCCCGCAGCCGGAGGAACTGCGGCTGCGGAGCTACATCACCGAGCGCTGGGATGCGGGCATCATCCCCGAAGACATGACGATTGCCGACTATCCCGTCACCTATGACGAGCTGGAGCCCTTCTTCGACCGGTTTGAGCGGGTGGCGGGGATCAGCGGCATCGCCGGCAACATCCGCGGGGAAATCCGGGACGGCGGCAACCCGTATGAGGGCTGGCGCTCACGCGACTATCCGATGCCGCCTCTGCCGATGACATGGAACGGTGTCAAATTCGCCGAAGCCGCAAAGGCCATGGGCTATCACCCCTTCCCCCGTCCCGGCGGCAATGCCTCCACATCCTATGTCAACGAGTACGGCATGCAGATGGGCGCCTGCAATTTCTGCGGCTTCTGCGAACGCTACGGCTGCTACCAGTATTCCAAATCCTCACCGCAGACGACCATCCTCGCCGCCCTGTTCCGCAAGCCCAACTTCAGCTACCGGACCGGAGCGGAGGTGCTGCGCGTGGAGATGGCAGCGGATGGGCGCACGGCCACCGGCGTGACCTATTACGACGAAGCGGCGGGCGAGGAGGTGTTCCAGCCCGCAGATCTGGTGATCCTGGCGGCCTATCAGATCGAGAATGTGCGCCTGATGCTGTTGTCCGGCATCGGTCAGCCCTATGACCCGGCGACGGGCGAAGGAGTGACGGGCAAGAACTACGGCTATCAGATCACCGGCTCCACCTCGCTGTTCTTCCGCAACGAGCATTTCAATCCCTTTGTCGGCTCCGGCATCAACGGCATGTGCATCGACGATTTCGGCATGAACGCCATCGACTTCGGTGCGGAGGGCTTCATTGGCGGGGCCTATATTTCCTCGGCGCAGACCAATGGCCAGCCGATCCGCAACATGCCCCTGCCGGAAGGCACGCCCGAATGGGGTGCGCGCTGGAAGGCCGCCATTGCGGAATGGTATGGCCACGAGATGAACATCTCGCATCATGGCTCGGTCATGTCCTACCGGGACCACTATTGCGATCTCGACCCCACTTACCGCGACCGGCACGGCAGGCCGCTGATGCGGATCACCTTCAACTGGCACGCCAACGAGCTGCGGCTGAACGCCTTTCTGCAGGAGAAGATCGAGGCGCTTGCCCGGTCCATGCAGCCGGACCTGATGCATGGCGACTACAAGGACGAGGAGTCCCTTTACGACATACGGCCCTATCAGACCACGCATAACACCGGCGGTTCGATCATGAGCGCAACTCCGGACGGCGGGCCGCTGAACCGGTATCTGCAGGCCTGGGACAAGCACAATGTCTTCGTCATGGGCGCCTGCGCTTTCGTCCAGAACACCCAGTACAATCCCACAGGGCTGGTTGGCGGGCTCGCCTACTGGGCCGCAGATGCGATCCGGAAGCAGTACCTGCCCAATCCGGGCCCGCTGGTCTGAGGGGGCAAGAGATGAGGATCTTTCTTCAAATTCTGCTGGCTCTCGCTGTCACCGGCGGGCTTGTCATGGCCGCCATCATCCTGATCCCGGTGAGCCGCACCCCCATGTCGCAGCTGCCGCCGGAAGGCTGGGAGCCGGAAGCCGGCGCGGGCGAATATGTGATGCGTGCCGGTGACTGCATCGCCTGCCATACGGCCGATGGCGGCGCGGACCTCGCGGGCGGACGGCCGATCGAAAGCCCGCTTGGCACAATCTATACGGCCAATATCACGCCGGACCCGGAAACAGGCATCGGCGGCTGGACGCTGGACCAGTTCCGGGCAGCACTGGTGGATGGACTGCGCGCCGATGGCAGCCATCTCTACCCGGCCATGCCCTATGAGAACTTCCGCTTTATGACCGAAACGGACATCCGCGCGCTGTACCGCTTCTTCATGGAAGAGGTGCCGCCCGTGCGCAACGCGGTGAAAGAGCCGGAATTGCCCTTCCCCTTCAATCAGCGCTGGGGCCTCAGGGCCCTGAACTGGCTGACCCTGCGCCATGACAGCGGCTTCACCGGAACCATGGGTGATCCCGTTCTGGATCGCGGGCAATATCTGGTGGAAGGCCCCGGCCACTGCGCTGCCTGTCACAGCCCCCGGACGGTCTACATGGGGCAGGACGGCCTCAAGGCGGATGAGCCTGCCTTCCTGACCGGGGGATATATCGAGGGACAGGAAGCACCGCCTCTGCGCGGGCCGCAAAGCGTCATCCGCAAATGGCCCATCGGTGAACTGACAGCCTTTCTCGCCACGGGCCGCAACTTTGCCTCCACCGCCAATGGCGAGATGGGCCTCGTGGTGGAGCATTCTCTGCAATACCTCAGTGATGAGGACATCATTGCCATGGCACGGTTTCTCAAGGCGCAGGATGGCCAGCCGCATGATCCGCCGGAAATGGCTGTGCCCGAAGGCCCGCTCGCCCTGCCGCCTGCCGGCATGGATCAGGCAGGGGAGGCAACAACGCGCATGCTGAGCATGGCCCCACCCTATATGCCGCTGGGTGCAAGGCTTTATCTGGACAATTGCGCCCAGTGCCATTTCGTCACCGGACGGGGATCTCCGGATATCTTCCCCGCGCTTCAGGGCAACAGCCTCGTCGTGTCGGAGGAAGTCACGCCGCTGATCTCCATCATCCTGCATGGCGCGAAGGTGGAGGGGACGGAAAAGCGGCCGATGCCGCTGGTGATGCAGGGCTATGCGGACCGGCTGACCGACAGCGAAATTGCTGAACTTGCCAGTTTCGTGCGTCAGGCCTGGGGCAATGACGGCACACCGGTCTCGGCGGAGGACGTGAAGGAGATCCGCGCACAGGAACCAGCGCTTGCGCAGCAGAAAGACGGCAGCGGCAGGCCTTAGGAAAGCGGGAACAACGCAGGCAGGAGACGGTTCCCCAGTCCTCAACAGGAGGACAGACCGATGAGACACCTGACCCGCATCCTGCTTGGCACGCTTCTGGTGCTGCCCCTTCCTGCCGCTGCGCAGGAAGCAAGAACCACTTTCGTCAATGGGGAGGGCACCGAAACCGGTACCGCCACCCTGACTGAAACTCCAAGCGGCGTGCTGATCAAGCTCGACCTCGGCGCCCTGCCGCCCAACCAATGGCTCGGCTTCCACATTCACGAGACGGGCAGCTGCGATCCCCATGGCGGCCATGAATCCGCCGGGGACCACTTCAATCCGGAAGGTGTGGAGCATGGATACCTGTCAGAGACAGGGCCGCATGCCGGAGACATGCCCAATATCCGGACCGACGCGGAGGGCATGGCGCGTGTCGAGGTGCACAATCCGCTTGTGACCCTCAACGAAGGCGGAAACTCGATCCGCGGCCGGGCACTGATGGTCCATGCGCAGGCCGATGACTATCGCAGTCAGCCCTCTGGAAATGCCGGAGACCGCCTCGCCTGCGCAGTCATCGAGTAAGGCCGTAATCCAGGAACATTCCCCATCCCGCATGGTTGACGCACAACGCAGAGGCCCTCTGCGGCAACACCCCGCCAGCCAGTCCGGAGGGCGGGCAGCACAGGAGGAAAAGCAATGGCAGACCGCCGTTATGAAGAGCGTTACTACGACGAGCGCAATGATCAGAGCCGTGGCAGACCCCGCTATGGCCGCGAAGGCCGCTCCATGGAAGACGAGCGCTCGCTTTACTGGCCCACGCGGGAATATGATCGTCCGCAGGCCCGTGACGATGATGACGACCGGTACGGCAGCAGCTACCGCCGCGACCAGGATCCTTACGAGAACGGCAGCATGTACGGGCGGATGTATGGACGTGAGCCGGGCCGCGCGCCGGGGCGTCTGCCGCAGTCCTATGGCCGTCAGGATTACGGCCGTCCGGACTATGGCGTGCAGGACGACGGCAACGCCTTCGGATTTGCCCGTCACGACCAGCGCCACGATGAACAGAGGCGCGGCTGGGACGACGAGCGCCGCTGGGGCCGCAACAGCGAGAGCGGCATGTATGGTGGCCCCGGCTACGAAAACGGCCCGGGTTTCCCCCCGCGCGTCTATGACCCCGGCATGCTCTCGGCCCTGCAGGGGCAGGGCCGCCGGGAAACGGGGGCACGCGGCTTTCGCGGCCATGGGCCGAAGGATTACAAGCGCAGCGACGACCGCATCCGGGAAGATGTATGTGACCGGCTCGTGGACGCCGATACGGTGGATGCCAGCGGCATTACCGTGGAGGTTTCCAACGGGGAAGTGACACTCAACGGCCACGTCTCGTCCCGCCAGGCCAAGCGAGCCGCAGAAGACTGCATCGAGGACTGTTCAGGCGTGCAGCACGTCCAGAACAATCTGCGGGTCCAGGAGGCGTCCGGGGACAGCGATGAATCGTCCGGCACCGGCACAGCGGGCACCAGAACCGCCGCACGGACGCGGCCCAAGGAAAGCTGAGTGACTGAGTGAAAGCATGAAACGATCAACCGGCGGCGTGCACTTCTGCACGCCGCCGGTTGCTTAATGTAAACCATTTATTTCAGAAACGCTCAACAATGTGACCGTGCCGGGCTCGCCGACCTGCGGGAAAAGGGTATATAATACTTCAAGATACCCGAGAGAGCCGGAACCCCGCGATGTTCAGCGAAGACAAGACCCAGCAGCCGGACGGACCGGCCGGTTCCCCTCACGAGGGACATGAAGAGCGCGAGGCCTTTCAGGAGGAAGCGCGCGAAATCGTTGATGCCGCAGAGGCAGAACCGGTGCCGGAAAGGCTCCAGGATCTGGCCCTTGCACTGGGCGAGGCGCTTGAAAGTGCCCATGACGGTGCAGCGCTCCTGCCGAGAAGCTTGCGCGACACGCACTGAAGTCCCGCGCACACGTGCAAAAGCGCCAGTACGCAGCCCCTGGAAGACCGCGTCTGCAAAAATGGCTGAAACCGTCTGGGCTGAAAGGCCTATGGCCGGTTAGATTTCATCAAGCTTGTCCCGCAAGGCAGCTCGCGCCCTGTTTACCCGGCTTTTGATCGTGCCGATGTCGCAGCCGAGGATCTGCGAGGCGTGAATGTAGCTTTCGCCGAGCACCGCCACGAGAATGATGGTCTCCCGGTAATGGATCGGCAGCTGATGAAGGGCTTCCTCCATCTCCTGCATGCGCAGATGCCAGATCTGGGTGTCGGCCACCGCCACCGGCTCTCCGGAGACGCAATCCTGATCACCGGTGCGCTCGCGCGACCGCTTGGCCCAGTTGGAATAGAACCGGTTGCGCATGATGGTGAAAAGCCACGCCCTCAGATTGGTGCCGGGCTCGAACTGATTTACCCTTTCGATGGCCCGTAACAAGGTTTCCTGCACCAGATCATCAGCCTCAACCGGATTGCGGCATAAAGACCGCGCGAAAATACGCAGTGCCGGAATGTAGCTGACGATCTCCTCCCCGCAGCGCTTTCCTGCCGCTGTCGATCTGGGTCTGCGCCCGTCCGGCTTCAGCCGGATGATCTCCTGCTTGCACGTTTGCCCCGATGCCCTGCCTCCCCAGGAAGGCGCACGTGTGCTTTCAGCCCCCGCGATTGTCATCCAGTCGGTCATGAATTTCTCCCTGGTCGTGTTCTTGCCAGCGGCTGCGGGTGTGAGGAATAGGTGTGCGGCCTGCGGCTTGTGGTCACGTCGATTGCAATCCACGGACGGGCAGATTGTTCCCAGCAATCTGAATGTAGGTGTCATACAAGTTGATTTTGTGGCCGGGTCCGCCTGCATCCGAAAAAGCAATCCGGGCAGACCGGGAACAATCCTTGAGGGCAGAGGTTCATGGGCCGGAAAGCAGCCGGCGGGACTGTCTGGACCAGCGGACACCGCGGGCAGGAGCCGCGGCCGCACGTCCTGACAGACCGAAAGGAGACTTTCCTCATGGCCCGGTTCCTGACCGCCATTCTCTTCGTTCTTGTTGGCCTTGCCCTCGCCCTTCCGGGCGTGCAACTCGTCTGGCTGGGTGGAAGTCCCGCCTATCTGCTCATCGGGCTGGGCCTTGCCCTTACGGCTCATTGCCTGCTCCACCGGCCGCAACATGCGCTGACCGTCTACGCCGCCATCCTCGCAGGCACGATGATATGGGCACTGTGGGAAGTAGGGCCCGACTGGTATCAGCTCGCGCCGCGCGGCTGGCTGCTGGTGCTGATGGGCCTGTGGCTGATCGGCCTGGACAGGTTCCGTCCGGTCGCCGGCGGTGAAGCAGAGGCAGCCGGACGGTCTCCGGGTGCGGCTTGTCTTGCGGTTGTCCTGCTGGCCTGCGGTGCCGTGGCGCTCGGCTCCGTCCTGCGTGACCCCAAGAATATTTCGGGCACTCTGAGAGCGGACACGGTCAATCCCTCCCCTGCCGGAGGCGCGGATTTTGCCGATGAGGACTGGCGGCTTTATGGGCGCGGCAGCTACGGCCAGCGCTACTCACCGCTCGATCAGATCACGCCGGAGACTATTGGCTCCCTGACCGAAGTCTGGCGCTACCAGACCGGAGATGTGCGCCTGCCCGAGGATGTGACCGAAACCACCTATCAGGTGACGCCGCTGAAGGTCGGGAACAACCTGTATCTGTGCACGCCGCATAACATTGCCATCGCCATCAGCGCGGCCACGGGACGGGAAATCTGGCGTCATGACGCAAAGTCCGGGATGGAGCCGGACCGTCAGCATCAGACCTGCCGGGGTGTGACCTACTGGGAAAATCCGGCAGCAGCACCCGGTGAAGCCTGTGCAGCAAGGGTCTACATGCCCACCGCCGATGCCCGTGTGGTCGCGCTCGATGCCGCCAGCGGAGAGCCCTGCGCCAGCTTTGGCGAGGGCGGAGAAATCTCGCTGCTCCCGGGCATGCCTTACCAGCCGCCGGGCTATTACTACTCCACCTCGCCCCCGGTCGCAGTGGACGGCAAGCTGATCATCGGTGGCGCAGTGAATGACAATTTCTCCGTAAACTCGCCTTCCGGCGTGATCCGCGCCTATGACCTGCTGACAGGCCAGCTGATCTGGAACTGGGACAGCGGCAACCCGGACAATACCGCCCCGATCGACATTGCCGGCGGCGAGACCTATACCGCCAACTCTCCCAACAGTTGGTCCATCTTCTCCTATGACGAGGCGCTGGGGCTGGTCTATATCCCGCTCGGCAACGAGGTTCCCGACCAGCTGGGCACCGGGCGCAGCGCCGCCACCGAAGCGCATTCCTCTTCCGTGGTGGCCCTCGACATCCGCACCGGACGCAGGGTCTGGGTGTTCCAGACCGTCCGTCACGACCTGTGGGACATGGATGTGCCCGCCCAGCCCGTTCTGATCGATCTCGACATGCCGCAGGGCCGCGTGCCTGCTCTTGTCCAGCCCACGAAACAGGGCGACATCTACGTCCTCGACCGGCGGACGGGCGCGCCGCTTCTGCCCGTGGGCGAGCGCGCAGCCCCTGCCGGAGCGATTCCAGGCGAATGGACCGCGCCCACACAGCCGGTCTCCGCGCTGTCCTTCGAGCCCCCGAAGCTGCGCGAGGCGGATATGTGGGGCATCTCCCTGTTCGACCAGCTCGCCTGCCGGATCCAGTTCCACACCCTGAACTATGAAGGCCGCTACACGCCGCCCTCCATCGAAGGCAGCATTGTCCACCCCGGAAACTTCGGGGTCTTCAACTGGGGCTCCATCGCGGTCGATCCGGTGCGGCAGGTGATGTTCGGCATGCCGACCTACCTGCCCTTCACCGTCAGGCTGGTTCCGGCTTCGGAAATTCCGCCGAAAGGAGAGGACGAGAAAGCCTCCGAGCAAGGCCTCAACCGCAATGAAGGAGCTGACTTCGGCGTCTTCATGGGGCCGTTCCTCGGCCCCCTCGGCGTGCCCTGCTCTGCCCCGCCCTGGGGCTATGTGGCCGGAGCAGACCTGCGCAGCGGCGAGATCGTCTGGATGCGCCGCAACGGCACCGTGCGCGACATGACGCCCCTGCCCCTGCCGTTCAAGACCGGCGTTCCCGGCATCGGCGGCCCCATCATCACCGCCGGCGGCGTCGCCTTCCTCGGCGCAACGGTGGACGATTACCTGCGCGGCTATGACCTGACCACGGGCGCGGAAATCTGGCGGGCGCGGCTGCCCGCAGGCGGTCAGGCCACACCGCTGACCTACGCCCTCGACGGGCGCCAGTATGTGGTGATGGTCGCAGGCGGCCACGGCTCGGTCGGCACGAAGGCCGGGGACTATGTCATCGCCTATGCACTGCAGGACGAAAATTCCCCGCCGCCCCCCGCCAACTGATGCGGGCTGGAACAAACCGCCGAGGCTCCGGTTACTGCACCTGAGCCCGGCCGGCCAACTCACCAGCAAAGGAGAAAGCCATGAAGACCAAGACCCTCGAAGACCTGTTTATGGACCTCTTGAAGGACGTCTATTACGCCGAACGCAAGATCCTGAAGGCCCTGCCGAAAATGGCAAGAGGCGCCAATTCGCCGGAATTGAGCACTGCTTTCGAGAAGCACCACGACGAGACCCAGACCCATGTGGAACGCCTGCAGGAGGTGTTCGACATTCTGGGCAAGCCCGCCCGCGGCAAGACCTGTCAGGCCATCGAAGGCATTCTGGAGGAAGGCGAGGACGTGCTTGAGAGCTTCAAGGGTTCGCCCGCCCTTGATGCCGGGCTCATTGCCTCGGCCCAGGCGGTCGAGCATTACGAGATCTCACGCTATGGCACGCTGCGCAACTGGGCAGAACTGCTTGGCCAGCGAGAGATCGCAAAGATCCTTCAGGACACGCTGAACGAGGAAGAGGCCACCGACGGCAAGCTGACAAAGCTGGCGGAGGGCTCGCTCAACAAGGCCGCGCTCAAGGCTGCCTGACGCCAGAAGAAAACGACAGGGCTGGCTGCGTCCCATGCGCAGCCAGCCTCTTTTATCAGAGGAACACATGACCTGCGTATTAGTGACATCGGCCTGCAGCTACCACGGACGCCATCTGGTGGCCGGGCTTCGCGCGCAGGGGCATGACGTGATCGCCTGGGATGACGGCCTGCCCGGCACCTGGGACGGAGACCTCTGGCCACCGCCGCTGGATGCGGAACTGATCACCAGCGAGTTGGATGATCTTGACCGTCTCGATCAGGCCCTCAAGCGGGCCAAGCACGTGATCCATCTGATTGATCCGGTGCACCCGCTCGACCGGGAGCGGCTGCGCCCGCCCCCTCCCCTGGCCCAGACGGTGACGCTGTTGCGGGCCGCAGCGGCAGCCGGGGTCGAGCGGCTGGTGCTGCAGTCCAGCCTGACGGTTTACGGCGAAGGGCGCTACATCGATGAAGACGGGGTGCCGCAACCGGCACGGCGCACGATCTACGACCTTGAAGCGGGAAGATGGCAGGCGCGCTGCCTGAGGGACCAGCCCATCGCCGCCATGCCCACCCCGGAAGACACGCCCCCTGCCCCTTTGACCCATGCGGCCAAGCTCTGCGTGATGCGCGAAAGAATGGTGCGCAAATGGAGCGCGGTTACGGGTGCGAAAGCGGCTGTGCTGCGCATGGGGCGCCTCTTTGGCCCGCCGCTCCCGGGCGGCGGCACCTTCTGCGGCGAAACCGGGCTGATGGCCAGCCATCTCCTCGCAGGGCGGCGTCCGCCCGTGCTCGAGGATGGCGGGCAGACGGACGACTGGCTGCATGTGCATGACGCCGTCCGCGCCTTCCGTCTGGCGCTGCTCAATTGCACCCGGGACATGCTGCCGCTCAACATCAGTTCAGGCATCGGCCACAGTGCGGCTGACATTGCCGGAATGCTGGCAATGGCTGCCTATGCCGGAGAAAGGGCAGCGGCCCCGCTGCAGATGGCCTGCAAGGGCACGGCACGGCACCTCGTTGGCGAACCGGGCACAGCCGAAGACCGGATCGGCTTCGTGCCCGGCCTTTCCCTGCCGCGCAGCCTTGCAGACCTGATCCTGTGGACTGCGGAAGCCGGGACGGAAGACCGCGCAAGCCATATCCTCGAGAACCTGCACCGGCATGCCGGCCTGGTCGGCCCGGGCCGGAGACGGGCCCGTCCTTCCTTGTCGTGACTCCACGGCACATGTAAAGGGGACGAAGCAAAGGGCTATGACACTGAAGCTTCAGTCCCATAGCCCTTTTTCCATTCGATCAGATCAGAGGCTTGCCGCCAGTCACGGCAATGGTCGCCCCCGAGGTGTAGCTCGACACCGGTTCGGCCAGCATCACATAGGCAGATGCCAGCTCTGCCGGCTGTGCCGGGCGTTTCATCGGAGTGTCGCCGCCGAATTTCGCCACCCTGCTGCCGGACATGCTGGCAGGAATGAGCGGGGTCCAGACCGGCCCGGGCGCGACACAATTGACCCGGATCCCCTTCTCCGCCAGCAACTGAGCCAGCCCGCCCGTGAAGTTCTGGATCGCTCCCTTCGTGGTGGCATAGGCCAAGAGAGTC
Source organism: Pannonibacter sp. Q-1 (assembly GCF_054073275.1). Classification (NCBI taxonomy): domain Bacteria; kingdom Pseudomonadati; phylum Pseudomonadota; class Alphaproteobacteria; order Hyphomicrobiales; family Stappiaceae; genus Pannonibacter; species Pannonibacter sp. Q-1. Next base: position 783,190 of record NZ_JBSXNB010000003.1, read on the forward strand.
GGGTTGGGCATATCGGAGTTGATCGAGGCCGTGTTGATGATGGAGCTTCCCGGCGCCATATGCGGCACCGCCGCGCGGGTAAGCCAGAACATGGCATGAATGTTCACCGCGAAGGTGCGCTCCCACTCCTCGTCGGAGATTTCGCTCAACTCGTCGAACGTGTCCTGATGCGCGGCGTTGTTCACCAGAATGTCGATCCGTCCGAAGGTATCGACCGCCTTGCGGACAATGGCCCGGCAGAATTCCGCCTCCGCAATGTCACCCGCAATCGACAGGCAGCGGCGGCCGCTTTCCTCGATAAGCCGGACAGTATCGGCAGCGTCATCACTTTCGTTGAGATAAGCAAGGATCACGTCGGCACCTTCGCGGGCATAGGCAATGGCCACGGCCCGGCCGATACCGCTGTCCCCGCCGGTGATGAGCGCCACCAGCCCCTTCAGCCGGTCAGCGCCGCGCCATGTCTCCTCGCCGTGGTCCGGCCGCGGATCCATCTTCTGGAAACTGCCCGGCAGGTCCTGGGTCTGTTCGGGAAACGGCGGGCGGGGGAAGGACCGGTGCCCCTTGGCCGGGGCACCGTTGCCCTGCTGCATGGAGCGGCCTTCCTCCGGGTTGCCGGAAGACCGGGCGGCGCGGCCTGCGCCGCCGTGTGTGGAATGGGTCATCTCAATGCCTCCGCTGTTATGGACCGGTCAGCAACCGGCAAACAGCGGGCATGTTCCCGGCGGGTGGCAGCTTATGAGCTGCCCCCCCGTCTCGTGCGGTCAAATCCCTGAAGGGCGCCGCCACTGCCCATCTCCGAGAATACGGCTTCGCGGCGGCCAGGAGGCTTTGTCCGTTGCAGATGCGCCCCATCTCCGCCGTGGCGGATATCAAGGGCCTGTCCCAAAGCCATTGCAGCTGCCTGGAGATGCTCCGGCACAGAGCGATCGGCCTCTGCAGTCCCAAAGACCCTCTCCGCTTCGTAGAAAATATCCTCCCCGTCGGAGAACAAATCCACGCGCTGTCCGATAAAGAAGTTGAAGGAGCTTCCCATTTTCCCGTTCCAGTTTGCAGTTCATCATGATGCGTGTCGACATTTCTACTCCCCACTAAGTTCGGCACATCTACATCAGGAATCCGTTTCATTGAGCGCGTGATCAGGATCAACGCACCAGGCAAGAGGCTACGCACCACCGGCAGCTATGGATGACAGGGTTTTGAATCGTCCCCCCTGGAGACGTTGAGCCCGCCACAGCAGCACGGGACATCCGCAACCTTTTGCGCTGGCGGGAAAGTGCCTGACATCGTCAGGATCGCTCCCGCCAGGGCGGAGGCAGCCTGCAATTCCCCTATTCAGCAAGATCTTGCGTCACCTGGCCGCCAGAGATGCTGCGCCGCATTCTCCGGGCTGCCCTTACGAAATCTCTCTTCAGTAGATCCCCACCGGACAGCCGGACTGCTGCAGCCCGTCAGCACTCGGGAAGGCCAACTGCCAGGACTCTGCATTGTTCCCCAAGATTGTTGCCGGAGAGGCAGAAAAGCGGCCTCAGCGTGGCGCTGGAACATTTCGCCCGGGGTCAGGTTCACCAGCGCACCGGCGGACCAAACCGCCGCATATCCAGGAGGACCAAAATGACACGCCACGGTTTTGCATTCACGGTGATCGCAGCGCTCGCCCTTCCGTCTCTGGCATCGGCGCAGGATACGGTGCCGCCTTCGCAAGGGGCCAACCCGCTCACCGGCCGGGACGCTGTGCAGGTGGACTGCCAGGCGCAGTTCGATGCGCTCGATCTGGATGGAGACGGCTTTCTGAGCCAGAGCGAGGCTGCTCGCGAAGAGGCACGGACAATGATCGATGGCATTGTCATCGGCGAACAGGGCCTGACCCGGGACCAGTTTCTCGAGGTCTGCGACTCCCACACCTGGTCTCAGTCGGCACCGGAATCGGGCGCTCCGTTTGAAGGTGCAAACAGCTTCACCGAAGAGCAGGCCCGCGACCGCGCCATGGCGTGGAATGTCTCGAATGTCTCCCAGCTCACTCTGGATGATCAGGGCATCTGGCGCGGGACCGGCACAGTGGACGGACAGCCGGTGTCGGTTGCCGTCGACTACCGGGGCAACGTCGTCACCACTCCGGCAGCCCAGTGACCAGGCCAACCCGTAATGAAACGCACTTAACAACCAAGGAGAATTGCAATGCCTGTCGTAACACGAGTTTATCCGGATCTCGCCACCGCCGAACGCGCTCATGCCAAGCTGACGGCGCTCGGCCGCAACCATATTGATGTATCGCTGGTCGGCGGCAGCAGCCTGCAGGAGCGCTACGAGCCAGCCGGAGTGCCGAATGATGAGGCTTCGGGGACGGCAACTGGCGCGGGGATCGGATCGGTCGCCGGCGCCGGAGCCGGGCTTCTGGCCGGACTTGGCGCCATTTCCATCCCGGGCATCGGCCCGCTTGTCGCCGCTGGCTGGCTCGCAACGGCAGCTGCCGGCGCAGTCGGCGGGGCAGTCGCCGGAAGTGCCATTGGCGCTTTGACGGATATGGGCGTAAGTGACAGCGATGCTCCGGTTTTTGACGAGGCCATGCGGCGCGGCAACGTGGCGCTGACCGTCCGGTTCCCGGAGGAGCGGCGTGCCGAGGTCATTGCCGCTCTCGATCAGGTGCCGACGGTCGGCTTTGGTGATCTGAGAACCCGGTTCGAGGCCGAAGGCTGGGACTATGACACTGCCGAAGCAACACGGCGGGAACGGCTGCGCACCCGCTCTCCCCTGCCGCCGATCTGACCTGACCTATAAGCGGGCTCTGCGGTTCGCGAAAATTCTCAACCGGCACAGACGGCGGAGCAACAGCTCTGCCGTTTCCGTATGTAAACGGGGCAGAGCTTCCAGGCGTCCTCCAGCCGAAAACCTTTTTCTTCAGATGAATAAGCAAGGTCCGGCATGCCGCCGCAGGGTGGACAGGCCGATTTTTCCGGCTTTCTCAAATGATCTGCCCGAACTCAGGAACATCCCGCCCAGCTGCCTGTTGAACCAGTCGCATGCCGGACACGGCAGGCACAGACGGAAGCAGACAGACAGGGCAGGCAAGGGCAATTAGGCCCTGCACACCTGCCATCCAAGGTCTCCGGCTTCCGTCCCATTCCGGCATGGTGCCGGACCCGGACCTTCCCTCCCGCGCTTTTTTCCAGGGCGGATCAGGGGCAAGGCCCGGAAACTCCGAAGGAGGACAAAATGCCGAGATACAACGACATGCCCGAACGCGATTCCCGTGGCCGCTTTGTGAGCGACGACGATCACCGTGGCTATGGCCGTCATAGCGGCAGCTCTCACCGTGAGCGTGACAGGTATGGCCGCTTCGTGAGTGAAGACGACCACAACGGACGCTACAGCAGCCGTCACGATGAGGATGATCGCCGCTACTCCAGCCATCGCGATGACGACTATGGCCGGGAGCACAGCCATGGTGGCTGGTTCGGTGATCCGCGCGGTCATTCCGAGGCGTCCCGCCGCGGGTGGGAACACCGCCGCGAGGATAACGGCCGTGGCTCCTACTCCCGTTCATCGAGCCGGTACGAGGACGACGATGACGATCGCCGTTCGTCCCGCGGCCACTATGACGACCACTCCCATGACCGTGGTCAGGGTGGCTGGTTCGGTGACTATGAGGGCCATTCCGAGGCCTCGCGCCGCGGCTGGGAGCACCGTCGTGGACAGGATGAGCGCGGCTCCTATGGCCGGTCCTCCAGCCGCTATGGCGACGACGACCGCCGCTATTCGCGCCATCGCGATGATGACCATGGCCACGGTGGCTGGTTTGGCGACTACGAGGGCCATTCCGAAGCCTCCCGCCGTGGCTGGGAGAACCGCCGCCGCTGACCCGGAACGCAGGGGGGTTCTCCCCCCCTGCGGCCTGCCCCACAGAAATGGCAGCCAATAAAGGAACACCTTATGGAAGAGATCCGCAAAAACTATCTCTCCTGGCTGCGCGATGCGCACGCCATGGAGGAACAGGCCCTGACCATGATGCGGGGCATGATGTCGAGGCTGGAGAACTATCCTGAGCTCAGTGCCAGGATCCGGCAACACATCACAGAAACCGAACGGCAGGAGGACGCCTTGCGCAAGCTTTTGGAAGACCGGGCTACGGACACCTCCACCGTCAAAGACGTGATGGGCAAAGTAACGGCCAGCGGCCAGGCTCTGAGCGGCATCTTTGCCAGTGATGAAGTCGTAAAAGGCGGCATGGCGAGCTACACGTTCGAGCACATGGAGATCGCTGCCTACAAAGTGCTGATCGCCGCCGCCCGTGAATTGGGTGACGAACCTGCCATCGCTGTTTTCCAGCAGATCCTGACAGAAGAGCAGGATATGGCTGACTGGCTTTTCGAGCACCTCGACGGAACCACACGGCGTTTCCTTGAGCGCAGTGCCGCTGATCTGACGGCCGGCCGCTAGGCCCTGACACACATTCCGGTGCTGGACCATCCCCGCGCAAAACACGGGGAGAGAGGCGGCTTGCGCCCGCCGTCATGTCCCTGCGCCGCAACCCTGCGCTGCCGCCGCGCTGCGGCAGTCTCACCAAGGAGATACCAATGAAAAAGCTGCTTATGACAACCATGCTGGTTTCGGCCTTTGCCGCAACCTCCGCCCTTGCCCAGACCGGTACGCAGCCGGGCACCCAGCCCGGAATGCAGCAGACGGCGCCGGGCACCGGCGCAGATACGGGCGCAATGCCGGGCTTCACCGCGCCTGAAGGCTATGCCCGTCAGGATATCGTGCTGACGGCCGATGATCTGATTGGCGCCACCATCTATGACGCCACGGGTGACTCCATCGGCTCGGTGCAGGACCTGGTGATTGACTCCAGTGCTGCCGGTGCCGCTCAGCCCCCCGCCAGCACCAGCCCGGGCGGCACGGCCGGCACGCCGCCGGCGGCAGGCACAGATACCACCACCGGAACCGGCATGTCGCCGGACAGCCAAACGGGTGGCACCGGCAGCATGCCGGGCCAGCAGGCACAGCCGGGTACTGATGGCACAACGGGCGGCGGTTCCGTGACGGGACCTTCCGGCACGGTACAGCCGACGCCCTCCCCCTCGGCCACGCCTGAGACCATCACCCACGTTCTTCTGGATGTGGGCGGCTTCCTGGGCATCGGCCAGCGCCGCGTTGCCGTGCCGGTGTCCGATCTGACGGTCTATGCCAACAACAGCGAGACCCGGGTCTATCTGCCCTGGACCCGCGACCAGATCGAAGCTCTGCCGGAATACGACCAGACCAATCCGGAGACGCTTGGCCGTCCGGCCGCCCCGCAGGCGAACTGACCCTGCGGTGCCCGCCCCCGCCCCCATCAGGGGGCGGGCATCCCGCCCTCAACTGACGCCGCCTTTCCGCAGCAATGGGAACGGCCGACCTCTTTCAAGCCAGCGAGCGGAGAAAACCGATGAGCCAGCAGCATCCACCCGCACAGTCCGCGAGGATCCATGACCAGACCCTCACCCGGGGTCAGGGCGGGGAACTTCACCAGACCCCCGAAGAGGGCATGGACATCCTGACCACGGCACAGGGCACGCCGGTTGGAGACGACCAGAACACGCTGCGGGCCGGTGCACGCGGGCCGGCGCTGATGGAAGACCAGCATTTCCGCGAAAAGATCTTTCACTTTGACCATGAACGCATCCCCGAGCGCGTTGTCCATGCGCGGGGCTATGGCGCCCATGGCTATTTCGAGACCTACAAGTCGCTTGCCGAATACACCAGCGCGGACATTTTCCAGCGCGCGGGCGAAATCACGCCCGTCTTTGTGCGGTTTTCCACGGTGGCTGGCTCGAAGGGCAGCTTCGATCTTGCCCGCGACGTGCGGGGCTTCGCCGTCAAATTCTATACGAAGGAGGGCAACTGGGACCTGGTGGGCAACAACATCCCGGTCTTCTTCATTCAGGACGCCATCAAATTCCCCGATGTGATCCACTCCGTGAAGCCGGAACCCGACAGGGCCTTTCCGCAGGCGCAATCGGCGCATGACAATTTCTGGGATTTCATCTCGCTGACGCCGGAATCGATGCACATGATCATGTGGGTCATGTCCGACCGGGCCATACCGCGCTCTTTCCGCTTCATGGAAGGCTTCGGCGTCCACACCTTCCGTCTGGTGACAGAGGAAGGCAAATCAACCTTCGTCAAGTTCATCTGGAAGCCGAAGTCCGGCATGCAGTCGGTGCTTTGGAACGAGGCGCTGAAGATCAACGGCGCCGATCCGGATTTCCATCGCCGCGACCTCTGGGAGGCCGTCACTTCCGGACAGTTCCCGGAATGGGAGCTCTGCCTGCAGCTGTTCGACCAGGATTTTGCAGATAGTTTCGATTTCGACGTGCTGGATCCGACCAAGATCATTCCGGAGGAAATCCTCGCGCCTGTCCCGGTGGGACGGCTGATCCTCGACAGGATGCCGGACAACTTCTTCGCCGAAACCGAACAGGTCGCCTTCATGACGCAGAATGTCCCGCCGAGGATCGGCTTTTCCGATGATCCGCTGCTGCAGGGGCGCAACTTCTCCTATCTCGACACCCAGCTGAAACGGCTTGGCAGCCCGAACTTCACCCACATCCCGGTCAATGCCCCCAAATGCCCCTTCGCGCATTTCCAGCAGGACGGGCACATGGCCATGCACAATCCGAGGGGACGGGCCAATTATCAGCCGAACTCCTGGGGTGAAGGGCCGCGCGAAGATCCGGTAACCGGCATCCGCACCTATCCTGCGCAGGTGGAGGGCCCCAAGCAGCGCCTGCGCCCGGAGAGCTTTGCCGATCATTACAGCCAGGCGCGGCAATTCTACCTGAGTCAGACGGCCGTGGAGCAGAAGCACATTGCAGACGCGCTGATCTTCGAGTTGTCGAAATGCGAGATGCCGGTGATCCGCGAACGCATGGTGGCGCATCTGCTCAACATCGACGGCCCGCTGGCCGAAAGGGTGGCCGGCAAGCTCGGCATCGACCCTCTGCCGGACCCGGCGGACGCTGCCGTGCCGCCGCGGGATCTGCCGCCCTCGCCCGCCCTCAGCATCTTGAAGAATGCCCCGGCGAGTTTCGCCGGACGCAAGGTGGGGGTGCTGACCTGCGACGGTGCAGACGGCACGCTGCTGCAGGAACTGAAGGCCGCGCTTGAAGCCGAAGGTGCAAAGCTTGAAATCATCGCCCGCAAGGCCGGCGGGATCACCGCAGGTGATGGCAGTTTCGTTCCCGTCACACATCTCATCGACGGCGGCCCTTCGGTGCTCTTCGATGCGGTGGCTCTGATCCTGACGCCGGAGGGGGCAGACCTCTTGGCACAGGAAGCGCCGGGCCGGGATTTCGTCACCGATGCCTTCGCCCATTGCAAGTTCATCGGCCACACATCAGGCGCAGCGCCCCTGCTTCAAACCGCCGGGATCGCCCCGGATGCTGACGAAGGCATGATGCCGCTGGAGACAGGCACAGGTGCCAGCTTTGTCGTCCGCTGCCGCGAGTTGCGGCTGTGGTCACGCGAGCGCGTGCTCCTGCCCTGAGGGGCAAGAAAGGCCCGGACGATGCCTGAGCCACGCCCACGGAAAGACCCGAGGACGCGATGAGCGGCAAGCAGGGACTGCTCCATGGCCCGCTTGGAAGCGGCTGCATCCACATCTGCGTGGACATGCAGCGCCTGTTTGCGGCCGGTTCGCCCTGGGCGGTGCCCTGGCTGGAGCGGATCGAGCCCACTGTCGTACGGCTTTGCGAGCATGCTCCGGCGCATACCGTATTTACCCGGTTCCTGCCTCCTGCATCTCCTGAAGATGCAGGAGGTGCCTGGCGGCGCTATTACCGCAAATGGCAGGACGTGACGCTGGACCGGATCGGGCGGCAGGCGGCGGATCTGGTCCCTGCCCTTGCCCGCTTCGTGCCCCCGGCCCATGTGGTCGGCAAGCAAGTCTACTCCCCCTGGCTGACCCCGGCCCTGGATGGGCTGCTGCGCAAGATCAAGGCTCACACTCTTCTTCTGACCGGTGGAGAAACCGACATCTGCGTGCTTTCCACTGCCCTCGGCGCCATTGACCGGGGGTACCGCGTGGTGCTGATCCGCGACGCGCTGTGCAGTTCCTCCGACCGCAGCCACGACGCCCTGATGGATCTGTGCCTGCGGCGGTTCGGCACCCAGGTTGAAGTCGCCCTTGCGCAGGAAGTGCTGGAAAGCTGGCGCCCCGGATAAGCCGCCCTGGACGGCACTGTCATCCATTCCACCGCCAGACAGGCGTTTATCCCGCCGGAAGTCACAGAGACCTCATTCACCGGAACATTCCCTGCCCCTTTCTGTTGAACCTCAGAGGAAGCCGCATGTGCACCGCTTCACTGTTCCAGAAAAGGAGAGGACTTCACCATGAACAACATCATCTATCTGGTCGGACTGATCGTGGTCATCGTCGCCATCCTGTCGTTCTTTGGCCTGCGGTGACAGGACAGAATTGAACGTCACATTGCCAGCTGGCCAATGCAGGCCAGGCGTAACCTTCCAACAGGGAGATCTCTTCATGCACAGCATGTCCAATCTCTGCAGGCTTGGCTTTGCGGCCCTTGCCGGGTTTGCATTCTACCGGGCAGCGACAGCGCCCGCCTACACGGGCGACTATCCGGATATCCGCAACGCCGGTCCGCAGGAGATGAAAAATCCGCCGGAAGACTGGGACAAGGTTGATGAGGAAAGCGACGAGTCCTTTCCGGCGAGCGATCCGCCCGCGAATTATTGACTGACAGGCTGACGGGCCGGGAGACGGCAGGTAGACGAAGCAGCCGGTCTGCCTTTAAACCTCATGCGTTCAAAACCTGACAGGTATACGCATGAGGATACTCCATACGGCCGATCTGCATCTCGGGCGGCAGTTCAACGGCCTGCCGCTGGAGGCAGATCATGATGCCATCCTTGGCCAGATCCTTGATGCGCTTGTGTCCAGGGATGCGGATGTCCTCGTCATCGCCGGGGATATTTTCGACCGGGCCGCGCCGCCTGCCCCCGCCGTCCGCCAGTTCAACGCCTTCCTCTCGCAGGTGGCCTCACAGAGCCGCGCGGCGGTGGTGATGATCGCCGGAAACCATGATTCCGGTGACCGCATTGCCGCGATGTCCGTCATGACCGACACACGACGCGCCCTGATCCGGGGTGTCATCAGCGCCAGCGAGATGCCGCTCGTTCTGCAGGATGCAGCAGGACCTGTGGCCTTCACCGGCCTGCCTTTCGCCTATGAGCACGCTGCCCGCGAATGTTTCAGCGACGAGACTTTGCAGAGCCCTGAAGATGTGCTGCGCGCCCAGATCGCCAGCGCCCGCAGCCATCTGCCCGAAGGGGTGCGCTGGATTGCCGTTGCCCATGCCTTTGTGGCCGGAGCGTCCAACAGCGAAAGCGAACGGCCCCTGACCCGGGTCGGAGGCATCGAGACGGTCAGCACGGAGGTGTTCACTGGCGCCCACTATGTCGCGCTCGGGCATCTGCACAGGCCGCAGGAGGTGGGAGCACCCCATATCCGCTACTCCGGATCGCCTCTGGCTTTCGGTTTCGATGAGGCAGATTGTGCGAAATCCATGAGCCTTGTCGAGCTGGATGCCGCAGGGCGGACCATGATCGAGGAAATTCCCTTCACCCCGCTGCGCCGCGTGCGCGTGCTGAAGGGAACCCATGCGGAGCTGCTTCAGGCGCCCCCCTCGGGTGATTTCATCAAGGCCGTTCTCACCGATGAGGCACCGGTCATCGATGGCATGAAGCGGCTGCGGGAGGTGTTTCCCAATGCCTGCGAACTCGTCTACGAGCGCCACCAGCGCGCACCGGAGATGAAATCCGCGAGCTACACGGTGGCAGCGGCCGACCCGGTGACGGTGATGGGCGATTTCCTGGAGCAGGTGCGGGGCAACCGCCTGTCTGAGGCGGAACTGAAGGTTCTCGGCGCCGCGCTGGAGCGCCTGCGCATGAAGGAGGACGGGCAATGAGACCGGTCAGGCTCACCCTTCAGGCCTTCGGCCCCTACCCCGGCCGGGTCACCATTGATTTCCGCAAGGCTGTCGATGCTGGTCTTTTCGGCATCTATGGCCAGACGGGCTCGGGCAAATCGACGATCTTCAGCGCCATGACCTTCGCCCTTTTCGGTGAGGCCGCCAAGGCGGAGCAGGACGCCTCCTCGCTGCGCTCGGACCACGCCGATGCGGACATGCTGACCGAAGTCGAATTTGTCTTCGACATCGCAGAGCGCCGCTACACCGCCCTGCGCCGCCCGGAACAGATGCGCCTCAAGACCCGGGGCGGCGGCGAAACCCGCAGCGCGCATGAAGCCTATCTTTTCGATGCCACCGGTCTGGAGCCGGAGGAGATTTCACAGGCGCAGCGCGGCCGCATCATCGCTGAAAAGAAGGTGCGGGATGTGGATGCGGCCATCGAGGATCTGCTCGGCTATGGTGCGCGGCAGTTCCGCCAGATCGTGCTGCTGCCGCAGGGCCGGTTTGAGGAGTTTCTGGCCGCCAAGACAAAGGAGCGGCTGGAGATCCTGCGCGAGCTCTTCGACGTCTCCCGCTATGAAGCGCTCATGGCGGATCTGAAATCGGAAGCCGAGGCTGCCGAACGGCATGTGCGCGAGGAACTGGCCCTGTCCGCCCGGCAATTGAATGCGGAGGGCTTCGAGAGCTTCGATGCACTGGACGAGGGCATCGAAGCTGCACAGACCCGCCTTGCCGGGCTCGAGCTTGCCCAGACAGAGGCGAGAGCGGAAACGGAAGCCGCCGAAAAGCGCCTGCGGCTTGCCGAAGCCCTTGAGGAGAAATTCGCCGCCGCAGATCGGGCGCAGGCACGGCTGGCGGAACTGGAAGCAGCACGCCAGCAGATTGAGACGCTGGCCGGACAGGTGCGGCAGGCTGATCTTGCGCGCGGCCTGCTCGACCCCGAAGAGCGGGTGAAAGATGCACAGGCGGAGACCGCGAAGGCCGCCGAAGCTCTGCGGCTTGCAACCGAGAGCGCCGGGAAAACCGCAAAAGCGGCGGCGGAGGCAGAGGCGGCGCTGCAGCGCGAGGAAGCGCGGTCTGATGAAGTGGAGACACTGCGACGCCAGAAGGATGACCTTGGCCGCTATGGCCGTGTTCTGGAAGCAGCTGCCGGAAGCGAAGAGACAGCCTCCGCCGCGCTGAAGGCCCAGGAAGAGGCCGCAGCCAGGCTGGAGACGGCACAAGGCAGGCTTGCCGGCCTGCGGCAGGAGCGGGACCGGGCGCAGGAATCCTTGAAAGTGCAGCGCGAGACGGAAAAGCAGCGCGCCCTTCTCGCCGGACAGCACCGGGAGCTTGACGCAAGACATGCGGCTGCATCCGCCTATGCCAGAGCGCTTGAGGAGGTGTCCGAAGCCCGTAGCGCGGAAGAGCGGCAGCGGCTTGCTCATGCAGCAGCGCTGGACAAGGCCGGACAGGCGCAGCGGGATCTTGATGCCGCTGAACAGAGCCTTTCGGGCGCTCAGGCGCTGCATCTGGCCACACGGCTGGAGCCGGGCGCGCCCTGCCCCGTCTGTGGCGCGACCGAACATCCGGCACCCGCCACGGGCGAAGCCGCAAACGCAGGGCTGGACGCGGCCTTCCGGACGGCAAAGGCCGCATGGGAGGCAGCCAGCCGCGAGATGAGCCAGGCGGCTGAAAAGCTGGCAGGCCTCAAGGCAACACGGGCGGAGCGGGAGGCGCGCCTTGCCACGCTCTCACACCCCGAAGAACCTGCGGCGCTTCTGGCCGGACGCTTGAAACAGCTGACAGACGCGCTCGCTGCGCTCGGGCCGGAAGCAGATGCCGCTTCCGCCGAAGACGGTCTTGCCGCGCTGGACCGGCAGCTTGCCGCCCTTGAACTGGAACGCGACGGGCTGCGGGATCAGTTCGAGGAAAGCCGCAACAGGGCAACGTCTGCCATCAGCGCTAGAGACAGCCAGCTTGCAGACGTGCCCGCAACCCTCAGGAGCCCGCAGGCCCTTGCTGCGGCCCTTCACAAGGTTTCGCAGGCGCTGGACAAGCTTGTGGCCGGGCGGACGGCAGCCGCTACAGCTGACCGGGCAGCACGGGAAAAGGCCCTTGCCGCCGCACGCGACCTCGAAAACGCCAAGGCGCAGCATCTGAGCTGCCAGGAGCGGCAGCAGAAGGCCGAGGAGGCATTTGGTGCAAGGCTTGCCGGAGCGGACTTGAGCCTTGAGGCTTTACAGTCTCTCAAACCGGCGATCGCAACGCTTGATGCCGACAGGCAAGCCGTCGAGGCCTTCTGGCGCGAGCACCGGAGCGCGGAAGACGCCGCCAGCGCTGCGGCGCTGGCAACCGGCGATGCCAGCCGCCCGGATACCGCCTCCTTGCGTGAGGCCCATGCTGCCTTTGCTGAAAAACTGACGCTGGCATCAGAAGAGCGCGCCGCAGCCGCCAGCCGGGTGGCCCACCTTGAGCGCGTCAAGACCTCCCTGTTTGGGATGGTCGAGAAGGCGAAAACTGCGGAGGCTGAAACAGCCCCCTTGCGGGCGCTTGCAGCTCTGGTGAATGGCGCCAACCCGCAGAAGCTGACGCTGGAGACCTTTGCCATCGGTGCCATGTTCGATCAGGTGTTGGAGGCGGCCAACCTGCGGCTGGCGCCGATGACGGCGAGCCGCTACCGGCTGGAGCGTGACATGGACGGCACGGGCGCCGGCAAGCGCGGCCTTGGCATTCAGGTCTTCGACATGCACACGGGCAAGGCACGGGGCACAGGCACGCTCTCGGGCGGGGAAAGCTTCATCGCCGCCCTCGCCCTTGCGCTTGGCCTTGCCGACGTGGTGGAAGGCGCCAGCGGCAAGGTGCGGCTCGACACGATCTTCATCGACGAAGGCTTTGGCAGTCTCGATACGGAAAACGGCTCGGGCACACTCGATCAGGTGCTGCAGGTGCTGGGCGCGCTGGTCAGCCAGAACCGGGCCGTCGGCCTGATTTCCCACGTGCCGCAGGTGCAGGAAGCCATTCCCAACGGCTTCCACATCCGCAAATCCGCCGCCGGCAGCAGCATCGAGGAACGCAGCCTGCCGTGATGATGTCCTTCCTGACGCGCGCCATCGTTTGCATGTGACGCAAGCGGGAGGAAGGCACTCTCCTTTTGCCGCAGCCGCCTCTCCCCCCTTGAGGGGGAGATGTCTGCGCAGCAGACAGAGGGGGGTAGCAGCGCTTCAGTACGGCAGGACATCTCTCATACCCGGACAGTCCGTTACCCCCCTCTGCCCCCTGCCGGGGGCATCTCCCCCTCAAGGGGGGAGAGGAGTTGGTGCCTGACTGGCAGTCCGATGGAAACATTTTCCTGAAGGGCCGGGCCCCGGAGGATTGCCTCTCCGGGGCCCGGCCCTGAACTCAGTCCTTTCTGAGCGTCAGGGCCGGATTATGGGCAAAGAAGTTGTGCGGCATGATGTGGACGGTCTTCCACTCCGTCGACATGACCGGCCAGTCCTCCATGCGGGGAATATGGTGGAAGCCGGCGGAGAACCAGGTCACGATGTCCTGCCCCATCAGGTTCCTGTCCTGCTTCACCCATTCGGCCAGCGTGTCGGAGCCGTCGCTCTGCATGGCGAACTTGCCGCCCGCATAGCGCTGCTCCGGATCATAGACCGTGTTCCAGACCGAATATTCGATATAGGCATTGCGCTTCATCGGCGGATCGTTGGCAAAGTCGAACGGCCCGTAGGCAACATTGCCGTGATGGATCATCCAGCCCGGCTCATGGCCGAGATAGCCCTCACGTGAGGGGTTCGAGATATGGAAGTAGCGCGGCTGCATGGCCGAAATCTTGTAGCGCGCCTCCAGCTCCGTATGCGGCATGTTGTGCTCGACCGTCCACATCGACTTGCGCGGGGAAGACGGGTCAAGCTTCGCAGGCACGATGTCCATGGTGGAGAAATGGTTCACCGGCTGATCGACGTCAAAGTCGATGCGGAAGTTGAAATAGTGATCGTGATTGGCCGCAACGAGGTTGGGCGCGATGAGCGTGCCGTAGGCCGTGTCCTCCTTTGCTGTCGCATCCTTCATTGAGGTTGAGACAACGCCCTTCACGGCATCAAGCCCGGTGGCCCCGACATAGATGTTGATCTGCCCGTTCTGTTGCAGGCGGTAGTCGATAAGGTAGTCGTAGTTGCCCACTTCAGAGGCGGTGCGCACCACGAGCTCCGTTGCAGGCCGCCCTTCCGCCGGAACAGGCGTCTCCGGGGTCTGGGCAAAGACCTCGAAATGCCGCCAGGCCGGATCACCGGTGTTGCGCTCGAAGACGCAGATGGCATCGGGAATGACCAGCGGCTCCCCCTTGTCATCGGCAATGGTCGCCGGAAGGAAGGTGGCGTGCTTCGGGCAGTCGATCCCGGCCCGCAGCGGGCTCAGGAACAGGCCGAAGCCATATTCGCCGCTGTCCATGTAGGTGCGCCAGTACCAGCCCTCGGTCGGGTCCATATAGGGCACGAAGACCTCGGACAGATGCGCCTGATAGATGACGGACCGCCATGTTCCCTGATCGTTGACATCAAGGTTCGAGATCACGAGGCCCGGGCGCTTGTCGATGCGGAAATTGAAGCGCCAGATGTCCCATTCAAGATGACTGCCCTTGACCGTGAAGTTCGGGCCGCCCTCCTGCGACAGCGTGGCGGGGTTGGACTGCGGGCGCAGCGGCAGGCGCGCGGCGACTTCCTCTTCAGTATAGCCCCAACCATCCTGAGGCAGCGCAATGGCTCCGGTGTCGATGACGCGCTGCACCTCCTTCTTGCCGATATCATAGATGGCGAAAAGCCCCTCGATCGGCTTGGCATAGAAGTTGGATCCGTCCGGCACCTTGTAGCAGGGCACCTTCATCAGCCGGGAGTTCGTGTATTCCTCGGTAAAGAAGTTCCCGCCCGTCAGCGGCAGGCAGAAGGCCTCTTCCGGCGTCACCCCGCGCCGGGCAAGGCCCGCCACCATCTCCGGATGGCTGAGAGCGCCCTCCAGCGCGTCGATGAACTCCGTGAAGAGCACCATCGGCTGGCCTGCGGCCTGCCCGTTGCTTTCGACCGTGCCTTGCGTGATGTTGACAACCGCCTCGCCAAAGCCGCCGGCATTGGTGAAGTAGACGGTTGCCTTGCGGTCGAGGCTGGAGCCTTCGGTCCAGGCCAGCACATCTGCCTTCGGCGGTTCCTTCAGCTCGATCAGCGGATAGAGCGTGTCATCATCCGCGACCTTCTGATCGCGCAGGATCTGGTTGATCTTCTGATATTCCTCCGCCGTCAGCCCGTCGAGCGGATGGGCAGCTGCCCCTGAGGCCCAAAGCCCCGCGCCCAGTCCCAGAGCCAATGCTCCGGACGCCAGATGTCTTGTCAGTTTCATCCGTGTTCCCTCTTGTTTTTTGCTGTTGTCCCAAGGCCGCAGATGCTGGCGCATCACGCCTTGAAAAGCTCAAGCTTCCGCACCCCGGAAGGCTTCAGGGATCCGATTGTGCAAGCGGGCTGGCCGTCAGACTTGGACGAAGCCGACAGGGCCATTGAAAAAAACCGTCAGCTGCCGTTGGCGGCAGTCCTTGGAGTTGCGCCGTATTTCCTGCGGAACTCGCGGTGGAAATAGGACAGGTCATTGAAGCCGCAATCCAGGGCAATCGAGGTGACCGTCTCGCCCGGACGGCGGCGCGCACCGGTCAGCCTTGCATGGGCAAGCTCAAGACGGCGCTCAAGCAGGCGGCGGCCCGGCGTTTCTCCAAGCGGCTGAAAATGGCGCTGCAGCGTGCGTTCGGACACATTGAGCCGCATTGCCAGTTCCCCCGGCCCGAAGGACGGATCGGACCTGTAGCGGTCGATCAGTTGCAGGGCACGGGACAAAAGCCCGGTGCCGGGTTCCGGCAGGCCGCCTGCCCGCAGGGAACTGACATAAGCGCCCAGCAGGCTGAACATCGCCTCCCCCAGTTCCGTCTGGGCACCAGAACCCGCCGACATCTTGGAAAGAACCGCCCGCATCGCCAGCCAGAGCGGATCGCTGCGGGAGATGGGCAGGCCGCCATCGCAGGCATGGCCGAAACGCCCGGCAATCTCCTCCTTCGGCAGATGCAGGGAAATCTGCCGGGACTGCACGGCGCCGTATGAGAATTCCGAGGGCCTTGCCGCATCGACCAGGACCATGTCCCCGGCCGACAGCAAGGTGGAGTGGCTTTCCTGAGCGATCCGGCAGCAGCCGCTCTCCTGTACGATCAGGAAGAAATGCTCGCCCGGCGCCTGCCGTATCGCCCGGGCATCGCGCACGACGGCCGATGCATCGAGAACAACGGCGGCCGTGTCGAATGGCCCAGTGCGGCGGCCCGAGACCGCGCCATGGATGACGCCGCCCGGCCGCCTGGTTTGCAGGGAAAAGGCGCCGCAGACCCTGTTCAGGTCCGCCTGCAGTTCCTCGACAGGCACCTGCCGGTGCTGAGGCGTCGTCAGCGGCTCCATGGCGTCCTCCCCGTTTCCGCAAAGCCCTTCAACCTGCCCAGTTCACCACAGATCGGAGGCTTTGCCTATCACCGGGCCTATCACCGGACCTGCCGCAAGGCGTACGGCCCGGAGGGGAACGCTCAGGCTGGCCCGCTGGCGAGGGTCTTGCGGTATTCGGCCACCGGAAGGCCGCCGATGCCCCAGTCTTCCATTGCCACCTCGTCAATGACAACAAAGGTGGTTGCCGGGTTCTTGTCCAGCACATCGGCAAGAAGACGGGTAACCCCTTCGATAAGGCGGGCCTTCTGGCCGGCCGTTGCCCCTTCGCGGGTGATCTTGATGTTCACATAAGGCATGGCTGCTCCTTTGAGTTTTCCCGGACAGAAAACGAAATCAGGGATCAAGGCTGGCGTTCGATGATCTGGAAGACCTTGGCGATGATCCGCCACTGCCCCTCGCTGCGCACAAGGGTCAGAAAATCCACGAAGTCCCGCTGCCCGATCGAGCAGCGCACCCGGGCAAAAGCGGTGTTGTCCCCGGCCAGATCGATGGCATCGATGTGATCGCGGCGCGGCTCGCCCCGCGACGCCGGAGACTGGCGGGCCGCGACGACCGGGACATATTCTTCCATGGTGCGGTAGAGCAGCGGCGTCTCATCGGCGGTGGCATAGATTGCCTTGGGATGAAAGACACGCTGCAGGATGCCTGTGTCGCAGAAATACAGGGCGTCGAAATAGTCCTGCAGGACTGCGGAGACTTCGTGAAAAGCCTGTGTCATGCAGCTTCTCCGTCCAGAAGGCCTTCTTCCTGCATCGCCTGCCGCACCGATGCGCGCTCCGTAATCCGGGCGAGATAGGCGGCCGCATGCGGCCATCGGGCCAGATCCACCCCGATGAAACGGGTCCAGTTCAGCACCACGGCCAGATAGGCATCTGCGACGCTGAAACGGCTGCCCAGAATGAAGCTGCGGCCATCGGCCAGCCCGTGCTCGACATCGCCGATGCGCCGCTCCAGCTGGGCTGAGGCCGCCGCCTTCTCCCCATCCGTGAGCGGCTTGCCACGGAAATAGGGACTGAATGCCTTGTGCAGTTCCGAGGCGGTGAAATTCAGCCATTCCTGCAGGCGCGCGCGCTCCACGGTGCCCGGCGCAGGCGCAAGGCCGGCCTCAGGATGGCTGTCGGCCAGAAACTGCAGGATCGCAGGGTTTTCCGTCAGCACCACACCGCCCTCGATCTCCAGCGCGGGCACATAGCCCTTCGGATTGATCTGGCGGTAGTCAGCTCCAGAGCCGGTCAGGCCGGCTTCGGTATCGACCTTTTCGGCCGTGAAGGGCAGTCCGAGTTCATGCAGCACGATCCGTGATGACATGGAACAGGCGCCGGGCTTGTAATAGAGCTTCATGAGAAGGGTCCTTGCTGTTGATGGCTGGAGGGTAGGCATTCTGGTTTCCCTTGCCAACCTGGTTTCCATCAGTTACCTGATTATCAGGTTTCTCCGCAGTAACCCCATGAACAGTCATGACAGGAGGCGGTTCCAGACATGAGCCTGAAACGCCGCAAGAACCACAGCGCACGGCCGCCCACACCCTGCGCCCTGACCGAGTGCATGGCCATCATCGCCGGGGCATGGGCGCCGAATGTGATCTGGCATCTGCGTGCCGGGCCGCGGCGGTTCAGCGAATTGCGGCTGGATATCCCGCCGGTTTCCGCCAAGGTTCTGTCGCAGCGCCTGCGTGAGCTGGAAAGCAAGGGCGTGCTCACCCGCACCATCCAGCCCACCTCGCCGCCTTCCGTCGAATATGCGCTGACGCCCCTTGGCGAGGAACTGGTCCCCGCGCTGGATGCCATCGTCACGGTCGGCCACAAGCTGAAGGCAGCCGCCGGGAACGGGGCGGATCCCGCCTGAAGGGATCAGCCCTTTGCAGCATTCCCTGCTGACAGGCCGGGCAGACAGTTGCTATTGGTTGGGGATGCAGAATGAAACCCGGTTCATCGAGTGGCAGCATCATGCGGAAGCGCCGGAGAAAGCGCCCATATTTCCGGATGGATGCCGGGACCTGCTGATCATCCGGAATACGGACGGGCCTGCAGACATCGTCTTGACCGGACTGGATTTCCGGCCCCGCATTGCCGCTCTGCGTCCCGGCGTCCGGATCACGGGCTACCGCCTGCGCCCGGGTGCTGCCCTGTCGCCCAAGGCCCTTGAGGCGGTTGCCGCCGATACCAGCCGCGCACAAGCCATCGTGGAAGAGGAATGCGGCGGGCACACCGGTCTGGATGACGCCATTGCGGCACTCGCCGCCCCTTGCGCCACCGCCGGGTCCGCCGCGCGGGATCTGGGCGTTTCCATCCGGACCATGCAGAGGCTCTTTCTGAACAGGCGCCTGCCGCCGCCGGACTTCTGGCGTCTGCTCGCCCGGGCGCGTCATGCGGCCATCCTGCTCGCCACCACTGCGCCGCTTGCGGACATCGCTGATAGATGCGGCTTCAGCGATCAGGCCCACATGACCCGGGAGCTCGTCAGGTGGTTCGGGCTGAGCCCGGGTCATCTGCGCCGCAACACGGCGGTCATCGGCCTGCTGTCTCAGCCCGCACTCGGCAACTGGACCGGCGAACAGATCTCGACAAGATAATCGTTCAAGTCGCCGGCATAGGTGGTAGTCTGCCCCCACGGCTCGTCGCGAACCTGCTGCACCGGCTTTGCCCCTGCTGCAACCGCACGGTCGAATGCCGCCTGGACATCATCTGTCTCAAAGGCGATTTCGAACACCGGCGCTTGCAGCACTGGCTTTCCAGGCTTCTTGCCGAGCTGTTTCATCAGTTCAACCGACGAAAACGCGAGTTTCGTGTCCCCTGTCGCCAGTTCCCCATAATCCCCCGATGCGTGCAGGAAGCTCCGCTTCAGACCGAACGCGCGCTCGTAGAAATCAAGCGTTGCCGCGACATCTTCGACATAAAGGATCGTATATCTCAGGATCATTCAGTTCCTCCAAGGCATGTGGTGCCAGAGGGACATCTGAACATGAGCGGCAGATTTGTCTTGAAGGATCACGCCAGGCCGGCATTTTCCCATCGGCATTTCACCGCCTGCATTTCCCCGCAGGGCCCAGTACAGCGCCTGCACCCAGCATTCGGGGCTGGACCTGCGCCTATCGGTCCAGTGAAAATCTGTTCATCGCCCCGCCATGCAAATCCTTGCCGCCGCAAAGGATCCAAACCTCGGCCGAGACGCAGAGCTTCAAACAGTTGCGCCCTGAAACATGGGGAACCATCAGGCCCGGGCCGAAGAGCACTGAACCATTCAGAAGTGCCTTATGGTTCGCGTGGCCGCCTGCAGACTGAGGAAAGCTTGATAGCGGTGTTCGTGGATCTCGGCCCAATCGCAGATAACCGGCTCGTAGACGGCATCAATGGCTGACATTGCCCCCATCGCATGGCGAATGTCGGGAAATGCCCCGGAAGCAACGCTCCCCAGCATGGCGGCGCCGAGGAGGACCGGCTCGGCAGCGGCAGGGCTCAGAACCGGCTTGCGGCACGTATCGGCCAGGATCTGCCGGACCAGCGGACTTGTACCCGCCCCGCCGCTGATGACGGCACGCTGCACCGGTGCACCTGCCCTCGCCTGCGTTTCGATGATCTGGCGCAGCCCATAGCCGATCCCGCAGAGACCGGCGATATAGAGCGCAATCAGGCTTTCGAAGTCCCGTTCCATGCCAAGCCCGGCAATGATGGCGCGGGCATGCGGATCTGCGAAGGGTGCGCGGTTTCCCAGGAACTCCGGAACGACATGCAGACCGGTGGCAAGGGTCACGGCTGCGGATGCATCGGATACCCTCTCAGCAGCCGCAGCAGCCATGAAGGCCGGGAGGGGTTTACCCAGTTCGCGCGCCTTCAGCGCCGCCTCACCGGCAGCCGGGTGGAAGGAGAGCAACTGGTCGATCGCGGCTCCCGCGGCGCTCTGCCCGCCCTCGTTCAGCCACATGCCGGGCACCATGGCGGAGTAATACGGCCCCCAGATACCGGGCACGAAGACCGGCCCGGCAGTCGACGTCATGGTGCAGGAGGACGTTCCGAAGACATAGGCCAGAGTGTCAGCCGGGTTGCCGCCGGCCCCGACCGTGCCAATCCCGCCCGCATGGGCGTCGATCATTCCGGCGGCAACCGCGGTGCCAGGCCTCAGCCCCATTGCGGCAGCAGCGTCCACGGTCAGACCGGCGCCCAGCCTGCTGCCCGGGTCCACGATATCCGTACCGATGCGGGCAAAGCCCTCGTCGGCCAGTTCACCCAGCCCGATCTTCCGGAAGTAATCACCATCCCAGCGGCGTTCATGGGCAAGATAGGTCCACTTGCAGGTGACCGTGCAGGTCGAACGGGCCAGGCTGCCTGCCGCCTTCCACGTCAGAAAGTCCGCAAGGTCGAAGAACTGCCAGGCGGCTGCGAAGGTCTCAGGGCGATTTTCCTTCAGCCACAGGATCTTCGGCGTTTGCATTTCCGGTGAAATGCGGCCGCCGGTGTAGCGAAGAACGTCATGTCCGGTTGCGTTGATGCGCTCGGCCTGGGCTATGGCGCGGTGGTCCATCCAGACAATGATGTCCCGTTCCCCATCTCCGGAAGGACCGGCGGCAAGCGGCCTGCCGCCCTCGCCCAGAACAACCAGCGAGCAAGTGGCATCAAACCCGAGCCCGGCGACATGCGCCGGATCTATGCGAGCCGTGGAAACGGTTTCACGGATGACGGCGCAAACCGCATCCCAGATCTCCGTGCTCGACTGTTCGGCGATCGAGCCGGCTTCCCGGAACAGCGAAATGTCGCGTTTGGCGGCCGACACCATACGACCACTCAGGTCAAAAACACCTGCACGGGCGCTTGCCGTCCCCACATCAATACCGATGACGTAACGCGGGCGCCCCTCGGACGGGGTATGTGCTGGTGTCATGGTTCTCTTCTCCGCGGCGGGTGTTCAGCTCTGGGTACGGGGCCGCGCAACATCATTCGAGCCCTCCGCCTCAGGGCCAAGACCATAGCTCATCCGCTTCATCTGGCCGATCACGCGCTCCATTTCATCGTCGGACAGAACCGGCGGCGTCCCGAGCGTCAGCACCTGCACATACATGCGCGACAAGGTTTCCACCTCGATCGCGAGCCACAACGCCTGCTCCAGATCCTGACCCAGCGAGATCTGGCCATGCTGGCCGAGCAAGCAGGCAAGCCGGCCATCAAGTGCTTTCAGGGCGTGATCGGAAAGCTCCTGTGTGCCGAAAGTTGCATATTCCGCACAGCGGATCGTCGTGCCCCCGGCAACACCAACCATGTAGTGAAAGGCCGGAATGGTCTTGTGGTGGCAGGCAAGCGTCGTGGCATACATCGAATGGCAATGCAGCACGACATTGATGTCAGGCCGGTTCTTCAGGATATCCCGGTGGAAGCGCCATTCGGAGGACGGCCTCCGGCCAGCATAAGTGCCGTCAAAGTCCATCTCCACCAGATCATCCGGTGTCATCAGATCATATGGCAGGGACGATGGCGTGATCAGGAAGCCGCCGCCGGTCCGGACCGACAGGTTGCCTGCCGTGCCCTGGTTTATGCCGCTGGAATTCATCCTGCGGCAGATGCCGACCATATTACGGCGCAGATCGTGGATATCAGTTTCGCTCATGACATGTCCTTTCTGGAAGAGTTGCCGGCCTGGCGGGCCTGTTCACGCCAGCGTTGATGGTAAAACCTCATGAGGCCAGCTGGTGCCGTAACGGCGGCAGCGGTCCGCAGATGCAGACTGTCCAGAGCCCGCGCCGTGCCGTGAGACGCCAGCAGCGCCGCACCTGTTGCCACGCCATAGGCATCGAGGTTGAAGAGGGTTTCGCCGCAGCCCCGGAATGCGGCAACCAGTCCGGCAAACAGCGGATCCCCGAGGTAGCTTCCGTCGAGCACCGCCGTCCCCTGGGCCTTCAACGCATCGAGGCATTCGGCTGACAGCTGCGCAACGAAGATCAGGGCAAGGGCGCGCCGCTCGGCCGCATTCTGCGGGGGAGGACCTGCAATATGTCCTCGTCCCGCACTGCCGGGGAAGAACCCGTCACCGTCGCCGAAACTCGGCAGCGCCATGGTGCCGCGTGCGATCAGCGCCATCGCCACATCCGGATCAACGGCGGTTCCCCCACCCTCGCCCGCAAGAAGCGCAAACTCACGGCCACCCATGGCAAGGGCGCCTGCGACAGGGCGGCCGTGAACGTCGCTGTTGATCGTCATGCCGGCCATCTCATCGAGCCCGTCAAGCGGCGTCATGCGGCTCATGCCTGCGATCCAGGTGCCGGTCGAGAGAATGGCAGCCCCGGAAAGCCCGGCGGCCTGATAGCGGTAGAAATTGGCGCTGCTGTCATGAATGCCGGCCAGCACGTCCAGTCCCTCCGGCAAACCGAAACGGCGTGCAAGACCGGGGCGTACCGTCCCAAGACTGGCCCAGGCCGGAGCAAAGGGCGGCAGCAGCCGCTCCCAGCCGCGCATGGCGACAATCGGTGTGTGGCAATTGTCCGGCGTGTTCCAGAGATGGGACTGCGCGCCGAGACAGGTCTTCTCCGAAACCGCAACCCCGGTCATCCGCCACGCCCAATATTGCGGCAGGGACAGAAACCAGCGGCCTGCCGCAAACCGCTCCGGCTCGGCGGTTTCCATCCACAGAAGCTGCCGGGCCTGGTGCGTGGCACCGTGCATGATGGCGCTGCCGCGATGACGAAAGGAGCCGGCCAAAGGCACATAGGCCTCGCGGACCGCGGAGGGCAGCGGCTGTTCGTAGTCGATCATCGGCAGGGCAGCGCCATCCCCTGTATCAGGATCCGGACCGGTCAGAACTCCGCCGGAGCCATGCGCGGTGCAGACGAATGTCTGGAGCGGATGACGCCGGGTGAGCGCCGCCAGTTCTTCAAAGATCCAGTCTCCGAGCCCGGCCAGGTCATGATGCTGCCATGGCGGGCCCGGACGAACCGGATTTGCAATGGCCACGGTCTCCACCACACCGCCTGTGGCAGTCATGGCATTCAGCTTCACGTTGGTCTTGCCAATATCGAGGACGCAGATGCTGGCAAGGGGCTCCGGTTCAGCCATTGACATTCCTCCTGGACGGCACCGCGGCCAGTCTCCTGCATCAGTTCATGAGGCGGATATCCGGCTCGGCACTGCCCTCAATGACCGCAATTCCGTTCGGCACGTCGTTCTGCTCAACCTTGAACCGGATCTGACCCTCCGGCAGGCCGTAGCTCCGCCACCGTTCCGTCAGCCGGCGCCTCAGCTCCTCTGGCGGCACATCGGCAAAGACGGAAAAGTCGAAGAGCGGCTTCAGTCCGTCCCAGGGCGGCTGGCGCAGCAGCAGATAGTTGCCCTCGCAGATGATGATGCCGGTCTGACGTGGTATCAGCCGCGCCCCGGCCCGCGCGATCTCGATCCCGCGATCGAATACCGGCACCGCAACCGTGTCTTCGGCATTCTCCTTGAGCCGCAGCAGCATGTGCCGGAGCCCGTGAACATCGAACGTATCAGGCGCCCCCTTGTGCGCGCGGCGGCCCATGGCCTCCAGCACCTGATCATCATAGTGATAACCATCCATCGGCAGCACCGCTGCAAGACCCGGCTGTCTCCGGTTGATCCAGGCCGCAACCGCCTCAGCGGCGGTGGACTTGCCCGATCCCGGTGCACCGGCAATGGCCAGCAGCACGCGGGCTCCGCCCTTGGCTTCACGGCGCGCCAGAGCCTCCCGGCCCAGCCTCTCTGCATTTTCATCCAGCGTTGTCATCAGCCACGCTCCCCGGCGCGCATGGGCCCGGCCAAGGGCCGGGCACCGGAAGCCGGTCAGATCAGACCGTATTGCTCGGCCTTGTTGCGCAGGAAGGGAAGGCCATTGCCCATCACTTCCTCCATGTCCCGCGCCACCGGACGCCAGACGGCAAGTCCATAGGCCACCTCAGGCGGCATGTTGATGAAGCTTTCCATCGCGAGTCCGCCCTTGAAGCCGATCGCGGCAAGGGTCGCATAGATCTCGTCCCACGGCACGTTGCCATAGCCGGGGGTTCCGCGGTCGCTCTCCGAAAGATGAATGTATTTCAAATGGTTGCGGGCAATGAGAATGCCGTTCGCGGCACCCTTTTCCTCAATGTTCATGTGATAGGTATCGAGATGGACGAAGACATTGTCCGCCCCGACCCGCTCGACCACATCCACCGCCTGCTGCGCCGAGTTCACCAGATGGTTTTCGTAACGGTTGACGGCTTCGACGCCGAGCTGGATGCCGAAGCGTTTGGCGTGTTTGGCAGCGGTGTCGAGAACCCGGGTGATGTTGTCATACTCTGCCTGCGTCGGCGGCACGCCGGTGCGCTCGCCAATCCCGCCGTAGATGACACCGGAAAGCGCCTCCCCGCTCATCTCTGCTGTCTTCTCGATCGCGGCCTTGAGATGCTCGATTGCCGCATCAGGGCGCACCGAGGCCCAGGCAGCTTCCGGCAACCCAAGGGAGCAGACCGCCCTTAGCTTGTTCTTTTCCAGCAGGTCACGGGTATGCCTGGCATCAACCGCAGGGGCATTGAGGAGTGCGATCTCGATGAAGTCCATCTTGTAGCGGACAGCGCCCGCAATCGCCTTCTCCGCGCCTGCACGATCCCAGTTCATGGTCCACATGCTTGTGTGAACGCCGAAGCCTTCCATAATCGTACTCCCTATCTGCTTGTCTTGATGAACTTGACCGACACCCAGCGCAGTATCATCACGGCGATGAGCAGCAGGCCCCAGAAGGCGGTTGCCAGGTGCTGGTTGGCACCCAGAAGATTCAGCCCGGATGACAGCAATTGCAGGACGATCAGGGCGACGAAGACCGGAACCACCCGCCCAAAGCCGCCAAACGGATTGATGCCGCCAAGGAAACACGCCAGCACGGTGATGAGCAGGTAGGATTCACCGTGCCCCACACGCACCGAGTTGAAGCGCGCCAGCATGATGATGCCGGCAATCGCGGCAATCACACCGGAGAGGACGTAGACCATCACCAGCACCTTGCGCGTGTTGATGCCGGAATAGCGGGCGGATTCGATGTTCGAGCCGATCATGTAGACCGCAAAGCCGAGCCGCATCCGTGACAGGAAGACATGCATGACGGCGACGCAGGCAACCAGGATCAGCAGCGGGACCGGGACGCCAAGAATGCTGCCGTGGCCGATCGGAGCGACGAAGGCGGGAAAGCCCGAAATATCTCCGCCGCGCGTCAGGAACTCGCCAAGGCCACGCAGGAAGATCATCATCGACAGCGAGACCAGGATGGGATGCGCCCGCGTGAAGGCGATGACGAGCCCCATCACCAGCCCGCTCGCCGCTCCCGCACCCACAGCAAGCGCGGAGCCCAGCAGAAAGGCCATGGGTCCGGCATCGGCACCACCATGCGCCTGCAGCACCCAGGCCAGTGTGAGCCCGGCAATATTGGCCGTGAAGGTGATGGCCAGATTGAGCCCGCCGGTGAGGATCGGCAGCAGCATGGCAAGCGTCAGAATGCCGAGTTCAGGCAGCTGAAAGGCGACAGACCCGAAGGTTGCCGCGGTGAAGAACTGCGGCGTGGCAAGCCCGAAGATCACCAGCACCATGATCAGTGCCGAGAGGGGGCCGGCCATGTCCGCGCCGAAAACAGAGTTGAAACGTGCGGCGAGCTTAGTCATGCCGCCCCTCCCTTGCATCCTGGCCGGACAGACTTCTTTGGCGCGGCGCGGCAGAGCCGAAAAGGGCCTCGATGCGGCTGCTCGACAGTGTGATGGCAACGAGGATGATCGCTCCGACAATCATCTTGAAGGCGAAGGGGGAGACCCCCATCAGGTTGAGGCCGTTCTGCGTGATGGACACCAGGAGCACACCAAGCACGCAGCCAAGGACCGTTCCCTTGCCTCCGCCGAGACGCGCCCCGCCCAGGACCACGGCGGCGAGAACGTCCAGTTCCCGGCCATAGAGCGCATTGGGCACCACTTCCTGGGCATAGTGGGCCTGCATCAGCCCGGCGATCCCGGCCATGAGCCCGAGCCAGCCAAAGGCGATATATTGCATGGCGCCAATATTGATCCCGAAACGGCGCGCGCCTTCAGGATTGTCGCCGAAGGCGTAAAGCTGACGCCCGATGGTGGTGCGCGTGATCAACAGCCACGTGACCAGCACACAGACCAGCATGACAGCAACCGGCAGCGTGATCTCGGCCCAGCTGCCATCTGCCATCTCGCGCTCATACAAGATGACACGCGTTGTCAGCCAATCCGGCAGATTGTAGATCGACACGCCTTTGGTAAAGAACATCAGCAGACCGAAATAGACATTGAATGTCGAGATCGTCGCAACGATGGAGATGATGTTGAACCGGTAGATCAGGAAGGCGTTGATCAAGCCGAGGCCGATGCCAAACACTGCGGCGATCAGCAGTCCCGGCACCCAGCCGCCGCCACCGGCCTGGGCCAGGGCAAGTGCCGTAGCATATTGCACGACCGAGGCCGCCACGGCGAAGGAGATGTCAATCCCGCCCGCGATCAGCACCACGAGCAGCCCCACCGCAAAGATGATGTTGACCGCACTGATGTTGAGAAGGTCGAAGGCATTGCCGAGCGTGAAGAAGCGGTCCGTGAGCAGCGACAGAGCCAGGCTCATCGCCGCGATCACCAGAAGCAGGACAAACTCGGTTGGATGAGAAGTCATCAGCTTACGCATAGACGGCTGCCTCCATGCCGGTGAGGGTCATTGAGCGCGGATCGTAACAGGCACGGATCCGTCCCTTTTCCATGTGCAGGACGCGGTCTGCATTGAAATAGACCTCCGGAACCTCATCCGAGATCAGGATGATCGCGAGGCCTGTTTCCGCCAGGCGTGCCACAATCTCGAAGATGCCGGCACGCGCGCCGACATCCACACCGACAGTGGGCGCATCAAGGATCAGGACGCGCGGATCGGTTGCCAGCCACTTGGCGATCGCCACACGCTGCTGATTACCGCCCGAAAGGGTCGAGATGGCGTCTTCCGGCAGGCCGATCTTCACGCCAAGATCGGCAATCCACCGGGCAACCAGCGCTCTTTTACGGCCAGGTGAGATCAGACCGCCCCGCATGATGCGGTCCAGCGAGGCCATGACCAGATTGTCGGCGATGGATTGCGGCTGATTGAGGCCGAGCGACAGGCGGTCCTCGGACAGATAGGCAATACCGGCTGCGATCGCCTCCCGGTTGGAAGCAAAGGCGCAAGGCTGGCCATCCAGCCGGATCTGCCCGGTGCTGGGGCGGCGCATGCCGAAAAGAGTGAGGGCCAGTTCCGTCCGGCCCGAACCGAGAAGGCCGGTAATCCCGAGCGTCTCGCCGCGGTGCAGCTCGAAACTGACGCCGGAGAATTCGCCGGAGCGGGCAAGTCCTTCGACGGACAGCACGACGGGCTCCGCGCTCTTGTCCCGGGCCCGCACGGTCTGATCGAAGGTGCGGCCGGTCATCAATTCCGTCACCTTCGACTGGGTCATTCCCTCCACCGGATAGACACCCACAAGCCGTCCATCGCGCAGCACGGTTATGCGCGACGAGATTTCCAGCACCTCGGCGAGCCGGTGGCTGACAAAGACCACAGCCACGCCGCACGAGGAGAGATGGCGCACAATGCCGATCAGATGGTCGGTTTCAGACTGGGTAAGTGATGCCGTCGGCTCATCCATGAAGACGATGCGAGCCTCGCCGACCAACGCCCGGGCGATGGCAACGATCTGACGCTGGGCGATGGCAAAGTCCTTGAGCGGCCGGTCAACATCCAGAGTGACACCGAGCCTGGCCAGCGCCTGTTCGGCGGTCCGGCGGATCCGCGCATAATTGACCAGTCGCGGCCGGGCACCCGCCAGCGTTTGAAAGGCAATGTTCTCGGCCACCGTCATCTCCGGAAACAGGGCCAGATCCTGCCAGATCACCTGAATGCCGAGCGCCTGCGCCTTGCCGGGGCTCATCTGCGGAACAGCTTCACCGTCGAAGATGATCTCGGCTCCCGGCGCCGGGCGGTAGACGCCGGTAATCACCTTGATGAGCGTGCTCTTGCCGGACCCGTTCTCTCCGGCAAGACAGTGGACTTCACCGGGCATCACCTCGAAGGCGGCATCCTTGAGCGCTTGCACGCCGCCAAATGTCATGTTGATGCCGCGCAGCGAAAGGAGCGGCCGGGCCCCCGCGCCCTGATCCGTTGCGGTGTTCATTACAAAGCCTGCCTGCTTGCAAGTCGGGTCGGGTCCGGTGTCCAGCTTTGAGGTGGCCGGACACCGGTTTGTCAGCAGCGATCCGGAACTGCAGGGACTGCGCGCCCGGAAACCCTGAAGGTTTGCGCTGGTTTCAGAGCCCCATGGCCGCGAGTTCGGCGACCGTATCCTTGTTGATCGCAAGCAGCTGATCGACGATGATGTCATTGCCGGTTGGCGTGATCACACCCAGCCCCGGAATATCGTCACCTTCCTTGATGCTTTCGCCCTTGATCAGCCGGTCGGCCATGGTGACGAACACCTCGCCGGCCTGCTTCGGATTCCACATGAAACCGCCCGTGATGGCGCCTGACGTGATCAGCTTCTGTCCCTGGCCGGGCGAGAAGGGGCCAACCACAAAGATCTGCCCGGTCTTGCGGCGCTCCTCGACGGCACGGCCAGCTCCGATCGGCCCCTGGCTGCCAAAGGCGAGGAAGCCCTTCAGGCCAGGATTGGCGGCAATCAGGTCGAGCGCGGTCGAGCGGCTCCTGTCCACATCCTCAGCAACGCCATAACGCTCGCCGACGAGCTTCATGCCGGGATGGTTCGTCTTCAGATACTCGATTGCCGCATCGGCCCAGGCATTGTGAAGCGGCACGGTGAGCGAGCCGACATAGACGGCATATTCGCCCTCACCGCCCATCTTTTCGGCCAGAAGCTTGGCATGCGCCTCGCCGAAGCCGGTGGACGAAGCCAGCTCGAAATTCCAGTCCGCGCCCTTCTGCGAGGGCGATTCATGCGTGATGACCTTGATACCCGCAGCCTGAGCCTTCATCAGAACCGGCTCGAGAACCGTCGCATCGTTCGGAACGACGCCAATGACTTTCACGCCCTGGGCAATGAGATCCTCGATCGCGCGCACCTGCAGCGCGGGATCGGCACTGGTCGGACCAACCATGAAAGCATCCAGACCGAGCTTCTGCCCCTGCTCCTTGATGCCGGCATCCATGGCATTGAACCACGGGATGCCGCCGATCTTGACGACGACACCGACTTTTGGCGCATCAGCCGCATAAGCAGCAACGGCGCCCGCAAGCGAAAGCGATGCGGCAAGAGCCGCCACGATAAGGCCTTTCATGTCTAATCCTCCTCACAGACCGTTGCTGTGAACGGCCCCGGCCCGCGCTCCCGCTTCAGGCCACCCATGGTTTCCTCATGGTCAGGGAAATCCCTGCCTCCCATCGCCTCCTCCGGCGAACCATCCTGCACAATCGATCTTTCGTTTTTGCACAATCGATGGTGCAAACAATATCCGTCAGAGATACACTTTCGTCAAGAGGACAATTTCCTTATGGAGACAGGTCAAGGAGACCTACATGACCGAGTTCGGAAAAAAGAAGGCGACCATCTACGATCTTTCCGTGCTGTCGGGATGTTCGGCATCGACGGTGAGTGCGGTTCTGAACGGCAGCTGGCGCAAGCGGCGTATCAAGGAAGCGACCGCGCTATTGATACAAAGGCTTGCAGAGGAACATCAGTACACCGCCAACATGCAGGCGCGGGGTCTGCGCTCCTCCCGCTCGGGCCTGGTGGGGCTGCTTCTTCCGATCCATGACAACCGGTATTTCTCGTCCATGGCGCAAACCTTCGAGGCCGAGGCCAAAAGCCGCGGGCAATGCCCGATCGTCGTCAGCGCCTGCCGCGATCCTGAGGAGGAACGTCAGATCGTCGAGACATTAATCTCCTATTCGATTGACGAGCTGTTCATCGCCGGCGCGACCGATCCGGACCGGGTGCACGAAGTGTGCCTCAAGGCGGGTCTCCGGCACGTCAACATCGACCTGCCGGGAACCCTTGCGCCGTCGGTGATTTCCGACAATTTCGAAGGCGCGCGCATGCTGACCCGCGCCATCATAGAACAGGCCCAGCAGGATGGCCCGGTCCTGCCGCATGAGGTCTATCTCTTCGGCGGCCGCGATGACCATGCCAGCCGCGAGCGTATCCGCGGTTTCAGCGACGTGAAGCAGGCCATGCTGGGAGGCGACCCCAAAGCCTGCATTCATCCAACCGGCTATTCACCCGCCATGACGGCACGGGCCTTCGAGACCTTCTATGAAGCCCACGGAAAACTGCCGCGCTGCTTCTTCGTCAACTCCTCCATCAATCTCGAGGGGCTCATGCGCTTCCTGGGGCAGCATCCGCACGAGACTTTCGCGGACATCATTGTCGGCTGCTATGACTATGACCCCTTCGGGTCGTTTCTGCCCTTCCCCGTCTACATGATCCGCCAGGATAGCGAAGCGATGATCGCCCAAGGGTTCAGGATACTCGAAACCACCCGCCCTCCGGTGGTGACGCATCTCGTTCAGCCGATGCTCGTGCCGCCGCGAACAGCTTTGACCGGGCCGCTTGATGCTCTGAAGGATCTGGATTGACGGCCTCAAGCAGGCGTTAGCTGCGCGGGTGAAAGATGGCACGGGAAGGAGACAGCACAGCCCTGCCCTCAGGCCCGCACAGCGGACAGAGTGATCCGGCCTCCTGAATATTGGGTCGTGTGCGTCGGTGAGGGCTGTTCAGCTCCCCCCTGCAGCTGGAGAAATATGCTGCAAAAACAACAACACCCGAATGTGACCGAGGAGCGAACACTCTTTCATTTGTGCTTGTAGGGAGGCCGGGAGCGTCTACCCTTGCTCGATGACTTGGAAATATTGCGTGGCGAGCAGCCACTGCCAGTGCGTGATGGCCAGCGCGTGAGTTTTTCCAAGCACGCCCAGACTTCATGGGCATGTGAGGGAGGGAGAAAACTATGCACAAGGGTACAAGGTTCGGGCGGCGGGCGTTCACAAATGGACTGCTGGGATGTGCCGCGGCTGCGTTGTTTTCGTTGACGTCAGGGCAGAGCACCTTAGCCAAGGAAACACTGCGCTTCACCACAAGTGTTCCTGCGAAGTCATTCATCTACGCTGATATTCTGTCCGTCTGGGCTGAGCGTGTCGTTGCAGATTCTCAAGGCACACTGGACATTCAGATGTTTCCGGCAGGAACGCTCGGCCGGGATCCTGCGACACATCTCGACATGGTGCGCGAAGGGATCACAGATGTTGCATATGTCGTGCTCGGCTATACGCCCGGCGCGATGAACGAGGCCACCATTCTCGAACTGCCGAACTCCACACCGAGTGCAACGGCCGGATCGGTGGCCGCGACCAAGATGGCCGAAACTGGCCTTTGGCCGGGACGGGGCATGGAAGGGGTGAAGGTCCTTGCAATGTTCTCGACAGCGCCGACTTTGCTGACCACGACCAAGAAGGTCGAGACCCTGAGTGACGTTGCCGGATTGAAGCTGCGCGGCGCCGGACCGACCCTTCTGGCCTCAATTGCCGCAATCGGCGCGATACCTGTCGGCGGCATTACCTCGCCACAGATTGCTGAAAGCATGTCGCGGGGACTTCTGGACGGCACGGTCAACGAATGGGTCGCCCTGACGATCTTCGGCGTCGCCGAGACAGCCCACTACCATCTCGACGTCAACCTGGGCACGTCCCCGATCATGGTCGCCATCAACAAGCAGAGATACGACAGCCTGCCCAAGGAGGCGCGGGACGCGATCGACAAGAACTCCGGCGAGCCATTCGCCCGTCTTTGGGGCGAGCAGTTCGATGCGGCCATCGAGAAATTCCGGTCTGCGGCGATGAAGGACGAGAAGCGAACCTTTACGGCGCTGTCCGAGGAGGATCAGGCGAAGTGGAACGGCAAGCTCCAATCCGTCATCGACAGCTGGATTGCACAGACGCCGAACGGACAGGAGCTCTACGACTCCTTTTCAAAGGCAGTGCAAGAGGCGGCTCACTAGCTGGAACCGGCGCCGGGGCGGTCAGCCAGGCAACGGCCGGCGAACGGTCATCTGACAATCGGGCGGCGGACATTGATCGCCGCCCGTTTTTTTTGGCGCTGTCCGGGCCGAAGCTTTGATCACACGGCAACAGGCATTGAGCAGCGTGCTGTCAAATGCCATTATTGCGGCGCGGTATCGTTTCCAAAACGCAAGGCTCTGATCTTGAAGGCGAATGAAATATATGGCCAGCCTGGCTATCTTCTCCGGCGCACGCATCAGCTTGCAACCTCGGCATTTGGTCAGATCAATGCCGACGTGGATCTGACCGCCGTCCAGTTTGCGGCTCTGCTTCATATCCGCGATACGCCCGGCATAGATGCGACACGGCTGGCGGAGGCGATCCGCTTCGACAGGACGACGATCGGCCATGTCATCGGCCGGCTTGAGCACAAGGGCCTTATTCTTCGAACCGAAGGCAGCATCGACAGGCGCACCAAGCAGCTTCGGATAACAGCGAAAGGATCCGATCTTCTGGCCAAGGTCGAGCCGCGTGTTCCCGATGTGAACGAGATCATCCTCGCTCCGCTGGAACCGGCCCAGCGCGAAGAGTTTCTGAAGCTTCTGGGGATCCTGGAACGGAACGCGTCCAGCCAGATCAGTTAGGATAACTCATCGCAGCCTGTCTGATGAAACGCATCAGGCTGAAGCAGGCGCCCTGAAACGGCCAGCCATACGCTCCCGGCGCTTTCGGGAGGCGTGTCACCGCGCCAGCAAACGTGACCATCCGGACGAACCAGAACAAGTGCGCATTCGTACAGCTTGCGCAGGGCCGCATCAGTGTAATGGACGGCACGCACCGGAATTCCGAGTGCCTTTCCAGCCCTGACGAAATCGTCGGCTCCGGAGACATTCCCCGTGACGACGAGCGTATAGCCTTGGCCGTAGTGATCCAGAATGGAGCTTCCGTCCTCGAATTCGAAATGCGGTGCACGCGCTCCGGGATAGGTGGTGGGTATGTAAACCATGTGGTCGTCCGGCCCTTCCAGACTGCCATCCGGCACGATGACCGGAGAATTCCGGTAACGGTGGCCCAGCTGGATCCCCGGCGTGTTGAATTCGCGCAGGCGCAGCGCGAAGAGTTTTTCATGCATTGCCTTGCGCGCCGCCTCTCCGGCCGGGCTCTCTTCGTCCAGAACCGGGCTGGGCTGGATCATATGGTCGAGAACCCGGTTGTTCGCCGCTTCGTTTGTGTTGCGGATGGCAACCGGCCGCCGCTCGGTCTCGTAGGTGTCCAGAAGAGCCTCCGGCGCCCATCCCTCTGAGACGGCAGCCACCTTCCAGCCGAAATCCACCGCATCGCCGAAACCGGTATTGGCCCCGAAGCCGCCCTTGGGCCAGCGCAAGTGCGCCGCATCGCCCAACAGGAAGACCCGCCCGTCCCGATATCTTTCGGCCACCACCCGATGGCCAGACCAGGGCTGGGCCTGGATCACTTCAAAGTCGAGCTCCGGCCCGATGACCGGGCGCACGATCTCCGCGGGATCGAGCGTTTCGGCCGCCTCCGTATAGATCGACAAACGCCATTCGGCATCCCCGTCCACGGATGTCAGATAGGCGCGCCGGTCGTCAGAGAGGGTATGAACCTGCGCCATGCGATTGCCGAACATGGCATTCAGCCGCTCGCTCAGGCCATGACAGCGGAAATAGGTGGCGAAGTTGTACCCTTCGCCGAAGGTGCCGGCGAAGCGGATACCGAGCGCCTTGCGCACGCCGCTGCGGCCACCATCGCAGGCCGCCAGCCACTTGCCGCGAATGACATAGGTCTCTTTGTCCGGCCCTTCGACAGTGCAATCGACATGGCCGGCGTCCCGCTCCTGCTTGAAGAACAGGAGCCGCGTCTGATAGCGCAGGTCGCCGCCCCGGGCCTCGGCTGCGCGGCGCAGAGCCGGGTCAAACTCCTTTTTCGGATAGAAGAACCCGCCTTCGGGCGAATAGGGATCAGCCGCCGGCGCCCCTGCATTTGACGTTCCGGGAAAGAACGCAAGTGGCTTGCCGCCGATCCGGGTGCAGAAGCCGACGTTCCGTGCCATGCCGGGTGGGAATCCCGTGCCATTGCGGAAGCTGCTGGCGATGCCCCATCGGCGCATATGCTCCATGGTCCGGGAGAAGAAGTTTTCTCCCGCCGGAAAATAGACCTTTCCCTCGCCCTGCTCGATCAGAATGTAATCTATGCCGCGGTAGCTCAGTTCATTTGCGAGAAAAAGGCCAACGGGTCCCCCACCGAGGATGACGACGGTGGTTTCTTCGGTGCGTTCTGTCTGTCCGGCCATCGTCATCCCCGCCGTTCGCCATGGGTTTCACGATAGAACCCGAAGGCCTGCAGGATTGGGCGGTCGCTGTAGGAAAACAGCACGGCCTCCCCCTCGGTGCTCCAGTGTTCGTGTTCCATCCATGACGGGATCACGAAGATATCGCCTTCCTGCCAGTGGAACACCTGATCGCCGATGAGAGAACCGCCTCCGCCTTCGGCCACGTGATAGATCGTGCTGGCCGTGTGCCGGTGGGACCTGGTGTGCTCGCCTTTGCGCAGAAGCTGGAGATAGGCAGAGATCGTCGGCAACGTTGGTCCGCCGTTATGCGGATTCACATATTGCATGATGATGCCGTCGTAGGGGCTGCCTTCTTCCTCCCGCAGGGCATGGAGGTTGGAGCGGCAGTCCGTCCAGCGGTAGTTCAGAACCGGCGACTGGCGCGGATCCTTCGGAACCTCCCATGCGGGCTTCATTCCGCGCCCCCATCTGTAGAGGCTGTCTTCATTCTTGCGGTAGACCGGTTGGGTCTGCCTGTTGCCGTCTTCGTAATCTTCGAAGAAGTTGGCATCCAGCAGATTGACGAAGGGCAAATCCAGTCCGTCCAGCCAAGCCATGGGCTGCCCGGACTCGTTGCCATGGTCATGCCATTGCCACGCAGGGGTCGTGACGAAGTCCCCCTTGCGCATGATCGTCCGCTCTCCGTCCACGGCCGTATAGGCCCCTTCACCCTCTATGATAAATCGATGGGCATTGGGGGAATGCTGGTGACTGTCAGCGATTTCGCCGGGTAGCAGAAACTGGATACCGCCGAAAATCATCCCCACGGTGCGGGCACTTTTCCGGTCATAGCCTGGGTTGATCAGCATCAGGACCCGCCGCTCGGCCTCTTGAGGCGTGATCAGGTCACCCCCGCGCAGCATCATCGGCTTGATCTCGCTCCACCTCCAGATATGCGGTACCGCGGCAACATTGGGTTCTGCCTGGGCTGCAGCTCCGAGGTTGAGCCACAATGGAATGATGCTCATGGCATCAAGCTCCCGGTGAAACATGTCCCGTTGCGTCTGTAGATCATTCGTGCGGTCGGTCACGGTCTGCATGAAATGTCTCCGCTGGCTTTTCGACGAGTGGGGAGAGCACGCACGATCTCTCGCAGCTGAGCGGCGGCTTCGGTCCGCACGTTGCCGTGCAATTGGCGCCCCGGCATGCCCTCTCTGATTTTGACAGTATGCTATCAAATTTGTCGGGAGCAATCACATTGGACAACCTGTCCGATATGCGAACAGGGGCGGGCCTTGAAAGCGGGAAGGGATGCTGCGGGCCTTCGGCCGCCTGCAGCATCTTGGTTCGGTGTTTTCAGCGCTCAGAGCAGGCCTTCCAGCTCCATCGCTCTTTTCGCCGCGGGACGCATCGATAGACGATTGAAATACGCGACAATGTTCTCCGGCAAGTCGAGGTTCAGGCGCGTAACGCCCCAGAACAATGTGTAGAACATCGCGGCATCTGCGATGGTCATCCGCTCACCCATGATAAATGGGCGGTCCTTCAGCTGCTCCGACAATAGCTTGAATGCTTTCACGACAATCGCCTTACCATTCTCACGAACCCAATCGAGATCCGCTTCAGTTGGTGAGAATTTTTGCGGGCGCAGCAAGCGTGAAAAGCCCTGCATGTGAACCGTCGCCACCAGATAGTCGAGTGTCTCCATGATCCGGAGCTCGTCCTCGAAGGTTTCGGCTGCGAGTTTGTCCTTGCCGCAGCTATGTGACAACCAGTGGGCAATGACGCCAAACTCGGTCAGACGCGAGCCATCATCGCGGATGATGGCCGGGACCTTTGACTTCGGATTGACCTTTACATAGTCCTCCTTGAGCTGGTCGCCGTTCTTGATGTGGATCGGGATACCCTCGTAGTCGGCACCAATTTCCTCGAGCAGAAAATGGATGCCGAGCGAGCAGGCTCCGGGCGAAAAATAGAAGGGGCTGACATAGATAGCGTTTTCAGTTTTACTTGAACCACCAGTTTTGCAGGACGCTGACGAGATTGGCAA